>CAZYBU010000080.1:0-1509 GCA_964645775.1 uncultured Leptospirales bacterium | reverse complement strand
TTTAAATTTGCCGGTTTTGTATTCAGTTATTATTCAAAATCAACTACTCCAAGGCGCAGCCTGTCTTTCATACGGTATGAGTCGCCATTCAGACTGAAAATATGTGCATGATGAAGCAGCCGATCAAGCATGGCCGTGGCTACCGCTTCATCGCTCATAATCTCGGCCCATTTCCCGAATGCCTTGTTCGAGGTCATGATAATCGACCCGGTTTCATACCGGGCGTTGATTAGCTGAAAGAAAAGATATGCCTGCTCAGCGGTCAGTGGTTCATATCCCACCTCGTCAAGAAGCAAGACATGAGGCTTCTCAAACCACTTCAGCTTTCTCTTAAGGCGGTTTTGTTCATTGGCACGCCTAAGGGAATCAAGTGCATCCCTGCAACTCATGTAATAGGCTGAATAGCCGGACATGCAGGCATGCCGACCCAGGGCCAGCATGAGATGTGTTTTGCCTAAACCTGAGGGCCCCAGGAATATCACATTCTCCCTGCGTTCAATAAAGGCCAGGCTTTTCAGCTCATTGAGCCGGGCTTCAGGTAGACCACCTTTCAGCCAACCGGTATCAAAATCCTCAAGCGTTTTCATGGCGGGTATGCCGGAAAGTTTAAGCCGTGTTCGCGCAGACCGCTCTTTACGGGCGGTATACTCAATGTCTACCAGGGTCTGTAAAGAGTCTATAAGAGTCTCATCCCGCCGGGCAGGATCTCCAAGGTAACTCTCAAGGGAAGAAGCCATAAACGAAAGCCCCAGTGATTCAAGTCGGTCTGTTAATATATCGGTTCCCTGTATCATCGCAGGCCTCCGGTTGCTTCCACGAGCTGGTCGTAGACTGAGGGCTTCCTGGTGACCACTACAGGTATTGATACACGCTCTTTTTTCTTCGCTTCCCGTTGTATACGATCATCCCGGTCTTTTCTCCACTGCTGGAAAATGGCCTTCTCGTCGTCGAAAAACACGACTCGTTTTTTAGACCCGGCCGGTTCAAGCCTGAACCTGCGTATCGTGTTTCCAGAATGACGCAGTTCTGCCTCCCGGGTACGCCGGTCTACCCGCAGTTCCACGTTATGGCTGATATATTCAGGACTTACGGAGTACCTGTTCGTCTCATAGGTGATCATTGACTCACGGTTTACCGTCAACACCTCGGCATGTCGTACATCCAGGTCAACTTCTGGAAGGGGAAGGAATTTCTCTTTCTCGTGTTCAAACCGCTGGTACCTGGTCTCGTCAAGGCCACCGATCTTCTTCTCACTCATTTGTTCAATCCACTTCAATACTTCCAGGTTCAATTCATCGATACTGAGTCCCTTGTCTTTTACCCGGGGCCAGAAATTCGAGAGAAAATAGCCAATGGTTCGTTCAACCTTGCCCTTGGTCTGGGGTCTCCTGACCCGGCATCGTTTTGGCGAAAAGCCGTAGTGAACTGCCAGTTCCCCCATGGCCCTTGTCACCTTAAAGGTTCCGTCACTGTCATGACTGAATACTGTCTTCATGTTATCATAGAGTA
>CAZYBU010000079.1:0-1935 GCA_964645775.1 uncultured Leptospirales bacterium | reverse complement strand
GTAGAGTAGGACCCGGATCCCCTTTTCAGTTTCACCGGGCCCCCTCGTCAAACCGTACGTGCGGTTTTCCCGCATACGGCTTTCCTGTGAATTTCGTCTCAAGCTTTCACAGTGCCCGCTTTACCGTATGATTCAGGATCAATGAGTCCATACTCCTCAACCCACCTTCTGAATGTCCTACGACAATAGGCATAGCGGTAACGCTGGCTCTTCCGTCTCTGGTGTCGAAACAGCCTGTCCCGTAGATACATTCGCAACTTGATTCTCTCCTTCGATGTATAGCTGATACCCTCAAGGGTAAAATAATTCAGCCATCCCCGGAGCTTCATGTTAAGCATCTCTATTGTTTGCCGAGAGCTTCTGTTTCGATAGTGAGTAAGTTCTTCCCGGATATTCTTCACGAGCTTCAGAAAGGCCTTCTTACTCGGATGGATTCTTAGATACTTCATATCCTTCTCGTACCGGCTTTTCCAATAGTGAAACGTAAATCCGAGAAAATCGAACGGTTCCTTCCTGCTATGTACGATCCGGGTCTTATTCTCGTTGAATGCCAGTCCCATTCGCTGGAACAGGAGAACAAGATTTCCATACACCTCGGGACCCATTCTCTTACTCATCAGTAGAAAATCATCTGCATATCGAACCAATTCAATATTTCGAAATGCTTTGTGATTCCTAACCAGGCGGTCAAACAGGTTCAGGTAAATATTTGCAAGCAGGGGGGAAATGACTCCACCCTGAGGTATGCCGGTCTTATTTTTCTTACCTCCATGTATTTCTCCGTCTTCAATCACCGACGCCTTCAGCCAGAGCTTTATCAGGTGCAGTATTTTCCTGTCACTGATCCTTTGACCGATAAGCGTTAGCAATTTGCTGTGGGGAATGGAGTCGAAAAAGTTACTGAGATCGGCATCCAGTACCTCCGTTTTGCCTTCTTTGAGTTTTTCTCTGATAGCTTCTACTGCATCTTTTGCCGATTTCTTCGGGCGAAATCCGTAGGATGCGTCATCAAAGTCAGCCTCAAATACGGGTTCAATTACCAGCTTGCAAGACATTTGCACGATCCGGTCACGTATAGTCGGTATACCAAGCGGTCGGGTACTCCCATCCGCCTTGGGTATTTGTACACGTTTGACCGGTTGAGGACGATATGTTCTCTTCTCAATGTCTTCCTGTATATCCAGGAGATAATCAAGAAGTCCTTCGTCCTCAATCTGTTTAAAGGTAACACCATCTGCTCCCGGAGCCCCGTGATTGGACTTCACCCTCTTATAGGCCTCGGAAAGAAAATCCAGCCGATGTACCTTGTCGTACAAAATGTAGAACCTGAATTCCGGTTCCTGCTTGGCTTTTCGATATAACTTCCTCTGAAAGTCTCGTACCTTGTCGTTCACAACCTCTCCTTTACAGGCTCATGGCCAATAGGATCATACTCCTCTCTTTGGAAATACCCTTCACAGTAGAGCCCCTTCGCTACTTCCGGGTTATAGTGTCCCGAATATCCTCACTACTATGAGCTCCTCCGACTCCCTTATCGCCAACCTTCTGTTACGGGCATCCTTTCCCAACCATTCGGTCTGGAGGCGTCAACTCCAACGATAAGGGTCTCCCAAGTTCATGTGCAACCTTAAAGATACGCGCCGTCCTCGAACAACCCCGGATAGCTCCCATGCTACTGGACATCCATGTCCGCTCCTGTTTTACCACATGAGACAGCGGGCTTCACCATCGCCGAAAGTCTGGCCGCTATCAATTCTTTAACGAGGCTCAATGAGGTTCACTCGCGTTACGGCTCACATCTCCGATCCTTCTGCACTCTACATAATTCGTTACCTCCTTATGCAGCAGAATTTCTTTGTCCCCGAACAGGAGGAAGGGAACATCCGGGCCTCTCACCCGATAGGTCTATATACACACGCCTCTTGGCGTACCGAC
>CAZYBU010000078.1:0-2109 GCA_964645775.1 uncultured Leptospirales bacterium | reverse complement strand
TTTGGCGTTTAGAGGAATTACAGGCCAGTCCACCCCGGAGGACGTGCGCCATGATTCCAGGCAGAGGGTGAAGGTATGGCCGTCAGGCCCCGGTTATCCTCCAGACCGTCACGCTCCTGCCGGTGAGATAAACCCTTTCACCTGAAAGCTCAACGGTCATTCTGCCTCCCCGGCCTGAAAGCTGACGTGCGGGAAACCGGTTCCCCATCCTGCCGCTCCACCAGGTGGCCAGGGTACAGTGGGCCGATCCCGTGACCGGGTCTTCGGGAACGCCTACCCGGGGAGCGAAAAAACGTGAGACTACGTCACCTGTCTCGCCCGGCGCCGTTACGATGATTCCTCGGCATTCGACCTTGCCCAGGAGAGAGAGGTCCGGCTCGCAGGTAAAGAGCTCCTCTTCCGAGGCAAGTTCCACGATCCAGTCGAACTTCCCCTTCCCGGCGGAGAGGATTTCCCGGTCCAGGCCCTCCGCGATATCGGCCGGGGCATAGTTCTTTTCCGTGTAATCGGCCGGGAAGTCCAGGGTAATCTCATCCTCTTCGATCGCGGCCCGCAGGTCACCGGAGAGGGTCCGGAAGGTGAGGGGGGCGCCCGGCACGGCCAGACCCTGCTCCCGAAGAACATGGGCCGTTGCCAGGGTGGCGTGACCGCAGAGTTCCACCTCCGCGGCCGGGGTGAACCACCGGAGTCTCCAGGCGTCCCCCTGGTGAAAGGTGAAGGCGGTCTCCGAGAGGTTCATCTCCAGGGCGATCTTCTGCATAAGGGTGTCATCCAGGGGGACCTCGGTCACGCAGACCCCGGCCGGGTTGCCGGAGAATATCTCATCGGTGAAGGCATCCACCTGGATAAGGGTCAGGTCGTCCGGTATCTTCATCTCTCCTCCTGAAATAACTGTGAATGGTAAGAATACCATGGAATGCTCCATGGGGACAATAACAAAGATCTTCTTCTGTGCAGGTAATGCCGGTTTTTTTAGCTTGAGGAATTTTTTTCCTTGATTGACGATAATTCATCTTTTCGATGAAGCAAGAGGAGTAACAATGAGAGAGACTATCACTACATGGGTCATGAACAATATTTCGCTCCATGATCACTACAACCTGAAGGAAGAACGGCTGAGCGGATACACCCACCTTGCCGGGGCGATCCTCTCCATGGCCGGGCTCGTGGCCATGATCGTTAAATGGGTCCTCAAGGGGTCATCCTACCCCCTGGCCGCCCTTGTCATCTTCGGGCTCTCCATGGTCATCCTCTACTCTTCGTCTTCCCTCTACCACCTCTCCAACAGCGGTCTCGTAAAACGTTTTTTGAGAATAATGGACCATTACTCCATCTATCTTCTCATAGCCGGGACCTACACCCCCCTCTGCGTCTATATCGGAGGGGACACGGGAACCCTCATTCTGATCCTCATCTGGTCCATAGCCCTGGTCGGCATGATCTTCAAGATACTCTTCTGGGGACGTCTCGGCTTTCTCCACGTGGCCGTTTATCTGGCCATGGGCTGGCTCATTGTCCTCTACTGGAGACCGGTGGCCGTATCCGTTCCGGGAGAGGTCCTTCCCTTCATAATCGGAGGTGGTCTTACCTACACTCTGGGGATCATCTTCTACGCCCTGAAGAAGCTGCCCTTCAGCCACGGCATCTGGCACGTGTTCGTCATGGGCGGATCGGCCTTCTTTTTCGCCGGAATATTTCTCTACATAGTTTGAGTAGTTGTCAGGGATCAGTGATGAGTGATTCCCGACTATGTCGGGACTTCGCCCTTCGTCCCGAGGTTTCGGAACTCTGGGCTCAGGACCAAAAAACTTGGTTCTTGTAAATTGCATTACTCCCGGAATACATTCTATCATCTGCAAATCAAAACAAAAATAACGCATTGAAGAAACCAGGGGCAGAGCATAAAAATAGCTGGTCCATAACCAGTTCATGGAGAGATATCATCGTGAAAACGCCCCGCGGCGCCCGAAGGGCGCAAGGGGCCTACCGCCAGAGGCCGCCTGTTTGAGTCGTTAGTGAATGCATCGTTCCGATGCATTCACAAGACGAGTTCGGCCGAAACAGCACCACGTACCCATTCTGGGCACAGGCAGCGGCTCCCGGCAAGGA
>CAZYBU010000077.1:0-2692 GCA_964645775.1 uncultured Leptospirales bacterium | reverse complement strand
AAGCGGATATATAGAGCAATTTTTAGAAAATTCAGGTTAAGGAATTAATACTGACTGAAATATGACAACTGCCCTGAGAATATTCATCTATCCATTAATCTCTCCAATGTGGATAAAGTAGATGCTTTCACGGAAAACCTGAAAGAGAGCGTTAACGCCGCGAAAGAGCTCCCATCCGGCACTTTGCTTGAACAAATCGGAAAGCTGCTCGAAGAAAAGGGAGATGAGATTTTTTCCAACCCGGAGGAGCTCATGGCTCTGGCCGGGATCAAAGGCGACACCATTCCTGAACGTTTTGCCCCGGTTAATGAGGTCCTGAACTTCCTCTCTCCAGAGATGAGGGAGCGGATGCTACTCGATTTTGCCACAACCATGTTTCATCCCGCGGATTAAAGGAGAACACCATGGAACCCTACCCTTTTCATGCCCTTCTTATTTTCGGTTTTCTGTCGATATTCCTCCTTCTGGGAATGGCCCTGAGGGCAACGGTCCCCTTTCTTCAGAGGTTTCTCTTCCCTGCCAGTCTTATCGGCGGACTGGGAGCCCTGATTATTATGAACACCGGATTTATAAAGCTCGAACGGGAGATGATCGAGTCCTTCGCCTATCATTTCTTTAATATCTCATTTATCTCGGTGGGCCTGACATCCATGCCAAGAGAGAAGAGCACCGGTCCGGTCATGTACGGTTCCCTGTGGATGGCCCTTGTCCAGGGGGTAAACTTTCCACTCCAGGCCCTGGCGGGCAGTCTTGTTGTTTTTGTAGCAGGATGGCTGGGCGTGGAGCTGTTTACCACCTTCGGTTTTCTCCTGCCCCTCGCCTTTAACGAGGGCCCCGGCCAGGCGCTCTCCATCGGCAAAGTCTGGGAAGGAGTCGGATTCTCGAAAGCGGCTACCATCGGTCTTTCTCTGGCCACTATCGGATACTTCTTTTCATTCTTTGTGGGGGTTCCCCTGGCGAACCGCTTTGTACGCAGGATGAGAGAGGGTGACCCTTCAGCGGCCCTGCCTGTCGATTTCACAAGGGGATTTTACAGCCGGCTGACCCGACCACGCCTCGATTCGGTTCAGACAACCCATCCTTCCAGCCTGGAAACCCTGGCCTTCCATGCCGGTCTCGTGGGGCTGGTATACGTCCTTACCTGGCTTTTTACCCGGAGTGTTTCGAGTCTCATGGCGCCCGATTCAGGACGTATTCTCTGGGGGTTCTTCTTTCTCTTCGGACTTGTAATAGCAATAATTATACGTCGTATCCTGGAAGGGGCGAAACTGGAGTATCTTATGGATACCGCATCCCAGCGTCGTATCACAGGTTTCTCTGTCGATTACCTGATCGTTGCGACGGGAGCCGGGATAGAACTCCTGGTTGTCTGGGATATGATTTTGCCCATTTCCGTGGCCGCTCTCCTGGGAGGCACACTGACAACCCTTATCGTTGTCTCCCTGGGGAAGGAACTGGGAAACAATCGACCGGAGAGGACCATGGCCATTTATGGCGTCGTCACAGGAACGGTATCCTGCGGTCTGCTTCTTTTGCGTATCGTTGACCCGGAATTCACATCACCCGCATCCCGGGAGATAGGCATTATGAATGTCTTCGCAGTGCCTATTATCGGGGGCCTGACCGTGCTGTTAAATGCCCCACTATGGTGGGGATGGTCCCTTCTCATGACCTGCGGAGTACTTGCCATGATTTCCCTGACATGTTTTCTGCTGTTAAGGGTAGTACTCTACAGAATGAGATCGAAGGATTACTGATACTGCATGGGTGATATTCCCCTTTCGCATATTCTGATGCTGGCCCTGGTTGTAATGCTGGCCTATACAGCCCAGTCCATTACCGGCTTTGGCAGTACAATCATAGCCGTAACACTGGGGGCCTTCTGGTTTCCTCTTCCCATCCTTATACCGGCGCTGGTCATTCTTGATATAGGGGTAAACGCTTTCCTTTCGGCCCGTTTTCACCGTGACGCGAATTATACCTTTCTTTTCAGAAAGATACTTCCTTTTATGATCCTGGGCGCACTCCCGGGTCTATTCCTGTTTCACTATCTTGACGGTCCCTATCTTAAAATGGTGTTTTCATTCTTCGTGATTATTTTATCCATCCGTGAATTGAGCGTGCACGAAATCCGTGTTGGGGGCCTTCCCTCTGTACTGGAAAAGACTTTTTTTTTCACGGCAGGCATGATTCACGGGATGTACGCATCAGGAGGCCCACTGCTTGTCTACGGTCTGGGCAAACAGCTGGGCAGAAAAGGGGCCGTCAGAACGACACTGGCCCTCCTCTGGCTTATTATCAGTCTAATCATGACCGGGTATTATCTCTATGGATCCACACTTGAGATTGATTCGATTATACTGGCCGGAATCATGGTTGTCCCCGTGGTCCTGGGTACGGTAACCGGACTATCGCTTCACAACAGGTTGAATGAAAGCGTCTTTCGCAGACTCCTCTTCGCCTTTTTGGGCATTTCCGGTTTTATGCTTCTGCTGAAAACGCTTATCGGCTAAATAAAAGCCCCGTCTATAAGACAGGGCATAAGCTTCAAAAATCTGCAAACACTGACAGGAGAATACTCAATTGCGTTACGATATGTATGGTTCGCAGATGAGGATGTGGTTACTATTTTTTCCCTTTTTTTTCACTAATTATTCCTAAACGGTAAAAGGAGAGCAAAAAGTAATATTAA
>CAZYBU010000076.1:0-3073 GCA_964645775.1 uncultured Leptospirales bacterium | reverse complement strand
GGGCCAGTTGTATCGCGCCGAAGCGGTAATTCGTGATACCGTAGCTTGCCCTCTCCGAGTTTACAACACTGATATAGATAACGCCATCTACTTCCACGCGCACGTTATCCTTCGTGAAACATTCCTGGGGCGGGACACTGATCGTCTCCTCGCGCAGGTCCTGGATAAAGGTAACCTGATCGAGAAAAGGGATCAGGGCATGAAACCCGGAATCCAGGGTACGGGAATACTTCCCGAGCCGCTCAACGATATATTCTTTCCGCTGCGGCACAATACGGATGGCACGAATAAACTTGTAGGCCAGGACTGCGAAGAGTCCACCCCATATCAATATATCAAAGTAATACAAGTAACTCATTTCTCCTGCTCCTTATAATGGCTATCGACGGACGATATGCCCGTGGATACGCGCGTCAGACCCTCGAAGAATCCCTTGATGTTCGCCAGGTTTTCCGGCACTACCGTCAGTTTTGAACCCTGAAGAATCTTGCCGAGCTCATCGATGAACTGTTCGGTAATACGCATTTTAAGCGCAAGGTTGCCGCCCGGTTTTTCGATCGCTGAAGCAACACGGCTTATCCCTTTTGCCGTTGCATCGGCCACCAGTGTGATCTCCTGAGCCCATCCTTCCGACTCGTTGATGCGCTTCTGGCGTTCTCCTTCGGATACATTGATGGTTTCCTGCCTGACCCCCTCGGAACGGGCAATGTCCGATTCCTTGTGCCCCCGTGCCAGTGTAATCTCGGCCCTCTTCTTCCGTTCGGCCTCCATCTGTTTCTCCATGGTGTCCATCATATGCATCGAAGGTGTAATGTTACGTATCTCGTAGCGGATAAACTTGATCCCCCATGGATCCGAAGCCTTGTCGATTTCACGCACGATGTTTTCGTTCACGTTTTCCCGTTCAGAAAAGGTGTCATCGAGATCGAGCTTCCCTATCTCGGAACGCATCGTTGTCTGTGCCAGGCTGATGGATGCCTGATAGTAGTCACCTATACCGTAACTGGCCTTCTTCGGATCCATCACACGAAGGTAAACGACCCCGTCGACCTCGACCTGCACGTTGTCCCGGGTGATACACGACTGGCTCGGTATGTCGAGTACCTCTTCCCGCATCTCGTGCCTGTAGGCGACACGATCGATAAAGGGGATCAGAAAATGGAACCCGGGTTCCAGCACCTTATTGAACTTGCCGAGCCGCTCGAGGATACCCACTTCCCGCATCGAGATGACGATAAACATCTTCCAGATGATAAATATCACAACGAGCAATGCAATCGTCAGTATGTGAATCATGTTATTCTCCTTTTGCTTTTATACAGATACCCGGACCTTATTGCACGGGCTCATGTTCTTTCTCTACAGATTCCACAACCCAGTGTATGTTATC
Source organism: uncultured Leptospirales bacterium (assembly GCA_964645775.1). Taxonomy (GTDB): domain Bacteria; phylum Spirochaetota; class UBA4802; order UBA4802; family UBA5550; genus CAZYBU01. The sequence goes on along the minus strand of CAZYBU010000076.1, from coordinate 1,683 downwards.
TCGATACAGGAGACGCGCCCGGCTGCCGGCCGGAATACTCCCCTCCTTTGCCCGTGCCTGCCACGTCGTGCCGGCATATTCAACACGTCCATTAAAGGTGGTATCATCGATATCTGAGACTACCTGGACCTCGGAACCGATAGCTCCCACATCGTCTTCAACGAAACGGTAGCTGCTTTCTGAGGGAAAAATTTTATGAGCAACTTTTCGGAAAAGCAGCACCAGGACCAGGGACATGAAGAGCCACAACCCGATGGCCAAGGCCAGGGAATGGATCAGGCCGATCCAGATAAAGAGGGCAATGACCAGGGCCGAGACGCCGAAGAAAATAATTATCAACCCGGGCGCCAGAATCTCGGCAAAGATGAGGAGTACGCCACCGATGATCCAGATAAGCAATGTCTGTTCTATAGACATGAAAGTGTTCCTTGTACAGTCTGTTAAGATAATGTATACTACCTTCACGAAAGAAGCAAGCATGAAACATTTATGGAAGGTAAAGTTTTTCCGAGAGAATTATGGGATAGAATATGCTTTCATACAAGAAAGGTTGTAACGTATTCAGCGCCGTTTTCACCGCAACGATTGCGGACCCGGATCATCTCCCCAAAGTTATGATCATGGATTCCCGCTTCCAGAAGAGAAGCAACCGCTTCTGCTCGATGATCTGGAACACGACCTGCCATCCTTCTTTGGCCTCCTGGTTCAGGGTAACTTCCAGTTTCTTAACCGGGACTTTTGAGGATCCCAGGAACAGTGTCCCCAGGCCACCTTCCATGACCTCTATGATCTTATACTCTGAATATGCCATGATGCCTCCTGTTTTTCCATGTTCACCGGTATCGTATACTATCTTTTACCAGATGTCAATATTATAACGTCATAAGGCCATGCCTGTTTCCATTTTATTGCAGATACCTCATCCTCACACATGTTGGCAGGATGGTGTATGCAAAAATTAAGGGTTATTGAGAAAAAAGTTCAACACTAACAGTATATGTCGTGGAATAAACTGGAAACGTAAAACCAGGTATATCACTCTCTTTGCACCACCTTCTCAATGTCTGTCAGCAGACTCTTGGGGTCATGGATGCCGTGGTCCCGGATATCGAAGGCCGAGGCATCATGCACCTCCCGATACCTGTCCTTAAGGGCCTCCAGGTTCTTCTCCTGACGAAAGTAATAGGCGGCATCCCTGTCGCTTGCATGAAAAAAGGTATGGGACCTGAAGACATGGCGTTTCATGACAAACCCTTGCTTTGATCGGCAGTATCCGAATCCTTCCGCCTTCATCGGCTTAATGGTCCCGCCTACCCTGTCCAGGTATACGTAGGGTTTGACCTCTTTACAATAATTCACATCTACGGCAATTGCATCTACGTAAACCCAGTCCAGCATCATATATATAAACGGCAGCAAAACCAACAATCGTATTAACCTGAGGGGATCCCTAAACAGCCAGGCAATGGCCGGATACAGGGTCCGTTTGTTGAGGCGATGGAGTAGCAAGAGGGGAAACCATACAGGGGCCGTCAGATACCGGAACAGGGGGAAGGTAAAAATCGGCCATTCGCTCCATATGGCGAAGGTAAGCACAGGGAGAATCAGAAGACAAAATGTAATTATAAACACTAATTATTCCTAAACGGTAAAAGGAGAGCAAAAAGTAATATTAATAACGGA
>CAZYBU010000075.1:0-3222 GCA_964645775.1 uncultured Leptospirales bacterium | reverse complement strand
TGAACGGCGGCCACTCGGAGCTCGGTCCAGCGCAATTTCGACCTCCTGTCGGCGCCGGACATTACGGAATCCGTTCCGGGTAACTTACTTGTCTCGCTTAATCCATCACTCTTCACTGACCACTACAAAACCACCCCAAAAATTAATCTTGCCAATCCGACCTCTCCCTGTATTATGTCGCCTGAAGGTTTTTTCCTGAAGTTTCGACTATCCTGAACCGAAACTATACGCGTGAAGGCTAAACAAAAATATAGTTTATTCTTGACATTTTTTTTCTCAAATTTATCCTTTCGTACGTTATACATATAGAAGGATAATCCGGAACAATAAGGAAAAGGAGTGCGTCTGATGAGCAATACGAAAGAACAAAAAGAAAAGGAACAGGCCCTTGAATCGGCCATAATGCAGATTGAGAAGCAGTTCGGAAAGGGCTCTATCATGAAACTGGGGGATGAATCGAAGGTTAGAGTCGCCTCCATATCAACCGGTTCCCTGGAACTGGATGTGGCCCTGGGAGTGGGAGGCGTCCCCCGGGGAAGGGTTATAGAGATATACGGCCCCGAGTCATCCGGTAAGACGACCCTGACCCTTCACATTGTGGCCGAGGCCCAGCGTAAGGGTGGGGTGGCCGCCTTTATCGACGCGGAGCACGCCCTGGACCCGCAGTACGCCCGTAAGCTCGGGGTGGACGTGGAGAATCTGCTGGTATCCCAGCCCGATACCGGCGAAGAGGCCCTGGAGATCGCCGAGTCCCTGGTCCGCAGCAGCGCCGTGGATGTGGTGGTTGTCGACTCCGTGGCGGCGCTGGTTCCCAAGGCTGAGATAGAAGGGGATATGGGCGACGCCCACATGGGTCTCCAGGCCCGTCTCATGAGCCAGGCCCTGCGGAAATTGACCGGTGTTATCTCCAAGAGCAAAACGAGCCTAATATTTATCAACCAGATCCGCCACAAGATCGGTGTCATGTTCGGCAGTCCCGAGACTACTACCGGCGGTAATGCCCTGAAATTCTACTCCTCCGTCAGGCTCGATATTCGCCGTATCGAGACCCTCAAGTCCGGGGACGAGGCCGTGGGAAACCGGGTCCGGGTCAAGGTAGTAAAGAACAAGGTGGCCCCCCCCTTCAAGCAGGCCGAGTTTGATATCCTGTTCAACGAAGGCATTTCCCGCATGGGCGGCATTCTCGATCTGGGCGTGCGGTTCGATATCATCAAGAAGGCGGGCACCTGGTACTCTTACGGGGAGGAGCGCATAGGCCAGGGCCGGGATAACGTCAGAAATTACCTGGCCGAGAATTCGCAGGCGGCCCGGGAGATTGAACAGAAGATACTGGTGGCCACCGGCCTTGCCGAGGAGTTGCCATCCGGCGATAAACCGGCTGAAAAAGTAAAAGTCGAAGGAACAGAAGAGAAGGTTGAGAAGGCGGAAGCCCAGGCCTGAAGGCGTGATGAACAGTCGCAGAAGACCGGACCTTTCCCTCAAAACCTCTGATGACATCGAACGAATCCGGGAGGCCGGCCATCTTCTCGCCCGTGTCTTCGATCAGATCGAATCTGAGGCACTGAATGGCCGGTCGACCCTGGATGTGGACCGGGAAATCGAGGAAAACATCCGAAGGTATGGGGCGCGTCCCGCCTTCCAGACAGTTCCCGGGTACGCCCATTCAAGCTGTATATCCATAAACAACGAGATCCTTCACGGTATTCCCCATCGTAAACGAAGGATCCGTTTGGGCGACCTGGTAAAGATCGATGTCGGCATTGTGCTGGGTGGTTACTTCGCTGATGCCTGCCGCACCTTCCTGGCAGGAGGATCATCCACTCCGGAACGGGAACAGTTAATGAAGACTTCCCTTAAGGCCCTGGACGCGGCCATTGACGTCATGCGTCCGGGCAATTTCACGGGTGATATCGGTCACGCCATTGAGAGTGTGGCCCGGACCCACGGCTATTCCGTTGTGACCCGCTATACGGGTCACGGTGTCGGTTTTCATCTTCACGAGTACCCGCCCGTACCCTCCGTGGGACGAAAGGGGGCCGGTATCAAGATGCCCGAGGGACTGGTGCTGGCCCTGGAACCGATGCTGAACGCGGGGAGTTACGGGTGTCGTGAGCTGGAGGACGGATGGACAGTGGTTACCGTGGACGGGAGCGATTCGGCCCAGTTTGAGGATACCGTGGCCCTTACCCGGGAAGGTCCCCTGGTCTGCACGCGTTTATACTGACGTATTTTTCTCGACAAAGAGAGACTCCTCTTTCTTATGGATCTGTCCCCCTGTTTTTCCATGAGAGGCCAGGGGAGGATGTGCCCATGAAACGAATACCCCTGAAAGACGTACAGAACGAACCGGATTATCGAAACATACCGATCGACAAGGTGGGAGTAAAGGATATTACCTACCCGGTGACGGTCCTGGACCGGGACAACGGGGTTCAGCATACCGTGGCCCGTGTCAACATGTACGTGGATCTGCCCCATCACTTCAGGGGAACCCACATGAGCCGGTTCATCGAGATCCTGAACCGTCACAGGGACGGTATCAGCACCTGGAATATTTCCGGAATCCTCGATTCCATGAAACAGGGCCTGGAATCGGAGACCGCCCATTTTGAGATCGAGTTTCCCTACTTCATTACCAAGGTGGCGCCGGTATCCGGAGCCCGGGCGAAGATGGAATATCTCTGCCGTCTTTCCGCCTCCTCCCGTGATGATTATTATACCCTGACGGTACTGGTACCCCTGATGTCCCTCTGTCCCTGTTCCCGGGACATAAGTGATTTCGGGGCCCACAACCAGCGATCCTTCCTCTCCGTGACCATACAGGCCCGGGAGAAGATCTGGATCGAGGAGATCGTTGATCTGGCCGAGGGTTCCGGCAGCTCCGATGTCTACGCCCTTCTCAAACGTGAAGACGAAAAATACGTGACCGAGAATTCCTACCGGAACCCGGTTTTTGTTGAGGACATTGTACGGAACGCGGCTGAGAAGCTGATCCAGAGAAAGGACATCCTCTGGTTTTCCGTGGAATCGGAGAATATGGAGTCGATCCACAACCACTCCGCCTACGCCCAGATAACACGCCGCATGGTCTGATCTCTGACTTCTGGTTGACCTTCGCCTCCCTTTGTTCTATCCTTACCGGCAGAGGATCGTTTTACCATGGAGGGATTGAAGATGCGCGCCTGTCTGCTGATCTCGGCTCTTTTCCTTGCGGCTGCGCTC
>CAZYBU010000074.1:0-4108 GCA_964645775.1 uncultured Leptospirales bacterium | reverse complement strand
GCTGAGAACCTCCTGTCGGCGCTGGACATTACGGAATCCGTTCCGGGCAGGGTCCTTTTTGCTTCGCTATTGTTGCAAATAATAAAGAATTATTTAAGGTGTGCTTAGTCCCGATGGAATCGGGACCTGTCGGCGCTGGACACTGCGGCATCCTTGCCGGGAGCCGCTATTCGCCGGGGGGCTGGACGGGCGGATGGCCGATAAAAATTTAATGCCTGTCTTCAATACCCGGTACTCGCATCTCATCACCCATTATTCTTCACTGATCACTAATAACCTGAGGCCTCAGGACCGATGAAATCCCCGGCGAAGACGGGATTATCTGGTACCTGAAAACGAACAACTGACCACACCGGAAACAGCTGTCTACAGAACATATTGACTTCTCAGTAAAGTGTCATTATACTGACAGAAAGATGATATGAGGAATTATGCCATGGAATACGTGAAATTCACTGATTTCAGAAACCATTCAAAGGAATACTTCGACGAGATCGAGAAGGGAAAAACCTTTGTCATTATACGAAAAGGTGAGCCGGTTGCACGCATCACTCCCTTCCGTCAGGTCTCTCAGGGATGGAAAAGAGACAATCGTAAGATAAAATTGAATGGCAAAAAGACAACCCTGGATTATATTTCCGAAGAACGAAGGGATCGGTGAACTTCTATTTCGATACATCTGCCCTGATGAAGAAGTACATTGATGAAACCGGTTCGGATTGCGTTGTTTCCTTAATGAAAGATGCCGACGAGATATTTCTCTCGCTCATAACGGAGATTGAAGCTCATTCAACCTGCAGAAGGCTCCTGGCTGAAAAGGCCATTTCTGGAAAGGATTACGAGAACCTTATCAGGGAGCTCGATACTGATTTTCAGTACTATACCTTTATTCCCCTTGATGAAACCGTTACCCGCATTGCTCGAAGCCTGGTGAATACACATCAGCTCAGGAGCCTGGACTCCATCCAGCTTGCCTCTGCCATCCTCATCCGGGATGAGATTGATGCCGTTGTGGTATGCGATGATAGGATTATAAGGGCAGGGGAAGGGGAGGGTGTTAACGTTATTAATCCTGTTGTTTGATATTGATTGTATCTTGTTCATGGATTCCGACTTCGCCGGGACTCTCATGTAATGATATCTTTTCTTCAGGTCTTTGCTGTCCTCAAAATTATTTTCATGGACCTTTGCTCTCCTGAAATCTTTTTTGCGAGACCTTGCTCTCCTGAATTGTTCTGTTATTCTTGCTCACCTGAAATCTTTTCTGCGAGACCTTGCTCACCTGAATCGTTCTGTACTTTTTGCTCACCTGAAATCATTTTTGCGAGACCTTGCTCGCCCAAGGTCTCGCGCTCTAAGGGCTCCGCTGCCGCGGGGCCTTTCTTGCGGTCATACATTCATGCCACCGGGGATGTGCGGCATCCTGCCTACATCCCCTCGTTTCCTTCGGCCTTCCTGGCCTCAGTCTCTTTTGCTTTTAACGAACTTTTTTCATCTTTCTATGGATGTAGTTTTTCTTCTCCTGAATGTTAACAGCGGTCCTGTTTACTTTGCTGTACTATATAACTCATTCTTTCCTGAAAGACCTGGCATGTAAGGTCTACCTTTCGTGGCCGGGGTTCATCCTGAACGGCGGCCACTCGGAGCTCAGTCCAGCGCAATTTGGGTCGACGCCTTTTTAGCCCTCCTGGCTGGCGTCGACATTACAGCATCCTTGCTGAGAACTTCCTGTCGGCGCTGGACACTGCGGCATTCTTGCCGGGAACCGCTGCCTGTGCCCAGAATGGGTACGTGGTGCTATTCCGGCCTAGCTCGTCTTGTGAATGCATCGTAACGATGCATTCACTAACGACTCAAACAGGCGGCCTCTGGCGGTAGGCCCCTTGCGCCCTTCGGGCGCCGCGGGGCGTTTTTACGATGATATCTCTCCATGAAATGGTTTTTGCGCCATCTGTGTCGGTTTTCTGCTGAAAGCTGTGCGGCAACTGTGATATGCGATTCTATTGCGGGTTTAACGGATAAAGTTACATAATTTGTTATTGATAAATAATGTAACCTTTTGTATTCTTGATGTCGAACACTATAGAGAGGTTCGATGGGGAGGTATACCGTGAGTATTGCAGGAAATATTTATAGATTGAGAAATGCGGCTCAAATCAGTATGCAAGATTTAGCTGATAGGGCCGGTATATCACGGAAAAGCCTGAGTGATATTGAAAAAGGGGCAATTGAACAGCCTAGGGCTTCCACTGTGAGACAGATAGCCCAGGTTCTGAAGGTCTCCATGGGGGAACTTTACCAAGAGGTACCGGAATTGAAATCAGTGCGTTTCCGGATGAATAAAACTACCCTGCGCAATCGGAAGGAGCGTGCTCTGGTACTCTTCAACCTGTCCCGGTGGATAGAGGATTACCGTTTCCTCGCTGATGAGCTCAACCTGTTTAGTGAGAATCTTCTCAAAAAAGTGAAATCAACTGATCCAGTAGAAGCAGCATTTCAGTTACGAAAGGTTCTTAAAATTGAAATGGATGAGCCTGTCTATGATATGGCCGGTTTGCTGGAAAAAGCAGGAGTCAAGCTTCACCTCTTCGAATCAGTTATGGATAAGCTCTTTGGACTTTCAGTTGGAGAAGAGAATGGCGGGCCAGTAGTAAGTGTAAATATTGGCGGTCACATTAGCGTAGAGAGACAGATCTTTACCGCGGCCCACGAGTTAGGCCACCTGGTACTTCATAAAGGTGCATACGTATCGGATATGTTTGAAGAAAATGAAGAGGAAGAGGGTGAGGCAAATCGGTTTGCGTCATACTTTCTTATGCCCCATGAAGAATTTATTACTCAGCTGGAGAAATGCCAGGGACTTCACTGGGTGGACATTGTTCTTAAGGTAAAGCAGTACTTTAATGTGAGTTACAAGACCGTACTCATGCGACTGGTTGATTCGAACCTGGCCGATAAAGATATCTATAGGCAGTTTGCCATGGCAATGAAGAAAGAATATGGGATAAGCCTTAAGGGGCACTATGAGCCAGCAGCTATCAAAGAACCTGATGTAAGTGGTTTCCACATATACGAAAATAAATTCAATAGAATGGTACGAAAGGCATTGGATTCTGGCATTGTTTCCATGGGGCGGGCTGCAGAGATGATGAACATTTCACTGGAAGAAATGAGAAACAGGGCCAGGTCCTGGGAGGAGATAAACTGGAATCTCTTGAAGAAATTGTCATAGCAGATGCCAATGTTCTCATCGATTATCTGGACAGCAGCCCTGAAGTACTGAAAATACTGACCCGGTACTTTAAAGCAGTTATGGTGCCTGTGGATATTTTCGATGAAGTTGAGCAGTTGACAGAAACGAAGATAAAACGCTTGGGTCTTACACTTTTTGAACCGGGTAATGAAACCTACACCGTTGCTGGTGGCATGAGAAACAGCTGTTCATTCCAGGATCGGGTCTGTGTACAGGAAGCGAAAGATAATGGTTGGTCGGTTATAACAAGCGATAAGGCCATGAAGAAATGGTGCACCCGGGAGGGCATACCATCATACTGGGGCCTCCAGGTGATGCTGAACCTTGTGGAGGGAGGTCTGTTGGCGAAAACAGATGCTATTGAAACAGCCAGGCTGATGCAAGATAATAATGCGATGATTACAGAAGAGATTCTAAATGATTTTATAAGTAAATTGTAGCACCCCGGCCCGAGCGGCGATGAAGGCAGCCTGTCAGCAGGTTACAGGTCATTTTTTTGCGAGACCTTGCTCTCCTGAATTGTTCTGTTCTTTTTGCTCACCTGAAATCATTTTTGCGAGACCTTGCTCGCCCAAGGTCTCGCGCTCTAAGGGCTCCGCTGCCGCGGGGCCTTTCTTGCTTTCATACATTCATGCCATCGGGGATGTGCGGCATCCTGCCTACATCCCCTCGTTTCCTTCGGCCCTCCTGGCCTCAGTCTCTTTTGCTTTTAACAAACTTTTTTCCTTATTTCTGTGAATGAATATCTACTTCTCTTGAATGTTAACAGCGGTCCTGTTTACTTTGCTGTACTATAACTTGTTCTATCCTGAAAGACCTGGCATGTAAGGTCTACCTTTCGTGGCCGGGGTTCAT
>CAZYBU010000073.1:0-4675 GCA_964645775.1 uncultured Leptospirales bacterium | reverse complement strand
TCAGGGATTGCACGTTGTGGGGATACCTGAGGGCGTACACCGCGGCCATCATCCCTATCGCACGATGCGCAGGCCGATATAATCCGCAGGAAGGGAGGAATAGCCCGTCGTTTCCACTATACCGTTCACTATGTAATCACTGTCTGGTCCACCAGTGTACCCGTTATCATCGGCATAATCCCCACCGCGGTGCATTCTTGCATAGCTGAATTCGTGCATCTCGAAACAGAACTCGGAGACATTTCCCGTCATGTCAAAGAGCCCCAGGGCATTAGACCGTTTGCTCTTCACCTCATCAGTGGATGTTCTGACTGAAACGAAGCTTGCGACCGCGACATCATCGGTGTACTCCACCAGACCGTCGCCGTCGATATCGGTGCCCCCCGTAGTAGCAACAATTTCAGCCTCGCCGCCGCTGGCCGCGCCTCCCGTGTAATACTCGTCGCTGTCCATGATATCGCCGTCACCATTACTGTCAGTGATATACCGGGCGGCCAGCTCCCATTCGTCATTCACGGGAAGCCGAAACCCGTCCGCCGAATCGTCTTGCGTGGCATTGTAGCAGGCCCCGCTGTTTTCTCCATTGTCGGTAGCATCTCGGAGCGGCACGTCGCTCCCGTCGCGGTACACGCAGGTCAGGCTGGTGCCGCTATTGGCGTTCAAATACTCGGTCAGGGCGTTGCACCAGACCAGGGCGTCACCCCTGGTAATAGTTGTGACCGGCTCCTGGTTATCGTCGGGCACACCGCTAGTGCCGTCATCTCCCTGACTGCCGTCATTGGCGAAGGTATATGAAGGCGACGCGGTGTTTACCGCCCAGTCGCGCACCTCGTACCAGAGCTTATAGGTCACCTCGGTCTCGCCTATCCAGTAACCGGATGTTACCGTGGCGGACCCGTTGTCACCCTGCCCGGTGAAGAACTCGATGCCCCCGGGCACGTAGATCATGTTGAAAGAGACGCTTCCGGCTGACAACGTTTCAACATAACCCGCTTCATAAGATACTCCGGATCCTCCCGCCCCTCCTCCTTCACAGGCATTGAAGTTAATCATGACCATTAATATAATAAAAAGAAAACCAGCATAACGTTCCATCATATTACCCCTAAAAGAAATAGTATACCTCAAGTTAATAGAAGCATGTGACATACATGTCTTTAACTTACCACATTAAACGTACTGGTCCATAGGGCATATCACCCTATAGATGAAGGATTAACGAGTAGCAGATAATTAAGAGAGATTATTCGGAAAGATCTACCAGGCCGATGCGTCGGCCTTTTATGATTGCTTCAGATCGTGAGTGTACATTGAGTTTTTTATAAATATTTTCAACATGACGCCTTACTGTATGCGAACTTATATCCAGCTCGTGAGCAATATCACCATAAACAAAGCCGAGAGAGACCAGCTCAAGTACCTGCACCTCCCTTGATGAAAGGAGCGATTCCTGATCCGACCCCTTAATGTTTTTTTCTTTTTTTAAAACAGGTTTTCCTGTATCTCCGATAAGACTTGCCCCTTTGTATTTTCTTATGATCTTGCGGGCAATTGGAGGAGATATAGGCCCTCCTCCGAGCTGCATAACACGTAATTCAGCCAGCAAAAGAGCAGGGTCTATATCCTTTAAAAGATAACCATTGGCCCCGGCCTCAATAGATCGAAGGATATGCTCATCATCCTCAAATACCGTAAGAACAATAATCCTGAGTTCCGGAAATTGTTCTCGCAAACTTTCAATACATTTGTCACCGTCCATTCCGGGAAGACCGAGGTCCATTATCACAAGGTCCGGAAGACTTAAAGGTATACCCTCTAATGCTTCTTCAGCTGAAGAATAACAGTGATAGCATTGAAAGTCATAACTCTCATCAAGGATTCTGCACAATTCATCCGCAGTTTGCTCATAATCTTCTACTATGGAAACACGTTTTTTCATGAATTCAATTCGTTTATCTCAATTTACCATCATAAATGGGATCCAGCAATAGGTCAAAAGAACCTACATATCCAGAGAAAGAAAGAACAGGGTCCCCTTCCCTTTCTTACCAAAGGCGCGAGCTCTGGCATCCATAGCCTTAACTCGCATTGTTAAATTATTCAGACCGAATCCGCCATTTTCCATTTCCGGTCTCCAGTCAAAACCCGATCCGTTATCAGTAATGACCAGAACACGCTTCCCTCTTCTAAAAAGCCATTGAATGTTGATATGAGACGCTCCTGAGTGACGAATTACATTTGTCATCCATTCACGGAATATTTTCTCAACATGTAGCATCTTCCATTGATCCAGGGAGTAATCAGATACCTGTATGGTAGATGTCACCCCGAACTTACCTGTAGACTCAAGGTGTTCAAGATATTCCTTTATCTCATCTTCAAGACGAATGGGATTATCTTCCTCACGACTCATAAGATGTACAATATCCCTCAGTCTTTCCAGGGTCATCTTCATCCTGCCTGCAATAGCAGTAATTCCATTATCTTCCATGGCCCGCTCTTTTTCTGTCACAGAAACGAGCCTTAAGATAATACCGGTTAGTTCTGAACCTATGGAGTCATGAATATCTCTGCTGATTCTCATACGTTCCTGAATAAATTTTTCTCGGTGTTCTATTGCTTCCGCCATGGAGAGTTCTTTCTGCTCTTCCAATAGTCTTATCCTGTCTGCCAGGCCCAGCGAAAGAAGAACCGCTTCAAAAACGTATCCTGTCTGAATTCCATAACGCAACACATAGGGAACATCCGTTTTGAGCATAATGCTTAAGGAGGATGCCATACCCAATAGAATGAAGACCCCCCAGGCAATAATAAAAAAAACAGCCTGGCGTGAACCGCGTTTCCACGCGACTATACCCGTCAGTATCCAGATAATCACGGCCATGTTGCCTATAAAATTAAAGACCAGTTTGTGCCCGAACTGATAGTAACCAATCAATGCCAGCAGGACGGGAACCAGTGATGCAGGCATAAGGACTGTAAACAACCTGTCAAGACCGGGGGTGAAACGGCGGGTATCCATAAAGTATCTGGCAAAGAGGGTAATAAAAAAAATTGATAATCCCATAAATACGACATGGGCCCTCTGGCCCCATATCGGGCTGTTTGGCCAGAGATATTCGAGAGCAAAACCATTATCGATTAATAAAAACATGGCAATACTTGCTATGCTTAAAACATAAAAAAGATAACAGGGATCCCGAACAATAACGAATATGAAAAGGTTATAGAGACACATAACGAATATTATTCCGTAGAACGCGCCCAGGACGAACTGTTCGTCATGATCCATGGAATGAAAAGCGGAAGCAGTTATGAGATTAAAGGTTACAAAAAGTATTTCTTCAGTCTTAACCCGAATATAATATTCACCATCAAGGCCCTTACCGCCTGGTAAACTGAAAACAATTTTTCTATTGTCTGTTTCTCGAATGCTGAAATGATATAGACGTCCCGACTTTTTCTGGACGAACTCTCCGTTCCCCCTGGGGATATAAAGCTCAACTCTGTCGAGCAAAGGGTATTCCGATTCAATAATCCAATTCTCTTTCCTTACATGGCCGTTCGTCACGTTAAAACGTATCCAACATGCTGAATCAGAATAACCCAAATTCGTCTTTCCAGGGTCGGCGGGCTTAAACTGGTCTCTTAAGGGAGTGGTGGATACATCGTGAACGGACCATTTTTCTCCATTATCGATTAAAATATCACAGTATTCCAGAATGGAATAGGATTCTTTGATGTCAGAAAGATCGATTGTCCCTGCCATAAGGAGAAGCGGTGGAGATAAAATATGCAGTAATAATACAGCTGTTACAACATAGAACAGTCTTCTTGTTCTACCATGACAATGCTTAATAAAAACCATACTCGGGAATCCCCGCCATCTCCCGGTTATTCAAGTCTCAATACAACATACTCTACGATGTGATCATACTATCGTATTATTAAGATGTATGCTATTACTTTTATGAGATTATGATCCCAGAAACCGTGTAACAACATCCACGTATTCTTCATACCGTTCCCGGCGGATGCTGTGGCCCGCGCCGTGGAAATACTCCCATTTCACGTAAGGGGCTCTACGGATCATCTTTCCGGCAAGGGATTTCGAAATAAGACCTTTCTGCGAGGTGACAATAAGAGATGGGACTTCAAGTTTCGGGAGGATTTCGTACCAGCGGGGAGTACCCATAAGGGCACGGTAAAGGTGTTTCACCTCGTGGGTCTCGAACACGCTCTGGGATAAGGCCCAGGCTTCCCTCTCTTCCGTGGACCAGGTCTTATACCAGCGACCGGCGCGGGAGATATGCTTTTCGAGGTTCCCTTCCAATTCTTTCGGGGAACGGCTGAGAAGAAAGCCGTAGAGGAGCCTGGAAAAGGTATCATAGAAAAAGTTCTGGGCGAAACCGGGGTCTTCCATAATCAGGGATTGCACGTTGTGGGGATACCTGAGGGCGTACACCGCGGCCATCATCCCGCCCATGGAATGGCCCACGAGATGTACCCGGTCAAGTTTTAGCTCTCTTCGAAGTATCTCTATGTCGTCGACGAAATCATGAAGCGTTTCCCCCTTGTATACATCCGATGAACGACCGTGTGACCTTGCGTCGGGCAGAATCACACGGAAGCTGTCCGTAAAGCTCCGTGCGAGCCGTTCCATGGTCAGGCCGCT
>CAZYBU010000072.1:0-4732 GCA_964645775.1 uncultured Leptospirales bacterium | reverse complement strand
CCAAAATATTTCATCGTGGGGGTGTTAGCGCGAACACCCCCACACCCCCATCGCGGTCCAGCGCAATTTGGGTCGACGCCTTTTTAGCCCTCCTGGCTGGCGTCGACATTACAGCATCCTTGCTGAGAACCTCCTGTCGGCGCTGGACACTGCGGAATCCGTTCCGGGCAACTTACTTGTCTCGCTTAATCCATCACTCTTCACTCATCACCGCCCACCTCATTAACCCTTGAAATACCTCCCCATTCTTCCGATAATAAACTGAATAACGATGTGCTGGAAAAGAAACATACTGCCGGGCCTGACCGGGTTCCTGATAATGGTGCTTCTCTCTTCCCTGAAGGGACAGTTTTTACCTGAAGATGACGGCAAAATCGATATACTCTTCAGCGAGGAGAAGTTAAAGCAGAGAAGAGAGTACCGGGAAAAACGGTACCCCCAGTGGCTGGCCTATAACATCGAGGCCCGCAAATCTGATGAACTCCCCTCCACGGTCATTATCACCTGGGAGGCGGATCAGGAATTCCGGGGAGAATTCGTTGTGGGACGCCTGAACGAGATCGCGTCCACGCCGGACCGGGCCCTGGCGGCCTCGGCTGTACGTATCGTCCCCTCCAGGATGCGAAACGTGGTGGTGGACGGCCCCCTTCCGGCAGGCCGCTGGTATTACGTGGTTATATCAAAACGGAAGCTTTTCCAGAGAGAGATCGAACTCTACCGGGGCATGAACTATACCCTGGACCCGGTGCTCATTACGACCCGTGACGTCCGGGAGAGACCTCTTCATGTGACGGAGATTCGGATCCGCGGAAGCCGTGGAAAGGGTGTCCGGGTCGAGTGGAACCCGGTATCCGATCGCGGAGTCGGGTACGCCCTGTATCGTTCAAAGAGCGTCCTGGAAGACCCGGGAGCCGTCCGGCGGGCCGAGCGGGTTGCCATGATTACGGGGCGAAGTTACCACATTGACCGGCCTCCGGAGGATGGGGCCTGGTACTACGCTGTTCTCGCAGTGAAGGACGGCCGGGAGGTAACCTTCCTGGCTCCGGATGAGAACTATACTACTTCACCTCACGTGGTGGGCCAGGCCGTGGTGAAGGACGAGTACCGGGTCATGCGGCTGGTCGGTGCCAGAGACGGGGAGAACGTTATTCTGAAGTGGGTATACTCCGGCCGCAGGGGCGATGAGACCGCGGTAATCTTCCGGGTAGCGGAACGTCCCTGCAGGCCTGAAGAGATACGTCCCGATCAGATACTGGCTCGTATCCCTGTGACGAAGAGGGAATACCTGGCGGAGAAGGCGCCGGCCGGCAGGAGATGGTACGGTGTCCTGACCAGGGCCGATACGGGAAAGGGATGCGTCCTGGAACGGGGCCGCAACCTGGTGCTGGTGGATTCGGTGCCAGAGACGCCTTCCAGTGCCAGAGATACGATAAACCTGCAGGAGTTGCTAAGAGAGGAGGCGGCCCGGACGGGTAACGGCCCGGGAGAGAACGTCAAACCGGAGAAGAAGAAGGGGCAGGATACCGGTGCCATCCCGACAAAGTCGGGAAAAAGTGGCGACAGAGATACCATTAATAGGAAGAAAGAAGAACGGACAACCATATTCTTTGACCGGGAGAACATCCCTGGAGAGGAATCCCGGCGAAGCCGGGAATCCGGCTCAGGTCCTCTGGAAAAGGTGCCAGAGAAAAGAGATTCCAAAGAACTGACAGAGAACATTGAGAAGGTTTTACGGAGGACATTTTACAGAGGGAAGTACGATGAGGCCCTGGCTGCCCTGAAGGAAATCGCCCGGTATTCCGACAATAATAAGGAAGTGGCCCGGTCCCGTCTCTTTATGGGACGGTGCCATATCGAGATGAAGAACTACCGGAAGGCCCTGGAGGTCCTGGCCGATCCGCTTATAAAGGAAGAATATCCCCGGGAATGGAAGTTCTGGCGTGATTACGCCGCCCGGCGCCTGGAGTAATCGCTATGGGAAACATCTTTGTGAAGAAGGGAGTCTTTGTCGGCCTGGGCCTGGTTTTTATCGGGATCGGACTCCTGGCATACTGGGACTACGCCGTGCGTCCCGAGGAGAGGGCCCGGGAGCTCCTTGTGGAAGGTAATCTCAAGTTCGAAAGGCATGACAAAGAATCCCTCAACGAGGCCATAAACCGCTATTCCAGGGTCATTGCCCGGTATCCTGACACCCGATCGGCATCCCTTGCCTATTATAACATCGCCCGATCCTACGAGAAACTGGAACTGAACCGACTTGCCTACCTGAAATACGTCTACATACTGAAAAGCGACGAGTACCTGACCCCGGAGCGAAAAAAGGAGATCCAGTCCCGGATTGCCCGGCTGCGTGTGCTGCGGGAACAGACCGAGGAAGGTGTCCACCAGCTTTTCGCCCTGCTCGCAAAAAGCGAGGACCGGGATTTCCGGAGCCGGATCTACACGGAGCTGGGACACGCCTACCTGCGCACCGGAGAGCTTCACAGGTCGAAGCGGATGTTCGACATAGCCCTTTCGGAGGACGGGCAGAATGAGGAGGCCATCCTGGGCAAGGCCCGTGCCCTGAAACGGTTGGGGCATTCCAGCGACGCCTATGAACTCTACGAGTACTTTTTGAAATACTATGGCGAGTTCAGCAATTACGCGGATGACGTGAGGAAGTCGTATCTCGACCAGGTTTACCGGAGCGGGTATTCAAGCTTTATCCGGGGGAGCTACTGGAACGCGGTATCCTTCTTTAAACGTCTTATACGGAATTTCCCGGGCAGCAGTAAGGTTGAGAACGCCTACTACTGGATGGGGGAGAGCTACTTTCGGCTGGAGAAGTACGACGCGGCATTGAAATATTTCGGTAAGGCCCTATCCAACGGATACCATCACAAGGACCAGGACTCCCGTATACGCAGGGGGTACACCTACTTCGTAATGAAGAAGTACGACCTCGCGGCCCGGGAATTCGAGCTTTACCTTAAGGACTATCCAAAGGGGAGGCACGCGGACACGGCTCGTGAGTGGAAAGAGATGAGCACCCGCGAGCTTATGTACCGCATCAACAACCGGACCCGTGACGACGAGTCGTACCGCGACCGGTCCAACGTGGACGAGATATCAGCCCCGGCCGATGACGACAGGTCCGTTGAGCCGATGGGAGACCATTCCCCGGCGGAAGAGACGCCGGACGTATACGAGAACGTGGCCGAGCTTTAGAATCAGTTCACAGCCACTTGTTCTTCCCGTTTCATTCTCATTCTGAGGCGGTCGATTGCAAGAAAGACAGATTCATCCTGAATCAGGTCGAACTTCTCGGCTACCAGGGCCAGGGACTCCAGTTCCAGCAGGGCTCTTTGGCCGGCTTCACTGTTATCATCTCCCGATTCCGAAAAGGCCATGCAGAGGTCCAGGGCCGCGTTCCTCATGGAGACGGCCAGTTTTCCCCACCGTGCCCTGTTCCTGTGGAGGGTGACGTGAAAGATGGAGAGCGTGAGGTCCATGGAGAGTTTCCAGAGTTCCAGTTGTTCCGATGACATGTTATTCCTCCCGGATTGGCTTTTACCTGGTACACGTCCCGGGAGGAGTTTTTAGAAAAAAAATGTTCTGTTATATTAAAAAAATTTCATCGGTCTGCGGTCTCATAAAGAAGGTTTCTGGCAATAGAAGGATGTGATTAAGGCCGAAGTTCCGATGGAGTCCCGACGAAGTCGGGAAAATCCCGATGAAATCGGGATTCGGAATGGTTCCTTTTTATTGAACGAAACGGTATACACTCATGAGGATGGCCAGGATGGTGAATCCAAGGGCGAAAAACCGGAACATCTGGGTAAAGCGGTGGTTCATCTCCTCGAATCGTTCGTCCATCTGTTTCTGCGTGGATTCGAAACGTTCGTCCATCTGTTTCTGCGTGGATTCGAATCGTTCGTCCATCTGTTTCTGCGTGGATTCGAAACGTTCGTCTATCTGTTTCTGCGTGGATTCGAATCGTTCGTCCATCTGTTTCTGCGTGGATTCGAAACGTTTGTCTATCTGTTTCTGAGTTATCTCGAACTGTTTCTGGATGGATTCATATCGTTCGTCACTCTGCTTTTGCATGGATTCGAAACGTTCGTCCATCTGCTTTTGCATGGATTCGAAACGGTTGTCTATCTGTTTCTGAGTTATCTCGAACTGTTTCTGGATGAATTCGAAACGTTCATCACTCTGCTTTTGCATGGATTCGAAACGTTCGTCCATCTGTTTCTGCGTGGATTCGAAACGTTTGTCCATCTGTTTCTGCATGGTTTCAAAGCGTTCATCCATGCGCTGGAATCCCTGGCGGGTCAGTTCAATGCTGTGCTTCAGCTCCTCCTCGATGCGCACCACGCGTTCAAAAAGGTCCCATTTCGGAAACCATTTGTCGCTTCGTTCGATAACGTATTCGCCTATGCGCTGTACCTGTTCTTCTGAGAGTTCCACGGGATGTACCTGTGACATTTCATTATTCCTCACATATAATAGTCAGGCCGTGAAGGGATGTCAAGCCTTACTGCCTCACAGGGTACACGTTTTTACGGGGTTTAATGAAAATTTTTTTCCTGAGCTTCGACATAATCGGGTCTTTTCTGCGAGGTCTTGTTCTCCTGAATCGTTCTGTTCTTTTTGCTCTCCTGAAATCTTTTTTGCGAGAGCTTGCTCTCCGGGAATGTTCTGTTCTTTTTGTTCGCCCAAAAAGAACCAAAAAGGGCGCCCCTCAGGCGCC
>CAZYBU010000071.1:0-5401 GCA_964645775.1 uncultured Leptospirales bacterium | reverse complement strand
GCCTTTGTCATGGACCGGTTCATGCGGTTCCTGGGCCTTCCAGGCAAAGCCTTTGTGCCCATGATCCTCGGCCTGGGCTGTACTATTCCCGGGGTCCTTGCCACCCGGACGCTTGATTCACCCAGAGACCGTTTCATGACCGTGTTCATGATACCCTTCATGTCGTGCGGGGCCAAGCTCCCGGTCTACGCCCTCTTTGCCGCGGCCTTTTTCCCGGCATGGCGGGGGGCGGTTGTTTTCTCTCTCTACCTGGCCGGCACGTTCCTTGCCCTCTCCACCGGGATGGTATTGAAGAATACCCTTTTCAGGGGCAAAATTTCCGATTTTGTCATGGAGATACCCCCCTACAGGGTTCCCCGGCTGCGGCATCTGTTGCTTGTAACATGGTTTCGCACGAAAATCTTTATTATCAGGGCCGGTACGGTCATTGTTATCATGGTTGCGCTTCTCACCTTCCTGAACACTCCGGGAGCGGAAGACGGTTCAGACATGGGAGGCGCAGGTGACTCAATGTTGTCTCAGATCGGCAGGATGGCGGTTCCCATTTTTGAACCGATGGGTATCTCCCGGGAGAACTGGCCGGCGGCGGTCAGTCTCTTCTCCGGGATATTCGCCAAGGAGGCGATCATCGGTTCCCTGAACAGTCTCTACATCCAGGGTGGGGAGGCAGCCGTTCTCAAGGGTGACGATATTACAGAAAAAGTGGAAGAAGCCTTTCTTTCCGTCCCCCTTCACTTTGAAGGCATACTGCCCGGCAGAAGTCCCATGAGGGAGGCGGGGGCAGGGACAATTCTGCCTGCTCTCAGGGAGCATTTCACGGAAGGTCCCCTTCAGGTCTACGCCTATCTGCTGTTTGTGTTGCTCTACTTCCCCTGCGTGGCCTCCCTGAGCGTTATTGTCCGGGTGGCGGGCCCGCTAATTGCCGTTCTGTCGGTCCTCTACATGACGTTCCTCGCGTGGGTAACGGCCACGCTTTTTTATCAGGTCACTCTGGGGCATCAGGTCATCTGGATAGGGGTCCCACTTATCGTACTGGCTGGTATGGGTATCCTCATGAGCGAAGCCGGGAAAATTTATGAACAACGAAGGAGTCTGTGATGGAAGAACTCATGAATCTTATCGCAAAAGGCGGGCCGGTCATGTGGCCCATAGCCGGGGCCGCACTTGTGGCCCTCGGGATCATAATCGAACGGAGTATCTTCTTCGCCGTAAGCGGAATAAACTATATCCGGTTCCGGGACCGGCTGAGGGATGCCATCCGGGAAATGAGAAAACGTCTCGAATCCGGAGACGTGCTGGTCTCCGAGGAGGGACTCGATTCTTTGAAACAGGCCTATTCCGCTTTCAGGTGGAACAATAGCTGTTATGCCCGGATAGCCATGGCCTACCTGGACAGCATTCATGCCGGCAAGGCCGGCCGGGACGAAACCCTGCGGAGGGTCGGTTCAGAGGAGATCGAGAGAATGGAGAAATACTTCCAGGGCCTTTCGGCCATAAGCCACGCCTCGCCCCTGCTGGGCCTACTGGGCACGGTAACCGGCATCATCGGCTCCTTTGCCGTTATCTCCCAGCTTGGCGGTCAGGTGGATGTGGCCGCCCTGGCGGGAGGCATCTGGGAGGCCATGCTTACCACGGCCGCCGGACTGAGCGTTGCCATACCCACAAGCCTGGCCTATCTCTATTTTGAGAAGATCGTCAGCTATCGCTCCAACAGGATGAGTTACATCATTACTTACCTGAACGAGGTATTTCTCGGGGAAGGCGAGCGGGGAGGAGAAGAGCTTTTTCAGCATGAAGAGGACTCCCGGGAAGAGGCGGCCGCGGACAGGTTAGGTTAAGTCATGGAATTTATTCGAAGAAAAAAAGAACGGCCCCATATCGAGATAACGCCCCTTATCGATATCGTTTTCCTGCTGCTTATCTTCTTCATGATAAGCTCGAACTTCATTAAACCGAATATTCGAATGGAACTGCCTAAGGCGCTCTTCGAACAGAAGCTGGAGAAGGTGGACCTGGTTATATCCGTGGACAAAGAGGGCGAGATATACGTGAACAAGGACCAGGTCGCCCTGGAGAACCTTCTTGAAGCGTTAACGGCAAGGATGAACGACCTGGGCAAGTATGATGTTATCTTCCGGGGCGACCGGGAGATCGGGTATGACCTGTTCGTGACGATTCTCGATATTTCGAAACGGGCGGGGGCGACAAGTTTTTCAGTGGAGCATGATGAAGGGAAGTAAAGACAACATAATGCGGGAGTATGGCCTGCTTAAACGCCTGCTGGAGCTTGCCGGCGAGGGAAGGTTCTTCTGGATCACCGAAGCCATCATTCTCCTGATACTCGCGGCGGGCATCCTGATATCGGGGCTCGCCAGGGGAGGTCCTGAGAGGACAAAGATCTTCTCCGCGGACGAGATCCGGCACCGTAACATCCGGAAAGTCGCCGAGCTCCCGAAAGAGGAGAAGAAAGAGGAGGCCCTCTCCACGGAAGAGACGAACTCCCTGGAAGAGACCTATTATTCATACGTTGTGTCGAAGATCGAGGCATCCAAGATCTATCCCATGGAGGAACAGAAGAAGGGCCACGAGGGTTCCGTTGTCATGGAGATATACCTGCAGGCGGACGGATCCATACGAAAGGTGGTGGTCCTCCGTCAGGCCCGGTACGTGCGGCTCACGAAGGCGGCCGTGGAGAGTATACGGCGGGCCCTTCCCTTCAAAGAATTTCCGGACGGAATCGACGCCCGGGAGATGGTCATAACCGTGGAGATGAGTTTTCGGCTGAACTGAATTTTTTTTACGCGGAATATTAGAATGATAAAACAATATTATACAGGTAAAAAACGTAAAGGGTGGAGCAGAACCCTCCAGGTTGTGACTCTTCTGCTCCTTTCCACCATGAGTCTGGCGCTTCCCAGGGAATTCTACGATCCCCATCCGGGAGTGGAATACGATATCTTCTGCCGTAATTATATAATGTTCATGGTGGATGAGTACCGGTTCCGGGTCGAGCTGACCGCGGAAGAGGAACCACTACCGCAAGACGAATACGGGGAACACCTGGTTATCCTGTTTCTGGTCCTCCTCCGGTATTCCCGGGCCCCTCCCGTGCCTCCAGTACGTAAAGAAACGGCATGAAACACTGAAAACAGGAGGAATATACATGAATAAAGCGATATGGATCAGGATGATTGTCCCGTTCCTGGCCCTTTTTGTGGCCGCCACTCTTCTGGCCCAGGACTTCGATGTTGAAGTGAAGGATGACGAATCGGCTGCGGAGAAGGAGAAGAAGAAGGCCGAGATCGTTGTTACCGGTACCCGGACGAAAAAATACCTGCGTACCGCCCCGGTAAAGACGAACCTGGTAACCCGGGAGGACATTGAGAAGAAGGGGGCCATGAACCTCTTCGACAGTCTCATGGGAGAGAGCGGAGTCGTGACAGACTCAAGCTGCATGAACTGCGCGGTTAACGGGGTCGGCCTGAACGGTCTTCCGAGTAACTATACCCAGATGCTTTTTAACGGTATACCGACCCTCTCTTCCCTTGCTTCCGTCTACTTTCTCCAGCAGTACCCGGCGGAACTTATCCAGAGGATAGAGATCGTTAAGGGAGGAGGTTCGGCCACGTACGGAAGCGGCGCCGTGGGAGGCGTCGTGAACGTCATCACACGGAAACCGGTAACCAACGAGGCGAACGTCACCTACAAGCAGGAGTTCGTCGGTCTGAAAAACAGCTTCGCCTACACGGTGAACGGCTACGCCTCAGCTGTAACCAACGATGGCAGGGCCGGTATAGCCGTATTCGGATCAAAGTTCGAGCGTGACCCCTATGATAGAAACGGTGACGGCGTTTCCGAGACACCGATGGCAGAGACCCTGTCCTACGGATTGAACACCTACTATACCATCGTCCCAGGCATGGAGCTTACCCTGGACTACACCGGTATCAGCGAGTTCAGGAGGGGAGGGGATGATTTCGATGAGGCGCCTCACTATTCCGGGATAACGGAGCAGGCCGACTCGAAGAATAACTTTGCGACCCTTACCTTCGCCCACGACGTATTGAGTAAAAAAGCGCTGGGGGTCGACTACAAGGTTTACTTCGGCTATTCCAATATTGACCGGAAAACCTATTACGGACCTGAGCATTCGAATCCAGCAACCGATGCCGAAGTGGCTGACAATGCCGAGATGTACGGTTTCACGGACAGCCACTATTTCAGCGCCGGAGCCCAGGGTAACGTCCGTTTCATGAAGCTCCATACCATCACGGTCGGGTATGACTTCATGGGAGAGACCATGAAGGATATCAACCAGGCGACGAACCAGAAGCAAGACCATTTCTACCAGAACCACGGCGTCTTCGTTCAGTACGACCTGGACCTCGACTTCTATGAGGTGGTGGCCGGGGTCCGCATGGACAGGCACTCCGAGCTGGATACCTTTGTCTTCAGTCCCAGGATAAGCATGATCGGGAACTTTCTGGATGACAAACTTCATGCCCGGCTCTCCTATTCCATGGGCTTCAAGGCTCCCCAGGTCTTTGACGAGGACTATCACATCGGGGTCTCCATTGAGGGCGGAGGAGGTCTTCCGAACGTCATCAAGAACGTATCCGATCTGAAAAAGGAATCCTCCCACACGGTCACCGCCGATTTCAGCGGTGAGTTCGTCTGGAAAGCCTTTGATCTTGATTTCAGTATCGGAGGTTTCTGGACCCGGATGCTCGACGCAATGTACCTGGAGAACCAGGGCGACCAGGGAGGATGGATACTCTGGGAAAGAAAAAATACCAACGGCTATTCCGACACCATCGGGGCCAACGCGGAGCTGGGCTTTCAGTACGCCCGGTGGGTTAAGCTGACCAACGGACTCACGGTCATCTTCCTGAACAGGTACTATGACTATGACGGTGATGAACTCGTCCAGGACTGGGGAACGTCCGACGTTCCGCGCCAGCCCAACGTGAGCGGTTTCTCGCGTGTCGATTTTTTCTGGAAGGATCTGACCGTTACGGCGAACGTCCAGTACATGGGTTCCATGATCGTCCCCTACGATGACGAGTCGAAATACCGGACGACGAAGTTCATGCCGGTTGTCGACCTTCGCGTCGATTACAGGTTTAAGCTCTCCGACGGTAAGCACTTGAACATCTTCGGCGGAGTGGAGAACCTTACCAACGCCTTCATGGAAGACAGGGACATTACCGGACTTACCGACCGGGACCCGACCCTGGTCTACGGACCGGTCAAGCCCCTGACCTTCTTCGTGGGGACCAAGCTCAGCATATAGAGACTCATCACATATACACACCTCCATGGGCGCCTTCGGGCGCCTTTTTTTTATTTGGCGTTTAGAGGAATTACAGGCCAGTCCACCCCGGAGGACGTGCGCCATGAT
>CAZYBU010000070.1:1585-6369 GCA_964645775.1 uncultured Leptospirales bacterium | reverse complement strand
AGGTCCTCCTGTCCCCGAAGGAGGGGGCGCTCCCGGCCGCTTCGCGGAAAGGGCCGTAGAAGGCGGAGGCGTACTTGGCCGCGTAGGAGATGATAGGGATGCCGGTAAAACCGGATTCGTCGAGCCGGGAGCGGATTGCTGTGACCCGGCCGTCCATCATATCGGAAGGGGCGACTATGTCGGCCCCGGCTTCAGCGTGGGAGAGGGCCGACCGGGCCAAAAGTTCCAGGGTGGAATCGTTGTCCACGTCTCCCTCATGGATAAGGCCGCAGTGTCCGTGGTCCGTGTACTCGCAGAGGCAGACGTCGGTTATGACCAGCAGTTCCGGGAAACGTTTCTTCAGGGCCCGGACCGTCTTCTGGACAACGCCTTCCGGGTTCCAGGCCCCGCTTCCCTGGCTGTCCTTGACAGAGGGTACGCCGAAGAGTATAATCTGACGAAGTCCGGCCTTCAGATCGACCTCAACATTTTTCAGGAGTTCATCCGCGGAGACACGTTCGATGCCGGGCATCGCCCTGATCTCTTCCCGGACACCCTTTCCTTCGCACACGAACCACGGCATAATGAGTCTGGAGGCGTCAGGTCTCGTTTCGGCCACCAGGTCCCGCAGGGTGGCGCTTCTTCTCAATCTTCTGGGTCGCTCAATCATCCTTCCTCTCCATGGAAATAGTGTACTACAGCGGACACCAGTCCGTCAATCGTATACTCGTTTGCTTCAACTGCTACTTCCCGTCCCGTTTCCCGGACCGCCTCTGAGGTCACCGGTCCGATGGATGCCACCGGAACCTGGCAGTCAGGCATAAGTTCGTAAAAATGGCGTACCGTGGACGAACTGGCCACGGTCACCAGGTCCGCTTTCCCGATCTCTTCCAGTACGCTCCTGTTATGGTCGGGCTTCGCGGCCCTGTAGAGATGGACCCGGTCCACCAGGGCTCCCATCTCCTCCAGCCCCTCCCTCAGGGTGGGCCGGGCGTCTTCGGAGCAGGGGAGGAATACCTTCCGGTTTTTCATATCGAGCCTGCTGAAGGTTTCAAGGAGTCCTTCGGCCACAAAGCGTTCCGGTATCAGGTCGGGCAGGATACCCTTTTCTTCCAGGGCATGGGCCGTGGCACGTCCGATTACGGCCACTTTTAATCCGGCCAGGAAACGGGTATCCAGGCCCTCTCTCTGGAGGTATTCGAAGAAAAGGGATACCGTGTTCTGGGACGTGAAGATGATCCACTCATAGGTATCGGTACCCTCCAGGAAAGGAGCCAGACTCCGCTTCGGGTCAAGGGGCTCGATTCTCAGGGTCGGTATCTCAAGCACGCCGGCCCCCAGGTCTCGAAGTTTACGTGAGAGTTTCGAGGCCTGCTCCCGGGTACGGGTCACCACCACGGTCTTCCCGAAGAGGGGGCGGGTGTCGAACCAGCGGAGTTTCTCACGCAGGCTTACCACTCCCCCGAAGATGATTATTCCGGGCGGGGTAAGGTTTGCCTCCCGGGCCTTTTTCGCGAGATTGGAAACGGTACCTGTGACAGTCACCTGGTCGCTCCGGGTCCCCCAGCGGATTATGGCAGCCGGCATGTCAGGAGGAAAGCCTTTCTCTTCCACGCAGCGCAGCGTTATCTCTTCCAGGTTCTTCATTCCCATGAGGAAGAGGAAGGTCATGCCGGGCCTGTAATCGGGGAGGTTGATCTCCTCTCCCTCGGAGTCCGCCCGGCGGTGTCCGGTGATGACCTGGAAGGCGCTGGCGTGGTCCCGGTGGGTGACCGGTATGCCGGCGTAGGCCGGGGCGCCGTAAAAAGAAGAGACACCGGGAACGACGGTGAAATCGATACCCTCTTCCACCAGGGCCTCCGCCTCCTCGCCCCCCCGTCCGAAGATAAAGGGATCGCCTCCCTTGAGGCGGACGACCCGGCGCCCTTCCCGGGCCTTTTTAAGGATAAGCGCGTTTATCTCCTCCTGGGAGAGGGTATGTTCGCCACCCTGCTTCCCGGCGTAGATCATCTCTCCCCGGCTGGAGCCCAGGAGTTCCCGGTCGGCCAGGTGATCATAGATGACGACGTCCGCCTCCCGGATAAGCCGGTCCCCCAGGAGGGTTATCAGTCCCGGATCCCCCGGTCCCCCTCCCACAAGGTAGACATGTCCCTTCTTCATAGCAGGTTCGCCGCTCCTTCTCTTCGAAAGATATCAGCCAGCTCCATACCTGTCTCTTCCGGGTCTAAGCCCCGGCGCTCCAGGAAGATTGCTCTGCTTCCGTCCGGCAGACCGATAAAACCCCGGAGGAGGATATCCTCTCCCTCCAGCCGGGCGTGCGCTCCCAGGGGAATGTGGCATCCTCCCCCGAAGGCCTTCAGAAAAGATCTCTCGGCCCGGACGCGTCGAAGTGTCTCCGCATGATTTAAGGACCGCAGCCGCTCAAAAAGTTCACTCTCCTCTCTTCGTATCTGGATACCCAGTGCGCCCTGGGCCGGAGCCGGAAGGAGCACTTCCGGGTCCAGGGGATGGACCTCCAGGCCCGTGAGGTCGAGTTCTATCCGGGTGATGCCGGCATGGGCAAGAATGATGGCGTCGTACTGTTTCTCTTTCAGTTTCCGTACCCGGGTGTTGATGTTCCCCCTCAGGGCCTCCACGGTGAGTGTTCTGTCTGTTGCCAGGACCTGGGATTTGCGGCGAAAGGAACTGGTCCCGATAAACGAACCTTTTTTCACAAGGAGTGGGGAGGATGGGTCGAAGGAGTCCGGGCGGATGAGTATGACGTCCCTGGGATCGGCCCCTTCCGGCACGGCGGCCACGGTCAGCTCCCCCGGCTCGGCCGTGGGCAGGTCTTTCAGAGAATGAACGGCCAGGTCGGTCTCTTCCGACAGGAGCGAGGCCTCGATCTCCTTCGTGAAAAATCCCTTACCTTCCATCTTGTCGAAGGAGACATTGGTAATGATGTCACCCTGGGTTTTTATGATCACGATCTCGCAGGATTCTTCCCCTATCAATGAGGCCACGTGCCGGGCCTGCCACAGGGCCAGATCGCTTCCCCGGGTTCCTATGCGGTATTTTGCCTGATTTTTCATAAACGATAAAGGAACGATACTCCCTTCCGGTCTTCTCCGGTGTCAATAGAATTTTAGACTGAATGATATAACTTTCAGAGAGCGGAACTAAACCGCTTTCTTCATGATCTTTCGGACGCCGTCGTCCAGTCCCTCAAGGGTAAGCTCGTACATGGGGAAGACCTGCTGGATCATGCGGGCCGAGTCGATGTATCCCCAGGTCCGTTTCGGCAGGGGATTGAGCCAGATACTCCTGGGAAAGGCCTCGCGGACCCTCTGGAGCCAGGTGAAGCCGGGTATCTCGTTAAAGTACCAGTAGTCCACGGCCCCGTTTCTCCAGGTAAGCTCGGAAGGCGCCATCTCCGCGTCCCCCACGATGATGAGCTTCTCCTCCGGATCCGCCTTTTTCAACACCTCAGCCGTGGAGACGGAGGTCTGCTGTTCCATGTCGGTCCAGAGGTCCTGGTAGATGCAGTTATGGAAGTAGTAATGGGTGAAGTGCCTGATATGGGAGGAGGCGGCCGAGAAGAGCCTGTCCACCAACTCGGTGTAGGGATTCATGGAGCCGCCGGTGTCCATGATCAGGGTAACCCGTGCCTGGCGGCGCTTCTCCTTCTTCCAGGCCAGCTCGATCTCACCGGCGTTACGGCAGGTTCTGTCGATGGTCTCGTTCAGGTCCAGCTCCTCGCTTCCCTCAACGGGAATGAGGGTCCGCAGGTGGGAGAGGGCCACCTTCATCTGGCGTATGTCGAGGGTACGGTCACTGGAGTAGTTTCGGAAGGATCGTTTTTCGGCCACCTGAACGGCACGTTTATGGCGGGATTCTCCCTGACCTATACGGATCCCGGCCGGGTTGTATCCCCAGGCCCCCTGGGTGGAGCGGCCGCCGGTACCTATGGCCCGGTTTCCTCCTACGTGGTTCTTATAGTGGCCCTGGCGGAGCTGTTCCTCGAAGTTGGCGATGACCCGGTCCAGGTCCAGTTCTTCGAGCTTCCGCTTTTCTTCTTCGGAGAGACGCAGCTCCTTTACCTTCTTTAAGCCGGCCAGTATCTCGGAGAGCAACTCGTCCGTGGTCTCGATGTCACCGAAGGAATCGAGAAAGGCCTGGTCGTACCGGTCGAAGTGGGTCTCGTTTTTGACCAGGATGGAGCGGGCCATGTAGTAGAAGGTGGTCAGGTTACAGCTGTTCAGGTCCATGTAGAGGGCTTTGTGAAGGGTCAGCCACTCGTGCAGGGATACCGGGACCCCTTTGGCCTTCAGGTTAAAGAAGAATTCAATAAACATACCGGGTCCGGGATTGCCTCTCGAAGGATGGATGTCTCCCGGCTCCTCCCTGCAGGGTATCCAGGTCTTCCTTTTTTTTGAGCAGGGTACCCACGAAGGGCATCTCCTTTTCAAGGCGGGATGGGGAAATGCCTCCGGCGATAAGGGCCTGGATCCAGTCGATAAGTTCGCTGGTGGAGGGCTTTTTCCTGAGAGCGTCCACCTGGCGGACCAGGTAGAACCGTTTCAGGGCCGCCTTCATAAGCTTCTTCTCCATGTCGGGGTAATGAACCCGGACGATCTCTTCCATAAGGTCTTCCTCGGGGAAATCTATGAAGTGGAAGATGCATCTTCTGAGAAAGGGATCTGCCAGCTCCTTTTCGCTGTTTGATGTTATTATAACGATCGGCCTGTGCTTCGCGGTGATGGTTTCAGTGGTTTCCGGTATGTAGAAGCTCATCATGTCCAGCTCGTGAAGCAGGTCGTTGGGGA
>CAZYBU010000070.1:0-1575 GCA_964645775.1 uncultured Leptospirales bacterium | reverse complement strand
GGGAACTCGATATCCGCCTTATCTATTTCGTCGATGAGTAGTACTTTCTGCTCATCCGAGGCGAATGCCTCACCCAGTCTCCCCAGGCGGATATACCGCTTGATGTCTGACACGTCGCCGTCCCCGAAGCGGGAATCGTTCAGCCTCTGGACAGTGTCATAGACATAGAGGCCGTCCTGCGCCTTGCTGGTCGACTTTATGTTCCATTCCAGCAGGTCCTTGCCCAGGGCCCGGGCGATGGAACGGGCCAGGAGGGTCTTACCCGTGCCCGGCTCCCCCTTGACCAGGAGCGGCCGTTCCAGAGCTATGGCGACATTAACCGCTTCCCGGAGTTCCGGGGAGAGTACGTATTCTTCTGATCCAGTAAAATAATCCATTGTGCACCTCGTTTGTTACAGACTGGGGAAGCCCGTTTTCAGGGCAAGGATTTTTTCATTTTAATTGTTTCTTCCTTACCCTTCTCTTGTGTATCCGAGCTTGACGCGATCGGCCAGAATATGTTTGTTTCGCATTTCAACGTATACTCTCACCTTTGTCAAAGGTGAAACAATCCTTGACTAAACAATACGTTCTTTCTACAAGCCTTCATCATGTCTGAAATCGGAAAAGATACAGTCATTAGCGTGGAGAGGGCATGGAAAAGGTACGGTCCGGTCCACGCCGTGAAGGATCTCTCCTTTAACGTGAAGTCTTCGGAGTGTTACGGTCTCCTCGGTCCCAACGGGGCCGGCAAGACCACCATGATGAAGATTCTCTATGCCATGGTTCTGCGCGACGAACATCCTGACACCGTGATCCGGGTCTTCGGATACGATCCCCGGTTCCAGGAACTGGAGATCAAGTTTATTTCCGGTATCGTCCAGCAGGAGGACAACCTGGACGCCGAATTGACGGTGACCCAGAATCTGATGATCTATTCCCGCTTTTACGGAATACCGGGAAGCCTGGCCCGGGACCGCATTGAGGAGCTCCTCGAGTTCATGGAACTGACGGAGAAGCGAAACTCCCGGATCCGCGAACTTTCGGGAGGCATGAAGCGGCGCCTTACGATTGCCCGGGCCCTTATCAACAGGCCGCGCCTTCTCATCC
Source organism: uncultured Leptospirales bacterium (assembly GCA_964645775.1). Lineage (GTDB taxonomy): Bacteria > Spirochaetota > UBA4802 > UBA4802 > UBA5550 > CAZYBU01. Next base: position 486 of record CAZYBU010000070.1, on the reverse strand, counting down.
TGGACGAGCCGACCACGGGGTTGGACCCCCAGGTTCGTCACGTCATCTGGGAAAAGATCCGCCGCCTGAAGAAGGAGGGAGTAACCGTCCTTCTTACCACTCATTACATGGAGGAGGCCTTTCAGCTCTGCGACCGGCTCATGATCATGCACGGAGGGGAGAAGGTCCTTGAGGGCAACCCGGCCATCCTCCTGAAAAAGGAGATCGAGCCGTGGGTTCTGGAGCTTTTCGCCATGGACCTCCGGCCGGAACTGACAGGCGAATCGGGAATCCGCGTGGAAATCATGGACGGCAGAAGTTTTCTCTACTCGGGCAACCTTGAAGAACTGGAATCCCTTTCCCGGAACATGAATCCCGGGAGCTACTACCTGAGGCAATCGAACCTGGAAGACCTCTTCCTGAAAATAACCGGGAGGCACCTCCATGAATAAGCCGGTCGCCATCGACGTTCGTCCTCCTTCCCGGATATCCCGTGTCGTGAGCGTC
>CAZYBU010000069.1:0-6961 GCA_964645775.1 uncultured Leptospirales bacterium | reverse complement strand
AATAGTGGTTATGCCGCATTGATACCCTTCGAGAGACTCAGGGGGAGCGCGGGTGTACCCTGGCAAGTCTCGGTGAACGTAACAGAACTTATGATAAGTTGACGGGTTTTATTGTTTCTCTTCATCCTGATTCTGCTTGGCGAAAGACTCAGCCATGGAATAAATGATATGCCTCTGGTGTTTGGGCAGGGAGAGAATCGTTCTCATTTTCTTCAGTGTTCTGGCATCAATCTGAGTAAGTTCCTTCTGGATTTCTGTTACCTGTTTTGTCCCCAGCAGATCCGTAATCTCAACATTTAGGGCCTTGGCCAAAACTTCAAGTTTATCTATGGGCGGTTTGACCGCTTCATTCTCATAATATACGATCATTCGCTGAGTGAGATTTGTGCGGTCGGCCAGATCCTGTTGAGACAGACCTCTCTCCTTTCTCAGGTTTACCAGGTTTTGGCTGAATGCGAGCCGTTTCTTGTCCTTAATCATACTATTAATATACCATTGGTTTAAAAAAACGTTGACAAACTAATACGTTTCATGTATGGATAAAATAATTGAAAACGTCGTGAATTTTCTTGACGAGTTTTCGTCAAAACCGGGGCTAACAGCAAAAAAGCCCCAATTCTGGCTAGAATCGGGGCTTTTTATGGCATCCCCACAAAGAGAGACGCTCATACTTGACACTATGATTTAGCTCTCTTTGCTCGGGGATGTCAAGCCCTTTTGGGGAGGGACATCTATGTCACGATATGTAATCGTATTTTCCAATCAGAAGGGAGGCGTGGGCAAGACCACGCTGAGCCGGGAGCTGGGGTTGTACCTCCACAGCGAGGGGCGGAGGGTCCTTCTGGTGGACCTGGATCCCCAGGCCAATCTGACCCGTAGCCTTACGGACGAAGCCTCCACGGGCTGTTTTGAGGCGTTGAAGGGTGAGGCCTTCGAGGGCCTTGAGGTTTTTCCGGGTCTTTCCCTTCTGGCCGGAGACATACGCATGGCCCTTCTGGAGAAGTCTTTAATCGGGGAGATAGACGCCTATACGCGGCTGAAGGAGCTTCTGGAGGAGGGAGACTTCCGGGAGAACGAATATATCCTGGTCGATTCACCTCCCTCCCTGGGAGTCCTTACGGTGAACGCCCTTACGGCGGCCGATCATCTGATCATACCCATGAACCCGAGTCTTTATTCCATGCAGGGCACCAACGATCTTCTTTCCACCGTGGGCAAAGTGAGAAAGAGTCTGAATCCTTCGCTGAATCTCCTGGGAGTTGTCATAAATGCCTTTGACAGCGTACCGGTTATCACCCGTCAGATACGGGGGGAGATTGAGTCGGTTTTCCGCAGGCACATTTTCTCCACGGTCCTTTCCAAATCCATACGAATCGAGGAGGCCATAGCCGGCCGGGAGGGGGTTGTCTCCCTTTCCCGGGGCAAGGTGAAAGACGAGGTTACGGCCATAGGCCGCGAGCTTGTGGAGAGGGTGGAAGGCCTGAACGTTCCCGGGGGAGCGGAGGCGTCTGTTGCTGGAGAACTCGAGGTATGAACATGAAGCAGAAGGATCGTCTGCGAGGGAGAAAGACCCTGGAGGTGGGAGACGTGCTTGAGGAGTTCGAGAAGGACGATATCCGCCGTAGGGTTGATATTGTCGATCTTTTCGAATACTTCGGGGTCGTCCTTTCGAAGAAGGGGAAGGGCTACATGGGCCTGTGCCCCTGGCATAAGGATTCAAAGACACCGAGCCTGTCCGTAGACCGGGAGAAGGGTCTGTACAACTGCTTCGGATGTGGCGAATCGGGAGACGTCTTCACCCTTGCCGGCAAAATGAAGGGTATTGATTTCCGGGAGTCGGTTACCTGGCTGAAGGAATTCTCTAACCTGACCCCGTCGCGCCCCCGGAGAGTTGAAAAGGGCAACAGTAAACCGGAAGAAAAACCAGAGGGTAAAGGCGAAGTTGGCACGCGTGACGGGGGACCTCCCGGGGACGCTCTTACCCTGAATACTGTATCAGACTACTACCATAAACGGTTACCGGACAACCCCAGGGCCCTGGAGTATCTGAGGGGCCGGGGTCTGGATGACAACAGGCTCATAAGCCGGTTTAAGATCGGCTTTGCCGATGGAACACTTTTGGAGAAGATAAGCGATAAGCAAAAAGAAACCCTCACCCTGAAAGGTATTATTACAGACAAAGGCCGGGAGCATTTTGGTAATTGTATAACCTTTCCAATAGTTGACCCCTCGACAGGGCTCGGGGACCGGGAAGCTGGCCAGGTTGTGGGTATCTATGGCCGTTCCATTAATGGTACATCAAAGGTACCTCACCTCTACCTGAAGGGAAACCACAAGGGTATTTTTAATCATAAGGCATCTTCCGTGTATGATGAGATCATTCTTACTGAATGTATCATTGATGCCCTGAGCCTTATCGCCCTGGGAATTGAGAACGTCCAGCCCTTGTATGGTATCAATGGTTTTACTGATGAGCATTTGAAGCTGTTGAAAGATAACAGGGTAAAGACCGTTATACTTGCCTTTGATAATGATGAAGCTGGTAAAAAGGCAGCTGATCGTATGAGTGAAAAGCTCCTTTCTGAAGGGTTCAGCGTTAAGGTTATACGTCCGGTTGCCGGCAAAGACTGGAACGGGTTTTTGACCACCGGCGGGGATAAAGCACAGGTATTGGAGTTAATAGCTCATGCTGAGGTAACTGAGGCTAAAAAGGGCACGGGTGTGCCCACCGGCGGTTTTGATGTTTCAGACGACGCCTTTGGGTATGGTTTCACCTTTCCTTCGGCCGGGCCCGGCGGAGAGGTGAGCTATCGGGTATCGGGGGTCAAGGATCTGTTTCTTAATACCCTGAAGGTGGCCATCCGGGCCGGCATGAATGAAAACGCATACTATGACACGGCCGACCTCTATTCATCCAGAAGCAGGGATAACTTTAGCCGCAGCATGTCCAAGCACTTTGATATTGAGCCGGCCCGGGTGGAGAAGCACCTGGTTGCCATGCTGGAGTATCTGGAGGGCATACGGGACAGAAAGCTTGCGGGCAACCAGGAAGAAGAGAGAGTTGTAACCCGGGAAGAAGTTGAGCTGGGCATGGAACTCTTAACGGACCCGGCACTCTTTGAGCGAATAGTGGAAGACATGGAAGTTCTGGGGTATGTGGGAGAGGAGATCAACAAGAAGCTGATATACCTTGCGGCATCGTCAAGAAAGCTTGATGATCCTATTTCGGTGATGATTATTTCCCAGTCCGCGGCCGGCAAATCGATGCTTGTTGATACGGTCAAGGAACTGATACCTCCGGAGGATGTCATTGAGGCCACAAGCCTTTCGGACCAGGCGTTGAACTACGTTGATGATCTGGAGCACAAGTTTCTGGTCCTTTCGGAAGCGGTCCATAACGAGGTGGTGGAGCACCAGCTGCGGGAGATGCTTTCGGCAAAGAAACTCTCGCGTCTTGTTGCCCTTAAAGACCCGAAGACCGGCAGGATGAGCACAAAGCTTGTGTCCCGCCGTGCCCTGGTGTCTCTTGTCATGAGTTCCACGAGACACGAGGTGAATCCGGAGAACGCTTCCCGGAGTTTTGTCCTGGATTCCGACGAGTCCCGTGAACAGACACGGCGTATTCATGCAAAACAGCAGAAGAAATACAGCCTTCAGAGGTACAGGGAGAGGAGCGAAGAGAAACCCGGCGTTATACGCCGGCACCATGCGGCGCAGAGACTTCTTCGGGGAAGGATTATTGTCAACCCCTATGGAGACAGGCTTTCCTTTCCCGACACTCTCATGAGGGCCCGGCGGGACCATGAACGGTTTCAGGATCTCATTGCCTGTGTCTGTTATCTGAGACAGTTTCAGAAGACGGTCAGGCAGGCGGAAGGGGTCGAGTTTATCGAGTGTGACATTGAGGATTACCGCATCGCCTATGATATCATGGTAACGGGGGTTCTCTCGGCCACGCTGCGGGAGCTTCCTGGAAGCGCCTTTGAGCTTTATGATCTTGTGCGAACGATGGTCCGAAAAAGGGCGCGGACGGAGAATATTGAGGTGGAACAGGTCCGTTTTACCCAGAGGGAGCTGCGGGAGTTTACCGGCCTTAACCACACACACATAAAAAGGACTGTACGGCTGCTGGCGGAGTATGAATATATCGTGAAAGAGAGAGGTAGTGAACGAACACGGAGTTTTTACCGCCTCCGTGGGGATGAAGATATAAGCTCCCTTGATTTTTCCGTGATACCTGCCCCCGAAGAGATAGAAGGGGGTGAAAAGTGAACAGAACAACGCAAAAATACGGGAATCTGGGCCAACTGGGTCAAACTGGGTCTGACCCAGATTTGGGGGGTAATTCCCTGAAATATTCAGGGGTTAGCAAACTGGGTCATCTGGTCCGGGGAGAGAGAGAGGCAAAAAAGGAGAAAGACCGGACTAACACCTTTTCCATCCTTCTTGACCGGTACCGTATGCAGCTGGAGCTTTCCGGCAGGCCGGTATCGAAGATATTCTCCAGCCTGAAGGTATTTCTCAGCTACCTTGAAGAAACAGACACCGATCCCCTGGGGTTACAGGTGAAACATGCCGAAGATTTCCAGACCTGCCTGACGACCTGGACAGGGGAAGGGGGAGAACCCCGCTACCGCACGGGAAGCGTCGGTACCATCATGGGTAACGTCTCCGCCCTGTACGGCTGGCTGAAAGACCGGGGCGCGGTTGTTACCAACCCCTTTCCCGCGGTAACCCGGCTGAAGCAGGAGAAGCAGCTGCCGAAAAACATTCCCGACGAGAAGACCACAGAAACGATACTGGCATACTTTCGAGACTTCCGGAAAGGAAAGGACCTGGTGGCGAGGCGTAAACTCTACAGGGCCCACGTACTGGCCGAAGTGATGTATTCATGCGGCTGCAGGATTCATGAGGCGGCCGCCATGAAGACAGAAGACGTGGACGTTATACGAGGAACAATCAGGATTCATGATTCCAAAACCAGGCAGGAACGCCTGGGCATTCTCGGAGAGTATGCCCTGAAGGTACTGAGATTCTACGTTGATGTCATGAGAGAGTATGTCATCTTTGGAAAGAACGGCGCAGATACAACTCTTCTCTTCGGTTCAAAGAGTAACCTGAAGATATTCTTTAACCGTATGCTCAAAGAAGCGTGCCAGGCGGAAAACGTGCCGGTTATCACCAGCCACGGGTTCCGCCACGCCGTGGGGTTTCACCTGTTAAAGAACGGTTGTGACATCCGCTACATTCAGGAGATTCTGGGACACCGGGCCCTTGCCAGCACCCAGATATACACCAGGGTGGACCGGGAAGACCTTTCTGGAGTCATAGACGCCTATCATCCCCGGCGGTTATCATGAGGCCCCTGGGGTACTACGCCGCCCTCTATGACCGATATCTCCAGGGGCAAAGGAGAAGCGGCACGGCTTTGAGAAAAGCCCGGCATACATTACACCTCTTTATCGCTTTTCTCAACGAGAGAGGGATTACCGCTGTCTTTGATATTGATCTTAGAGAGATTCTGGCCTTCCACGGGTACCTGAAAAAATACATAACTGTAAACGGCAAGCCATACTCTTCCGGTTCCATTACCGGTATGGTCTCCGTGCTAAAAGGCTTCTTCTCCTTTCTCTACCGGCACGGGTATATCATAACCGATCCCATGGACGGCTACAAAGCAGAAGCAAAAGAGCCGGAGAAATTGAAGGAGATTTTTACTCCCGAAGAGATGGCAGACATTCTCAACTCTCTGCCGGTTCTTACTGCTATTGATCTTCGAAACCGCACACTCTTTGAGGTCCTTTACGCCACAGCCCTCCGGGTACGGGAGGCCCTGAACCTTGACGTGTCTCACATCAATGTATCTGAACGTATCTGCCTGGTACGAAAAGGCAAAGGAAGTAAGGACCGGTACGTGCCTCTCTCCCATGTGGCCGCACTCTTCCTGACAAGGTACATGGAAACCGGCCGGGGGAGCATCCGCCGGTACAATAACTTTGACGGAGGAGACGCCCTGTTTATTACCCAGCATGGAAGAATGAGTTATGGATCGGTGCAAAAGGTCTTCAGAGAGAGTCTTGAAAAATCCGGCATAAAGAGAAAGAACAGAACCATCCACTCAATCCGCCATTCCTGCGCCACTCATCTTCTTGAGTCAGGGGCCGATGTCCGGTACGTTCAGGAGCTTCTGGGCCATGAATCCATTGAAACGACCGTGAGGTATACCCATCTGCTCCCTGATAAGCTGAAGAGCGCCTACAAGAGTTATCATCCCAGGGAGAATAATCTTTACTTAGAGATTGATGATGAGTATCTAACGAACTGTGAGAACCTGGTACATGAAGTTCAAAAACGAAGAGAGATAAACCAGAGGTATCCGCATACAAAGTATTCGTGAAAACCAACCCGGGCCGTTCCCGGACATCCGTGTCCTCCACGGCACCTGTACATCCATGTACAATGCTGCGCTGATGATAAGCTGCATTATGTAACCGAGAAGCGACCGGTGAGCGGAGGATGAGCGAACCGGGGAGCTCCGAGGCCCTGGGCATGGAAGGTGTCAGAAAACCGTACCGGATTTTCCAAAGGGACCATGTTGCATAATGCCGCTTATCAGCCGTGCGGATGGAATGGCAACGGCGCATGATTAACGGACCTCTCTTGGACATCCGTGTCCTTCGTGGCGCCAGTACATTCTGAACGCCGTAATCGTTTGCAAGGCATGTCGCATAATTGTCGGCACACGGCTCGCGTAAGAGCTCGCGGCAAATTGTCCCGTTGGTCCACCTTCGTGTGCCTTAGCCATTATGCGACATTTCTCTTCAAAATACTTCAATTTCCCCTTGACTTTTGCAAAAACAGCATTTTAGTAGAGCAAATGCGCCCATTATACACAACATATTTTGTCGTAAGCCGGCTTTTGGAGAGAAACTCTCCAGATTTTGAGCGGTGTAAATTTACC
>CAZYBU010000068.1:0-7231 GCA_964645775.1 uncultured Leptospirales bacterium | reverse complement strand
GGCCGTTATTAATATTACTTTTTGCTCTCCTTTTACCGTTTAGGAATAATTAGTGTACAATACCATAATTTTTCCTTGTACCTTGCCTATTTGAGTGTTAAACAGGGATATATGCTCCTGAAGCTGAAGGACAATAGTGATGCTTACCTTGAAAAAGGCCCCGCTACAAACAGTCGATAGAAGAAACCTTCTTCGAAACGGAATACTTCTGCCAGGGATAAGCCCCTTGATGAGTTCATGAAAGAGGCTCAAGAAATCGGTCAGTTTCTTATCAAGGAAAAAATGCGATTATATCATGAAAACAGGCTGGATGAATACAACAGCAATTGCGAGTTCTGCGACATCTATCTCGATGACCGGATAAAGTTTTTCCAGGAGCATAAAAAAACACTCAGCGTACCAGGTCGCATCCAGTTTCACTTACGGGTTTTTCTTCACTCCGAGTTCATCCAGGAATCGTTTTTTGATTTCATCAACATCGAACTGCGACAGGTCTTTTATCACACCTCCCGCCATATCGAAGTGTCCTCCCCCGAAACCGATACCGGAAAGGGCCGACTGGATGATGGCGGCCGAGTTCCAGTTGTCATCCTCGCTTCGGAGGGAAAAATTTATTTGGTCTCCGTTCTTCGCGCAGAGGATGACGAAATCGACCTCCTCCAGGGCCAGGAAGAAGTCCCCCAGGATTCCAAGAAGGTTCTGGTTGCATCCATCGGGGAAATAACAGAACGCGGCCGTGTCTATGATTTCAACATTATCTATCGCGTAGCGGTAAAAATCGAGGTCCCGGGTCTGGATGTAGTTGCGAAGAAGGGAATTCTGAAGCCGGATGTCACTCAGGTCGTAGAGACTCGCGTAGGCGTGGATATCCTCCTGGGAGACACCCCGGGTCAGCAGGGCCGTGTCCATGTTGATACCGATCATCAGAGCCGTAGCCACGTTTTTCGGAATATCTTCACCCGCCTCCTGGAAATACTCGAAAATTATGGAGGAACAGGCCCCGTATCCGGGCCGGATGTCGCTGTGAGGAACGTCATCGGGCGAGGTCACCTCATGGTGGTCGATCACGGCGATCTCATCGCCGATGAGGTCCGTAACGTTCTTGTTACCCTTGCACCCATCCACGATAACAATCATGTGTCCTTCGTCCATGCAGTGTGCCGAGGCCGGCTCAATTACGATTCCAAGGCTGTCCACCATCTGCTTCAGGGACTCCCTCTGCATTTCACCCTCGTAGATTATTTGAGATCGCACCCCCTTTCTCTTTAAAAGCTCATGAAGGCCGAAGGCGGAGGCCACGGAATCGTGATCCGGGTAATTATGGGTCTGCACAAAGATGAAATCTTCATTGTTGACGTGTTCAAGAATTTGATTAAGTATCATGTCGGGCTCCTCGTGACAGTCTATCATAACTCCTCTGAAGGTACAACATGCTACTCCGGCACGGCCATCCGTGCCATGACCCCGAAATGGTCCGAGGCATACTGTCCCTTCACCGGACGGTTCATGATCACTTCGGAATCCAGGACATCTTCCGGCCGGAAGGGGCCGCCGACAAAGATGTAATCGATCCTCTGGGATATCTGCCAGTCGCCGTAGGCGATTCTCATAAAGTGATCGTCTTTCAGATCTTCAGAGAGGATGGTGTCGTTGGCGGACAGGGGATTGGTCGAGTCCCATGTAAAGCCCTCTTTATCCGGGTTAGCGACCCGGTAGGTATCGATGAAACCCTTCCCGGTTATCATCTGAACCGGGACCGAGCCTTCAAGGGAGTTAAAGTCCCCCAGGAGTATAACCGGTGCGCCGGAGGGAACGTGCCTCTCGATTCCGGCCAGGGTGTTCCTGATCTCTGACCGGATTCTCTCCCGCTCCGAGTCGTACCGGGCGGTGTAGGATCGGTATTCCTTCTCCGAAATCTCACCGGTATCCTTCAGCGTCTCCAGTTTTTTTCTGTACTCAGGTTTCTCGGAGAGGGACGCGTGGGCGTGGACATTGCAGACGTAGAGGGGGCTGCCGTTAACCGTGACCTTCCCCACGAGAAGAAAACGGGACTCGTTCAGATGAAAGGTAAACCAGTCCGTGAAGATTCCCCAGCTGTCGCCGGAGATCTGTTCGACTGCCGTCTTTTCCAGTTCCAGGGGCTTTTTCGCAAGGATAACTATGCCCATCTTCAGATTGGTGGGGATTCCCACAGGCCCTACCTTCAGGCCCGCGTTAATTACCTGGTGGATCTCGTCGTATCCCAGGTCCTTTGCCATCCGTTCGGCGTAACCGGGCACTTTGTTCGCCTCCTGTATGGCGATGATGTCAGGATCGAGGCGCTTCAGTTCCTTTATGGCAATCCGGTACCGTTGCTCCCGGGTCTCCCGATCCTCCCTCTCCTCAAAGGCCAGAGTCCCCTCTTCCCCGAAACCGTACCAGACATTGAAGGTCACGATTTTCAGGTCATTCTGCTTCTTCGCGGATGTATCGTCTTTGCCTGTATCATCAGAGCAGCATATAATCGTAAAAGCGAGAGTAAAAACCAGAAGCAAATGGAAATATTTTTTCATTGCAGAACTCCTTTCAGTCATTCTTTTTCTTTGACTTTGACTTTGACTTTGGCTTGGACTTTTCAGCTTCTTCCATCCTGCGTTCTTCCTCCAGCTCCTTCACCACACGGTTCTTGATCGACTCCGCCATATCCTCGTGGTGGAAACAGTCCATGAATTCCTGGCATTTCCGCTCCCGTTCATTTCTGTTATCCGATGGAATATAGATGGACCTGTTCATGGAGATACCCGCATTAGACAGGATACCTGCTGCACCGGTCTTGATATCTTCAGCGATATGATAGCAGCAGGGTACCAGGATCAGGGTAATGATCGTGGCGAAGATAAGCCCGTAGCCGAAGGAGAGAGCCAGGGGAGAGACGAAGTAGTCGGTACCTCCCAGTCCGTATATGGTGGGGACAAGGGCCAGGACCGTGGTGCCTGTTGTCAGGAGCACGGGACGGAAGCGCATGACACCGGCCGAGACAAGGGAATCCCGTAATGGAATGCCTGTATCCCTCTGGTTATTAATAAACTGAACCAGGACCAGGGTATTGCTCACGATGACCCCCGCCAGGCTGAAAAAGCCGAGGGTACTCATAAAGGACATGGGCTGGCCGTGGGTAAAAAGGGCCAGGATGATACCGACCAGGGCAAAGGGAATGGCGACCATGACTACCACGGGAATGACCAGTGACTGGAAAAAGACGGCGATAATGATATAGATGATAAAGAGTGCAAAGATAAACAGCACGCCCAGTTCACCCATACGCTCATTGGTCTCCTCTTCCTCGCCCCCGTAAGTTACCTCGTAGCCGGGGTACCGTTCGCTTATATTCTTAAAATGTTCATGGAGATCACTGTTTATTTCCCGGGACGTGACCTTATCGGTGTCCACGTTGGCCTGGACCTGGACAATACGTTTATAATCCAGGCGGTTAATCTGAGAATAACCGGACTGCTGCTCGACCCGTGTCACGATGTCCAGTGGAATCAGCCCTCCCCTGTGATTGCTTATCATGACCTTATCCAGGCTGGCGAAGGTCTGCCTTGCCCGGTCAGGGAAGCGGACACGTATATCTATGTCGTCATTACCCTGCCTGACGCTCGTGGCCACGGATCCTTCAAAGGAGGCGTTCAGGGTCATGGCCACATCCCTGACTGTGACCCCTGTCCGGGCGGCCATGGCGTCGTCGACCCTGTAGCGGAACTCCTTCTTTCCGATTTCCAGGTCCATTGAGATGTCATTAACTCCATCTTTACCAGAAAGGTAATCCATATACTCCCCGGCGATTTTTTTAATAACCTGGAAATCCTCTCCCCGGATCTCAACATTGACCGCCTTGCCCACGGGAGGTCCGTTCCTATCCACCTCGAAGCGAAAAACAATATTTTCCGGGATATCTCCCTTCTCCTGGGCCGCCCGGACCCTGCTTCGAAGTTCATCATTGATCTCGTCAGCGTTACGGGACCGCTCCTCGTCCGGGGTAAGGTAGAGGTCGAAGGTGGTTTTATGTGTCCCTTTTCCCGGTTTCGGGTCCAGGAATCCGGATGTCTCCTCGCCCACCGAGGTCCTGAGAACGTCGAGATCCTCCTCCGGAAGCTCCAGAATGATAGACTCAACCTTCTTCATCTCACGTTTGTTCGCCTTAAGGTTGATCTCCTTCGGCATCCGGGCATACACCGTGATAGACTCCTCTCCCCCCTGGGGCATGAACTGGAAACCGATGACCGGGACAAGCCCGAAGGAACCGACAAGCATCACCACGAGAAGACCCAGGGTTACGTACCTGTACCTGAGAGCCGCTTCCAGCAATCGCCTGTAATATCCGAGGACGGATCCGAAAATTCCCTTCTCATTAACATGTGCGCTGCTGTCCCGCACGGTATTCCTTTCATTCTCCTTACCGCCCGCGAACATGGAGAGGTGGGTCGGCATAACGAAAAGGGCCACGAACCAGGATGCCGCGAGACAGAGGATGAGAACAATGGGAATAGCGATGATGAACTTTCCCATGAGTCCTGACAGGGCCAATAGCGGCCCGAAGGCGGCGGATATGCAGAGAAGAGTCACGGTCACGGGCCAGGCGATTTCCGTTACGCCGCGGCCGATAGCCTCGTCCTTCTCGTAGCCGAGTTCCAGGTAGCGCTGGCTGTTTTCCGACACGACGATACCGAAATCGACGATCATACCGAGGACCATGATCATGCCGAAAAGGCTTATGACATTGACGGTAAGCCCCAGCATCTTCATGCCGATAAAGGCTGTCATAAAAGCCACCGGTATCCCGACGGAAACGATAAGAGACATTCGCGGGCCAAGGAGTAACAGCAGGACAACGGCCAGGAGGACGAAACCTGTTATGGCATTTGTAATGACACCTGATATCCGGTCCCGGGTAAGACGGCTCTGATCATGGAAGAGTTCGAGCTTCAGTTTATCGTCATGGAGAGGTTTATACCCTTTAAAAGCGGACTTAACCTCGTCAACCAGCCGTATCTCATCGGCGCTCCGTTTTTTCCATACCTGCAGGATGATGGCCTCTTTGCCCTTGTAACGTTCCAGGACATCCGCTTCCTCGAATGTATCGGAGACCGTGCCGAGGTCTCCCACGGTGACAGCGTTACCATAATCGTTTACCATTATGGCCGTGTTTCGAATCTCGTGTATGTTCCGGTACTGTCCCTTGGTCCTCAGAACGAATTCATTGTCCCCTATGCGAAGAGATCCGCCGGGTACGTCCATATTTCTGGCTTCCAGGGTGGAGATTACCTGGTTTATACCGAGCCTGTAAAAATCGAGCTTCCCCGGGTCTACCTCGACCAGGTATTCCCGATCCAAATAACCGGTCTTCTCCACCTGGGCAACGCCGTCAATCTCGTAAATATAATCCTCGATCTCATCAGCCGCCTCACGCAGGTACCTGTAATCAACATCATCATTCTTTCCGGTGATGGTCAGGCTTATGACATAGGTCTTCTCCAGCTTGATCTCTTTGACCAGGGGGGTCTCGGCCTTATCCGGCAGGTTTTTCTCCAGCTCAATGGCGTCCTTGATGTTCTGGACTACCTTCTCCTTGTTCCTTACCTCGTCATCTATGTACACGGCCAGGACGGACACGCTCTCAACGTTATAGGATCGTACCTTGTCAAGTCCGTCCACCTCCCGGAGCCTCTTCTCCAGGGGTATGGTTATGAGCTGTTCTATCTCATCAGGGGAACCTCCCGGATATACCGTTGTGACCGATACCATGTCGAAGGTGACCTCCGGGAAGGCCTCACGGTTGATCGTGGAAAGAGCGTAGCTTCCAATAAGGATCAGCAATATCACCAGCAGGTTTACAAAGAGCCGCTGATTCATGAGGTACGAGATAAGTTTAATCATATACAGATTCCAGTTTGATAATTCAGTATCCCGTCATACCTTCCAGGCGATGTTTCTCAGGGCGTCTGTCAGGATGACAGGTTATAACGTCCCCTGTTCAAATAAGGATGAACAAAATGGCGCAGACATTCCGGATAACCGCGATCAGTGAACAGCTCCCTTCCGCATACGCGGCTCTAAGCAACGTGAGTATGAAATCAGGACCGGAAAGCCAGATCAAGTCATTTTTGAAGCAGGATGTCGCACCCTCCAAATTCATGCAAGCTTGAAATAAGTGAAATCGGAACCCTCACCCGGAGGATATATGGATCTCCCAGGGATGGATATCCCTGTCGTGATGATTTCTTTTCGTGAACCTGTGACCCGGTTAGACACGGAATGAAAAAGGAATGGACGGATGGACCGACGGGAAGGAAAATACCGCATGCAATTATGAACGTGCACATGCATTTCAACAGGCACATCGGGAGTTATCATGAGTAGACTTTTTGATCTGTATGGAAGAAAGGTAAGCAAGGGAGAGTACATCTTCCGGGAAGGAGAGCCGGGCGACTACATCTACCTGGTCCATAAGGGGAAAATCAGGATCACACAGTCATCCGGAAAATCGGATGAAGAGATCGAAATACTGGGAGAAGCGGAATTCTTCGGAGAAATGGCCTTTATAAATGACGAGCCCCGATCCGCCAACGCCATAGCCCTTGAGGATTGCGAACTTATCTCCATGGACAAAGAGTCCTTTGAGACAAGTGTCAGGGAGAACCATCATTTCGCCATACGGGTCATCCGGATGATGGGGGACCGGCTCAGGAAGATGAACCGTTCGTACACAGGCGCCATTCAGCAGACACGGAACCAGAACCTCTACAGTGAAATTCTCCTTTTCGCCCTGCGCCACGGAAAGAGTGAAAAGAGCGCCACCTACAAGCTCGTGCACCACGAGGAGTTCTCAAATTTGATCAAAACGAAATACGGATGGTCTGGCAGCGTCATCGAATCGATCATGGATGAGCTTGAGAACCAGAACCTTATTCGCAGAAAGAAGAGTACCACAGGTGACGCATATATAGCCGTCTATATTCATCAGAATTAAGGACTTTAACCGGTATTTATACCCCCGGGGCCAGAACCGCATATACTCCGTTCCCGTAATAAAAACCGGGATACAACCGGTGTCAGCCAGTGAACTTTACCCTGTGCCCACCTGCACCCGGAGGGTGAGAGGGTAAGCGCGCCGCTGCCGGTCGACGCCATTTTGTGCCTCCTGTACGCGCTCGACACTACGGATTCCATTCCGGGCGCATCCAGCCTTATA
>CAZYBU010000067.1:0-7470 GCA_964645775.1 uncultured Leptospirales bacterium | reverse complement strand
CGGGAAAAATCGTAGTGGTACTTGATCGCCTTGCCCTCGGTCCGCAGGTTCGGCGAAATGTCACTTGACATTGCCTTATAATTGCAATACTTTTCCACTATAATAATACTTAAGGGAAATAGCACATTGATAAAAGAACAGGCAAAGCAAATTATTCAAAATCTCCCTGACGATGCCACATGGGATGATCTTATGGCTGAAATCTATTTTAAACAAAATGTCGATAAAGGGTTAAGTGATCATACAAACGGAAAAACCCTTTCTCACGATGAAGCCAAAAAACGCCTTGCTAAATGGCTTACATGAGAACTGTTATATGGACTGAGCACGCCCTGACTACTTTTGAGCAGATCATTCTCTATATTTCTCACGACTCTGACTATTATGCAAAACACTTTGCCCAGAAAATCATTGAGCACATCGAACTTCTATCTTCATTCCCTGAATCAGGAAGGATCGTGCCAGAATATGATGATCCTGTCATACGTGAAATCATCTATCGCAACTATCGGATTGTGTATCATTTGAAAGAAGATTCTATTGCACTTCTTTACCTTGGACATGCCGCAAAAAAATTACCTGATATTTCGTTTAAATAATCTAACCCTCGCTCATTATGCATTAATCTGTTTCTCATACTGTCTTTAAGGGAAGCACAGGGCGTGCCTCTTCGCCTTGTTTCTGTTAAGATAATCGGGCATTCTTAAAAAACATTTGTATCCGTATATTTTATTTTCGACGAAGGGTCGGGCTGCTACAGGCTCCGGCCGCCTGCGGCGTCCCCTTCTGCTGAAATGATAAAGCGAATCGCAACAATCTTTAATGTATCTGCAGACTACTTATTTGTTGAAGAGTCCGAAAAAGAAAATCTGACTCGAATCAATGAGCAGACTTTTTAAACTCTTTCCACATATTGAAGAAATCATCCACATGCATGGCATTTCAAAAATCAAATTTCCTCTAAAAACGGCAGCTTTTTGATTGCCCAACAATTTATAATATATTATATTAATGTTGGGCAACAAATCAAAAGGACTAAACAATGAATTCAGCAATAATCGTACTCATTGAGGAAAAACAAAGGCTCGAACGGGCTGCAAAGCTCTTCTCTATTGAAATTGAAAAGCTACCCAAAGGAAGCATACAGGCCAAGAGACGAGCATCGAATCTTTACTATTACCTGGTCTTCAGAAACGAGATGAAGAAACACCAGACTGTCTACCTGGGCAAAGAGGACTCGCCGGCCCTCATCAATGCAAGAAAGGATATTGAAAAACGTAAAGAACTTGAGCAGAAGTACAAGCAGGTAAAGAAAGACCTCGCTCTAATCATAAAAATGATACCAAAACATGAACGAGAAAACTCAGCGGTTCTATAACGTCCTTAAAATCCTTGAAGAGCATAACCTTACTCAGGAACTCATTCTTGTGGGTGGGTGGTGTCTTGAGCTTTACAGATACCACTTTGATGACAGCACCTTTCCGGTTGTGCAAACCCAGGACATAGATATTCTTATCAAAAACCCCTACCCAACAATACAAGTAGACATAGACCAGATTTTGACTGAACATGGATTCTTGAGGGATTTTTTACCCCAAGGGTATTCACATTATATAAATGATGACCTGGAAATTGAGTTCCTGACACCAGCAAAAGCCGGCAGAAATGACCAGCCTATAGAGGTAAAAAAGTTCAATATAACCGCCCAGGCTTTGAATTTCATGAATATTATTCAAAAGCATATACAGCAGTTCTCTTTTCATGAAATTAAAATACTGGCTCCAAACCCTTCTGTTTTTGCCCTGGTAAAAATTCTTGTCAGCAACAGAAGAGAGGGAGCTTTCCGCATCAAGACAGAAAAAGATCGGGAGACTGCCATTGGGATTCTGAATTTTCTACATGCTAACCACCCGGAAAAACTAAATGACATCTCAACTATAAGCAGTGATTTTTCCCAAAATCTTACAAAAGAAATTCTGAAAGTTTTAGAAGCCAGTCACAGTGAGCTGCATGGCGTTGTATCAGAGTTGTTCAGGTGCTAAAAAACCAGCCTCTCGGCTGGTTTTATCATCTATACCCCGTCAACTTATCATAAGTTCTGTTACGTTCACCGAGACTTGCCAGGGTACACCCGCGCTCCCCACGAGTCTCTCGAAGGGAAGCAATGCGGCTGATAACGTATAATATTTTTCACACATTTAGACAATTAAAAAGTCCTCAATCTGATGACTAGAATAATAACCACAGAATTCAAAGAATCAGAAGCAGGACTTTATGTCTGGTAAGATTGTTGAAATTAACGAGGAAAAAATCAAGGATCACCAGGAATAACTGAACCCTTTTTTTCGTGGCGAAAATTGTATAGCCTCTATACCGGAATCAGCCAGGCCACAAGAAAGATAAGCCCGAAACTTATGAGGTTCGAGACGTTCACCACGGCACTGGCGATGGACCGGTTATACCCGAACTCGATGGAATAGGGAATGATGGCCATGCCGGCCGGCAGGACAAAACAGGTCAGGGTGATGACCCTCACCATGGGATCAAAGGGAAGCAGGTAGAAGAGCAGGATACCGGCTGCGCCCCCGGCAAGGTACCGCACAGCCAGGATTTTAACTATGGTCTTAACCTCGCCCCGGGATATCCTCAGGTTGAAGGTCATGCCCAATAAAATAAGGACCAGTCCCATGTTCGCCTTAGCCAGCACGTCCAGAATGGAGACAAGGGGGCCGGGCAGGGTTACGTTGGTAAGGGCGATGGTAAGGGCGACGATGTAGACAACGAAGGGTAAAAAGGTAAAGAGCCGTTTCAGTATGGTTGAGAAAATTGATAGAAGGGACACTTCCAGGGTCTCTCCCCTGTTTTCGCTGCCCTCCCCTCTCCCCTTTGTGTGCGCGTCATACACGCAAATGATATAGGCCAGGCCGAAGATGACCAGGGCGTTTCCCAGGTCTATGATAATGGCGTAGGATAACCCTTCCGTGCCATAGATCGCCTCGATAATAGGATAGGCGAAGAGGCCGATGTTGTATCCCAGAAGGGCGATCTGGAGAAGGGGCACGTTAGACGAAGAACGCCTTCTTTTAATGTATACCAGGCTCAGAGTGAATATGATCAGGGAATAGGCCAGCAGCGCCACGGGAAGAAGAAAGAACTCTCCCCGCACAGTGAAGTTCGAAAGTCCCCGGAGAACGACGGCCGGCAGGGTAATATTCAGTATTACCCGGGTCAATCCCTCGGCGTACTCCTCCTTCAGTATACCCACCGCCTTGAATACATATCCAAGGGCAACGATGGAGAAGACCGTTAGAAAGAGTATGCCGAGGTTCATGTTCTGATCCGGTTACTTCGACCCGCTCGCCTTCTCCACGATCTCGTAGGCCGCGGAGAAGTCTTTCCTGTTGTAATCCTCCTTCATGCCCCGGTCATACCTTTCCGTGGCCAGCTTCGCTCCCGGAAGGTCGACTCCCAGAAAGCCCGCCAGGTCCAGGGTCAGGTGCAGGTCCTTGTGCATGTGCTCAAAGGGAAATTTCGGAGAGAAGTCCCTGGTTTTAATGCTTCCGCTCTTGGCGTCGAGATAGAAGTTCTGGCCTCCCCCGGCCTTCACTCCCCGGACCACGTCGTCGAAGTCCAGGCCGCTTTTTTGCGCAAGGACCAGCATCTCGTTCACGCCGTTCTGTATCTGAGCCACCAGCATGTTATGGCAGAGCTTCATGACAAGACCGTTTCCATTGGGTCCCATGTGGATGATCTCGCTTCCCATCCTCTCCAGAATCGGTTTGACCTTCCCAAAGGCATCCTCCGGGCCTCCCACCAGGATTCCCAGGTCTCCGCTCTCGGCCGCACTCTTGCTCTTGACCACGGGAGCGTCGAGCATAACACAGTTCTTTTTCGCTACCTGGCCGGCCAGTTCCCGTGATACCTCGGGCGAAATAGTGCTCATCTCTATGATAATCGTATCCGGCCGCAGGTGATCGATCAGGCCGACGATGACCTCCCGCACATGTTCGCTCTTCGGAACCATGATAATAATTACCCCGGATTCCGAGGCCACCTCCTCCAGGGACGTGGCTTCCTTCGCTCCCAGGTTCACCATGGCCTTCCGCTTCGACTCGTCTATGTCATAGGCCCGGACATCGTAGCCTCCCTCGATGATACGTTTGCACATCGACTCGCCCATGATGCCCAGGCCGATAAAACCTACTCTCTGCATACTGCCTCCTTCTCCTATTTCTCTGTCTGGCTCCAGGCGTCCTGGAAACGCTTCAAACCGTAATCGGTAAAGGGATGGTAAAAGCTGTCTTTATAGACGTCGAAACCGGCCGTCACGATATCCGCTCCGAAGGTGGCGGCGTCGGATATCTGCTTGCCGTTACGCAGGGCCGCCACGATGATCTCCGTGTCGAAATCGTAATTTCGGAAAATCTCCACCACGGAAGTAATAAAGAGGCTGCAGTCCTCTCCGCTCGATTCCTTCCATCCCACGAAGGGTGAAACGTATTTGGCCCCGGCCCGGGCCGCCTGGAGAGCCTGGCTGGGTGAGAAGACCAGGGTGCAGTTTGTCTTAACGCCCTTCTCCGACAATTTCTTGATGGCCACCAGGCCCTGCTCGGTGCAGGGAATCTTGATGGCGAAGTTTTCGGAGATGGCCGCGTACTCCGAGGCCTGGGCGATCATATCATCCGCCTTTTCCAGAAAGGGATCGATCTCAATGGAGATGGAGAAATCCTTACCTTCAAATTCCGAGGCCAGTTCCCTGATCACGGTCTTGAAGTCCTTGCCCGACTTCAGTATATGGTTCGGGTTCGTGGTGACCCCGTCGAATCCCCAGTTCTCGTAGACGTAACGAATCTCGTCAATCTTTGCGCTGTCGAGAAAATACTTCATGGTATTGCCTCCTCAATATGGATCTTCTTTTGGGACAATTATATCGTTTTCGATTTATTGTCAATGTCTTTCCTTAATAATCCCTCAGTTCCGTGAATAGAAGGGCATGGTCCGAGTCCTCCCTGTAAAAGACAGGAGGTTTACCCAGCGGGGCCTCCACCCTATGCCAGCCCTTACCGTACCTGCGGCCGCTCCAGAGGTGTATCCAGCGATCATCGGGCAGGTAGACCTTCATCTTCTTTTTCCGGGGACGGATCACCGGCGCCACCAGCAGGTCCCGGCCGTACATATACTGGTATTTCAGGGTGTGCAGGATCGGGTCATCCTCGTAATGGATGTACGGGTGCCGTATGGGAGGCAGACCCTTCTTCTGGTACTCATCGGAAAGAAGCCTGTGATAAGGCTTCATGCGCGCGTAGATCTTCGACATGCGGGCAAAGTGGGCCAGGACCTCGTCGTCGCTGTTAAACTGGACGTTCTCATCGGGCCGGTTCCCCTCGTGAGTCCGCATAACAGGTGTGAAGGCCGCCATCTCGGTCCACCGCATGAAGAGCTCCCTGGAACGTTTGATCCAGGCCACGGTGGTATACCCCCCGATATCGGAATGGAAGTTCCCTATGCCGCAGAACCCGAGGGAGATTCCGGCCGGTATCACCGTGGCCAGGCCGTCGTCCAGGCTCCAGTTTACAAGCTGGTCCCCGGCCCATATACAGGAGGCGTACCGGCTGCTCCCCGTGTATCCCGCCCTCATGAAATAGAGAAGTTTCCCATGATTTTTCGTCTCCTCCAGGGCCTCGAAGTTGAGCCTCGCCCAGAGGGCCGGATACCGGTTATGGACATCCAGGCCCTTCTCACCGGAAAACATCTCCACGTCCACGGGCAACGCCTCCCCGAAATCGGCCATCCATCCTGCCATGCCGATCTTGATCATCTCTTTCTTGATGATGTCCCTGTACCACTTCCAGGCCTTCGGATTGGTGAGATCGACCAGCCCGGCCGGAAAATCGGTGATATAGACATGAACAGGGTTGCCTTCGCCGTCCTTAACGAGGTACCCTTTTTCGGCCCCTTCTTTGAAAAGATCACCGTCTGGGTGGAGCATGGGATTGATATACCCGAGAAACTTTATCTTTTTTTTATCCAGTTCCTTTATGTACGAAGGTAGTCCCTTGTAGAGGGTCCGATCATATTTCCAGTTCCAGTCCAGCTGTTTTCCAAAGGAAGTCATGCGTATGCCTTCCCAGTCCTGGGCCCAGAGGGCCGCCACCTCCACCCCGCCGGAGAGGGCCTGGTCCAGTTTCTCCTGGATAATATCCTTCCCTCCCTGGACCCCGAGCCAGACGCCCTCATGGCACCACTCTGGCAGGGCCGGCTGGCGCCCCAGAAGCCCTGAAAGGGACTTCAGCAGTTCCGGAGCGCTTTCCGCGGAGTCGAAGACCATCTCCTCCGGGAGCTGCCAGAAATGAAGAATATGACGTTCCCCTTCCCGGAAGTCAAACTCCGCGTAGGAGCCGGACTCGAAGTGATAAAAAGAGTTCCCGGAAGAGACAAAGGTGGGCTGGACAAAGTAGGTAGTGTACCATGTCCCGCCGGCCCCGGAATGAATGTTGGCCAGCAGGGTAATGAGGTCCTTTCCCCGGCCCACGCCCTGCTCCTCGATCCAGAGGGGAACCTTCTTCCCCTTCAGGTCCAGATGGGTAAACTGTTCCCCGCATCCGTAGATATGCTCACCCGGCCCGGCCGGAAGGTTCAGCCAGAACCGGTTCGCATCCTCCGGCATGCCGTCGAAGGCAATGTGGAGCCGGTTTTTCTTCGTCATAAAGGAAAGGCGGAGATACCCTTCCAGGGTGATGGTCAGGCTCTTCTTTTTACGGGTCGCCTCCCATCTAATAAGAGGGGTCCGGGAAAGAATATTGTCCCGGATGGTGAAATTGCTGTGGTTCTGTTTAATCTGCTCTCTGCCCTCTCCTATATGGATACAGGGCTCCTCCGCGGAGTGGCGAAGCGCCTCGCGGCCCTTGAACAGAACAGAAAAACCGTCTCCCCTCTCTTTCAGTTCTATCATTGGATGACCCTCCAGTTCCTGATATGGGCGAATATCTCAAGGGGCCGGATATAGTCCCCGTAGACCATGGAGGCGTGGTGGGCTATGCCGTTATACACCGCCCGGTTGAAGACCTCCCGTACCGGCTCATCGAAGACAACCTTCAGGTAGGTCCCCTTCAGGTCCTTGGTCATCGGGACCCCTTTCGCCTTTCCCAGAAAAAGGCGGTACTCCCCGTCCACGGAATCGAATCTGAGGATAGAGATGTTCCCCTCCTTTAAGACAAAGTCTGCCGTCACGCCCCTTCCCCCGGCAAAATATGTGTCCAGGGACCGGACCGACTGCCCGTCCCATAGGTTGCATGGGGCCACCCCGCAGTGCCAGAGAAGGGCATAGTTCTCGTTGAAATTGATCTGGCTGAAGTCGAAGAGGAAGGGAGTCTCGGCCCCGAGGGCCCTGTGGGCAATCATGGAGAGGGCCCCGTCCAGGTCTCCTTCGCAGGAGAGGATACGGTTCTCCGACTGGAGAACGCTCATGGC
>CAZYBU010000066.1:2496-9297 GCA_964645775.1 uncultured Leptospirales bacterium | reverse complement strand
GACCGGCAGCGGAGCCCTTTTTGGTTCTTTTTGGGCGAACAAAAAGAACAGAACAATTCAGGTGAGCAAAAAGAACAGAACGTTCCCGGAGAGCAAGGTCTCGCAGAAAAGATGCACAGGTGAGCAAGGTCTCGCAAAAAAGATTTTGGTGAGCAAACAATTCCGCCTTCGTCGCGGAAAAAAGGACATAATCATGGGGTGTTGGGGTCGGTGATCCCAGTGGGAACTGGTCAGTTCAGGATTTCAGAAATCCATTGGAACGAATGGGGCACAAAGAAAATTGAAACTACTCTTGACTATTCTATGCCATGGGAGTACGTTTCAGTATAAAAATCAAGGAGGCAACATGCCCGGAGTTGAAGAAATCATTAAGAAAGCATCTGGTCTTCCCGTTGAAGACAGAATCATGATCGTAGAAACCCTTCTGAAGGGTTTGAATAATACGACACAGGAGATTGACGGGGCATGGATCGCACTTGCCAGAAAGCGAAGAGAGGATATCCATTCGGGCTCGGTAGAACCGGTTTCCATAGACAATGTATATGAAAAATTCAAACATCGTACAACTTCATGACCCTATGGTTCCATCCCGAAGCGGAAAAAGAATTCTTCGAAGCTGTAGATTTCTACAATGAACATTCTCCTGGTCTGGGTGTGGAGTTTGGTGAGATGGTTTTCTATTCCATTGATCTGATCCTGTCCCATCCGATGGCCTGGCCGGAAATGGGGGATGGCATACGAAGATGTCTCGTAAATTGCTTTCCATACGGAATACTATATGAAGAAGTAAATGAAAGAATCATAGTATACTCGATAATGCATCTTCACCGTCATCCCGATTCCTGGAAAGAACGCAGTTTGTGAATGGATTTAGGTTTCCATGTGGATGATAAAAACAGGTTGAAATAACGAAACAGCAGTTCTTTTAAAAATCAACATGAATACCGAGCCAGAATAAAAGAAAACCACCGCAAATCAAAGCGAAAAAGCACATCGAAGAAACCAGGGACAAAAAACCGACATAGCTGGCGCATAACCAGTTCAAAAAGTTGCATCAGGATGATGCAATGCTCGACGCCGCGCAGGATGCGCAAAAAAGCGTCGGCGCTTCTATCAGGATGTCGCAGTGGTCAGCGGTTTATTACATCCTGTAATCTGCTGACAGGTGGACGTCCTATCCGCACCCCGACGCCGCGCAGGATGCGCAAAAAATCGTCGGCATCCCTTAATAATAGTTTAAAGGTGAGTAAACCATCCTGCCTAAGTCGGGAGCGGTTCAGGGAATCAATAAAAAAGGTATTAGACGGGAAATGAAAGAGAAAAGTGGTAACCTTCATTACCATTAATCTCAATTTTTCCGCCTATCTCCTTTACCTGGGTGCTGATCATAACGGATCCGAACGTTTCTTTGTTGCCTGAATAGTTATCCAGGCCCTTCCCATTGTCCCTGTAATCGAAAAGGATCTCGCTTCCCGCTGATGCCAGGGAGAGACGGATGGTGCCCGGCCGTCGATCCGGGAAGGCGTGCTTCAGGGTATTGGTTACCAGTTCATTCACGATTATACCGAGGGAAACGGCCCGAACCGTTGAAAGGGATATATCTTCGAGTGACCATTCCATCTGAACAGAATCGTTCGTTTCACGGATAACGCCTCTCAAGTGGGATAGCAGGTCTTCCAGATACCGGGGGATATTGATGCTTCCGGGCGTGGGTGAACGGTGAAGGCTTTTATGGATCAAATAAAATGCCTGCAATCGTTCATTCAATCGCTCCAGGACCTTAAGTATTCCGCCGTCTGTGCTTTTGCGTTTTTCATTCTCGATAATGGCGTTTAGTATGAAGCTGTCATTCTTGACCTTGTGGGACAATTCCCTGGTCAGGCAATCGGCCAAGTAAGCGGTTCGACGGAGTTTCAGGATTATGTGATAAATCAGGAAGGAAATAGTCACGGCAAAAATATACATGATAATGAAGCCGGCAATTGCAGGTTTGTGAATATCAACGGGTTCAAGGAACCGGTGCATTATGATTATCATGAGAAGGCTGAGTATATTCACGATCAATACCTGGTAGATACGGGACGCGATAAAGCTGACCAGGAGGGGAATGATCATCATTGTCATGAAGAGGATAAAGCTGTTGATGAGGTTTCCCGTCCCCTCCGTTGATGCGATTCTCATGAGAAGGGATGTCCCGGCTGCCAGAAGGGAGACTGTGAACAAAAGGTTAACAGACGATTCAATCTGTCCCTTTTTTAACAGGAACATTCCGGTAAGGGTTGCCAGAATCAAAATAGAATTCTGGATGATAAATGTTATGTCCTGGTAGATACTATTCAGGATAAGAAACACCGCAAGCATGAGTATTCCGGCCAAAAGCAGAAGGCCGTAGGAGCTGAATCGGATTCTGTCGATCGGCTCCAGTGCCATTACGGTATTATCCGGCAGGAGCCGATCCGTGATTCTCTGGACTCTGAACATGGTACTTCTGTCTCACCTGATTTTTTATATATCCAGCATCAATAATACCATACTGGCGTGGAAGGGCAAGTACTAAACAGGATCTCCTGAAAAAGTCCTGATTCCTGATAAAATGATTAGAAAGAAATTAATGTATCACGGTGTGCGTAAAAGAACAGAGATAGAAGAGACGGTTTTAAATATTCCGGTATCCCGATGGAAGCTCTATATCTAATTTCACAGATGCCGGATCTTCACGGGGATCTCTTTATCGAATGATTATTGCCTACGTGAAAAGTGTTTAATACAGGTTACTATGCGCAGACCCGATATTCCAGAAATGGGAAGTCTGTTATCGGGGTGCATAAACACGATTGAAATATCTCAGGTGTATTGTAGCATTACTCATTATAATTTCTTGCCATTTGCGCCGCGGCGGGGCAGGATACCGCGAACTGTCCCGAAAGGAAGCATCCATGATAAATGGTACCAGGACTATGAAAAGGCTTTCAGCCGGATTATTCGTTTCTCTGATAATTCTTCTTTTTTCGGCGTCATCACCCCTCGCGGGAAGGGGGAAGCCGGTTACCCTCCGGGTCCTGACCTACAACGTCTACGGCTACGAGAAGATCTCCGAGTCCAGGGTCCGCTCAATAATGCGGACCTTTATCCGGAGCCGTGCCGACGTCATCGCCCTCCAGGAAGTCCGGCCCTGGCTCTTAAAGAGGATGAGGGGGCTGGCCCCCCTGGCCGGCTACCACTGGAGCTGGAAGGAGAAGAGCGGTTTCTCTCCCGGCAAGGTTCTTCTATTAAGCCGCCACCGCCTTGAAAACGTGGAATACCACAGGCTCCCCTCCCCGGAAGACAGGTATGTCTGTGTGGCCGATATCCGGGTAAAGGGGAGGCGGGTGACCGTGGCGGCGCTTCACCTTACCAGTCCCATGAATTTCGAGAAGAAACGCATTGAACAGCTCCAGGTGGTACAGAAAAAGCTGGCCGGCAGGGGACCGGCTGTCATCCTGGGTGACTTTAACTTCGGGGAGGGTTCCCCCGAAGCCGGGTGGATAGCCGGCCAGGGAATGAAAGACCTCTGGAAAGAGCTGAAACCGGGCGAGCCGGGCTATACCTGGAACATGGAAGAGAACGAGCTCTCCCGAAAGAACGCCTTCGTGGGGGAAGAGAGCCGCCGCCTGGACAGGATCTACTATGATCCTGCCGCATTCCGCCCCCTTTCCGTGGAGCTTATCACGGGAGAGAGGCCCTGCGCAAAGAATGTGCCCTACGCCTCGGACCACTACGCCGTGCAGGGTCTCCTGGAGGTGCTTCCGGCCCGGGAAGGCCCGGCTTCTCTGAGGGAAGGGAAAGAATAGTTGTCATTTATCTCTTGATTATTTTTTACCCGGCTGCTGTTATATCCGCTATTGTCAGACTATAATCTGCACGGAGACTCGCGCCATGAATTTTATAACCATACCTACGGAACAGACCACGGCTGTCACGGACGCCATCCTGGCCCTTGTGGCCTTCTACGCGGTCTACTCCCTCTCGGCCCTCCGGGGCGTTAACCGGGAGAAGGCCCGGCTCTGGATGATAATTTTCGGTCTACTCGGTGTGGGCGCCCTCCTGGGGGCCATAGCCCACGGATTCGAGATGAGCGATACCGTTAACCGGGCACTCTGGATGCCCCTCTTCTTCTGTCTTATCATGGTAGTGACCCTGATCCTGGCCGCGGCCATCCTGGACTGGAAGGGAGAGGCGGCCTATTTAAAAACGCGGCCCTGGATCGTGATTATCGGTATCGCGGCCTTTGCCGTTTCGGCGACCCTCTCCTTTTTTATTGAACGGTATTTTATCATTTTTATACTGTACCAGTCAGCGGCCATGCTCTTTGCCCTGGTAACCTACCTGAGGCTCTGGCTCGGTCAAAGACGACCGGACGCCGCGATCATGACACTCGGTATCCTTATCACCATCTTCGCGGCCGTGGAACAGGCCCTGAGGCTATGGAGCTTTACCCTGATCTGGCAGTTCGACCATAACGGAGTCTATCATCTGATCCAGGTTGTGGCCCTTTTTGTCTTCCTGGCGGCTGTGCGGAAGGGGATCCGCGCGAATCCGGCGTAATGGAGGGCCGGATGAACAAAGAAGCAATTACGGGTTCCGTTGACCGGAACGGCCTTTCCCGCCGGCTGCGCCGTGAACTGGAGATTCCCTCTCCCTTTGACCTGGAGGTGGTGGATACTCCCGGCAGTGATTCTTTATCCCGCATCAGACTTACACTGGAGGGGAAGGGGGCCCGGGAGTTCGAGCTTCCCCGGCCCGTTGATGAGCTTTCAGACGACGACCTGGAGAAGCTGAAAGCGGCCATACGGGGAAGCGCGCGGCCTGCCGGGTTTTTCTCACGGGGCCTTGTTCGCCTCCTTGGATGGTGGGTCATCTTCGCCGGGTCCCTGACGGTTTTCAGCGTATGCCCGATCTGCGGACGTATGGGATGCGTTACGGGAATCGGTATCTACGGTATCATGGCCGGTCTCCTGGCCCTGGCGAAGCAGTACGGAAAGAGTATGCTGGACCGGCTTGCCGGTTTCATTCGAGGTTAACAGTAACAGGACCTGCCGTATTTCTTAACCCTTCGCCCTCTCCATGTGAAGGGATGGTTCATAATTCCCTGGCAGATTAGTAATATGATATAGATCATCGAGTTACCGGGAAAATATGACCTGAAAAAGGTATGGTTTAAATCGCAAGTTGTTTTATGTGTCAGAGGCACTGTTGACAGGCTTAAACGGGCCTTGCCGATCGGGATGTATGTATAGATTCCCTCTTCATGGTATTCTCATGCCTGGTGGGAACAGTTTAAGGTATTGCTGTGCAATTATACTGCGAACATGGCGAAATTTATGATTATCAATAATTAATTAATTAATTTTTAGTATTTGACTAAATTATGGCTCATGACGAAATAACGTATTAGAGTTTAATAGAAGATTTTCCTCTTAGCAGCGAGGTCCCGATGAAAACTTCCGATCCCCAGGACTTCAATCTGGAATACATCCAGATGATCATTACCGAAGGATTGAAAAAATCCGATAACGCTGTTATACTCACCTCGGAGGATGAGAAAATACTCTACGTCAATGATGTCTTCCATGCTCTTACAGGCTATGAAACAGAAGAGGTCATCGGGAAGCGTCCCAGCTTCCAGCAGGGAGAGAAGACGGATCCTGAGGAGAAGTCCAGGCTCCGCAAGGCCATGCGGAGGAGGGAGAAGATCCTCTCCGAGATCATCAATTATACAAGGGACGGTTCCGAATACTGGTGCGAAGTTACTATTGTGCCCCACAATGCCGGAAATAAAAACTTTTTTCTGGGCCTGAAACGAGACGTCACGGAGCGGAAGCTCAGGGAACTGGAGATGGAAGAAGAGAACCGGAAGCTCCGCGGTTCGGTCTTAATCGCCCGGAAGATGATCGCCCTCATCGCCCACGACCTCAGGTCGCCTATCACCGGCCTGGACGGAAGCCTGGAATACCTCCATGACGATCTCCCGAACATGGATTGTGACGATTACCGGGAATATATCGATCTTCTTCACACCTCCGCCCGCTCCGTAAGGCTCCTGGTGGATAATATCCTGAACTGGGCCACGAAGCATGAGGATGATTTCACCATGGAATGGGAATCGGTCCCCATCCGTGATCTGGTTGAAGATGTAATTAATCTATATATGCTACCGGCCGGTCGGAAGGGCATTGAAATACAGAATGATATCGATCCGGACCTGGTCCTCTACCTGGACCGGAACATGCTTCACGCCGTGGTACGGAACCTAATCTCCAATGCCGTGAAGTACACTCCCGATAACGGCAGAGTCAGCCTCGAATCGGAGATTACGGGGGAGGGGACCCTCATTCGAATTTCCGACACCGGCCGGGGACTCTTCGATAACTGTGAAGAGCATGAATTGACGGAAGAACTCCTGGAAACTGTCAGCCGAAAAGGGAAGTCACCCGGTCTGGGACTCTTCATGTGCCGGGACTTCATGGTGAAGCTGAATGGGAAAATCTTGCTCTCAAAAAACTCTTCCGGCGGGACCACGGCGATACTGCTTTTCAGGGAAGGTCCCGTCCATTCAGCCTGGTAATCCTTCCCGGTCAGGCATTAATTTTCAGAAATATTTTCTGAAGATGTTTCTGTGCGCAGACAACAGTTGATTGCTATATCCGCCGCCGAAGGCGGCGGGAAGACCAGAGTACAATTATGGCAGATAAAGATATTAATGAATCGCTATATCCGCCGCCGAAGGCGGCGGGAAGACCAGAGTACAATTATGGCAGATAA
>CAZYBU010000066.1:0-2396 GCA_964645775.1 uncultured Leptospirales bacterium | reverse complement strand
AGATATTAATGAATCGCTATATCCGCCGCCGAAGGCGGCGGAAATAGTGGAATTATTTGTAGTAAATAAAGGTAAAGAATGAATACCGATTAATTTTGCTCTTGAAATAATTACCATGGCGGTCAACCTCTGGTCACGATACCCTTTGGAGATCGAGGATGAACAGGACCGCCCGGGTTTTTCATGTTAAGGTAAACAAAGACTTCTGCAAGGGATGCGGACTCTGTATCGAGTTCTGCAAACCGGGTGTCCTGGAATTTTCCGCGGAACTGAACGTCCAGGGATACTATCCGCCCCGGGTGGTGAATCGGGACGCCTGCGTCGGGTGCATGGCCTGCGTCCTTGTCTGCCCCGACCTGGCACTGGAGATATATGGTGAATGACCGGGTCTTCATGAGCGGCAACCACACCTTCGGCGAGGCGGCCATCCGCGCCGGCTGTAGATGCTACTTCGGCTATCCCATCACTCCCCAGAACGAGCTGGGTGAATACATGTCGGAACACCTTCGAAAGGCGGGAGGCGTCTTCGTGCAGTCGGAGAGCGAGACCTCGGCAATAAACATGGTCATAGGGGCCGCCTCCACCGGTACCCGTGTCATGACGTCATCCTCCAGTCCCGGCATAAGCCTCAAGCAGGAGGGGATCTCCTTTTTGGCCGGCTTTGAATTGCCGGCCGTTATCGTAAACGTTATGCGTGGAGGCCCGGGCCTGGGGAACATCGCCCCGGCCCAGGGAGACTACTTCCAGGCCACCCGGGGAGGCGGCCACGGAGACTACCGGACCCCTGTCTTCGCCCCCTCTTCCGTGCAGGAGATAGCAGACCTGACCCGCCAGGCCTTCGAGGTAGCCGACCGGTATCGGATACCGGTCATGCTCCTTGGGGACGGGATGATGGGCCAGATGAAAGAGCCGGTCACCTTCCCGGAACCGGTCACCGATGTTCCCCTGAAGGAGTGGGCCTTAACCGGCCGGGGTAAAGAAGAGAGCCGCTACATGGCCTCCCTGATACTGGATACCTCTGAAATGGAAGAGCATAACTGGAACCTTGTCCGTAAGCACGAAAAGATAGAGCGGGAGGAGGTCCGTTTCGAAGAGTACCTTCTCGACGATGCGGAGGTAGCCGTGGTAGCTTACGGAACCACGGCCCGTATCACGAAGGGAGCCCTGAACCGGGTACGGGAACGGGGCCTGAAAGCGGGCCTCCTCCGTCCCAAAACGCTCTGGCCTTTTCCCTCGAAAGCGGTAAGTGAACTTGCTGATAGAATGAAAAAGATCCTGGTCTTCGAGATGAGTACCGGCCAGATGGTGGAGGATGTCCGCCTGGCAGTTGAGGGAAGGGTGGAGGTATCCTTCTACGGCCGCCCGGGAGGTATCATCCCCACGCCGGCGGAATTCGCGGAGGTAATTGAAGAGCGATGCAACTGACAACCGACATGAGGCAGCTCAATCCCTGGCCCCGCTATTATAAGAAAGACGTGGTGACCCACTACTGTCCCGGTTGCGGCCACGGCATCGTCCACAGGGTGACGGCCGAGGTCCTTGAGGAGATGGACCTCGGGCAAAAGACCATCTGCGTCAACCCGGCCGGGTGCGCGGTCCTGGCCTACAGGTACTTCGACATCGATACCCTGGAGTCGGCTCACGGCCGGGGAACGGCCATGGCCACCGGAATCAAGCGGGCCCGGCCCGACCTTTTCGTCTTTACCTACCAGGGAGACGGAGATCTCTCGGCCATAGGCACGGCCGAGACAATACACTCCGCCAACAGGGGCGAGAACTTCACCGTCATATTCATAAATAACGCGGTCTACGGCATGACCGGGGGACAGATGGCTCCCACAACCCTTGAGAACCAGAGGACCACTACATCTCCCCTCGGCCGCAGGCCCGACCTGGATGGTTATCCTCTGCATATAACGGAGATGATAGCTTCCCTCCCGGGAGTGGTCTACGCGGAACGGGTGGCCCTCACGGGTCCGGGACCGGTCCGCAAGCTGAAAAAAGCCATTACTACCGCTTTCCAGACCCAGGTGGACGGCCTGGGCTATTCCATCGTTGAGGTCCTGTCACCCTGTCCCACCAACTGGAAGATGTCCTCCGTGGAATCCTTCCGCTGGATCGGTTCCGTCATGAGCCGGGAGTTCCCGCCTGGGATACTGACCGATAAACGGAAGGAGCGATAACCATAATGTATGCGGGCGTCCACTGGATAGACCTCGTTCTTATCGTACTCTACCTGGGAGGGATCACGCTCTTCGGATTCTTCTTCGGTAAACGGATTAAGTCTTCAACCGACTATTTTCTTGCCGGCCGAAGCCTCCCCTGGTGGATCATCGGCATGTCCATTATAGGGACCAATATCGGGTCCAACGATTACGTGGGGGCCGCGGGAAGCG
>CAZYBU010000065.1:0-9446 GCA_964645775.1 uncultured Leptospirales bacterium | reverse complement strand
AGCGGATATATAGAGCAATTTTTAGAAAATTCAGGTTAAGGAATTAATACTGAAAAAATTATCATTCTGATTGAATGGAAATATACTGAGTTGTATAATAAAACCTGTCTTGCGCTTGGTGAAAAGGGTGAGACAAGGAAGAGGCGGTATAATGATTTAATAGCTCATAAGAACTCGCCTTTGAAAGAATTGCCGGATTTGGATGATTACTATTATGAGCCCTTTTATCAGCTTATGAGACAGACTCTTTTGGCCTGGCAGATGGTTAAATTATAGTGAAGATGAACTGCTGGCAGATGACTGGATTCATGTTGATGTTATCCCTGCTGGGAACAATGAGTTGCGAACTAATGTCAATGCCCCTGGTTTAATACAGGGAGACATGGGAAAAGCATGGAAGGCTTGTTTGAAGAAGCCGGGGAGGTATGTGATGATTACGCCTCAGAAATTGCTTGAGCCTGTGATTGGGGTTGGGAAGCATAAGGAGCTTGTTGAGTATTTGAGGAAGAGGTACTGGGGGGAGATTGTCTGAACCAGGATTCACTGGATGAAAGGCTGATTTACAGGATTACCTGGTGAGTGTTTTAAAAAGTCGGCCTTGATACAGAAATATGGGTTGGTTGCATTTTTATTGTTACCGTTTACAAACTGATACGTATCCTTCTACAAAACAGGGTTTGCGGGCACTTAACTAATAAAGGTTTTATTATTAAGTCTTATGGTGCGGATGGAAAGCCGGGGGGCAAGGGGAAGGATGAGGATATTTTAAGTGAGTAGATATTTAGAGGTGAAAAATATGCCAACATTTAAAGAAGTAGCAGCACAAATTCTCAAAGATTCACCAAAACCTTTGAGCGCAAAAGAAATAACAGAACTTGCTTTTGAGAAAAATATACTTGAAACTGAGGGTAAAACACCTGAAGCAACAATGGCTGCCCACCTTTATACTGATATTAAGAAAAAAAAGATTCTGTTTTTCTAAAAGCCGGGAAAGGTAAGTTTACCCTTAGAGAGAAGAAAGGCCCAATTGACTCACCTGATCTTCTGATTCAAAAACAAAATGAATTTGTTCGCAAGGAACTTCGTGAAAAGCTTCACGACATGGATCCATACATGTTTGAATATCTTATTGGTGATCTATTAAAGAAAATTGGCTATGAAAATGTTGATGTTACCAAACGCAGTAATGATGGTGGTGTTGATATTCTTGCTGATTTAACCATGGGTGGCCTTACTGATGTAAGAACCATTATTCAGGTAAAGCGTTTTAAAAGTACTATTGATGTTAAGGTCATTCGTGAACTGCGTGGTAGTGCAGAGGTTGGTCAAAGAGGTCTTGTTATTACAACCTCAGGCTTTAAGAAAACTGCAATAGAAGAAGCCCAGGCTCCCAAGAAAATGCCGGTCTCTTTAGTTGATGGGGAGAAACTCCTTGATCTCATGTTTCAATATGGTGTTGGTATTAAGAAAGAAGAGAAGGTTATTTACACTCTTGATGAAGATTATTTTGACAGTGAGATTGGCTCTCCTTTAGAAAAGAAAATCTCTGATAAAAACAGGGGCATCTGGCCTTTACCTGGCGGCACTGGGGGTTATGTTGAATCTCTTGATAAGTTGTTGCAGGCGATTAAAGATGGCATAAATACTAATGATAAACTTGTTGCATGGTTTTTAAAAAATTTTGAAAATGTAAATAGTGATAAAACCTCTGGTGGATATGCGAGGGTACCCAGAACAATGGGTCTTGTTAACGTTGAGAATGGAATTTTCTTTCTCAGTGAAGAGGGTGAACACTATTTAAAATCAAAAGATGTTGATTTTCTTTTTGAAGTTATCAATAAGTATGTTTTTGGGTTTGAAGAGATTCTTGAATTTCTCAGTTTTTCAGAAGAACCTCAGAAAGAACAGGATATTCTTGATTATCTTTCTGAGAATCATGATGTAGAATGGACAACCTTTGCACAGGTTACTTTCAGGTTGATGTGGTTGATGAATCTGGGAAGGATTAAAAAGATTGATAAAGGATATATAGTTAAAAATAATGGAGGAGAGAATAATGGGGTATACTGGCCCCGATTTCAACCGAGCATTTTTCAGCAACCCTTATGGACAGACATAATCGTGAAATTATTGGTGAGGCAATCTCGGATAAAAGTAATACGGAACTTGTTATGGCCGCGCTTGAAGATGATGTACGAAACAGAGGGTGGCTTAATCTAAAAGACTGTATTCATCATACAGATTCAGATGTAAGGTATAGCCCAACTGTTTACATTAAAAGACTGAAATCGTTAGAGATGGAAATTTCAATGTGTGTTGGCATTTCAACCATCGTGGAAGAGAGGATGTCGAACTTTCTCTCCACGGATTTTATTTTTTAACGTGCAGGACAGGGCCTGGCTCGTGGAAAGAGGCTAACCTGCGGGCCGGAAATCCGGGAGACCTCTTCCAGGGCCTTCCTCTGCTCGTTCGTGGCCGATGTGATCTTCTCCGCCTCGGAGAGGCCCCTTTCCAGGGAGTCCCGGTTCTTTTCGCTCTCTACTCCGGTCAGTCGATTTCGATCCGGGACAACCATGAGCTAAGATTCAACTACGTAGTTTTTACAATTTGAATTTCTCTATCTGAGCCTTCAGCGTGTTAGTATATTCACTCAGTTTATCGGTTGTAGCGGCCAGTTCTTCGCTGGAAGCTGAATTACTCTGGGCTATATCGTTTAATTCTTCGGTGGATAGAAAGATATTGATAATACCGCCTTTCTCTTCAGTTATTGCCTGCATTATGGCCTCGGCCCTTTCCAGAAAGTGTTTAGTGTCTTCCTGTAATTGTTCATTGATTTTCATGTCTTTGCGGGTAAGCTCCCCTACATGGGTTACGATAGAACCGAATTCTTCAAGGCCCGAGAGGATTTTTTCCATCTCCTTAACGGTTCCTTCCAGTGATTTACTCGATCCGTCAATCGCCTGGTTGGTCGTGTTCATCGTGTTTGAAATATTCTTTGTGTTTTGGTCCACCTCGGAAGCCAGTTTCCCAATCTCCTCCGCGACGACAGCGAAACCTTTTCCGCTTTCTCCGGCACGGGCGGCCTCGATGGACGCGTTAAGGGCAAGAAGGTTGATCTGCTCGGAAGTATCATAGATTGTAGATATATACCCGAGCATGTTGTTTGAGTTTTCCTGGGAATCACTCATCTTTTCCAGTGTTTCATCGATTTTGCCCTTCATGATGGATATGATACTGTCTAATTGGGCCTTGACCCTGTCTGCCTTCTGCATCTGTTCCTCTTCATCTTTCACGATACCATGCAGTGTATGAATATTTTCAATGAGAGTAGTTGTCCTGTTGTGCTGATATTCAAGTGTTTCAAAGACCTGTTTATTGCTGTTGGTTATCGATTCAATGGTGGCGGCAACTTCTTCTGCGGTTGCAGCAGTTTTCTGGCTTCTTAATGAAAAATCATCAGCGGTTTTCGACATCTCCTGGGCGGACTGGTTCAAATCATGGACGCCGGTTTCAATCTGCTTGAATATCTGGTGGAGCGCGTCAATAAAGGTGTTAAAGGCCCGGCTCATTTGTCCAATTTCATCGTTCGATTCCGTTTTGATTCTCATGGTCAGGTCTGACTCTTCGGTGCTCTCCCTGAGAGTTGTTATCGGGGCCGTTATTCGTGACGCCAGCCTGGATGATATGATAATAACGGCAATGATCCCAAGAACAGCAAAGATAATTCCGATTATCGTGATCATCATTGAGATCATTATTAAGTCCTCTGTCAGGTCAGAAACGTAAATTCCGCCCACGATAAGCCAGTTAAGGCTCGGTACTTCGCGAAAGACGGCGATTTTTTTGCGGGCTTTTTCTTCACCGGCGTTTTTCCACAGGTATTCGATGGTACCGTTTTTCCTGTTTATCATTTCTTTAAAAATATATCTGCCCCGGGCGTCCGTTTTATCTATCATGTTTTGACCTTCCAGTTCCGGGTGAACAGTCAAAACACCTTCGGTATTGAACGTGTAATAATACCCGTCACCACGCAGGGAGACGGAGAGCAGGTCTTCACGGAATATTCTCTTATCAACGAGGTCTTGAAATTCTTCCCTGTAGGATGAAGCCCATACGATTAAGTCGAGAGGTTTGTAATTAATAACCCAGGCAGCCTTTGCCCGGGCTTGCTTTTCGCCCTTATTTTTCCAGTCATATTTCAGATAACCGCTCTGACTTTCCGTTTTCATTATGGCTTCTATCTTTGGCCAGAAGTCTGTCCTGGAAATGTTCACCCCTTCCGACTTCGGATGTATGGCGAGAAGACCATCCAGGTTCACTCCCGCGATGTATCCTGTTTTGCCGATTTTCTGGGAAAGAATGACTCTTCTGATCTCTGTCATCATTTGATCGTAGGTAATAGCGCCGTTCTCGTATAGCGAGTGATATTGCTTTACGATATCCAGGTTCTTTTCCGCGATTCCGCGTAGATAACTCTTTACGGATGTGTCAAAAATTGATTCCAGGTTTTTACCGACAATACTTGTCTGGGATTCCAGGTCAGCCAGAACGCTATCCTTTTCATACCTGTATACCAGAACGAAAGATGCGCTACTTAAAATAATGACAACAAGCAGGATGATTAATCCGAAAAATATACTTACTTTTTGGGAGAGCGGGAGAGAGGATAGCATAGTAGTATCTCCACAGAATTTATGTATGCCTGCTCTGCATACCTGTAAAAATTAAGATAATTGTCAAGGTATTAATGTGATTAGGCCGATTTCTTTTTCACGAACAGTTAACTTCCCAATAGAAAAGTATTCCAAATAAATTGATACTATAATTTCCAGATGGGTAATTATTATTATTGATTAATGAATAATTGCTAAACCTCTAATATACACAAACCTTTTATGGAAATATTGTCGATACATTGATGGAATAAATGATCTAATTGGCAGATCAGAAGTTGATAAAATCTACGATTATAAATATAACATTCAATGTGGATCCGTAACCAGACCCGGAGGCCTTACCGGGGTCAAAAGGATTGACATTGCCGTAATATGCACAGATACTACGTCCCTTATGGAGGCTGCCATGAAAAAACGAATCCTTATCGCCGTACCCCTGATCGTCCTTGCCGGTGCTCTCGCCTATATACTCGCAACCCGGCCCCCGCAGAGCGATCTAACTCAATTCAGCAATCTTAATGATACCTATGACGTGACCATCTATCGGGACACCTGGGGCGTGCCCCACGTCTTCGGGAAAACCGACGCGGATACCGCCTTCGGCCTGGCCTACGCCCACGCGGAGGATGACTTAAAGACCATACAGGGAGTCCTGGCCGCCGCGAGGGGAGAGCTGGCCCTCTACCTGGGCCAGAAGGGCGCGCCCAACGATTTCATGGTCGGTCTTCTGAATAACCGGAAACACGTTAAGGAGAAGTACGAGTCAGACCTTTCCCCGGAGACCCGCAGGCTTTGCCGGGCCTACGCCGACGGCTTGAACTTCTACGCATCCCGTCACCCGGATATGGCCTGGAAGAGCCTCTACCCCATGAAGGGTGAGGACATCGCCGCCGGTTTCGTCCACAAGGTGCCCCTCTTCTTCGGGCTGGAGAAGACCCTGGGCAAGCTCTTTGAGGCGAAGAACCGGGAGGAGCTGGAAAAACTACTCCTTGCCAGAAATACTATGGAGAAAGGGGCAGGATACCGTATGGTGGGCTCCAACACCTTTGCCCTTGCCCCGGGTAAGACCGCGGACGGAAGCACCTTCCTCGCGGTCAACTCCCACCAGCCCTGGGAGGGGCCGGTGGCCTGGTACGAGGCCCATCTCAGGAGCGAAGAAGGATGGGACATGGCGGGAGGGGTTTTTCCCGGTTCGCCGGTTATCCTTCACGGCCATAACCGGGACCTGGGCTGGGCCCATACCGTTAATCACGCCGACCTCCACGATATCTTTGTCCTGGAGACCGACCCGGAGGACCCGGAGAGGTACAGGGTGGACGGCAAATGGCTCAGGCTGGAAAAACGGGAGGTCCCCATAAAGGTTAAACTTTGGGGACCTCTCTATATCACAGTGAAAAAAACCGTGTATGATTCCATCTTCGGTCCGGTTCTGAAGCTGGACCACGGGACCTACGCCGTCCGTTTCCCCTCCATGGGGGATATCCGCCAGGTGGAGCAGTGGTACAGGATGAACCGTGCGAAGAATTTTGGCCAGTGGCGCTCCGCCATGGAGATGATGTCCGTGCCCTGCTTTAACAGCGGGTACGCGGACCGGGAGGGGAATATCTTCTATTTATATAATTCGAAGATGCCCCTGCGAAGGAGCGGGTACGACTGGAAACTACCGGTCCCCGGGAACACAAAAAAGACCCTGTGGAAAGAGTACATCTCCTTTAGCGACCTGCCCATGGTGAAGAACCCGCCATCCGGCTTTATTCAGAACTGCAACAGCACACCTTTTAAGACCACAACCGGCCCCGGCAACCCGGACCCGGAGAACTATGCCCCCGAGATGGGGATCGAGACCCATCTTAGCAACAGGGCCATACGGGCCCGGGAGCTCTTCGGCCCCGACTCCTCGGTAACCTGGGAGGAGTTTTACGGCTACAAGTATGACATGAAGTATTCCAGCAGGTCACGGATGGCCTCTTACCTGGAACAGATAAGCGCTTTTGGCGAGATACCGGCCGAGCTTGCCAAAACCCACCGGCACCTGCTGGCCTGGGACCTGGGAACGGAACCGGACAATATTCATACAGCCCTGGCCATCCTGACCCTCCATGAACCTTACGAAAATGAACAGGATACTCTTACTCGTGAGGAATATCTCTCCCATCTCCGGAAAGCGGAAGCTGTACTTGAAGAGCATCACGGTTCCCCGGTCGTTCCATGGCAAAATGTGAACCGTATTATCCGGGGAGACGTGAACATGGGCATGGGAGGAGGCCCGGACATCCTCCATGCCGTGTACGGTGACCTCCGGGAGGACGGGACCCTGAAGGGCCACACCGGGGATTCACTGGTCATGCTTGTTCGCTGGGACAGGCAGGGGAGGGTGACATCAAGGTCGATCCACCAGTACGGGTCAGCCACGTCCGATCCTGCATCTCCCCACTACGCGGACCAGGTCCCCCTTTTCGTGAAGCGTAAGATGAAAGACGTTCTCCTTGAAAAAGAGGATATCCTTGAAAACCTTGAACGGGCGTACCGACCAGGAGAAGAGAAGCCATAGAGAAAAAACTTCAGGATAAAGAGAGCCACGGCATCAGCCTTCGTGGATCACGGCCATGATGACAGCTTCCTTGCCCGGTTCCGCGCTTCGCACACTGTGAGGAACCGTGGAGAGGTAGTAGATGCTGTCTCCGGTCTCCAGGCGTTCCTTTTTATCTCTCAGGAGAACCTCCACGGAACCTTCGAGAACATAGATGAACTCCTCTCCCTCGTGGCGAGACCGCTCGTCACCCGCCGGTTCCGCGGAAAGGGTGACAAGAAAGGCCTCCATGTGCCGGTCCCTGACCCCGTCGGCAAGGGAGAGGTAGTGGTAATGAGGATGGTCCTTCTTCCCGGAGACGTGCCGGGTTATCGATTTCCGGCCCTCTTTGCGGGTGACGGCGTAGGCGTGGCCGGATTTCTCTCCAAGGAGAACTCCCGTGTTTATACGGAGAGACCTGGAGAGCTGGATAACGGTCCCTATGTCCGGGTAGACATCCTGCTCCTCGATCAGGGCTACCAGATCCCCGTTTACGCCGGAGATCCGGGACAGCTCTTCCCTGGTCAGACCCTCCATTTCACGGATTTCCCGCAGCCGTTCCGCCACGGTTATCTGCTCCGAGGGCTCCTCCCCGGTCCGGTAGTAGCCTGAAAGGTCGTCGAGAAAATTCTGGAAGTCACTGCTGGAAGTCATCTCATTCTCCTTTTTTGTATTGCACCTGCCTGTCGCGGCGCAGGATGGGGTATCCTGCCCCCTAATCGTAACACCCGATGAGGCGCGATATGACAACCCGCTGTATTTCCGATGTCCCCTCGCCGATGGTAAGGAGCTTCTGGTCCCGGTAGAAACGCTCCACGTCGTATTCCTTCATGAGACCGTACCCCCCATGGATCTGGACGGCGGCATCCACGACACGGCCCATGACCTCGGAGCAGTAGAGCTTGGCCATGGCCGCCTCTTTCCCGAAGGGTTTATCCCTGTCTTTGAGCATGCAGGCCTTATAGAGAAGGGCCCGGGCCGCCTCGATCTCCGTCGCCATGTCGGCCAGCTTAAAGGCGTTGGCCTGGAAGGTAGAGACGGGAACCCCGAACTGTTTTCGTTCCCTGCCGTAGGCCAGGGCCTTCTCATAGGCTCCCTGGGCGCCCCCCAGTCCCATGGCCGCGATGGCCAGACGGCCGTTATCCAGGGTGGAGAGCATCTGGTGAAAGCCCTCGCCCCGGCCGCCCAGGAGGTTCTCTTCGGGAACGCGGCAGTCGTCGAAGTAAAGCTCTCCCGTGTCCGAGGAACGCCACATCATTTTGCCGGTCATCTTCTTTGCCGTGAAGCCGGGAGTTCCGTTGGGAACCAGTATGCAGGATACCTCTTTCCGTCCGTTGTCACGTCTGCCTGTCACGGCCTGGACCGTGCATAGTCCGGACAAGGGGGAGGTGGAGTTGGTGATAAATATCTTGCTTCCGTTTATTGTCCATGTTCCGCTGGAAAGCTCGGCCCGGGTCTTTGAGGAGCCGGCGTCTGAACCGGCCTCCGGTTCCGTGAGCCCGAAGGAGGCCAGGATTTCTCCCCGGCAGAGGCGGGGAAGCCATTCCCTTTTCTGCTTTTCGTTTCCGAAATAGTAGATGGGGCCTGTGCCAAGGGAATTGCCAGCCGCGACAGTGGCGGCCTGGGACCCGTCAACCCGGGCGATCTCCTCCACGGCAATTATGTAGGAGAGATAGTCCATCCCGGCCCCGCCGTATTCTTCCGGGACGACTATGCCGAAAAGGCCCAGGTTTCCCATCTTCCGGGTCAGTTCAGGCGAGAATTTTTCCTTTTCATCGAGGTCCCGGGCCAGGGGGGCTATCTCTTTTTCCGCGAACTCGCGGACATTATATCGGAGAAGGGTATGCTCTTCGTTGAGCCAGAAATCCATGGCGGTTTTTCCCAATATGGGGTTTTTTCCTGTTATTTGTTTTTACTTGTTCTATTAGTTATCGTAAACACTTATTTTTTCTTATATTTTGTTTTTTTCCTATGGCTTTTTCTCTTTCAAATTTTCTTTCCATTTTTTTGCTTACCTGAATTGTTCTGTTCTTTTTGGTCTCATGAAATCTTTTTTTGCGTGGCCTTGCTCTCCAGGTATCCTTATTGTACTTTCTTTGCTTGTCCAAAGAAAGTACCAAAGAAAGGACGGTCCAGCGCGATTTCGACCTCCTGTCGGCGCTGGACACTGCGGCATCCTTGCCGGGAGCCGCTAGTCGCCG
>CAZYBU010000064.1:0-11117 GCA_964645775.1 uncultured Leptospirales bacterium | reverse complement strand
GGCGATGAGATAATAGAACTCTCCCACTTTCCCGAAGTTGGAGACAAGGTGGGGCCTGGAGATGTTCTTCAGGTCGGAACCGCGGTAGACACCCATCTCTTTCATCTTCTCTTCGGTCCGTTTACCTATCCCGTGGAATTTACCGATGGGAAGATCGTTTAAAAAGTCTTCCGCCTTCCAGGGAGGGATTACCGTCAAACCGTCCGGTTTCCTGAAATCGCTTGCCACCTTGGCAAGGAACTTATTGTACGACACTCCTGCTGAAGCTGTAAGGCCGGTTGAATCGTGAATACGCTTTCTGATTTCCCGGGCAATGGCCGTGGCCGATTCGAAACCCTCCAGGTAATCCGTAACGTCGAGGTAGGCCTCGTCGAGAGAGAGAGGTTCAACCAGGCCCGTGTAACATTCGAAAATTTCACGTATCTGGAGGGAGACCTCCCTGTACCGCTCAAAGTTACCCCGGACAAAGATTGCCCCGGGACAGAGTCTTCTTGCTTTGGAGGATGGCATTGCTGAATGTATACCGTATCTCCTCGCCTCGTATGAACAGGCCGCAACCACACCCCTCCCGTCAGGGTTTCCACCTACTATGACCGGTTTACCCCTGAGAGAAGGATTGTCCAGTTGTTCAACGGAGGCGAAAAATGCGTCCATGTCCACATGTATGATTCTCCGCATCCTCTCCATGGAATAATCATCTCCTCCAATACAGGAAGGTCAACACATATTTAGCAAATTCTTGTTGACTCGTTTTTCGCACGATACTATCATGATCATGGTATACGTTACAGTGAGGGAGAAAACCATGGATACATCAAGAAGGATTCCGGCTGAAATCTATTCCAGGGTTGTCGGATATTTTCGACCGGTAAGTCAGTGGAACCGGGGCAAAAAGGAGGAGTTCCGGGAAAGAAAAGAACTTGCCGTCAATTCCTGTTCATCCCGGCAAACCACTCCTTCAGAAAGAAAAGAGTAAGTATAGATTTCTCTTCCAGAGAATCTTCAAGGATATATTCCCGCTCTTCCCCGTCCGATCCTGAGCAGTGCGCGTTAAATCCCAGGGGGCCGATCCCATCGATAGTTGGAGTATACCTCCAGGTCAGGTTTCCGTCGCTGAGTCCTCCCCTCGACTCCTCCATCAGGGATATTCTCATGTCTTCCGCGACCTTTCTGTATGATTCAAAGAGGTCTCTGCTCCCCCTGTTCTCTTCCCAGGGAGAGAGCGAACGTAGATGTTCATACTCAAGGAGGCCCCGGGGAGATGTCTCCCTCTTCCGGGAAAGATAGGCCTCTACCCTTTCCATATCCTTCATGTTATGAGCCCGTATCTCCACATCCGCTATGGCCTCTCCCGGGACCCGGTTCAGAGCTTCGCCCCCCTGTATCAGACCGACATTCACCGTCAGCCCGAGATCATAATCCGACAGTCCTTCCATCTCCGGCAGGATACGGGCCAGTCGGATAATGGCGTTTTCTCCTTTCCCGTGATTCTGTCCGGCGTGAGCGCTTTTTCCCAGGGAGCGTAAGCGGATATGCCGTCTTCCTTTTCGGGAAGTTACCAGAGTATGGCAGCCATCGATGAATCCACCCGCTTCACATACGAGGACCGCCCGGCAGTGTGACGGAAGGCGTTCCTTGAGTAGATCGCCGAAATGATCAGAGTTTTCTTCCTCCGCCGCGTTGAAGAATATCTGCACATGTAAATTATCATTAAGCTCCCGGAACCACCGTTCCAATCCTTCCTGGACCATGAGCGCAACCAGGGTCCCCCCCTTGATATCGGCTGTGCCCGGCCCTAATATCCTGTCTCCTGATTTTTCCCAGACAAAGGAGTTTTCCTCCTCCTCTTCAGGCGAATAGACCGTGTCCAGGTGCGAGATAAAGGCGACACTCTCTTTACCTCCAGGGTTACGTTCTAAAAGAAGATGGGAGCCGATCTCCGGGTCAGGATGGGGTATGTATTCCGAGGAGAAACCTCTATCTGAAAAAAGTTCCGATGTAAGCCTCGAAAGATGGGCAATGCCAGATCGGTTTTTTGTCCAGGAATTAATATTGACCATCTGCCGCAGGATATCAAGATACCGCTCGTGATGGGAACGGAACCAGTCCGTGATCGTTTCCGGATTCATCTTGCCCATGGTCAAAGGGTAGGTTTTATCGTAATCAACACAATAAAAAAACTGG
Organism: uncultured Leptospirales bacterium; assembly: GCA_964645775.1. GTDB lineage: Bacteria > Spirochaetota > UBA4802 > UBA4802 > UBA5550 > CAZYBU01. The sequence continues at coordinate 8,933 of CAZYBU010000064.1, read as the reverse complement.
TATGAGAAGATAAGGCATCATTTCTGGAGAAAAAGGGAGGGTCGCATACGACACTGAGCCTCCCATTTTCGGAAGGCTCAGTGCACCATTAGATTGGCTGCTCTCGGGGGTTTTTGCCCCTTTCTCTTACCCGAAGGTAAGTTAGTGAGTAAGCTATGTTTCACTTGCTCTCCTTCTATAATGATCTCCTTATGCTGCATAATCTGAATATAGTATAATAAGGCGCCGTCCCTTTTCCAACTAATAATGCGAAAAATCGAAAAAAAAATCTTCCCTCTGGATGCCCGTCTGCAGGAGTTTAACAGGAGAATCCAAGACTTCAATAAAGGGGAACCTCTTTCTGAAGATATGGTAAACCGCTTTCGTGCAACGGTCTATGGCTTCTGCGAAGAGTATGGGCGGGATTTCCCCTGGAGACGGGACCGTTCACCCTATACCATTTTCATTAGCGAAGTCATGCTTCAGCAGACAAGGACTGAGACCGTGGCTTCCCGGTTCAACCGATTCATGGAAGCCTTTCCCGGTTTCAGCGAACTCTCTCTTGCCTCTCTTGAAGAGATACTCCGAGAGTGGAAGGGACTTGGTTACAATCGCAGAGCCCGCAATCTCCAGAAGTCGGCGCGCATGATCGTGGATGAATATGAAGGGATCCTTCCGAATACTCCAGATGAACTGGTTAAACTGCCCGGTATCGGACCCGCTACGGCCGCCTCGATCTCTGTTTACGCCTTCGACAGACCGGAAGTCTTTATCGAGACAAATATTCGCTCTCTTTTTATATACTTTTTCTTTAACGGGCAGGATGAGATAGATGACCGGGATATATATCCGCTTGTCGCCCAGACCCTGGAAAGAAATTCTCCGGCAAGGTGGTACTCCGCCCTCATGGACCTGGGAGTATATGTTAAAAGCGTTTCAGGGAATCCCTCCAGAAGGAGCAGGCATTTCACGCGCCAAAAACCATTTGAGGGTTCCCGTCGGCAGGTAAGGAGTAAAATATTGGAATACCTGCTTGACCATCCCGGGGCAAACCTGGATGAGTTGGCCCGGGCCCTCCCGGAGGGAGAACACGATCCAGGTTCAGTTATGGAAGACCTTTGTAAAGAGGGGATGGTGCGAGAAGATGAACAAAGATACTTTATATACTGATTCAACAAGGGAAAGCGGTACGGTCATCATGCTTCTTGAAGCGGATATCCGTCTTCCTGGATGCCGTTCCCTGAAGGAGAAGAGGGCGCGTCTTTCCGGCATTGGTGAGCGTATAGGGAAAAACCGTAACGCGGCCGTTTTGGAGAGCGGATACCAGGAGAGTCACGACAGGTCGCTCTGGACTGTATGCCTTCTGGCGGGGGACCAGGCATCCCTCTCAAGATCAGTTGCGACCATTGAACGGATAATTTTGGAAAGCATTGATGGGGAACTCCTTGAACTGCGAAAAGAGATAATGTAAATGCCGCAGGATGCACCTGGGTGACGGATTAAATATATTTGTCATAAAAATTGATTGTATTGAACGTACAATCATATTATAAGTGTTGAATTAATCTACCGGCAAGTTGATTACAATGAAACGGATTATACAGATAATAGCTCTCTTTATCGCTACTCTGGCGCTTATGTCGGGTACGTATGCCACTCTTCCCGCCCTGTATGCCGAAAACAATACGGGTCTTCTACGGCTGGCCATACTCGATTTTAAATCAGATCCTATTCTGGCGACGAAGGCCCTCTCTATCTCTGAAGTTCTCAGAAATGAGTTCGCGCGTCGCAAACAGTATCAGGTCCTGGAACGAAGCCAGATCGACAACCTGTTAAAAGAGCATCAGCTCATTCAATCCGGCGTGGCGGAGAAGAGTGAAGCGGTAAGACTGGGAAAGATTGTATCGGCCCAGAAGGTCATGATTGGGAGGGTCATCAAGTACGGAGATACCCTTGTTATTAGCGGCCGCATCATTGATATTGAAAAAGGTATCGCCGATTCCGGCGCCAACGTTTCGGCCGGGCCGGATGACGACATACTGAAAGTAGTCTCCCTGTTCGTTGATAAAATCACCGGTGAAAAGGTAACCAGCGAAACAGAAGTTCAAATAAAGGCGGAAAAGAGGAATTACTCCACTTGGGAAGATATCACGGTCATCTTCGACAACTTTCCCGGCACAAAATACGATTACATTTCCCTTGCAGAAAAGGGTGCCGGGCCTGATGATTACTATACTTACCAGTATACCCGCAAAATGAAAAACGGCTCCATAACCTTTCGCGGGGGAGTCTCTCGCCCAGGCACTTACGAGGTTCGCGCCCACACGGAATATGGTGAAGGCGAAGTGGAGTACCAGGCCAGCTATACCATTATGGTTGAATACAGCCGATGATATTTCAACCACCTGCGACAGAGGGAACCGGGTACTGTAATCATTTCATCACCAGTATAGATTATTACATAGAAAGAGTTAGCCACCACTGAGGAGAAGGTATGGTTTTTATGCCATAGACCAACGGAAGAGATGAATATCTTTACCGATGAACGAAAGATGATACTAAACCAGTGTCTTGAAGCCCTGGGACTTGTCATAGAGTACAACCTTAACGATCATCATACCCATCAACACGCGCTCCGGGTTGGGGAAGGTGCCGTCATAATCGGCGAGAAGCTTCAACTCAGACCCCCTACCCTTCAACGACTCTATTTCGCCGGCCTTATCCATGACGTCGGCAAGGTCGCCGTCCCCCTGGAAATACTGAACAAGAAGAGCTCCCTTACACCAGAAGAGTTCGATATTATAAAGGGACATTCGATACTTGGAAGCAGGATCGTGGCAACCCTCCCTGAGCTGAGTGATATCGCCTTCTGGGTGCGCTGGCATCATGAAAACTGGGACGGGTCAGGATACCCGGACCGCCTCTCCCGTGATGAGATTCCGGTTGAAATCCAGATACTGAGCGCCGTAGACTGCTACGACTCACTCAGAACCCCGCGTGTCGACCGTCCTCCCCTGACCTCGGAAGCTGCCCTGGAGATGGTCCGTGAATTATCGGGAACCCATTTTAACCCGGAGATAGTGGAACAGGTTAGAGTAATGCATCTGGACAGGGAGCTTGTTCCTGGAGAGCCTTCCGAAAGGTTCCTTGAACTGAAAAGACAATATATAGACAAACCGATGATCGGCGACGGCAAGGGGTACATGGAAGGATACGGTATCGCCGGACTTTACCCGATCCTGCGACTTTTCGCCCGTATAATCGACGCCAAACACAGTTACACGGCCGGTCATTCGACCCGTGTTTCTATCCTGGCCCGTCATATAGCGGAGACCATGGGCTTCCCGAGAGGCGACGTCATTAAACTTGAGATCGCCGGTCTTCTCCATGACTCTGGAAAGATCAGTATACCGACCGGCCTGCTCGATAAGCCGGGAGCCTTGAGCCGGGAAGAATGGAAGCTCATTGAGAAGCATCCTGAACACTCGGCCAATATCCTCTCCATGATCGAGTCTTTTGGGGAGATTGCGGAGATTGCCCTTTACCACCACAAGCACGCGAATGGGAAGGGGTATCCTGCCACGGATGAAGACACCTACATTAATTACCTGAGCCATATACTGGCCGTGGCCGACTCATATGACGCAATAACCTCTCACAGAGCCTACAACCCGACCCGTTCACCGGAGGCGGCCTACTCTGTAATCCGGGAGGGCCTCGGTACCCGATATGACAGGAGGAGCGGGGAAGCCCTTCTCAGCATTCCGGTCTCCCATATTGAGGCTTTGTACGACATGCATCGCCAGGAGATCGACTGGAGCCTGAAATGGGAATGATAAAAACCGGCCGTATAGCACATGACCCCGCTTGCCAGCGGGGTCATGTGAAACGGGTGGATGACGGGATTCGAACCCGCGACAACTGGAACCACAATCCAGGGCTCTACCGCTGAACTACATCCACCATGGAATTGGAGGCTATCATTTCTTGACACCTGCCGGTGTCAAGAAAATTATCGAAAGGTTTACTGCGAAGCGAAAAAATCAGCTACGTCGCTGACATCACTTAAAATCGACCAGCTGTACTGCTCGTTATTTTCGAAATCGGTCTTGACAACACTGTGGATCTTTATGTAAGGCGTGCTGCTATCAGGAAGTCTCATCTGTAATATCTCGGTCTGGTATCCTCCGCTTTGAAAGACGTTCTTGATGTGGCGGAAAAAACTCTCGTGGAATTCCGGCTTGATGTAGGATATTATCGGTTTTTCCAGCAGGTAGCTCCTGGTGCTACCGAAATAGTTGGTACCCGTAATGTTTATGTTTATGATAACTCCCTGTTTGTTCAGTGAAAGATATGGCAGAGGAGCCAGGTCATAGAGCTCCCTGAGCCTGTGGGAGGAGGCCTCAAGACGATCGTGTATCCGAAGAAGCTCATCGTTCTGGAGTTCAAGCTCGATCTGGTAGACCTGGAATTCATGAAAGACCTGACGGGCATCATCAAGCTCGGCATCACTATCGCCCCGCTCTCTGAGAATCTCTTCAGCTTTCTTTCTTAGTTCATCTATCGAAAAATTGGAGATGTCCTGTTTGCCGTTTTCCATGAGCCTCTCCGTCAGAGAATAATGCCCTCGCTGTCCTCATGAACGATAAGGTTCTGATAATTACTCATGATTACCTTCATGTCTACCGGGGAAGGCTCATGATCATAAACGAGAGTTGTATGGTTCCAAACGTTCTTTCCCAAATTAATGGAGAACTCGACAAAGTAGAGTTGACGACCTTCTCCCTGGTAATGGCCGAAGCGGACAAGCATATCACGTGATACTTTATCCTTCATGTCATCCGTTATAAGCTGATACTGCCGGGGAGAAACCTCCACGAATGAATCCTCGTTCATTATAGTGTAATCTATTCCTTTTTCTGAAAGCATATCAAGGTAAGAATTAGGAGTATCCTTCTCGGAGATGGAGCCCACAATGCCCAGCTGGTCGGTGTACATGTCAACCTGCCTGTATAAAATTTTTATTTAACATTTTTTTCAAGTAACATTGATGTCAATTCATTTTTAGGAACTGCGGCCAAAGATAAAGGAGAGCATCGTCATGTCGTCATCGAATCCCTCAGAATCACCATCCGAGTAACTGAGCAAATGTTTAATTATATTATCACACATTTCCTCGAGCGGAAAAGAAGAATTGGCAACAAATACCTTTTTGTTCATCACCAATGGAAAAAAATGTACCTGCTTTAAAAGGACTCTGTAGCATTTTTGCTGTAAAAATTACTCTATGGTCTCCGACACCTTCGGCGGCGGGGATAATCATTCATTTTTGTTTGAACGTAAAAGCATCGTTACCGGGGATAATCACTGATATAGAAACTACATTCAGTGATATCCCGGGGAGTATAGTACAAGACCAATAATCCCATGAACAGCCGATTCATGAACAAACTCTTTTTCCCAGGAGGCCCTTAATTGAATTGCAACTCATTCCATAACCGGTACATCTGTCCATGGATATGAAGTAAACATGAATAACAGTCACGGAAAAATAGACACCCTTGTCATCGGAGGAGGGATTGCCGGCCTTTTTACGGCACTGAAACTTAACGAGAGCTTTGATTCTGTTGCTCTGGTTGAGAAAAACTCATTCTGCGGGCAGGAAGTAAGCAGCAGAAACAGTGAAGTCATACATGCCGGTATCTATTATCCGGAGAATACTCTTAAATCGATACTCTGCCAGAGAGGAAGGAACCTTCTCTATGAATTCTGTCGTAAACGTGATATCCCCCATCGAAAAATCGGCAAACTGATTATCGCACGCAACCGGAAAGAGGTCCCGGAACTTGAAAGAATCTACCGGCATGGCCTTTCATGCGGAGTTGCCGATCTCACTATCCTTGACCGAAAATCGGTCCTGGAACGGGAACCCCTTATAGATCCAGAGGCGGCCATCCTCTCCCCTTCAACAGGCATATTGAATGTTCATGACCTGATGAAGGCCGTGGAATATGACTTTGTACAGGGTGGAGGGATGCTTGCGCTCCGTTCCGAGGTGACCGCAATTGATTACACCGGAAACGAGTATATAGTCGAAATTAACCGTGAAGAGGTCATTAACGCGATGAGGGTGATCAACTGTGCCGGACTTGCCTCCGACCGGGTCGCGGAACTCGCGGGTATCGACACGAAAGATGCAGGATACCGACTGCATCCCTGCAAAGGGGAATACTACTCCCTTAACAAAAGGTATCCTGTTTCGCATCTTATCTACCCGGTACCGGGAGAGGAACTGACCGGTCTGGGTATTCATATCACCATTGACATGGAGGGAAGAATCCGTTTCGGCCCGAACGCTTATTACGTCGATGAGATCGAATATTCTCAGGACGAACGGTTCCATGAAGATTTTTTCCGGGCCGCTTCATCGATACTGCCCGGAATCGAAGCCGAGGATATACTCCCGGAGATGACCGGAATACGGCCCAAGCTTCAGGGGCCCGGCGATCCCATCAGGGATTTTATCATCCGTGAGGAATCAGACCGGGGTTTGCCTGGTCTGGTCAACTGTGTGGGCATTGAATCACCCGGTCTTACCGCATCCCCGGCCCTTGCTGAGATGGTACGGGACCTCCTTATCTCGTCCCCTTGACGACACGAGCAAGCACTTTATATATTAATAGTATTGAGAGAATGAGTTTTTAGATCTGTTGTGATCAGGAGGTGATAGATATGAGATGGGGTTTAACACGCCGCAACAATGATCTTGATACCGCCTATAACTCTTTTAGAAACGAGCTGGACAGGTTCTTTGAAGATTTTCTTTCACCGAATTCATGGCGAAAAAACCGGCTTCTGGCCGGTTTTTTATGCTGACGAGGTTTCCCGTTCCATATCCTCCAGGTTCTTCATGGCTTCATGAAAATCATTTCCACATAACTTCGAGGGTTTCCACCCTGTGCATGCGTCAGGCTTCTCTTTACTGTGGTAAATGAGGCAAAGATGATTGCCGTCAAGGTGGGGGCATCTGACGCCGGCCGGTTTTCCCTCAGGTAATCCAGGAATGGGGGAGCTTATAGATATGGCAATACAGCAGGCCCCGCATCGCCGGCAGGTACGCCTTTCACCCATTATCTTCATGAGGCATACTCATTCTTGTCATGAAACACTCCAGAAGAAAGGTTTCACCATCCTCTTCCTCTTGGTGGTATTTCTCGACTACTCTGTTAACCTCTTTCGAGAATGCGTCAATACTGTTTTCCGGCAAGGTTACCCGTTTACTGCAAATACGATTTGCTCTAGTCGAATTTTTTTCAGGTTCCAACAACTTTCCGAGGAGGAGGAGAAGGCGGATCATATCTTTCTTTGCGTCATCCACGTATTCAGGTTGAAAGAGCTGGTACCTGTACTCCAGAGTCCCCCGTTTGCGGATAGATCGCACCGGAACGAGAAAGCCGGCCTCCACCAGTAGATTAACATGTCGATAGAGGGTGGCCCTGGGAACATCATCAAGAAAGAGTGCCAGGTCCGAGACTGTCATGCTTCCCATGGTGAATGTTCCAAGGATGCGTATCCTGAGAGGATTAAGTATTAATGATATTTTTTCATTCTGGTTCATGAAAAAGTAATACCAGGATGTACGATCGTGAAGATGTGGCCCGGGAATCTTTCTTTTCGTATCATGATACATAATATTCTCATATATGATTATAATTAAGCAACAAAAAATTTTACAGACAGGATAAAACTCCCGTGGTAAATGTAAAAAAATTAATTTTCTCAGGGAGGTAAAAGGATGGAACTGCCTGAAAAAGGTCTGTGTAAAAGCGATATTAAGAAGAAACTTTCAACATACCGGGGTGACGATATCGACTGGAGTTCCGGAAGGGCCTTCGGGTATGTTTTCGATCCCGGAGATGATCTGGTGCAATTCGCTAAAGAGGTCTATATGGATTTTCTGAGTGAAAGCGGCCTCGATTTCACGGTCTATCCCAGCCTTCTCCGTTTTGAGAACGATATTGTCTCCATGATGAGAAAGCATCTCGGTGGAGATCAGAATACGGTTGGACATTTCACCAGTGGAGGAACAGAGAGCATCCTCCTGGCTGTCAAGACGGCCCGCGATTACGCCAGAAAGGTAAAACCGGGGGTCAGCGAACCGGAGATGGTTTTACCAGTTACGGCTCATGCCGCGTTTCACAAGGCGGCTCACTATTTTTGCGTTAAACCTGTCACTGTATCAGTAAATGGTGATACCTTCAAAGCAGACCCCGCCTCCATCGAAGAAGCAATAACGGAGAATACCATCCTCATAGTCGGCTCCGCCCCATCCTACACCCATGGAGTGGTTGATCCCATACCGGAACTTGCTGAAATAGCCTCCCGACACAACATTCTCTTTCACACGGACGCCTGCATGGGGGGCTTCCTTCTCCCTTACTTTCGAAGGCTGGGTGGCGAATTCCCCGATTTCGACTTCTCCGTGCCTGGAGTGACTTCTCTTTCCGTCGATCTTCACAAGTACGCATACACTCCCAAGGGTGCGTCGATGATACTCTACCGTGACCCGTCACTACGCAGGGAACAGGTCTTCACCTGCGCTGAATGGATCGGTTATACCATGATCAACCCCACCACCCAGAGCACGAAGAGCGGTGGGCCTCTCGCGGCCGCCTGGGCCGTCCTGAACAGGGTGGGAGATGACGGTTACCTCGAATTCGCCCGCCGAAAGAAAGAGGCTGTGGAAGGTTATGTTCGCGGAATTACATCCATCCCGGAACTGCGGCTTATGGCTCATCCCGACATGACACTTATAAGTTTTACTTCAGACGAGGTTAACATCTTCCATATAATCGACGAGATGAATATCCGCGGCTGGTACATTCAACCTTCACTGAAATACACTAATTATTCCTAAACGGTAAAAGGAGAGCAAAAAGTAATATTAATAACGG
>CAZYBU010000063.1:0-11215 GCA_964645775.1 uncultured Leptospirales bacterium | reverse complement strand
ATGTGGTCGTCCGGGCCGGGGGAGGCGTGACCGAGTCCCGGTACGAGTACTATTCCTTTCTCGCATCGGCCAAGAAGGCCTACTGGTCCACGGACTACTATTTCCAGTTCGGCGTGGCCATGGACTACAGCTTCTACAGGGACTACTACCTTCAGCTGGGTCTGGATTACCAGCTCGGATTCTACAAGAACACCATGGCTCACAGCATGATCCTGCGGCTCGCGGCAGGATACCGCTCCGGCTGGGGAAACAACTATTCCTGGAAAGGAAAAGACCAGGAGTTTACCTCCGATGAAGAGAAGGCCCCGAAGGTGAGTTTCAAGGTCATGGCAGGATACCCGGTGGCTCACATGGTGGGCGACTGGAGCGACACGTTCAAGGCATCTTTTCTGGGAGGTATGGTTAACCTGGGTGTCTACGGTAAGTACGGGATACTGAAATGGTTTGGTCTGGAACTTGAAGCCGGCTATCATAACTTCCAGGGCAGGTCGGGCCAGCCGAACATGCACACCACCATGGGAGGCCTGGCTGTCCGGGGTTCCACTCCCTTTGATTTTCCCGTGAACGCCGTTCTCCGGGTAGGGGGCGGTATCATGTTCACCAACTTTTCATCCACGGCCACCTTGCCGGGTTCCACCACGAAGTACTGGTCTTTTGACACGTATTACAGGTTCGGCCTGGGAGCAGAGGTGCGGTTAATCGGGCCCTGGTACCTGGAGGCCGGGATGGATTACCTTTTCCTGAATTACTGGGGAGACGGCATGCACGCCCTGAGGTATTATCTTATGACCGGCGTGAAGCTCTGACGGCATTCAGGATTACATGAAAATTTTGCCTGGAATTTTCTGATCCACGAAGGGTAATCCTGAAACTATTAATGTAAAAACGGAACATACGGAAATAAGTGATGATTGATCCAGTTTTGCGCGTAAGAGATAAAAAGGACAATGACCTGGAATATTACAGGTCACTGACCCCGGCACAGAGGGTGGATCTGGTTGAGCTCCTGCGCCGCCGTATATACGAACAGAAGGGGGAGCCCTTTCCGGAAGGCATAGAACCTGTGCTCACCGTTCGGGAAATGAAAAAAATTCTGAATGAAGGATATAAGATGCGTTATTGCTACGATTTTTTATTGCCCGATACGGGTGCCTGAAAGTATATTAATCGTACTTGGAATAACCTATGAAACGATATAGTTTGCTGGTGCTTCTTCTTTTTCTACTACTACCGGTCCTGACCTGCTACATGCAGCCGGTGGGATACGACGCCAATCCTTCGGTCTATTCTCCCGCGGGACTCTCCTTTGAAGATAGAGACATAACGGTTGATAGCATAGATGGTGACCTTGTCATTCAACCGGCTCAGGGAGAAGACATGATTTATGAGTACCGTGTCTACAGGGGAACTGCGTCTTCACGTGAAGCAACAGAGATAGACAACTTGCCGGTAACCGGATCACCCATAACAGTCAATGTGACTCAGAATATTGCCGGTTTTACTCACCTGGTGGTCTGTGGTGTGGGGTCAGATGGTATTTACGGCGACTGTCGGAGGCTGGATGTTGATGATCTGGTTGTGGAACAGGTCTTTAATGCAGGTCCGATAAACGTTACGTCAGTCACATATCTCTTTAAGGTTTACGGTGATTATCTATATTTCAGGGGATTTGATCCACCATGGGGGATTGAATTGTGGCATACGGATGGTACTATTGCCGGGACTGTTCCAACCGGAGATCTTTCTAGTGCTGGTGCTGATGGATTTGATGGAGATGAGATTGTTGGTTTCAACGGAGAAATTGTGTTTCCCGGGAAAGCGGACGCTCCCAATAACGGTGTACATCTTGGTGTCTATAATATTGCTTCCGGAACCCTGGCATGGGAACAGATTGGTGGTATCGGAGCTGGAACTGATGTAAATCCAGAATTGTTTACTGTTATGAATAACATATTATATTATTCTGGTAACAGCACCGGTGATATTCATTATTATGATGGGTCGGGCACAGGCATGGTTGCCAACCTTGGCGTAGCTCCGAATTCTACTTCATTACATAAATTCAATGGCAACATATACTTTGATGGTGAAACTCCAGCTTCTGGAAAAGAGCTGCTAAAAACCGACGGTGTTAATACCATTATGGTGAGAGATATCAATGGAGCAGGAGATTCAAATCCTGCAGATTTTATTACGGCATTTGGAAAACTTGTTTTTACCGCTATTGACGTAACAAACGGAAGGGAAGTGTGGATTACAGATGGAACGGTAGGCGGAACCTCCCTGATACGGGATATTAATACCAACGCAGGGATTTCATCAAATCCTGAATCTTTGGTTTATTTTAAGGAAAAAGTTTATTTTTCCGCTAATGACGGAATCCACGGTAAAGAACTGTGGTTTACAGACGGTACTTATTCCGGCACTCAGCTACTCAAAGATATAAATAGTTCAGGAGATTCAAGTCCGGATAATCTTGTGGTCATAGGAAATAGAATGTATTTTAGCGCAGACAACGGTACGGACGGGAGGGAGATTTTCGTTACAGATGGAACATCGGCCGGAACGTATATGATTAATGATATTGAAGGAGGGGGGGACAGTAACCCCCGGGAATTCTATCCCTTCAAAGGTAAAATATATTTTTGCGCTTCAACAGCTGGAACGGGTGAAGAACTTTTCGCTACAGATGGTACGGGAGCAGGCACCCGGAACATATGGAACATGGATGGCGGGGCAGGAGACAGCAGCCCTGGAGAGTTCATTGAATTTAAGAACAAATTGTATTTCAGTTCAGTTTCCGGCGGTTCCAGGTTGATGTATGTCTTATATTTTCAGTGATTCGGCAATATTTTTATTTGTACAAATTCTCTACTCTGATTATTATCCCGCTTCTCTTTTTCGCCTGCCGGCCAGGAAAAAACACATATAATTCAGGAATAATTCCTTAACTTTAATTGCATTATAAAAACTCTAATATTCCCACCGCCGAAGGCGGCGGGGATATAAATATTATTTAAAACTTGTGCATTTTTTGTTGGCCCTTTCCATGTTACATGCCAATATTAATAGTGCAATAAAGCAACAGGATAAGAAAAGACATGCGGTTTCTACTGTTTTCCATCCCAGTCATTATAATGCTTTCAGGTATAACCACCTGCTACATGCAGCCGGTGGGATACGACGCCAATCCTTCGGTCTATTCTCCCGCGGGACTCTCCTTTGAAGATAGAGACATAACGGTTGATAGCATAGATGGTGACCTTGTCATTCAACCGGCTCAGGGAGAAGACATGATTTATGAGTACCGTGTCTACAGGGGAACTGCGTCTTCACGTGAAGCAACAGAGATAGACAACTTGCCGGTAACCGGATCACCCATAACAGTCAATGTGACTCAGAATATTGCCGGTTTTACTCACCTGGTGGTCTGTGGTGTGGGGTCAGATGGTATTTACGGCGACTGTCGGAGGCTGGATGTTGATGATCTGGTTGTGGAACTTTTTCCGGGTGGAGCTTTTGATAACATCCCCCATGGATTCTGGGAGATGGGCGGATACCTTTATATGAGCGCGGAAGATGGAATGATTATCAACGGTCTCTATCGAACGAATGGAACGGCGCCTATCAGTAATGTCGGTTCTCTGAGAAATATAAATTATTCCATGGTTGCGTTGGATGGTATCCTGTATTTTATTGGGGACGGCGCAGCAGGTTTAGAGGTGAGCTGGTATGACGGTTCTACAGAGGGCCAGTTCGATGTCACCCCGGGCGCGGCAGATTCCTATGTGTCGGTTCTTGAGGTTCTTAATAATCATCTATTCTTCTGTGACAATAATACAGGTGTTCTCTATTACATTGATGACGCTATGACACACCAGGCGGTGCCTTTTGTCTCACCCGCCCAGAATCCTGATAACAGCGAGATGGTACCTTATAATGGATACCTGTATATGGACTGTAAAACTACCGACGGTCTGGAGCTTTGCAGGGCAAACGAAACCGGTGTTTCCAGAATTGCCGACATAAACGCGGGAGCGGGTAACAGCGATCCGGATAATTTTATCGTGTTTAACAATAAGGTGTTCTTTACGGCTGATGATGGAACTCTGGGTGACGAACTCTATTACACCACCGGAAGCGGCGTTACCCTTGTGAAGGACATACAGGTCGGCGCAGGTTCTTCCAGTCCGGATAATATGACGATATTCAACAACAGGCTTTACTTTCGCGCCGATGACGGGATCACAGGAAAAGAACTCTGGTCCACGGACGGGACAACTGCCGGAACCGTTCTTGTCAAAGACATAAACCCGGTTGGAAATAGCTTCCCTGTATCCATGACGGTCGTTGGGAAAAAATTATATTTTAGCGCAATCACGGCAGCTGAAGGAAGAGAACTCTGGATAAGCGACGGAACCACGGCCGGGACTTATATGCTTAAAAATATCAATCCGGGAGCGGCTGACTCAGGACCGGGGATGTTTCACACGTTCAGAGGTAAAATATTTTTTCGCGCTGATGACGGTGTCAACGGTAAGGAACTCTGGATCACTGACGGTACAGCCGCTAATACGTATATGGTCGGTGATATTGATCCAGGCGCCTCTGGTATGTGGCCCGGTTCACCAACGGTATTTAAAGATAAAGTTTACTATTCGACAGATATTGGATCGGGTGAAGTCTGGGTTCTGTATTATAAATAGAGATTACTGAAATGTATTAAAATACGCCGTGTAGTAAAATTTCTTCGGCCAGGTGCCGGCCGTGCCGTGGGTGATCTCCAGAATGGTCGTCTCATTAAAGGGAGGTGCATACATCTTTCCGCCGGGAACGGCGACTATTCCGCTCCATTTATGGGTTGAAGCAGGAAGGCCCATGAGCTCGCTGAAAGAAGATCCGTCCGTGTTCAGGATGCCGATGGAAACCTGGTCAAAGGGAGCGAAAAAGGCGTGACCGCAAAATGATCCCGCCTCCATAAACTGAATTATTGACAGATTACCCATGAAACTCTTAACCATTCTGTCAACTCCCATCTACAGATAGGATAACCTTGCCTGGCGTAATAATAATTATTACATATGGTTTTTGCGAGGCATACCAGATTTTTTATTGATTGCAGGTTCCCTATATCTTCCTCTGTCTCTAAATATATTCATGCAAGGAGATTTGAAGGTATGAAAAAAATGTATGGATTGTTTCTGTGGGGCATTGCCGTGATAATGCTGGCTGTTCCCACGGGCCTCTCCGCTGGAGACGTTCCCACCGGTAACTACTTCTGGATCCGTTCCGAAAAGGCGGTACGCCAGGGGAAGAAGGGATTCTGGGACATTCCGGGATCAGGTTCAGAAACGAAAACTGGAAAGATACAGGTCTGGGACCTGGACAATGGAAGTGACAGAAAATTTCGATTTATTAAAAAGCAGGGCTCGGATAATTCCTATGCCATAAGGATCGGCAACGGGAAATACGTGGGCCTCTCCGGTTTGGGCAACGGCGACGCCCTGAAGGCCAGGAGTAAACCCTGGTATTTCAAGGTCGAACATGTGGGCGGCGGACGATACCGCATTAAGGCCGGGAGCAAGGTTGTGGCTCTACAAAGTAAATCAATTGAAAACGGAAAAAATGTTCATATCTGGGATGAGCACTCCGGGCCTCAAACCAGGTGGATTCTGTATAACACATCCACCCGTCGCTCCTATGTTCCGCAGAAAACATCTTCCAGTTCAACGAAGAACACCTCATCGCAGGGCACATCCCTGACCCTTGAACGGGTTCTGGCAAGCCAAGATGGCTACTCTCTGAAGAGATATTTAAGCGAAGTAAGCATGTCTCAGTACATGAATCAGCGTGGAGATGGACTCCTCCAGCAGAAGCTGAACCAGGAGAGAAAATACAGCGATCAATGGATCAAAATCAAGTATGCCCTTGAAGGGGCTGTTGAAAACCGTGACTGGCGTCTGCGAAGGATGGTCTACAGCGACCTCATGAAAGTCAAAGTGAAAGAGCCTTCCGATTTCGTAGGAAAGGCCCTGAAGGGCAAGGTTAAGAGTCAAATCAAGTCCCTGGCAGGCAAGGAATCCAACAATGATAACAAAAAGATGATTTTCCGATTGGCAAATAATTTTTAGATTGTTCCATACAAAAGGCAGTATGTAACGAAAGAAGGGCGCCCCAGGGCGCCCTCTTATTTCAATTGTAGATAAAGGACTTCACGTCCGAAATCATTTTCTATATCGAGACGTCTCCCATAAGCTTTTCAATTTCTCCGGCAATGTCTGCGGCCCGCTGGTTGCCCTGGTCTGCGGCCAGGTTACAGGCTTCCTTGATGATCTTAATGTCCGTGAAATTCAATCCTTTCAGGGCGAAGGTGTTATCTTCTTTCATGGGTACCAGTTCCATTTGTATCTCCTTATATTCCTTGTGTCTGGAGAATACTGATTCAATGTCAGCAGGTCAATAATAAACCTTGGAAATTTATCAAGATACAAAGCGGTTAACGTGCTGGGACAGTCTTGTTATTCTACAGTTAGAACATTCTCTGGAAGGAGTAAGGGAACCGGGATCTGTACAATTGTAAAAAAAGTACTGCCATTACGTAGGTTCATCGACGATTTTTATCAGAACTGAAAATAAATAAAAGGCTTAACGTCCGAAACCTGTATCCGGTACAGTAAGAGAAGCAGTCCCGCGGCAAGGCCTCCCTGGAGAAGGGCGGGCGCGGTGATCCATTTTTCTTTAAGCCATTCTCTCCATTTGATTGGTGTAAAATGCCACAGGTAGGCAAGGGCGATTACGGACACGAGGACGAACGTGATATTCGCCGTTCCAGCCGTACCGGTGGCCAGGGAGGCCAAGACACCGGTGAAGGTCTCCCATGAATTGGACCGGAAGATGATCCATCCGAAGATAACCACGATAAAGGTCACAATCTGGCGCAGGATACCAGCCACTCCACCGGGACGGTTACGGGCCAGGCCTGTGGCCCGTTCGATCATGAGAAAGGCGCCGTGGTACAGGCCCCACAGGACGAAATTAATGGCGGCCCCGTGCCACAGCCCGCAAAGGAACATGGTGACAAAGAGATTTACGAAAACCCTTTTCCGGTTGCCTCCCAGGCTAATGTAGAGGTAATCGCGAAACCAGCTTCCCAGGGAGATGTGCCACCTTCTCCAGAACTCAGAGACGCTCCTGGACTGGTAGGGACGGTTGAAATTCTCCGTCAGGTTAAATCCGAGCAGGCGGGCGCTTCCCAGGGCTATGTCCGTGTATCCGGAGAAGTCGCCGTAGATCTGAAGGCCGTAGGCCAGGACCGCGGTCAGGGTTTCAATTGACGAGAACATGTCCGGGGACTGATAGACCCGGTCGATAATGTTCGCCGCCAGCCAGTCGGCCCCCATCTTTTTGAGCAGGCCTCCGCCTATGAGAAAGAGGGCTATGTAGACGTCCCGGCTCACAACCCGAAAGTGGCGGTTCCTGTTATTCAGGGCTGGTATGAACTGTTTCGCCCGAACGATGGGGCCGGCCACAAGCTGTGGAAAGAAGGATACGAAGAGGGCGAAGCGGAAGATATTTCTCTCCGGTTTCATCTCTCCCCTCCAGACATCGATGGTGTACGAGAGGCTCTGGAAGGTATAGAAGGAGATACCGACGGGAAGCAGGGTATTGAGCAGAAGGGGTTCCATGCCGAATCCGGCCGAGGTTGCAAGAGTGGCCGCAAGGTTTGAAAAGAAATCGAAGTACTTGAAGGTCCCCAGAACACCGAGATTTCCCAGCAGGGAAAGTATCAGGAAGAATGTGCCCCGTCCTCCCCTCTGCCGGGCGTTAAAAATGGCCCGACTCATGGTATAGTCGAGGAGTGTGGAGAAGACAAGGAGACTTACGGGCCAGATCTTCCAGGTGGAGTAAAAATACCAGGACGCCCCGATGAGAAAGACCACTTTAAGTCGGGGAAACCGGTACAGGAGAAGCGTGACCAGAAGGACCGTTATGAGAAACCAGGCGTAGGCCCGGGAGTTGAACTGGATGGCCCCGGCAGAGGGGGCCTCAATCTCAAGTTTCATGGCCTCGATCTGTTCCATGTCCGCTTCCCGTCCCTGGAGGATGTCGAAACGGGCCATGAGAGAGTCATGAACCGATGTACCAATTTTGTTGCCGCCCTCCGTTGTCAGGTGG
Source organism: uncultured Leptospirales bacterium (assembly GCA_964645775.1). GTDB lineage: Bacteria > Spirochaetota > UBA4802 > UBA4802 > UBA5550 > CAZYBU01. The sequence goes on along the minus strand of CAZYBU010000063.1, from coordinate 3,040 downwards.
GTGTAATCGTCGACGGCCCATCCCCGGTTCACCAGATCTCTCATGTGGCCCGCGCCGCCCAGATAGGCGTAGGTGTCGAAGAAGGCGCACTCCAGAGTGCGGGCCTCCTCCATCTGGATGCGGCGAACGTCCATGGCCTCCGGGAAGGAGACGAGCCTTCCTCCCCGTTTTTCCATCCTCTCGAAGGGGCCGATGAGGAGAATGTCCGTCTCCGGCAGTAGTTTTTTTATCCGGATAAGCCATGATCGAAGCTGCCGGCGATAGGTCTCCTCCGTGAAGGCTTCAACGGCCTGGAGGGAGGCCGCCTCGTTTATGCCGAACTGGAAAATGATGAGGGAGGGGTTAAGCTCCTTCAGGGCAGAGGCCACCAGCTCCGGATGGACGGCCGTTCCCAGCCAGGACATGTGTATGCCCATCCGCACGATGGAATCGTAGATGATTCCCTTTTCACCTTCCAGGCTCACTCCTCCGATATACACCGGACCCTCTGCCCGGAGGGATAGTTCCATATCCCGGCAGGGTTCCAGGCTGAACCTGACGATAGTCCCATCTCTCCGGGAGATGACGTTCCGTACATGGTCTCTGTCGCCGCATTTCAGGGAGGATACCGAATGGGTATCCCGGGGACTATGGAGAAAGACCCGGACACGGGTGTGAGGAGGATGACCTTCAGGTCGGATGAAGCGGACCCTGGCGAAAGGAGAAAGGGGACGGACGCTCTCCCCGGTAAAGCCGAAGCGAATATCCACTTTTGGTTCCAGTTGGATATGCCCGTTTTGATTGAACCTGTGTTTAAGAACGTAATGCTCGAAGAGAGAGTCGGTCGTACGGTTGACGTGGTCCTCAAGGGAAGTGGGAGGGATCTCCACCACGGGAATAACGCCCCGGCCTCCGTCTCCATATCTTTGCTGAAATCTTTCGCGAAGAACAGAGGCGAACCGTTCTCCCCAGAGAAGAGAGTCTCCGAAATGGGTGATCCTGACCTTTTCACGTTTTCCCTTCTCCATCTTTTCCAGGTCCCGGAAAAAATGACTCAGATACTCGTATTCATCTCCCGCGTGAAGGTATCCCTCTTCCTCTACGGGCAATGTCCGGATTTGTTTCTCCTGCCGGCGTATCTCCTCCCTGTGCATATAGTCTTCCAGGAGGGGGGGAAGTAACTTTTCAGGTTCCACAAAAACGGGGTCGTCTCCCCGGGTGAGGATATACTTCTGCCCTGCCGATACGGTCACGATAAGTATAATGAAGGTCAGTAGAAAGAGGATTACCTTTTTCAAGGGGAACACCCCCTGAAATCAATGCCGATTTTGGTCAGAGTGAGATTTAACCTCCGGGCCCAGACGCGATATCCCTTCTCCGTAAGGTGGACACCGTCGAAAAGGATCTTCCGGTTTAACCTCCCGTCGGCATGGAGAAATTCGTCCCATATACGGATGACGGTGATCATCTTATCTTTCCCCAGTTTCTCGATGCGTCTGTTCGCCCGGATGATCCGTTCCCGGAAGGGATGTCCCTTCTCCCGGCAGGGGAAGATGGTCATGAGAACGATATGACTGTGGGGCAATTTTTTGCGGAGGAGCCGCACGTTCGCATGGACGCCCCGGTAGATGCCGGCTGACCGGTTCACTCTCTGATTGTTGGTCCCAATAAGGAGAATAACCGCGTCAGGCTGTATTCCATCCAGTTCTCCGTTCTCCAGGCGCCAGAGAAGGTGCTGGGTCTTGTCCGCGGAGAATCCCAGGTTGACGGCCTGGCCGGAGTAGCAGCGGTTCCATATCTCTTTGCCCTGCGTGAACCAGGCACGGGTGATGGAGTCCCCGATAAAAAGAATTCGCGGGTTCTGCCTGGGAAGGGAACGTACCAGCTCTTCGTGTCTCTCCATCCAGCCGGGCTCCTGACGGGGTACCGGTACCGTGGAAAAATATTCCGGCGTGGAAGCGCAGGATAGCAGGATGCCCGACAGAAGAATAATCAGGTGACCCGTAATTCTTCTCGGGGTTATGTGCTGGAGGTGTCCCATGGGAACGTGACACAGGAAACCGGTCCATTTTGCAACAGAAATACCTATTCGGGGGATCTCTTTCTTTTTGCTAAATACAGACATTTTCTTTGACAGAATCAGGGACCTGCTGTGTAGATTCAATATATCGTAAGGAGGATGAGCAGGGTGGAATATACAAATGATTTCAGGAGCAGATGGATACATGGAGTGGCGGCATCTCTTGTCATGCTTGCTGTGGTCGTGGGACTTATTCTTCTTACTATCGGCATGAAGCACCTGGGCCGGGTTGCCCTCCTGATAGAGTCTGTTGTAATGCTGGCGGCTGCCGGTTGCCTGTTTTACGGCAGTTTCAGGCATACAGATAATCAGGTCCGTCAGGCCTGGCTCGGAATCCTGGGAGGTTTCGCCGGATGGACGTTTCTGGAGGCTTCGGCTCTTCTGGGACAGGTTGCCATTGAGAACGAGAGAGGTGTGGCCCTTTTTATACTTGTCCTGGTTTTATACGTCATTCTTTATCGAAGGGGCCTTGAGACAGGTCCCGGTTTCTGGGGCGCCGCATTCCTGGCAAACTGGGCAGGCCACCTGGTTCTCTATCTTCAGAGATACTGTATCCTCCAGGGATACGATCTTTTCAGGTTTACGTACAGGGCCAGTGGCGTAGTGGCAGGTATCGGTATACTTCTGGTATACGGCTGGATATTCACACATTCTCGCACCCCGGTTCGGAGATTGGCGGCTTCACTTTCCGTTTTTGTCCTGGTAATTATTCTTTTCTATTCCATTCGGGGGATCTGGTAGGATGGGACGAAACCTGGTCATGTTTTTCATTTCAGTCATGTTATGCGTTATTTCCGCTTTGATTTGCAGTGGTTAAATCGATTCTTACAAACAGGCAATTTTCAAGAACCAAGTTTATGCTTTTTCATATGGTGCATTCTTTCCACAAATCCATTTCTGCGAGACCTTGCTCTCCACAATCCTGCTGTACTTTCTTTGTCGCGTCAAAGGCCGGGGCAATTTGAACATCCTGTTCAGCCC
>CAZYBU010000062.1:0-12516 GCA_964645775.1 uncultured Leptospirales bacterium | reverse complement strand
GTGGGGGCCGCGGGAAGCGCCTACTCGATCGGTATCGCCCAGGCCAACTTCGAATGGATAGGTGCCATACCCGCCATGATCCTTTCAGCCTTTATTTTCATCCCCTTCTACTGGCGGGCCGGGGTCTTCTCAATCCCGGAGTACCTGGGCCGCAGGTACAACGACGCCGTACGGGTCATATCGGCCGTGGTCCTGGTCATCTTCTCCATGATCATCGTGGGGGTCTTCCTCTGGGCCACGGCCCTGATGCTCCAGACCTACCTGGGATGGCCTATCTGGTTTAATATTCTCTTAACGGCGGTGGTAGTCGGTTTCTATACCATCTCCGGCGGAATGGGGGCCGTGGCCATCACCGATTCCATACAGCTTGTCATCATGTTCGGAGGCGCCCTGGCCGTGGCCGTAATCGGCATAGGACAGGTCGGCGGTATGGAAAAATTCCTCCAGGTCCTCCAGGATAAGCACCCGGGTCACCTGGAGGCCTTCCTCCCCTCGACGCATGACTCCTTTCCCTGGCCGGGCGTGATCCTGGGCCTGGGCTTTGTTCTCTCCCCGGCCTACTGGTGCACCAACCAGGCCGTCCTCCAGCGGACCATGGGGGCCCGCACGGAATGGGACGGCCGGGCCTCCATGATCTTCGCGGCCATGGCCAAGACTTTCGTCCCTTTCCTGATCATCCTCCCGGGACTTCTCGCGCTTGTCATGGCGGGCGATTCCCTGGGACACCAGGACAAGGCCCTTCCCTGGGTCATTCGTAACGTGCTACCTCCCGGGCTCTCGGGCATCATGTTCGTGGCCTTTATCGCCGCCCTGCAGTCCTCCATCGACTCCACCATGAATTCCGCCTCGGTCATGATCACCCGGGACATCCTGGGGGTCCTCTCGGGACGGGAGTCGGATGAGAAGCGGGACCTGAAGCTGGGCAAGATCTTCACCTTCATGGTTCTTGTTATCGGCCTGATATTCGCGCCTGTCACGGCCCGCTTCGAGGGGATCTACGTCTTTATCCAGAGCGTACTCTCCCTCTTTCAGGGTCCGATTCTGGCCCTGGTCCTTCTCGGTATTCTCTACCGGAGAGGGACGCCGGCCGCGGGTCTGGCCAGTCTGGTATCCGGTCTTATCTTCGCCACCTTTCTCGAGGTTGCCGGCCTTAATATGCTCTACATCGCGTTCTGGAGTTTCCTCTTCTCCGTGGCTGTCATCCTCGTAGTGAGCCGGTTTACTCCCGCGAAGCCGGACCGGGAGCTGGAGAACCTTACCTACGTCTCGGCCGTTAAGGAGGTCCGGAATGTTTGAGTGGATTCATGATCTTCCTCTCTGGGCCGCGAAAATTGGAGCTGTTATACTCTTTCTTCTTGTTCTGGTGGCGACCTGGCTCATACCGGGGGAAGATATCTACAGCGGGGCCCCGGACCGGGCCCGGTGGCGGGACCTGCGCCTCTGGGCCACCCTGCTCATTTTTGCGCAGTTTCTCCTCTATTCCATTTTTTAGGCAGGATGCACGATGCTGGTCAAGATACTTAGCGCAGGTTCAGGAGGGCAGGGGGTGCTGACACTGGGAAATGTCCTGGGTAACGCCGCTATGCTGGCAGGATACCATATCACCTTTTTACCGGAATACGGGGCGGCTGTTCGCGGAGGTACGGCCAACTGCACGGTCTGCATATCCGACAGGGAGATCGCCTCTCCCGTGGCCTCGGCCCCGGACATACTCCTGGCCATGAACGAGCCTTCGGTCGCGAAGTTTATCTCCCGGCTCCCGGAAGACGGATTTTTACTCTACAATTCCTCGCTCATGAAAGAGAGACCGGTAAGGGAGGATATCGATATCCAGGGGATCGACGCCACGGAGACGGCCCTTCGCCTGGGAGAAGGCCGATCGGCCAACATGGTGGCCCTGGGAGGTCTGCTCCGAAGGCTCGTTTTTCTTGAAAGAGAGTATGTTAAACGAAGCCTGGAGATGTATCTGGGTTCCACCGGCAGACGCCTGGAGACGAGCCTCAGGGCACTGGACGCGGGACTTACTCCCGAGCCTGTCTGAAAAACCCGGCCCGTTCCCGGGTTACGTCCTGATCTACTCCTTCTTCTCCTCGGCCAGTTTAGAGAGCCGGTGTATCTGGGCCTGTAAGGTGAAGATGGAATCGGAGAGGATCTTCACCCGCTCCAGGACGTCGTACATGATGGAGTTCAGGTGTTCCAGGGAACCGGATATCTCCTGGACGCTTCGCTTCTGCTCTCCGACGGCCCGGGTAACCCGTTCGGACCCTTTCCGCATGTTCTCCGTGTTCTCCGTGATTGTTCCGGCCGTCCTGTACTGCTCCTGGCTCAGATTCGTAATGCTCTGAATGGCGGAGTCGACGTTCATGACAGATTCCCCGATCCTGCCCATGACCTCGGCCGAATCGTGGATGATGCCGGTCTCCTCGTCGATATGGGTCACGGTCTGCTCGATGTGCTGGTGAATGAACTTCGCCTGCTCGATCGACCTGTCCGCAAGTTTGCCGATCTCCTCGGCGACCACGGCGAAGCCCCGACCGTGCTCCCCGGCCCGGGCCGCCTCGATGGAAGCGTTCAGGGAGAGGAGGTTGGTCTGCTCCGAGAGCTCGTTTATCATCTCGGTGATGTCGCTTATGGCGCGGGAGGAGTCCTTGATCCGGTCCATGCCTTCGATAATGGTGGAGAGACGTTCCCTGCTTGCGCTGACCTGGTCGACGCTGCCGGCGCTCAGCTCATGGGCCCGGTCCGCCGCGTTTTGGATCTTGCCGAGGCCGTCCACATACCCCTGAATGATCTCGCTGTTCTCCTGGACGACCCGGTCCTGCTCCTTCATGTCATCGGAGACATGCTCCAGGGATGAAAGGAGCTCCTCCGTGGCCGCGGCTGTCTCTTCCAGGCTGGCTCCCTGATCGTTCATCTGCATCTGGAGGTTCTCCGAGGTCTCCTTCACGGTCAGGGAGAACTCCTGAAGCTCCAGGGCCGAGGTCCGTATGTTTTCTATCAGCTCCATGAGGATGTTCTTCTCATCCTCAAGCTGTATGGATATAGCCTCGGAGCGCTGGTAGGTCCGGGCGAAACGGCGAGAGAGGAGAAAGGCCTGGAAAAAGAAAAAGACCAGGAGGCCCATGGGCGCGTAGTGGTCCGTGTGAATGATCTCCATGGTGTAGAGGATGTCGTTTACGATAACGGCAGCGAAGATGAGAAAACCGGTCACCATAACCAGCGAGCCTTCTCTCCTGTGGTATACCGCCCGTCCTATGACAAAGAAGAAGTAAATGAGAACCAGCAATATGAATACCTGGAAAAACCAGAGATGGTAATTGAGAAACATGTAAAGCCGTAAGATGTCCATGACCGCGAAGAGGAGACCCACACCCCAGATGCCTCTCAACACCTTTTTGTGGAAATCACCCGGGAATAGATGAAAAATATAGGAAGAAAAAGCGGGAACAGCCAGGTACATGCTGATAAGTTCGAACTGCCGCACCAGGAACCAGGGCATGCCCGGCAAAAGGACCTGTAGAAACTGGAGGTCCATGCTGAGCATACGCAGGGCCATGAGAAAGTTGAGTATGCCGAAATAGAGTGGGGTTCGGTCTCCCGGCCGTAATGCGAAGAGGGCCAGGTGATAGAACCCCATGAGCAGAAATCCGCCCACGAGCATGAAGAGGAGGGCTATCTGTTCCTCCCGCTGGGTCAGTATCTGCTTGCGGCTCCCCAGCAGGAGGGGCTGCCATATACCTCCGTATTCGCTGTGAAAGTTGGATAGATGGATGATCAGGTCCAGTTCTGTCTTCCCGTCGGGAAGGGGAACGGAGGCGGGTCGCATCCTGGGGACCTCTTCTTCTTTCGTTGTGCCGACCTTTCCCGCGGAGAAGACCTCCTCTCCGTTGGCGAAGACATGGACAGCCATGTAGGCGGAGTAGATCGAGAGGTAGAGGTCGTCACTCTTTTCTCTGAGTTTCACCTTTACCCGGAAGGAGGCGTACCCCTTCATTTCGTGGACCGGATAGTCCTCCACCTCCAGGTTCCAGAAGGAGGGAAAATATCGGTATTCAGCCGCTTTCTCTGGCGGGTCGGAGGGGTCGATCAGACGGTTCCAGTAGAACTCGAACTCCCCGGCAAGCTTTACCGGTCCCTGCTTTTTAAGGTTCAAAGCGGTCAGGTCAACGGTCCCCTTTTTGGCCATGACTTCAGGCATCCGCGCCCGGGCTTCCCCGCTGAAAATCGGGAGCAGGCACATGAAAACAAGAAGAAACCGGACGGCTGGTACTGGAGGTCTTTTCATAATGGAGCAAACTATATGCCGGGAAAGCAGGATGTCAAATCATAATAGCAAACTGCCCGAATTCCCGGTCTTGATGAAGGCCATTAACTGAAGTCTATTCTCATGATGGTCGGGGAGGGTTGTGACAATTCCGGAAGAGTGTGATGGGAAAAAAGCTTTTATGAAAGATTCATGGTATTCATGCGTGCCCGGTCCGGTTTCCGGGGAAGCTTTACCTTCTGAAACCTTCCCTTGGCGAAGAGACGGAAAAGCCTGGAACGATTCAGGCCTGTCAGGTGAAAAGCCTGAATTCAGGGATACCTTTCAGGCCATCTGGGCGTGCTGGGCCAGGGAATCTATGTATTCGTACAACCGGGGAAGATGGTCCCTGTATTCATCTTCAACCTGGATCTTTACGCACAGTACCATGGAGCCGTCGTTCAGGGTCTTGACATGGCGGATCCATCCCCGGACCGTTATGGGGGCCTGTTTCTTAATGAGGATATCAAAAAGAAAGTGTTTTCTGTGATGGACCGCTTCGATAAGTTGTTGTTCGGTTATGTGAAGCTTCAGTCCGCTTCGGGATATATCGAGTATTCTCTGGAGGTTATTGTTCTCGTAGGTCTCCATGTCGAGCAGGCTGTCAAGGATCTCCCTGGCAAGGAGTTTGACCTCGGTCAGCTTTTCGTGGTCAAAGGGCGTATCGTTCTTCAGTTCAATATATCCGACCGTTACGGATGAATTCATGGTGGACTGGCCCATGATGGGAAAGATGATCCATCCTGCCGTGCCCTCATCCATGAGTTTTTTCCGTACGCTCTGGATGTTTTCACCATAATAATTCATAAGGTCCAGGCTCTGATCATCCCTCTCATGAATAGAGAAGGAGCTGTCATCATTCAGGTCCGCGATAAATACGTGCTGACCGGTATCGGCTATCTCTCTGTAAATAGCCTTCCTTTCTTCCACGGGAGATATGGAAACACTGGTGGCCATATTCTGATGGCTCGCGTTGTATTTTTCAAGGAGAACCTGGTAGGCTATCGGTATGGAGCTCCCATGCATTTTTAACACGTTTTTGGGTACGATGATGTTCTTAACGAAAATGTCGTGTTCTTCTCCAACCTGGAACCGGGGTTCTGAACGTTTTTGGGTCGATATACGGATGAATTCCGGCTTGCAGTGAAAATAGTTATCCACACCCTCGTCAAGGATAGAAATCTCCATTTCAAAAAAGAAGTCGCTGATAAATCCGTTCAGACGGGCGGTCTTCTCATGATACTCGAAATTATTGAAAAAGATGAACATCCCTTCATCATCATATTTCACAATCTCCACGTACCTCGGAGTCAGGTCAGGATGCTCGATGGTGAGAGGGTTGTTGAGGAGACGTTCATTGATAATCTTCCTCATCGCCTTTTCATCGGTGGTTCGCTTGAAGGGGCTCTGGCTGTTTTCCGTCATAATAAAACGTCCATAAAGATTATAACATAGATTATATGATACAAAAACATCTTTATCGCTTTGTCAACAATTTCATGAAATTGTACGCTCCCGGGCAAAAAAAGAGAACACATTGCGCCACAAAAGATTCGTTTATTGAGTACAATTCTATTATATGTGCAGGATGGGGTCGACAGACTCAAAAGTTCGCTATCACCCGGATAGCCCTGCGGCCAAAGGCAGATTGCATTCTACAGGGTGTCCGGATGACCGCCTTCCCTTTCCAGGAGCCGCTCCGGGTCCTGGCAGTACTCGTCCACTCCCACGGCCAGCTTTCCGCCCCGTGGACCGTCGATGAGCCGGTGGTCCAGGGTCGCGGACATCGGTAGGATGTCCCGGATAACCACCTTGCCGTTACGGACCACCGGTTCCGGACCCATGGCGCCCATGAGGACCACCAGGGGAAGGTTCGATACTGGCATGATGGAGGCCATGCCGTACCGGAGGCCCTGCTGACCTATATTGGAAAAGATACAGGCTCCGAAGGCGCTGGCGTCCAGTTTAAGGGGCGGGATCTTCAGGCCCAGGGTCACGGTGAAAAACCTGATAAACTGGAAAACCGATCGGCGAAAGGGCCACGGTATGGTAGCCAGGAAATTTTTCGATTTCGCGGCCCCGGTCTCCTGCCTCTTACGGTATTTTTCCACCCGTTCGGCCATTTCCCGGTGAACATCCAGGACGCTCTTCTTCTCGATTTCACGCATGGTAAAACCGGTGATTTCGCTGGTGTCTGGCAGGTCTATGGAGACGAAGATGTCCGCTGTCTCCCGGGCGATGATCCTGCCCCGCTGGATATAGGCGTTGATTTCAGGGACCTTGTAATAGAGTGTCTTTCCCACGGCAGTCAGGAGGACCTGGGTAATGGTTATCTCATGGCCTTTTTTTCTCGCCTTCTCTACGAATTTCAGGGTCTCGGTGATGTCAATGTCAAAGGTCCCGAAGGTCCGACCGTCGGTAATAGGGTCATAAATAACGGCGGCCGTTTTCCGCCAGGGTGTGTTAACATCTACCTGTTTTCGTTCCATGGGCATTGTATCTCCTCATACTCCTTCTTGATTTCGTTGTACCTTTAATCTTCCTTTTCAGGGCTGTCTTCTCCCTTTTCCTTCCGTGATATTGTCGTAGAAACGTGTGGTCGGGCAGGTGAGCATCTACCTTAACCAGGACTGCGGAAAGACCTCCCGGACGCAGAGCCGGGAAACGACCACCCATATCAGTCAGAGTATCGGCGGCATGACCGAAGAGCTGACGATCTTCTGCTGCAGGCCGGGAAGAGCCGGGTGGCGTCATGGGTGATCCGGCTTATGTAGTCGAGTGTAACCGTTTTGCAGCCCCTTCTTTCTCTGTTTTGCATATTGATTCCCTTCATGCTTAGAAGGGCAAGAAAAAAAAGGGATAGTATTTATGACCGGTTTTTTACTGGTAAAAATTGAGGCTGCTTATAATCGTATGCTCCATGGGTCTACGCGTCCAGATAGCCTCCGATCTGCACCTGGAGTTTCCACAGAACCGTGTCTGGCTGGATTCCCATCCCCTGGAACCGGCCGGTGACGTACTGGTCCTGGCCGGAGATACTATTCCCCGGGTCCTGAAGGATGAGGCCGTGCCCTTCATCGAGAAGGTGGCGAGCCGGTTTGAACTGGTGATCCTGATCCCCGGAAACCATGAGTTCTATCATGGCACGGCCAGGTTCGCCTATCCTTCCCTGAATGAACGGATACATGATCACGTGGTCTGGCTCAATAATGCTACCATGGAATGGGAGGGTGTCCGTTTTCTCTGCACCACCCTCTGGACCGACATTCCACCGGTATACCAGTACGAGGCCAGGTCTGTCATGAACGATTACAGGGTCATCCGGAGAGAAGAGATCAGTAAATCGCCTACCCTGGCTCCCAGAGACACGGTCATGTTCTACAATATATCCAACCGGTACCTGGAACGGGAACTGGCGAAATCGTGGGAAGGTAAAACCGTTGTGGTTACCCATCACGCTCCTCATCCATCCCTGAGCATGGACGCCTATCCGGTGGAGGCCGTGAGGCACGCCTACGCCACGGACATGGCGCCGGTTATGCGGGATAATGATATCGACCTGTGGATATTCGGGCACGTTCACCGTTCCTTCGACGTGACCATCGAGGGAACCCGGGTCGTCAGCAATCCCCTGGGATACTACAACGAGTATCAGAAACAGGATTTCGATCCGTCCATGGTTATCGAACTCTGATCTTTTACCGGACAGGCTCCCACGTTTATTCATCATCCTGGATTTCCGTTGACGTAAAAAACATGATCTTCAAAATGGGAAAAAGCAGGGGGAGAACTGCTTCGGGGGAGACATGAATTCTGCAACAAAAGGCCTTTTTGCCGGCATCATTCTGCTTATGTTCACGGCGCCTCTCGGCGCGGAATGGATATTCCTGCGTGACGGCTCCATAGTCAGTGGAGAGATTATGAGAAGAGGGGAGAAGGGTATGCTCCTTCGGCTTGAGGAGGGAGTCCTTCTTTTTCTCTCCGGAGTCGATATTCTCAGGGTGCGGAAAGACGATTCCTTTCTTGATGAGAAGGAGATTCGCCTTAAAGGCCTGCGGACCGTCACCGGCTACGTTGTGGCCCGGGATGACTACGCAATAACGGTTAGACGATCTCTCTTGTCTACCCGTGAGATGCGATACCCGACGAAAGACGTGGTAAAGATTCATGAGGCGGGTACAAGAGGAAAGCTTCGTCCGGCGGAACTGGCCAAGAAGAGGGATGGACACTATTTTACCGGGTTCCCCTTCGTGGCCTTTAATACCGACAACGGTGTCATATTCGGGGGGAGGGGATATTTCTATCAGAACGGGCGGAGCTCCGATCCCTTCTTCGACCGGGAACCCTACAGCCTCCAGGCCTATCTCCATCTCTATTTTTCGAGTTCCGGGTATATGCTCCATCGCCTGAACCTGGATGCCTACCACCTGGGAGGCACTCCCCTCAGGCTTACCACGGCGCTGGAATATGAACATAATATCAACGCGAATTATTTCGGCATTGGAAGGGACGTCGTCGAAGAAGGGCTTACGGACATAAACGGTAAGCATTATGGCAGGTATAAGGATTACAGAGATAACTTTCTCCTGGCCGGGGACAAGAGCCACTATAAGTATAACAACGTCCAGTATCTTGCTCCCCGGTATTACCTGAACCTTTCAGGGACCTTTTTCCGCTACCTTAAGCTTCTTATCGGTTTTGAGGTTAACTATGTTTTTATCCGCCCCTGGGATAATCGGACCTTCAAGCACAAATGCAAGGAGTACACCGCCGCCAGCCAGACCCTTATCTCCCTGGAAAAACCGACAGGATACGAGGGAGGATGGACAAACTTTGTCCGTTTCGGTATCGCCTTTGACACCAGAGACTATCCTCCCGATCCTCATGAAGGAGTCTTCACCGATTTTACTATAGAGTCGAGCGGCAGGATGATTGGCTCAGATTATGAATACCACAGATTTACACTGGGGGCCCGTTTTTACGTCCCTATCATCGAGTCTCTCGTTTACGCCACCCGTATCGGCTTCACAACGGCCATAGGCGACATACCCTTCTATGAGATGAGTATCTTTCCCTTTATCTTCGAGAGGAGCGAAGGTCTGAAGCATAACAGTCACATGAGGGGTTACAAGTTCGCCCGCTTTGTGGCCAATACTCAGCTTATGATCAACCTGGAACTCAGGTGGAAATTCATCGAGTTTTATCATAAGAAATCGAAGAACAGGTTCAGTTTTCAACTGGTTCCCTTCGTGGACATTAAAAATGTCTGGGACAACTTCGGGCAGGTTTTTGTGGACCACCGTTTCAGGAATTACAGGTTCTCCTACGGGGGGTCCATTATTATCGCCTGGAATCTGGCCACGGTCATGCGTCTCAGTTTCGGTTTCAGTCCCGAGGATTTCGCCATCTCGATGTCCTTCGGCCAGTCGTTCTAAGAATCCAGGTTCCGGAAGAAACGGATAACATCATCGGCGCTTTTTGCTTCCTCTTCAGGGATGGGGACGCCGAAGGCCGGCCCATAGACGGTTCGACCGGCCATGAGTATCCCCCTTATTCTCTCCTCCGCTTCTATCGCTTCCATACCGGGATGGTTAATCTTCTGCATCATCATGAATTCAGGGGAATAGGTTTTTCGAAACTCCTCCCATCGGAGGGCCCCATCCCGGGCCCGGCGATATCTCTCCAGAGCGTGACCAAGTTCTTCCCTTACCCGTATGCCTGGCGGGCTCTCCTCGAAGGTCTTCAGTATCGTCGAAAGGATCGAAAGAAGATTCTCCGCTTCTCCCTTTTCCAGAAGTTTTCCGAGAAATGCCATCCTCTCCGGAAGGGGATGAAAACGGGCGTTCCGGATAGCGATTCGGGCCTCGATCACGAGTTCCTTTTCAACATCGGATCTCACCGAGAAGGATGGTACAGGCCGGTCAATATGGAGGCGGTTAAGGTATTGCGCGGCCCGATTGTTATCGATGATTAGAGGCACAGGAGAATATCCCGCCAGAAGAAGAAAGGTTTTCGTGCCTGCCAGTACCTTTTCCAGGTCTTCCAGGAAGGATCGCTTCAACCCTTCATGGGGAATCGTCGGTTCGATTTCACGACGAATCTTCTGGGAAGGGAAGAGTATAAGCTCAAGGAGACCATGGGGATCTCCATCTTTCCCGGAGGTCTCCAGTTCCCTGTGAAGCTCTTCTTCGTCCATGTCCAGGACCGATTCCGCGAACTGGAGTACATCCTCATGGACCCTGAATTCCCGGGACAAACCGGCGGCTATGGTGTCTGCGAGTTCATCGGAATACATGGTACAATCAAGCTATGGATAGGGTGAATATGTGTCAACAGCTTTGAGTACTGAGGGGAGAAGTATTATTCATTTCCACAAGAGTAAGGAGCGAAGGTCGGCTTACTATATCATCAAGAGAAAAATGAATTATAAAAACGTATAGTTTTCTTGACCGTTCCGGTTATGCCGTGTATTCTCGTACATACAACCGTGGAAGGTTTGTGCGGTTTGAGAGCCAATCAGGGAGATGCTCAATGAAAAAAGGTATTATCGCCCTCATCACTGTTTTCATATTAACAATACCTGCCTTTGCTCAGAGGTTGCATAATCACCCTTCACCTGTCTATTTCGGTGTCGGTGTTCAGGGCCATACGTCTCTCCACATATTCCCAGCCGAAACCCAGGACTCGACAATATTCCTGGGCTGGATGTCATTCCTGATGTCCATGGAGCTTGATATTCTTGTTGATCTCGGGTACCAGTTTAACGCGCGGAACGCCATAGGCGTTGAGGGCTTCATCGGAAGGCAGATACTCCATGCCTACGCCTGGGGATTTAACTGGGGAGTGAATCTCTTCGGCCGCTTCGATGTGGGTAAGAGGTTCTTTGTTCAACCCTATGTCGGTGTCTATGCCGCTGTCCCCGATTACTGGGGTTTTCTCCATGACGTAACGGATTGGGATAACATCCTGGACGCGAATCTCAATTCCGGGTATTACGCCTCCATCGGTACAAAACTCGGATGGCAACTCAGTATTGTGGACCTCTACTTTCTCCTGGGAGGTCGTTTTAACGATGACTTCCACTTTACCCTGGGATTCGGCGCCACGGTTCACTTCTTTAAGTGATCGAGAGATCGATAGAAAGAACCTGAGATAATAAGGAACAACCCAAACTCCTTGACAGCAGAAGCTCCCCTGATCTATTCTTGATAGACTTACGGGGGGGGATAACCATGAAACGATCTGTCATTATTGCGGTAGTGCTTGCCGTTGCGGCTCTTCTTGTCTATCTACTATGGCCGATGAGCAGTCGGCAACACTCTTTCCAGTACGATGATTCCAAGAAACGCCGTAAGCAGGCTTTCCTTCGGGACCTGAGGGAAAGCCGGCTGGATGAGCCTCCTGTCAACGTCATTGTCATCATGGCCGATGACCTCGGAAAGGCGGAGGTATCCGCCTATGGCTACGACCGGGTCCCCACGCCTCATATAGACGCACTGGCCGCGGGCGGTGTCCTCTTTGAAGAGGCCTATTGCACGGCCCCTATCTGCAGTCCTTCGCGTGCCGGATTTATTACCGGCCGTTATCAGCATAGATTCGGTTTCGAGCTCCAGCCTCAGAACCGTTATCCCAGGAATCACCTGGAGTACCTGGTCTTCGACCATTTTATCGATACGGGAGACTGGACCCTGGTGGATATGGATTCGGTTCCCCGGCAGGAGGATATCGATAAACAGGGAATGGACCCGGGAGAGATTACCCTCGCGGAACTCCTCTCGGCCCGGGGCATGGCCACCGGCATGACCGGCAAATGGCATCTCGGTTACCAGCCCGACTTTATACCCGTAAACCGGGGCTTCGATTTCTATTACGGTTTTTACGAGGCATTCTCCCTCTACGCCCCTGTGGGGAAGCCGGGTATAGAGGAGTACAGACACGATCTCTTCGCCATAGAGCACCAGTGGAAACAGGGAAGGTCCGGTACCAGCGCTATTCGTCGTAACCACAGGGTGATCGAGGAGAAGGAATATCTCACCTTCCGGATAGCGGAGGAAGCTGTCGATTTCATGGAGAAGCACAGGGACGAACCCTTCTTTCTCTATGTCCCCTTCAGCGCGCCTCATATTCCTTTCCAGGCCCCGAAGGAGTACTATGATAGATTCAGCCACGTGAAGGAAAAGCCTAAACGGGTCTATTACGCCATGATCTCCGCC
>CAZYBU010000061.1:0-12685 GCA_964645775.1 uncultured Leptospirales bacterium | reverse complement strand
CCTCTGGTCGGTCACCGTGGTCAGCGAACAGTTCTTTCCACCCGCGCTCCCCACGCCGTAACTCATGGTCACGTCAGTGCTGTCGGGATAGCGGATGAGGGTCTTTCGTCCCAGCGGATCATATTCATAGAGAGTGGGGTTCGTAAAACTCCCCGCGGCATAGCCCGTACTCTCACCGGCGGCAAACCAGGGCTGGCCCTGTCGCTTGATGCGTCCCATGTGATCAAATTCCACCGGTCCCGAGACCGTATACCCGTAGCTGTGGTTCTTCTCCCCGCTCTTTCGGGTCTGAATCACCCTCTTCAGTCCGTCGACATAGGTTATGGTATTTATGGTTGTCGTGTCGTCTCTGTGACCCCGGTTACGGGTCAGACAGTAGGCCGGTTGCACGCCCGTTCTGTATTCAAAGGTTATGGTGGCCGAGCCTCCCGAGTCGTAGGGGCCCACAACCTGCACCGCGCGGCCGTACTGGTCATAGGCGTAGTGGATACTGTTTCCGTTGGTATCGGTCGTTACGATCGGTTTGCCGAACCTCGACTCGTACCGGGCGTAGGAGGTATATCCAAAGGAATCCTTTGTCATGGTTATATGAGTCCCGGTATCACCGTCGTAGCCATACTGGATTGTGTACCGCTGCCCCCGGGCGTTGGCCGGGCCCGTCACGGAATGTATCGTTCCGTTGGCGTTGTAGCTTATGGTTGTCACGGCTTCCGTGTTGTCCTGGCTCCGCTGGACAAGGGTCCTCAGGTTCCCGTTGTTGTCATAGGTCCCTTCCCTCTGGCGGTAGATCGCCCCGTCTCCTCCCTTGACAACAATCGATGCCGGATTAGCCAGTATATGGTTGGGATGGTTGTGGTCATATTGAATCTTCGCTATGACCGTATCCTCGGCGTCCTCTCCGCTTTTCTCCGTGTAACTGGTTATGTTTCCATACTCGTCGTACTCATAGAGCATCTTCTGCCACAGAGGGGCCGACTCATAGTCCCCGGGAGGTTCCGATACCGTACCCTCGAAATATTCGATAAGGGTTTCTTTTCTTTCCGGCGCGGCACAAATAACAACGCTATCTTTCTCTATAACCGATCGCACATCATAGGTGTGGCTCTCCCTCCGGTAGAGCTTCCCGTCATCTCCATAGACCAGGGATTCCTTCTCCCGTCCTTTCAGATAATAGCCTGATGTTTCAAATTTACGTTCTACCCTGCTGCCGTCAGGTCGTGTCTCCTTAACCTGTCCGAATCCGTAGAACTCCTTCTCTCCCCGGTGGTATTTACCCTCCGAGAAGACGTAGTTCGTCTCGTAGCTGTTCCCCTGGCCGTCCGATACCGTCACCTTCGACATGGTCCACCGGGATTGAGGCATATCCTGAGTGTTACCCGAACGTTTATAGTCGATCTCGAGCGTGCCTCCCAGGGGACGGGTCACCTTTTTCAACAGGTTCGTCCGGCCCGTCCGGTTAAGCCGCACTTTCAGTTCTCCATCGTCGGGTCTGCTATGCACATGGTCCGCCAGTCCATCCCCGTTTATGTCAGTCATCATAGTGCGGGAGCGGGTAAGCTTCGTGCTACCATTGATTCCGGGATTAATACCCAAAGTGCCTATAATCAGACCGAATATTCTAAATTCAATTTTTCCGGTAAAAAACAGTGAAGGGCTGAAACTTCTCGTTTCCTGAGACTGGATCGGCTCATCAAGCATGCCATTCCAGTTATAGGCAGTCGACGTAAATCCGTTACCCGTGTTGTAGTAGACCTTCATGGGAGCATCAGTCGTCCGAAGCTTAACCCCGTCTATGGACGCCTTTGTCTCATCCTGGCCGGAAAGGGGTCGAATAATCTTGTCTGCCAATCCATCGCCGTTTACGTCAAGATAGGTGCGTTCCGTTGAAGTCTTTGAAAGGGATATCGTAATACCTCCTCCATAGGAACTGCTCTCAATCGCTTTTGCGGAACTTACGGCGTTGCTGCCACCGCCGCTGCCGCTTGGGGTTACCGTGGACAGCTTTTCCATTCTAAATGTCGAATCACCGTCCCACTCTTCGGCTTCGGCAAGACGGTACCCCAGGTTCAGGGCCACAAAGATATTTTTTTCGCCTCCAACTACCCTCCGGAAAACCCTATCTGGCAGTCCATCCCCGTTTACATCCATATAATCGGATACCGTTATAACCTCTCCGTATCCGAGACTGCCTCCTGGAGTAAAGGGAAGGGGTTGAGATCCAGCGGGTCTCTGATACAGAGGTTTCCCAGCGCCGTCCGTAATAGCAACAAAATTACCTTTCTCGACCTGACCGCCGCCGAATGCATAGCTTGCCGAAAAGTTGAAATTCTCCGTATCATTCCTCCGAACGCCCCCGGAGCCGGGAACGGCAAGAGATCTCCGGCTTCCCAGGGACCCGTCCGGGTTCGTGTACTGCACGGACCCTGAGTTCACAATATCAGGATACCGGTCCCCGTTAAAGTCGAAAAAGTCGTTTCGGCTTGACGATTCTCCGTAGGCTACGTTAAAGCCTCCAGACGCACCGCCGGCAGATACGCCCATACTCGCTGACCAGTCTTTTGTCCCCGTATGTTTAACAATACCCCTGATATTGCTGCCCGTAATGACCACACCCGCGGCACCGGGACTCAGGGGCACCTCGTCATTGTCGTCGGCAGGTGCGTCGTCTTCTGGAATAAATGTCTTCATAACACGCGTTGAACTCATCATGTTCGGCGACACCCAGCAGTCCCGGTCATGACCGAACCACATACCCTTCTCCGTGTTCCACTCCACGGGTGTCGGCACATCCGGACTTCCGTCCCCTCCTTTCTTATCGGGGTGAGTTTCGGAGGTCATGGCGCTGAATGTCTTAACCGCTTCATTCATCACCTCTCCTTTTTCTTTCGCTTCCTCCTCCGTCTCCGGCTCAACAGTCAGATTATTGTTATCAATGAATTCTTCGTCGATCTGGACAATAAGCTCGGGATCAAAAACTTCACGGTTGCCCCCCCATCGACCGTAATACCAGTTTCTGTATCCGCCCCCAAATGGTCTTTCCGGCAACGCGGGCACATAAAAACTTACGTATCCCTGGAGCGTGGTATCCGGGTCGTCCGTGTAATAATAGGTGGGGTGATAGACAAAGGCGTACTCCTCGATATTTTCCCGGTCCGAGGCGATCACCAGATGTAACCGGTCTCCGGCCGCCACATCCAGTTCATGTCCAAGAGATATCTCAGGCAGCTCCCCTCCGTCGTTGTGTTCAATCACGCCCTTTACCTTGGACACCAGCTCCCCGTTCTTCTTCAGGGCTATCGTGACATGTGCCTGATACTCCTCGGGAATCAGGTCTGTAAAGGGGGGCGCTTCGGCCGATCGCACAAGAGCCGAGAGATTGATGGTCCCGCTCCGGGGAGCCTTCCAGCCAAAGGAGGCCCGGTCGTCCTTGAGTCTCCACTCTTCAATTGATACTCCCGGATAGTATCGCATAATCGGTTCGCCGTCTCCATCCACAAGAGCCGGTTCAATCTCATCGTCTCCACCGTCGTCGATCTCAAGGTCAGTATACGTTATGCAGGGTTTCCATGATATTGCCGATAGATCGATCGGCGTGTCCGATATAATCTCGAATCTAAGAACATGTTCGGCCTCAACGTTCATTTCAAAGTCGATCTCTCCCTCGCCGATCATTTCCGCGGGCATGGAAGTGTCATTGTCTATATAGGTTGCCCATATTCCGTCCTGGACGAATATCCTTTCGTTGTTACTGGGATCGTCGTCTTCGTCTTCAATCTCCATATAATGTCCGTAGACGATACGGTAATCCACTTCGTCCGAGGTAGACGAGTGTTTAATAAAATTACCTGTTACGCGCACCTTCCCCGCGGAGGGCAAAGAGAATTGAGACTTACGGGTTAACGTGTTGAAATCATCCGAGGCTTTATACCTGTAGAGCTGAAGGTCGTTCTCATCCCGCACATCCAGGTCCACGCCCTGATAGGTTATCTCCGGGTCCCACTCCACGATATCATAGGCCCCGTCGTTTATCGATGTCATACGGAAATATATCTCGTCCCCGGCCGATACGGGAACGCTATCAATATTTGAGGGATACTTAAAAGAATGGTCGTCTTTCGCGATATCCGCGCTCCAGAGAATATTTTTGCCCTTTAGTATTTCGACCCTTACTCCGTCATCGGTCGAATAGGGCTCCTCTTCCGGCCCAAACTCGGGACGGTTGTTCTCCACCAGACGCACGCCTCCCGAGATCGAAACCATGCCTGATATGGGAGCCTTCCACATACGGATCGGATCGTCCAGGTAATGATCCTTTTTCAGCTTCTCGGCAGAATCGGTCTTACCCATGTCCACCCCATCCAGGGTAACCTCTCCCGAGGCCGAGTAACTGACCAGACCGCCATAGACCGGCGGAGTTGTGATGAATCTCCGTTTTCCCCCTGAAAGCTCCGGTTGATTATAGTAGACCCGTCCACCCTTGACGTAATCGACAAGACCGTCGCCGTTAACGTCGCTCAAATAGGTAGTTGTATTTGATTTCCCGCGGTTTACATTAAATGCGGCACTGACTTTACTGATATTGAGAAAAACCCCTATCGTCCCGGTAAAGTTATCACCTTTACCCAAATCACCGATTCCCGTTATTTCAATCCTGTCTCCGTCACTGGCGAAACGGTTACTCCCACCCTCGGCCCCCAGGTTTCTTCTATAGTAGATTTTGCTTCCATCAAGGTATACCTGGTCTGCAAGACCGTCTCCATCAATGTCAATAAGCGAACTCTCGTTTTTATGCCAGGACTTGACTATGGCGCCTTTAACTCCGAAAGAGAAATTTTTCACCTTCTCATAGGCTGCTTTAAAAACACCGAAAAAAACGCTTATATAACCTCCCGCGCTTCCTCCGTAACTGTCACCTATTCCTGCCGTCTTCTCAGGGAACCTGAAAATGGTCTTAAGATTCTCCCATGTGCTATCCGCCGGGGCCTCAAAGCCGGTCACGTTCTCATCCTTTCCTATGTCCTCGTAATAGTCCAGTTCGTGACGGGCGAGTTCCTCGCTTTCGCTTCCCCTCTGAATGATCCGTTTCAGAAGCGATTTCCCAAAAGGGCCGGTCTCATATTCCAGGTCGTAGCTCCGTACGGCCTGGCTCTCGAAATATACCTCAATCCTCTCAAGTCGTTTGCGGCTAAATTGTTTAAAACCGCCCCGTCCCGAGCTAAAGGCGTCCGGCCGGTCCGCGCCCTCACTGACAAAAACCACACGGTACTTGCCCGGATCACCGCCAAAGCCGGTATAGCGTATCTCTTCGAGATAAATATTCCTCCAGGGCTCTCCTGAACCGGTCTGTTCATCCAACTCGTACGAATAGGTAATGGTATTACCGTTGGCGTCCCGTATTCTTTCAAGATACCAGGTAAAAATGGCCGTATCGTTATAAAAACTCCTCAGCCTTGAGTTGACGTCCTCGTCGCTCTGGCCGTAGATATACGTGGTCCCATTCTTGTCCGTAACCTCCCAGTAATACTCCGAAGGAGAGGTCCCCTTGCGAAGTATCCGGGAAAACTCCCCCTCCACCCGGGGCCGAAAAACCTTAACGCTCTCCGTGTTCGCCGAGTCATCCTCGTCGTGCACCAGGGACTTGCCCTCCAGAACATACTTCTCCTCTCCATTGTACCTTGGAACACCATAACGGGTATCCACGGCAATCGACCGGAACGGAACGCTCCAGCCCAAACCCAGCCAGCCGTTCTCACCTCCCGAGCTGTACTGGATGGATACCGAGGGCTGCAAACCATTACGCCCCGGCGGAAGCTCAAGGGGATATGAGAGGGACGCGTTCCCCTGACTCCCGGCCGAAGGAGGATCAATCAAACTAATTCCCGTAGAGGGGTCCCCGGCCTTGATATCCTTGATCGAATTCGGATTAAACCGCAGAGGGTCCGGATGCTCAGGTACCGTCAACGTGGCGTTTATAATATCCGTAAAGTGGTCGGTCTTCGAGGTCACTGTTGTTATTTCCGGCTCCACCTTGACCCGCTCCAGACGTTTCCACCTCTTCTCATCTTCGTCGTAATAATACATGAAGACGTCTTCGTCTTTCTGACCGCTCTTAAGCTTATCCCGGGTATACTGAAAATAAATCTCCAAATCCTTCTTGAAGGTCTGGTGGGGTAAAAACCGGTATCCCGCAGCCGGCCATGTCACGTTCACCATCCCTTCGGACATCTCCGGAAGGTCCGATTCGCCCAGGGGCTCGATGGTGATCCGGGTCTCCTCATCCACGGCGCCGGCCGGGATAACCATCTTCATGTCGTTGTAGTGAATAACCGTCTCAGAATCGGGATGCAGCGTCGCGCGGTAGGTCCCGTCCGGCTGAAGCCCGTCGCCTCCACTTCCTTCTCCTCCGGACCCGTCTCCCGATCCCGTTCCGCCTGACCCTCCAACGAGGTTTCTGTAAAGATGCAGTTCCTTATGAATATGGCCGTTCCCGGTATCCGCGGTTATGACCGGGTCCCAGGGAGCGTTGTCCTCATCCCCGGCGAAGGTAGTCATACTTTTAGTAAGCTCCAAACTGAAAGAACCGTCCCCGGCGCCCCGTCCATCGGTGTTTCCCTCCAGGTTCACGGAGGATATCGCGGGCACGGCAAACCCCTGAATAAAGGCAGATTGCCCGAAGTATTCCCCCTCCAGGGGATAACTCACGACGATGCGGGGACGTATCCCGTCACCCAGGGGACTTACGGCCGCCTGGACCTCTCCAAGGGCCGTTCGGCCCGTGGAGCCCGAAAAGTCGATCCTGAGTGCGTCCCCCTTCGTGCCGGCGGGCATGGATATACGGTTCCAGCCCCTCTCCATCGCGGCAACGTCCACCCTAACGCCGGGAACCTCCTCCCAGAGGCCCTCGTTCCGGACAACGACTTTCCCCAGGGCCGCGCCTTCGGCGTTCAAATAAACATACACCGACTCAGTCGAAACCGTACGATCAAAGACGATCTCCGCCATGCCTCCGTCCGCGAGTATCGCCATTGTGGAGGTGTCGCGGTCCGTAAGTTCCTTCTCCGAAGCCGAGACGATGCCGTTCCATCCGCTGTCGTAAACCACGACAATCGATACGTTTCCGAGAGTCGCCCCGGAAGGCGATTCGAAATCTATACGGTTGTCCCCGGCGGAAAGCCAGGCCGGGTTTATCTCTTCTATTATATCCCTCGTGCCCTCCGATTTCAGGGGAAGGGACAATCCCCCGGCAAAGACGCCGCCGTTTATGCTCCGTTTAACGCAGAGGGGCGTGGATACCCCCTCCCCCTCATAGAGAAGAAAGGCGGTCTTCACAGACTCGCTTCGGGAAGGCAGCGTAACGGTCACCGATTTCACGTCCCCGGTCCCACTCAACCGAATACTCTCCGGAGTCCCCGCGTATAATTCCACATGACCGCCCCTTCGGGCAAGGTCGACAAGGTCCGCGTACCGGGTGTACCCGCGTCCCGATTCCGCCAGAACCGTGTTCTCGTCGTTTACGGGACCCCAGAACTCAATCTCGCCGATATCGGGAGAACCGTCTCCCGGGTCGACTTCGATCACGAGCCGGTCCGTCCGCACCTCCGATGAGAGGTCCACCCGATGCCACAGACCGTCTCCCGTGCCCGTAAATTCGGCCACCGGTTCGCTCCGATCGGGAGAATATATCCGCAGAATTCCCCCCCCAGAATCGAACACCCGGACCCATGAGATCCGAACGTTCTCCCCGAAACGAACGTCAGAAGTGATCGTGCTCACCTCGTCGGGACCTATGACGGTGGAAGCGTCCATAAGTGTCGCCGCGGGCCGAAGCTCGTCTCCGGAGAGCGGAACGTGCTTTCTCCCGGCGGAAGAGACCAAGCCCTGACCGCTCCCGGAAGAATCGTCCCCTGGAAAACAGGAAAGGACAAAAAGAAGGGCCGCGGTCATGAAAAGAACCGCGCCTCTCATCCATGCAATCCTATGTCTTTCTCCGCCTGTCATCACTATTCCGTAATCAATTCCGCGTATCGGTCCAGTTTTATTAACCGGGGACAGTCACGGGACTCGACCGATTGAGTCGTGCCCGCCATGATATACCCGCCGTCGTAGGTCTGTCTTACCGACGATATGCTGTCCGGTCCCTGGTAGGCGCCGGAGTAGATCCTCTCCCACTGGACCTCCCCCGTGGCGTCCAGCTTGATAAACCAGTAGTCCCCAAACTCGGCCGTGTCCTCCGTGGTATACCCACCGACGACATATCCTCCGTCGGAAACGGCAAACACGGAATTCGCCTCGTCCGCCAGGCCCCGGTCGAACAGCCTCTCCCAGGCCAGTGAACCGTCGTTGTTAACCCGGGCCACCCATGCGTCCGGGTCCTCGGAGAGGACAATCTGGGCCTTGCCGGCCAGAACGTATCCGTGATCGTCGGTCTCGGTAAAGGATCGGGCCACGGTAATCTCAAAGGGCAGACCTTCTCCTTCCCCGGCCCGGTATTCCTCGCTCCAGTCCTCCACGAATCCGTGGTTTACCTTCCAGGCAAGGGCCCTCTGTTCTCCCAGAGGATACTCTCTGTATCCCACGAAAAGATACCCCTCGGGCGTTCCCAGAAGGTCGTGAACCTCCCTCATGTCCAGAGATTTCTCGTCCTCGGTCCCTCCGAAGGTAACCGGAGTGGCGTAATCTCCCAGATCTATGTCCGCAGGCATCAGAAGCCCGTCCCACATGCCGGAACTTATTGACGAATTGGTAGAACCGCCGATAAGAAGATCGCCGCCGGATACGAGCCTGACCGAAGTGGCCCGGTCTTCCTGGTCTCCGTGATAGGTTTTATCCCAGACCACCACGGGGCCGTCGTTCAGTCTGACCGTTCGAATATTGTAGTTGTCCGCAATTTCGTAAGCGCTGCCGGTCACCACGTAATCCCCGGGGCCTATCTCAATAATCGAGGTCGCGTAATCGATATAATTCCCGCCGTCGATCCATTCCCATTCAACGTTGCCATAGGCGTCCAGCTTGACGACCCAGAAGTCCATGTTCTCCGCCTCGGGCAGACCCAGGGCGCCGGATCGGTCGATCATACCGCACATAACGTATCCGCAGTCCACGGTCTGGGCTATGTCGTATATTTTGCTTTTAACTCCCTCACGGTAGGTTCTTGACCAGGAGAGCATGGCCGTAAAATCCTGGTCGGTAAGCCCGCTCCCACTCATGGATATTATTCTCTCCCTGGGTGCGAAGGTGTAACCCTCCCGCTCCGGAATCACACGATAGGTTCCGGGCCAAACTCCTTCAATCGTGAAATTTCCGGAAGCGTCGCTCTCCACGTATATCGTTCCGTGCTCATCGCTGTAAAGCTTCAGGGTTACCCCTTCCAGCCCTCCGCTGCACAACTCGACGCACCCCGTTACGGCGTCTTTCTTAACGGACACGCCTTTAGCGCAGGAGCTTACCAGCATCAGTGCGGTAACAGCTACAAAGGGCAGCAGATGGCTGAATTTCACCATGTTCCATCATCCTGAAGGCCCGCTCTCAAGGAAGACTCTCTTTATGTTTTCTTCCCTCAATCGGTAATCTCTCCCGCCGATTGAAACGGAGTGGTTCTTTATGATACCAGACGGGTGGATCGTTTTTCACATACCGGGGACGATCCCTATTCATCCGATTACTTACTGTCTAATACTACCTTTCATGAACCTAAAGGGTGCAATGCTTTTTATTAACGCTTTTTAATCATTACAAACACTGCTTATTGGTAGAACCTCTTCTGATACATACGCACTAATAAAAGTCAAGCTTTTTAATAGTATTTTTTTAGTGATTACTGTACACTAAATACTGATTGACATTTTCTAATATGGAGCTTCAACCTGCCATCCTCTGATAATGCGTCTTATTCCGGCTTAAAGCGAGGTTAATCCATGAAACGAATCGCTCGTATTGCGGCAGTTATTCTGACCGTATCCATCGTTTATCCGCTTTCGGGGCAGGATTATTCCGATAAAACAACACCGGCGCCGGTTACCGAAAAAATCCTGCTTGACGAGGAAGTGAGGGATCTTCCGAAAAAAGACAAAAAATCCGAATCCGGCCCCCGCCAGAAAGAGGAACCGTCGAAAAAAAAGAAACGATATACAGGCAAAGGGGATAAAGAAACCGATAAAAAGAAACAACGTGCGGAACGAAAAAAGCAAAGGACAAAAAAACGATCCGGTGAAACCGCGTGGGATAGGGATTTTAACATGTACGCCTCCCTTTTCGGCGCCTTCGGCCTCTCGTTGCCCCTGGGTAAAATCGCCGGAGACGGCGAACAGAAAGGAAAACCGGGCAAAGGGTTTCTACTAGGCGGCCTTTACGGCTACCGGTTCCTGCCTCATCACTCGGCCTACGTCTCGGTCTATTATTCCCAAAAAGAGATCGTAACTGAATACTCGTATATGGGTCAGGACGCACGCGCCGTACTTAATGCGTCCTTTCTCGATTTCGCTCTGGCCTACAGGGGCGCCTACTCCATCTTCTACTTTGAGGGGGGCGTCTATTTCGGCCTTGTCATGCCGGCATGGTCCCGTAAAGAGGCCCTGAACGGATCGGTCAGCGAAACGCTGATGTACGGCTCTCTTAAATCGAGAAGCAGCTGGGAGATAGGCCTGCTGGTCGGAGGAGGGGTTCAGTTCCCCCTGAGCAAATCCATGGACCTCCAGGCCGGCGTCGAAATCCATGCCCCCTTCAAGCGGGTTTACGAGGACCCGGCCGGAAACGAACTCATGGCCATGGCCTTTATGGTAAAAATGGGGGTCGTGTATAAATGGTAAGAGGGATAACATTGAGGAGACACTCAGATACATGAAATATCCTGTTGGGCACTGGAGGAGAATCCGTACGAATAATCCCATTGAAATAGTGCTGAAGTTAGTGAAGCGAAGGTAAAATCAGAATACCCCATAGTACAATTATATGGAATAAATTTTTCAAGGCAATACGGAATCTAATGAAATGGAAAGATTCTGTACAATATTTCCGATCTAATTCGAAAAAAGAAAGACCGCTCCGTCATTATCGGCCGATATGTCACGCTCCCTTGATCCGACAGCCATAAAATTTCCCTCCGGAGTCAGGGACACGCTGCGTCCAAATCTATCTTCAAATAGGGCTTCATAAACGGTAAGGGTGCGTTCAGGCAGATAACCCGAGCTTCCCCCGTCCCACCTGTACAAACGGGCGCTTCCCTGATCGATCTCAACCACATCGTCGTGGGGCACTCCCACAAGAACGAATTCTCCGTTGTTGGACACGGCAATGGACGTTCCGAAATAATCCGCCGCCTGTCCATCGGTAAAGGGCAGCTCATAAAGGTCCCAGGTTCCCCCCACGTTACGATACACAAAGGCGGTTCCCTGTCGCATATTACCGGCCGCTTCATGCCCCCGGGCTCCGATAGCCAGGGTTGTGCCGTCGGGCGAAAGGGAAAGGGCGTACCCGAATAAGTCGTCACCCGTGCCGGCGGCACAGGGTAGTATCGTTTCCGTCCATGCAGGTCCGCTGTCGCTAAAATAATAGACGGAACCGATTCGAGGAGTAAAAACGACGCCCTTATGGGGAGCTCCCACTGCAAGGCCGGTACCGTCTCCAGACAGGGATACGTCAAAACCGAAAAGGTCTCCATCCTCAGCGTCCGAAGCCGTCAACTCCGTATCCACATTCCAACCCGTATCCGGATCGCCCCTTAAGACAAAGACGCTTCCTCTTCCGCCGTTCCTGTAGGGTGCTCCCGCGGCTATGACCGAACCGTCCGAGGATATGGCCGCGGAATATCCCAGGGAATCGTCCTCCGCGCCGGCCGGGGCGGAATATTTTTCATAATAATCCCAACCGTCTGAAGCGTTTCGTATAAAAACGTAAACGGCTCCCTGTCCCGGGAAATCGACTTCATGATCCCGGGCGCCCACCACAATGATCTCGCCATCGCCGCTTATGGCCACGGAGTATCCGAAATGATCTCCCGCAAGACAATCGGGGCCGGTCAACCGGCTCTCTTCCCAGATCGTACCGTTCCAGACATACGCATACGCGGCGCCCCTGTCGTTGAAAAAACCCGAATCGTTGCCGTTGTCCCCTGGCATACCGACCACCAGGGTCAGACCGTCGTCAGACAGGTCGATATCCGTTCCGAAATGATCCTCGGGAGCCCCGTCCGAGGCGAAGACCTGCTCCATAAGATAAACGTCGTCACTGTCGACAATAACGACTCCCTCCGAATCTCTAAACTCCGCCTCCACGGTCCGCAAACCGGAACCTCGGGGCAGATTCCATGTCCTCGCGGGAGCATAGGGTTCCCAGGGAGTCCAGAGCCCGCCGAAATCCCGGAAGCGCATCTCATGAATATGATTACCGTCGATGGTAAGGTTGACCCGGCCTGAAGGCACGACGGGAGCGTCGTCCTCCACGGTCAGAGACGCGGAAAAGGCGCCCCCTCCCGAACCGCTACCTCCTCCACCTGAAAAGGGCTCGTAATTCTTCATATTGGAACATCCCATAAGGATAACCGCGAAGAAAGCCACGAATGTTGCTTTCATCGATAATCGGTTCATGAAAGGGTATCCTATGTACTTACCATGACGTATCAAACGAAAGAAAAACCTGTGCTTTATCAAAGAGTGAGCATAAATGGTCCGCCATTAAAAATCAGGATATG
>CAZYBU010000060.1:0-14116 GCA_964645775.1 uncultured Leptospirales bacterium | reverse complement strand
TTTCTTTGGTACTTTCTTTGGACAAGCAAAGAAAGTACAATAAGGATACCTGGAGGGCAAGGCCTCGCAAAAAAGATTTCAGGCTATTTGCAACAATAGCGAAGTCGGATAAATTTACTCAATGAAAAAAAAATAACCACTCATCACTGATCCCCATCCACCATCATCCTGACAAGCTCTTTGAAACCGACCTCCGGTTTCCAATCCAGTTTCTGTCGGGCCTTCGTGGCATCACCCAGGAGATAATCGACCTCGGCCGGCCTGTAGAAACGGGGATGCCGGACCAGGTAGACCCTGCCGCTGTCGGAAGCGAGTTCTTCGCATTCACGGTCCGCGGCCTCTATACTCATCCCGGACAAATCTACCAGGGTGTATTCCATGCCGGCCGCGTTGAAGGCCTCATCTATGAACTCCCGGACAGAATGGGTTTCCCCCGTGGCCACGACAAAATCCTCCGGCTCATCCTGCTGAAGCATAAGGTACATGGCCCGTACATAATCTCCGGCGAACCCCCAGTCACGCTTCGCCTCCATGTTGCCAACCACGAGCATGTTGGTCTCTCCCCGCTTAATGGCGCCCAGGGTACGGGTCACCTTCCGGGTAAGGAAGGTGACTCCCCTTCGGGGAGACTCATGGTTAAAAAGGATGCCTGAAAGGGTGAACATGCCGTACGCCTCACGGAAATTCCGGGTCAGTTCATAACCGGTAAGTTTACTTATGCCGTAAGGAGACCTGGGCGCGAAGGGAGTGGTCTCCCTCTGAGGGAACTCCGGCGTGTTTCCGAACATCTCGGAGGTGGCCGCGAAATAAAACCGGCACTCCGGCGCTGTCTCCCGTATAGCTGATAAAAGATGATGAGTACCGTTTATGTTCGTGGATAGGGTGGTAAAGCTGTCCTCGAAGGAGAGGTGAACAAAACTCTGGGCCGCGAGGTGATAACATTCATCCGGACGGACCCTGTTGACGATTTCAAGGACACGGGAAAAATTCTCCACGGAAGCGTGATGCAGGGTGAAATTATCAAGGATATGCTCTATGCGGGCATAGCTTCCCCGGAAGTCCTCGCTGGCGCTTCGGCGGACCATGCCGTGGACCTCGTATCCCTTTTCCAGAAGTAGTTCCGCCAGGTACGATCCGTCCTGGCCTGTGATTCCGGTAATGAGAGCTTTTTTCATAATGCTACCTTTATATTTATTAACAGAAGTCAGACAGGAATGTACGATCTTTGGAACGATCCTCTGGTTTCATGAAACAACAGGAAAAGGGACCGTTCAATCCAGGTATTGTCGGAGAAGATTGTCAAAGGAGATTCCCTTTTCTGTTCCATAGACGTAGTAGTCATTATCAAGGGTTATTCCAGGATCGACTGCCAGAGCCATCGGGGAGGCGTCGGCCAGGTTAAAAGTTGATCTGATCCGCTGCGGGGCGGAAAACATTTTTTCCGGTTGTAAAAGGTTCAATCCGGAAAGGGGTATCCTGACGCAAGACCGATAATTGTCAACAAAAAAGGGAGAGAGGTAATAGACTCTTTCTACGGTGTGATAAACCTGAATACCGTGATTAAAACCGTGATCATAGCAAAGCCGATAGTTACGAGGGCCGTAATCCGGGTAAATCCCTTCTCAAAGGATTCAAAACGCTTCTCAAAGGATTCAAAACGCTTCTCAACCTGTTCAAAACGTTTATCAACCTGTTCGAAACGTTTATCAACCTGCTCAAATCCCTGTTTCATCAGCTCTCTCTGGGACTTCAGCTCTTCTTCCACGCGGACAATCCGTTCCCTTAATTCGAGGTCCCGTTCATGGAAGTGACGGGTAAAGGGGATATCAGCCAGCCAGTTGGGCAGGTTCCGCCGGACGTAGGTCCCGATCTGTAAAAGCTCTTCCTCTCGCAAGGTCATGTCACTACCCTTTTCATTCATCATAGCGTAATACACCTCCCGGGTCAAGCAATAAGGATTTATAAGGTACACGTCGCGGGAGGTAAAAATGAAAAAATTTTTATTGCGACCATGTCGGGAAAGAAACATTATTCCTGTGAATCGGGGATACTTATGAAAAGATTCTTCATCCTCCGGGACTCTGAATAACAGATCTCTGCGTCATCTATGTAATAGAATCTTACGGCAAACCGATACTCTCCAGGGGGGTCAATTCTCATCCCTGAGAAATGCTTCATAGGCTTCCATCCACCCGGGCCAGGTAACAGGTTCACCAATGGTATTATGAAAAAGTATGGTAAAAGGCATACCGTATTTCCGACAGATAGCCCGGAAAAACCTGAGCCGTTTCAGGCCCTCCTCCGCTGTCATTTTCCGGTAGTTCTTCAGGGTACCGTCCATAACGATAAGGGGCTGCTCATGGAGTTTTAGCTCTTTCCTCTGTTTCACGTCAAAGACCGGGAAGGCGTTGCCCGTTCCGCAGCGGAAACCCTCCCGGTCAGCGTACCCGAGAGTGAGATCAGTTTTAAGTCTGACAGCTTCCCAGGCCCGCCAGGTCTCCGGCACGGAAAACCGGAGGTAATGCTGTCGGCCCTCGGTGACCTCCCGGCTGATGGCTCTCTCAAGCCTCTCTTTTTGACGGAGAAGTTCATCCGGCTCCTTCCAGGTCTTGTAGCCGGGATGGATACCGATTACATGGCCCCGTTCAATGATGTTCCGGGTCATTTCCAGGAAAAGTGGATCGTTCATGTCATACAGATTGTCAAACGGGTGCCGGTCCCCGGCCATGAAATAGAACCGGCTTTTCACTCCCCTCGTCTCCGAGAGGTCCATGAGCCGGTCGTATATCTCGTAGGGGTTATCCCGCCTGTACTTCACGCGGAGCCTGAATTCCCGGAGGGATTTACGCTTTATGATGTCCCCGGCGAACTGTTTTAACGAGGCAGGATACCGCACATTGTCGATGTCATGGGTCGGCACAAGCCGGTACTTTTTCTCTTTACGTTTTCCTTTATATCCGAGGTGAAGAAGCATCTGCCAGAGCGTTTCCGCGTACAGGTTCACCACCGGCCGGTCCAGAAACCCCCACCGGCAGGCGGTGGAAGCGATGGCCGGGAACCGTCCATGCTCATCCCGGTCCGGCCGGACCGTCTCTTCCCAGCGGCTCAGCATAAAAAAAGCTGATGCGAACAGATCGATGCCGCAGGTAACCCGATCCTGCCCCACCCGGATATCAGGCGTACCGTAGAGGACCGGCAGTTCCTCTCCGGTAGAGGTGTCGCTGTACCAGGAAGGTTCCACGGGCAGTGACGATTTCATCCGGTATTCTTTTCCCTCCATCCTGCTGAAAAAGGCGTCGTTTATGGCAAGTATCCCGTCCGGGAGGCGCAGTTCCCAATCCTGCCGATTATCGACCCTCACATGAAAAGGAACCCCGAGGAATGTATCCAGCAATACACGGAGGATATACCTTCGTTCCGGTTCAAAACCGGGAGGGATAACTATGCCTATCTCGGGATTCACCCGGCCTCTCCCGGTTTATGTCCCAGAATAACCTCCAGGGGGATGTTCCGGTTAACGGCGCCTGTCCGGCCCAGAAGGAGTTTCTTCCACACGGCGAGGCGCCGGTGAATGTCAGGCAAAGGGTCCCTCCAGTCGAAGTCCCGGAAACGCCGGGTAACAGGCCAGGTCCGAAAATCCTTCAGTCTCCACCCTTCCCTTTTCATCTGCCGCCTCGCCAGGGTCAGCTGGGAGGCCATAAAATAGTAGGCCGCGCCCGGCCGGGAGATTCCCGGTTCGATTCTCCCTTCCAGTAAATGATCACGCATCATGACAGGAAAATTCACACCGGCCCTGATGGAGAGGTCGAGAGTTCCCCAGAACTTGGTGTTGAATTCGATAAACCGGTACGAGCCGTCTCTCTCGTCCTTCTTGAACTCCACCTGGGCCGGGCCGGACCACTTCAGTTCCCGGACCAGCTTCCGGGCCAGTTGTGCAAGTTCCTGGTCTTCCGTGGTGATATTCAGGGCACCCACCCCTCCCCAGACCGGTTTCATAACCTTTCTCACCTGGGTCACCAACCCCAGCGCCTCCCCATCCCGGGCGAGAAGGCAGGCGTCATGGATGTAACCGGGGATCAGTTCCTGGACCATGAGGGGAATCCGGTCACCGGGTGAAAGTTCCCGGAAAGCCCCATTCAGCTCCTCCCGGTTCCGGGCGTAGCGGAGACCGGTCTCCACACCGGTTCCGCTTCGAACCTTCACGACCAGGGGAAAACCGGCCGTTTCAATGATTTCTTCAGTATTGTGAGACCTTACGGCGGAAAATGTTTGCGGGATTTTTATATCGAGTGTATGGCAGAGCCGGGCGGAACTCTGTTTATCCACGGCGACACGGTATGATTCCAGAGACGGTAAAAGAGTTCTGATTCTATTCTCGAACAAATCTGAACGGGGTGCCAGAGCCGCGTAGGCGTTATAGCCGAAGGGCATGAGCATATCATAGGGTTCCCGGTCAAGGATTCGAACCAGGTCGTCAAGATATTGCTCAGGCTCTCTGCCGGGATGGGCAACCGGTATGTTTCCGTCTATATACCGGCTGGAAAAGAATTTTTCGCGGGATGAAAGGGAACTTGCCAGGGTTACGGAATCCCCCCTCTCACGCACCAGAGTACGTATGGCGGATACAACCTGCTGTCCGGGATAATCTGGTATGAGTATACGGGCCATGGATCCATCCGATGGTAAAGATAAGGCACCCGAACCGATAACAGGGCGCGGCTTTTATCTGAAAACAGGAATTACGTAAACAGGAAAGAGTCAAGAATAAAGTAATCTTCTCTACTCCCGGATACCGGTCTCCTGGTTCAGATAATGGAGGATATCCTCCCGGTATTTAAGGAACCGCTCGCCTGTATAATGCCGCTCGCCCGGAAAGTCGAGCTTTTCATTGTACAGAATTCTTGAGGGACGGTTACTGAAGACCACGACCCGGTCCGCGAGATACACCGCCTCCACAACGCTGTGGGTCACGAAGACGATGGTCTTGTTGAAATCCTGCAGGATGCGGGTAAGTTCCTGCTGCATATATTTCCGGGTCTGGGCGTCCAGGGCGCCGAAGGGTTCGTCCATGAGGAGAACCGGAGGATCGTAGGCCAGGGCCCGGGCGATGCCGACCCTCTGCTTCATGCCGCCGGAAAGCCTGTGGGGATATTCGTGGACGAAGTCGGAGAGACCGACCTTCTCGATATAGTGAAGGGCGACGTCCCGTTTCTCCTTCTTGTCCTTTATTTTGAGGCCGCTGGTGACGTTCCCCAGCACGGTCTTCCAGGGGAAGAGGGCGTAGTCCTGGAAGACGAACCCTACCCGGCGGCCCGGCTTCTCAACCGTTTTTCCCAGCATGCGGATCGTACCCGAGGTCGGTTTCTCGAAACCGGCCAGCATGTAGAGGAAGGTCGATTTGCCGCATCCCGACGGTCCCACCAGGACCACGAATTCCCCTTCCCGTATGGAGAGGTCGACCGGTTCGATGACCTGGAGCCGGCCGAACCTTTTGGTCACCTGTTCGCATTCTATGATCATGAAAGCCCCCATCGATTCAAGGTTTTCGATTCAATATAACGCACGATAAGACGATTCATCACGTACCCCAGGATACCGATAAATGCCAGGCCGTA
Organism: uncultured Leptospirales bacterium; assembly: GCA_964645775.1. Classification (GTDB taxonomy): domain Bacteria; phylum Spirochaetota; class UBA4802; order UBA4802; family UBA5550; genus CAZYBU01. The sequence goes on along the minus strand of CAZYBU010000060.1, from coordinate 8,501 downwards.
GAGCATCATGGGAACGTTGTAGAACTTCCGGGAAACGAATATGATGTACCCCAGGCCGAAGCTGGCGGCCGCCAGCATCTCGGCCCCCACCAGGGCCCTCCAGGAATAGGCGATGCCGAGTTTCAGGCCCACCAGAATATTGTTAAAGGAAGCGGGTATCATTACCCGGAACATCATCTCCATCCTGCCGTAACCCATGACCTGCGCCGCCCGGACCATGCTCACCGGCACGGTATCGAAGCCGTCCAGTATATTAAAGACGATCGCGAAGAAGGCCCCCAGGATAATCGTGATGATGATAGTCTGCTCGCTTATACCGGTAACGATTAAAAGCAGGGGCACCCAGGTGATAGTAGGTATGGAAATAAAAAACGAGAGTAACGGCTTTACCGCCATGCGGGCGTAGCGGTTCATGCCGATCAGGACAGAGAGCAGGATACCGAACAGCACGGAGAGAAGGTATCCGGTCAGCATGCGGTAAAGGCTGATACCGATATGGGAAAGGATCTCCACACCGAAGACTCCCAGGCCGAGTCCGCTTCCCAAAAGAAGGAGGCCCGCGACCAGGATCAGGCTTTTTCTGTTTATCCACTTATTCATGGCTGGCCCTCATGCCCCATCGTTCAACGGTCCCCTTTTCAAGGATCCTCAGGATAATCGTCTCCACGAAGAGATAGATAAAACCTGAAAGCATGATCCCGGCGAACATGACCCGGGTGTTCAAGAGTTCCCTTGAGTCGAATATCATATATCCCAGCCCGCTCATGGTCGCTGCGATCATCTCCACGGCGATAATGGTCCGCCAGGTCCGGGCGAAAGAGAGCTTCAGGCCGATCACGATAAAGTTCATGATGGCCGGGAGACGGATACCGAGAAACATCCTTACGGGAGAGAATTCCATGGTCCTCCCCAGATTGACAAGGTTCGGGTCCACCTCCCGCAGGCCGTGCTGGACGTTGTAGACCACGGGAAAGAAAGCGGTGAGGATACCCACGGCCAGGATGGTGCTGTTACCGAAACCGATGATCACGATAAAAAGGGGAGCCCAGCTGATACCGGGGATCGACATGAAAAAGGATATGACATCCTCGATAAAACCGGCGGAACGTACAAGGCCGACGATAACGCCCACGGCCAGGCCGGCCAAAAAACCGATACCGACGGAGACCATGAGCCTCCAGGTGGAACTGACCATGTGTTCCCTCAGACCCTCGATAATAAAGACCTCCTTCAGGACTTCCGAAGGAGGAGGAAAAAGGGCTGATGGAATAATTTCACTTATGGAAAGGAACTGCCAGATTAATAGCAGCAGCGCCGCCAGACCGGCCGGCAGCGCCACTGTCAAAATTCTGTCTGTAAGGGATCTCCCCATTCTGTTCCTTACTTACTTATCTTCTTCTACCAGCTTAACCGCTTCTTTGAAGAGGGATGTATCATGGTAGAATTCAGGTATCTTTTTGATCTTGCCCTGGGATTTCAGAAACTCGGCCGTGCCTTTAAGCTCCTCCATGAGGGAAGGCTCAAAGCCTACCTGGAAATCGATCTTTTCAAAGATAAGCTCAAAGGCTTTCGTGTCAATCTTCATTCCCTTTTCCGATGCGGCTTTCGCCGCAAATTTCGCCGCTTGTTTCGGGTCTTCCCTGATCAATCGAGCCTTTTTAACGTGAACAGCCAAAAATTTCACCAGCAGATCACGGTTTTCCGTCGCGAATTTTTTCGTGGTATGAATCAAAACAGGTGTCAGGGCAACGTCGCCAAAGCTTCTAAGAACGCGGGCTATCCCCTGACTCTCGGCCACCTCTCCCGTGGGAGCCCATACCGTAAAGGAAGCGATCTGGCCGCTGGCCAGGGCCGCGATCATATCTTCGGTCTTGAGGTTTACCCACTGGAAATCGTCCCAGGAGAGGTCGTCCCTGCTGTCGAAGTACTTCCGGAGAACGAACTCGGCGCCGGAGCCGAAACGGGTCCCCACTTTTTTTCCCTTCAGGTCGGCCCAGTCCTTATAATCGGAGTCGGCCGGGACCATGGTTGAATACCGGTTTCCCCTCTGGACGGTGCCGATGATAATGGCCTTGTCACCGAGGGCGTTAAAGAGGGCCACGCTCTTGGAATCGCTCCCCACGTTCACGTCGATGTTTCCGCTTATGAGGGCCTCGTTGTTCTCCGTGCCGGAACTGAAGAGGATATGCTCGACAAAGAGACCCTGGCCGGACCAGAAGTCCTTACCTTTCAGGAGAAACTCACCCGGATAGTACTGACCGCCGTAGCGGATATCGACGTCTTTTTTCTTGCCGCAACCGATAACGGCAAAGGTCATCGCCGCAACAGCTATGATGATAAGCGCTTTTTTAAAATTGGATTTTGTGAAAAACATGTTTACCTCTTTCGTTTGGTTATGAGTGATGGGTGATACGTGATTGGCACGTTTTTTCGGCAATATCCCTGAGATCAAAAGATTGAAGGGTCCTCTCATGAAACAGAAACTGTCTCAAAACAGGGTCCTTTGCCTCTCGACTCTGCCCGGGACTTCCCGGTTCCCGGGACAGGCAGGAACGTACCCGACCGAACACTCTTTCACTCATCACACTTCACCTGTAACTTCCCCTCAACCCCTTTTCATAAAACTGAACGTTTTTCCTTACTTCATTCATTTATTTAAAAATTTACTGACTTTTATTTAATTTTTCGATTAAAGAACGGATCACCTCATGGTCCCTCTCCCCTTCCCGAAATAATAGGAATATGGGACGACTGAACCGGTAATTCCCGGAAACCGTCAAACCTTTAAGGTTCAGGGAGGAGAGATAGACCCCGGGGATAAAAAACCCGCTCCTGTGGCTCCGGGCCAGCTTCAGTTTATCAAAGGCGGTCCCCATCTCACCCAGGATGGTGACATCTTCACGACCGTCCAGGTAGGCCCTCACCGCGTTGTTAAGACCCGATCCCCGGTCATCCAGGAAGAGGGGTACCGCAGAGAGATCATCCGGAAGGTCGTGGTGGTAAAGCAGGCGGATATCCTCCCTGTCCAGCTCTTTGGAGACGATACCCTTCGGGAGCTCTCCGGAAAAGCCGCCCACCAGGGCGGCGAAGGACTCCCCTTCCACCAGCTCCTCAAGCGCGGAGAGGGAGGTGGTAGAAACAAGGTCCGGCTGATACTCCAGCTCGTAGAGGATGTCGTAGATGACATCCAGGTAGCGGTAGGCGGCGGTCATACTGAGGGTTATTCGGAGACTTCTGGTTGTCCGTATCTTCTCCTTCAGGTCGTCGTATTCAGCCAGCAGGTTCTCGCAGAACCGGTAGAAGAGCTTCGCGCCGTCGGTGAAGAAGTAGTCCCCCATGTAATCGTAGAGCTTTGTTCCCAGCTCTTTTTCGATCTTGGAGAGCCTGTAGCTGACCGTGGGCTGGGATATCTTCAGCTCCCGGGCCACACCCGTGATACTGCGGAGAATAAAGAAGCGTTGAAAGAGACGAAGGTCAAAGAGGTCCATGGGGTATCCTACACCACAAGCCTGACGACCTCGAAACACTCGGCGTACCGGGTGCCGATCTGCACACCCCTCATGTGGGCGTGGCTTCTCAGGTACTCGGCCGTGGTATACGGCTTGCCGGCCTGGGACTGATAGGCGCCTATGGCTTCGATCTTTTTATCGATGTGCCTCTCCTCCAGGCGGACGAAACCCTCGGACTTGAAGGTGATGTTGTTCCAGGGAAGCTCATAGGCCAGCATGGTCGCCCCCTTGAAGGCCCTCTGCCCCTCCAGAGCCACGGTATAGTGGTCCTGGTGGAGGTCGCTGTCCGAGGGAAGGAAGACGATTCCCGGATCGACCTCCCGCCTGATGCGGACAAGCTCCTCGAGAATTTCCTGGCGGACGTAGTTCAGTTTCCGCACCGTAAAGGAATAGACAAGCAGGTGCCCGGGCAAAATACCGAGCCGCTTCGTTGCCTCCCTCACCTCCACCTCGAGAATGTCTTTCGGAAGGCCGTCGGGTACCGATTCCCGGGCCGTGGAGAAGGCGGCGTAATGGACCTGGTACCCTTCTTCCATGAAGCGGGCGATGGTACCTCCGCACCCCAGTTCGCCGTCATCGGTGTGAGGGGCCAGGACCATGACCCGGTTGTTTTTCGATTCAAACATGGCGGTTTCCAACAATAAAATGTTTTTCTATCTATACCTGCTTAGCAAAGCTAACATGTTTCGATTCATTCTTTATTTCTTCGATCATGTACGCATAATATTTCTGAAAATCCTTCAGAAAATCAATGTCTGAAAGCGCAAGAGTATCAAGAAGATCCTGTGGAAATGTCTCAAGTCTCAAAATCAAATCTTCACTGTTATAGAACGCTTTTTCTTTGGAATTACGTATGATTTCCCGCCACTCAAAGGAGTGATACATGCAAATCAGATACATATCAAAAATATCTTTGGGATTATCCCTGCCAAGAACGGCCGTGATCTTGTTGCTCAGTATGTTTTCGGGAGTATCCAGCCTGTACCCCTCGTCTGTTAAAATGATAGTACCAAGCCGGGGTGTCGAATCATTAACAAAATCAAGTTGTAACGTGTTGTTTATATAATAACGCACAAAGTCACGCCCTTCAACCTGGACCTCTAATTCATACTTCTTTCGCAATTCGTTTCTGATTAAACGGGTATCTGTTCTGAAAATATTAGAACCATGACAAAAGAAATCAAGATCATCAGAGAATCTCTTGTGATAGTAAAAACGGTTCAGGCATGTACCTCCCGTAAGATAGAACTCATTATTATGAGAAAAAATATCCTCCAGTACAGTATCCTGCAACCTGTATATTTCACTGTAATTTAAGGACTCCATCGTAATTCCGGTATGTCGATTTCTTTCCTGAAAAAGATAAAATCAACAATCTTCTTTCTTTTTTCAAGGAATTCTCTTTTAAAAGGAGGGATCTGATATTCCCCTTGAAGTTTACGCAGGTCTTGTTGAGAGAATATTTCCAGATCTCTGAGGAGATGGGTGCTGTTCTCCATGATCTTCTGGTAGAGAAACATCTTCTTTCGGAAATCATCGGAATCCGCCAGCTCCCCTATAGCCTCAGGAGTCATATCATATTCCCAGAAACAATCTTTTATAATCTGCATGTAAACGGAATCATCCATTTGAGTTTTCATGTCTTTTTCGAAAATTTTTTCATTCAGCTGATATTATTCAGTTTACTATCTATTTCTTCGATTCTATCGATACAATAGCTCCGAACATCCAGATAAATGTTTTCCATACTGTGCCAGTATTCAAAAAGGGTATTTAAGGTAATAACGGTTTGATCAATATTTTCCGGATAGTCGTGGTCCAGGTTATTTCTCAGGTTCCTGAAAAACTGCCAATCCCTTTCCGAAGGCATTACGCCGAACTTCTCCAGGTCGCTCAGTATATCAAGGAACGGCATCGGCTTAACTTCTCCCTGGAGCCAGGAATGAAGGGATGGAAGAAGCCTTACCCCCATGGAATCCTGGAGCTTTATAAAGCGGTAAATAAACTGATCAATATGCTCAATCCTTTCTTCGGCCAGTACGGCCATCGCCTCCTCTGAGAGTGGAAAGAATTCACGTAAAAGATTATATGCCCGCCTGAGCCTGAGTATATGGCTGTCACATTCCCTGATAGAGGATTCTATGGTATGGATAACCTCCGGGCCCATTAAAGCTCCACCCCGCTTTTCAACGCTTCCTGTATTACAGGTTTTGTCGCATCCTTTTCCGATGTTCCCGATGTCACCACATCAATTTTCCGTTCTCCCAGCTCGAAGTGCAAATCGGTCAGAGTCTCTAACTTTCGAAGAAACATTTCTTCAGGAGAATAATCCGCTCGTATAAGGATGTCGATATCCCCGCCCTTTTTGCTGTCATCAACACGAGAACCGAATAAAAAGACCCGCGCCTCCTCGCCGAAATGACGTACCACTGTTTTCCGTATTACTTCTACCTGATCTTCTGATAGTCTCAAGGGACACTTCCTGTTACTAACCGGGAATTACCAGGGTCTTTGAATTACGCGAACTACACTTACAGGTGATTTGGATTGAGTCAATTACATTAAAGTTCAGCTATGATTGACAGGTGACGGGTGAATCCCGTCTTCGTCGGGAATCACTCATCAACTGTCACTATTCACCAGTCACTAATCCCTCATACCTGTTACCTGTTCCCCATCCAACTATTTCGCTTGATTTATAGTACTATAGATAGTACTATTATTAAAACTACTATAAGGATTACCTCATGCCTCGATTCATAACAGCCAATGAGTTAAAAACAAAGGGGATCTCATCCATAGCACGGGAAACCTCTGAAGATTCCGAGGTCATCATAACGGTTCACGGTAAAGAGAAATACGTGGTAATTCCCATAGAAAAATATCACTATCTGAGGGAATACAAGCTGGAGGCCGCCCTTCAGGAGTCCATAAGAGACCTGGAACAGGGAAACTACGTCAAAGAACCCGTGGAAGAACACATTAAACGAATAACTCGTGGCTGAGATACTCTATACGGAATCGTACCTCAGGAGAGCTGAAAAATTTCTGAAAAAGCATCCTGATATACTGAGACAGTACGAGAAGACACTCAAATTACTGGAATTAAATCCCTCTCATCCTTCACTCAGGCTGCATAAACTGAAAGGAAGATTGTCGGAACTTTACATGGAGACCGATCTTGAAAGATCCCTATGATGACCATATACTTGAACTTGCTGTATCTTCATCATCACAATATATTGTAACCTACAACCTGAAGGACTTCCAGGAGGCGTCTCTGTTTGGAATTGAACCGGTAACACCTGAAACGTATCTCACAAGGATTGGAGGATAGCCATGGGAACACTCAGCATACGCGTCCCTGATTCGTTACATGAAAGATTGAAACAATTATCCAAAAAAGAAAAGGTATCCATTAATCAGTTAATCGCCAGCGCGGTTACAGAGAAGATAGCGGCTCTGGAAACAGAAGAATATCTCTCCAAAAGAGCGGAAAAGGGTGATCTGGAAAAATACCGAAAAGTCCTGGAGAAGGTAAACAAGGAATAGGGTTTGTGATATCAAACTTTCGTCATGGGAGGGCCCTTCGTTCTCGTCGAAGTCGGAACTTCCCGGTACCCGGGACAGGCAGGGAAGCTCCAGGTGAAAGGATGACCACAATCACTGATTACTCATCACTGAATACCATTAACTGTCCCAAAACACCTGATCCATGTACCGGAGCATCCTGCGTCCGTAGCGTATCCTGGCCTGGTATTCCTTCACCTCCTCCGGTGAGATTTCTCCCAGGGCCAGCTTGATGGAAAGATAGGGCTCGATGAGATCGTCCTGGTAAATGAAGGTGGATACCCGGGCGTTTATCTCGATAAGGTTGCCGTCAATAAACTGCATGCCGGAGTTATAGTCGATAGGTATCTCCCGGATTATAGCCCGGCAGGCCTGAACGATCTCAGGCCGGTCCACCAGCTCACCGGTCATGATGACACCTCCCCGGGTGGTCTCCCGGGTCTTGCAGGTAACGAGAAGGGCCTCGCCGCCGGCGGCCAGGGTCATGGCGTCGATCTCCTCCCCTTCCACGTATTCCATGAGAAGCAGGTCCGGGAATTCCGGCTCGTCTGAGAATATGGAGATAAACTCGTCCATGGAGATGAAGGTGCTGTCCGGCTTGTAGTTCAGCAGAAGGTCCTTTCGTGAGATGGAATCGTCGATGATACGGAAGCCCCGGCTTCCCTTGGAGAAATGGGGTTTGAAGCAGACACGCTTTTTGGGGTACCCCAGGTCCCTGGCCATCTTAAGAAACTCGTCCAGGGTCGCCGGGCTATGGTACCGGGGTATTTTTACGTCCGGCACGTCCCTGAGGGTCTCGTAGAGGTTAAATTTGTTGCCTCCCGCCTCGGCCGCTTCCCGTGAGGCGACGATGACCTTCGGGCCCAATCTCTCCAGATCCTCTTTGTGTTCGGCAATGACAGGCACCTCATAAGAGGAGGCGCAGAAGAGAACATCGGGCCGTACTTTTTCTACCAGGGATTTCAATTCAGAAATATAATCCGGATGGGAAGCGGCCGGGACCTGGTAAAAATCGTGGCAGAGGAACCGGCCGATGGCGTCCCGGCTCATGTCTGTTCCGATGATCTCTATGTCCCGTTCCGTGACGTGATCACGAAGGTATCGTATGAAGGTGGAGGCGCCGGGACTGCCGGTTGCTGTGAGCAGGAGTTTTATGGGGTGCATTGATATAAAACTATTTCCTTAGTTTGTGTATAACCCTGTTGATAATACTTCGAATGACAGCAGCGGGCAGGTTATGGAAATAATACACAATAAAAGGTATGGGATCTTTCCAGTAATAAATCGCATGGACATTGGCTGTGACAGTATCTCTTATAGCCTTGAACAAGGAAATATTATTATGCCGTATAACATTGCTGATAATATTTAACTGAGCCCATCTGTCAATACAAAATCTCATGAACTTATAAGTGGATCTCC
>CAZYBU010000059.1:8170-14579 GCA_964645775.1 uncultured Leptospirales bacterium | reverse complement strand
GAAACGAGGGGATGTAGGCAGGATGCCGCACATCCCCGGTGGCATGAATGTATGAAAGCAAAGAAGGCCACGTGCTGAAAAAGGATTTTCGAATGTCGACGCCGTGCAGGAGGCACAAAATGGCGTCGACCGGCAGCGGCGCGCGGGGAGCTCGAGGGGTGTTCGCGCTAACACCCCTCGAAATAGAAATTTCAGGAAAGCAAAAGTCAAAGGAAAAAGTAATCTCGACGAAGTCGGAATTCAGGAACGTTCCCGGTGAGCAAGCTCTCGCAAAAAAGATTTGAGGAGAGCAAAAAAACCCGATACCATCGGAAATAAAGAAAGCAAAATGAAGTAATTCGAAATTGCGCTGGACCGTTTTTGGGTCCTTTTTTCGCCGTGAAAAAATGGACATAAACACCGGGCGCATCCAGCCTTAAAGAGTAATGTTCATGATCGTCCTTTTCCAAAGTACAGGGTCAGTCTGAATCCCCGTCCAGGACCTCCCTGACCTTCCTGATAAGCTCTATAGGCCGGAAGGGTTTGGGGATAAAGTGTATATCGTCACGCAGGATACCGTTTTGTGAAATGGAATGCTCGGTATACCCGGACATGAAGATTGCCTTCATCTTCGGACAGGTCCGCCGGATCGTATCCACCAGGTCCGGACCGCTCAGGCCGGGCACGACAACATCGGAAAGTATAAGATCGATCTCATCTTCCTTTTCTTTGCAGATCTCCAGGGCCTCCCGGCCGTTTGAAGCCTCAAGAATTTCGTAACCTGATTCCCTGAGGGCCCGGACAGCCAGTTTTCTCACGGCGTCCTCGTCCTCAAGGATAAGGATTCTCTCCCCGTGGGATGTCCTGGGAAATTTGTCTTCTCCTTTCTTCTCGGCCGCAACAGTGATTCCCTCTTTCACGGCAGGGAAATATAGGGAGAAAACGGTCCCCTCACCCGGTTCACTTGAGATCTTGATAAAACCGCCGTTCTGCTGAACGATTCCGTACACGATGGAAAGCCCCAGGCCTGTACCCAGCTCACCTTTCGTAGTAAAGAAGGGTTCGAAGACCTTCTCCTCGATTTCCTCTTCCATGCCGATGCCGGTATCCCGGACAGAGAGAACAACATGGGGACCGGGAGAAGAACCGGGATTATCCGATATGAATTTTTCATCCAGCTCCCGGTTCCCGGTCTCAATGATCAGCTCCCCTCCTTCCGGCATGGCGTCGCGGGAGTTAACAACCAGGTTGAATATAAGCTGTTCCAGCTGGGAAGGGTCGGCCTTGATGTTCCACAGATCTTCGCCGGGAAGAAGTTTCATTTCGATATCTTCACCGATAATACGACGAAGCATTCTTTCCACGGCATGGATAATGTCGTTGAGGTTCAGGGTAGTCGGAGCTATTATCTGTTTTTTGCTGAAGGCCAGGAGCTGACGGGTCAGACCGGCCGCCCTCTGGGCGGTCAGGGAGATGTCCTCGATATTCTCGTAGACCGGTTCCTTCTCATCAAGGGTCTCCATGGCCAGGTCGGCGTTACCGATTATGGCTGTCAGAAGATTATTGAAATCATGGGCGATCCCCCCGGCGAGGCGGCCTATGGCCTCCATCTTCTGGGCCTGGCGGAGCTGGCCCTCCAGCCTCTCCCTTTCCAGTGCCGCGTTTTTCTGCTCGGTTATATCAAAGCAGAACCCGTTGTAAAGGACCTCGCTTTCATAGTAAGCGGGACTGGCCATGAGGACTATCCATATAGTTTCCCCGTCCGGTCGTATATATTCCGTTTCATAGTCCCATTCACTGTTATTCCGTATGGCCCGCCTGAGGGTGCGGATCATTTCGATAGCCGTAGCCTCGGGAACCCGGTTAATGAATCTCATGTAGAAATCATCAGGGTTATTCTCCAGTCCGAGAATTTCCCGGGACTTCTCGCTTATGTAATTAAATCCCCATTCTTCCCACTTCTTAAAATAGAACTGGTAGATCACACCCGGCATATTCCGGGAGATGTCCATGAGTTGCTCTTCCCGTTTGCGAAGCTCGGCTTCCGCGTTCTTCCTTTTGGTGATATCTATGACAATGGAACGAACTCCGATGACGTTTTCCTCATTTTCGATGAGATCGCTGTAGATTATGGCGGGGAAGGTACCTCCATCTTTTCTCAGGATCGTGTATTCATATCCTCCCTGGTATCCCCTCTGAAAGAGGCTTATCATGCTTGCGACAGCCCTCTCCCGATCGTCGGGCACCAGAAGATCAAGAATATTGAGCCCTTTCTCCATATCTTCAGGCGTGTATCCTGTCATCTCGAAACCTACCCGGTTACTGAACGTTAGGTTGCCCTCAAGATCGGTTTCGCAGATCACCTGTGGAAGCAGCTCCACAAGCTCCCTGTACTTCGTCTCGCTCTCCCGCAGGGCTTCCTCGATCCGTTTAAGGTCGGTTACATCGGATACCACAGAGAGGACACAGGGCCTCTCCTGTAATTCGATGGTATTGGCGGAGAAATAGCCGATCCTGTCCTCACCGGAACGGGTACGGTATTTCGTTATCTCTTTTTCAACGAAACCGTCCCTTTTAAGAAGATAGGCCAGTTTCTTACGGTCCTCGGAATAGGGAATCAGGTTCATGGAACGGGAGGTTTTGCCGATGACTTCCTCCCGACTGAACCCGCTGACGCGAACGAAGGTATCATTCACGTCCATAAATGCGCCCTCCTCCAGAGTCGTTATGGTGATAAGGGTCGGGCTGGCCTTGAAGGCGCTGGAAAATTTCTTCTCTGACAAAAGAAGTTTTTCCTCGGCTGTTTTCCTCTCCGTGATGTCGATCAGAATGAGAAGAAAGGCCTGCTGACCTTCATATCTCAGGGGAACCACCCGGATATTGCACCATCGGCTCTCCCCGTCCTTCCTCTCTATGCGGATCTCGTAGTTATCCACGAGATCATGGCCCTGCTGTCGTTCGTACCCCCGCTTCTTCACCATCTCACGGTCCAGGGGATGGATAAAGTCCCAGTATCTCATAGTCAGGAGCTCATCACGGCTGTACCCGGAGATCGTCTCCGAGGCGGGATTGGCATGCCTCCAGTAATCATCCCGGTAGATCAGGATACCGACCGGGGCCGATTCCGTCAGGGTCCTGAACGTAGCCTCGCTCTCCATAAGCTCCTGCTGAGACTCGATGAGTTCCTCGTTCTGTACCTCGAACTCCTCATTTGTCGCCTCCAGCTCTTCCATGGAGGCCCTGAGGTCCTCGTTCAGAGCTTCCAGCTCCTGGTTCTTCTCCCGGATTTTACTGTCCGCTTCCAGGTGGGCCCGGAATTCTCTCTCTAACTGTTTCTTTATGGCATTGATCCTGTCAGCCAGAGCGAAAGAGAAGAGGAGTATCTGAAGAGCGGAGCCGGCCTTTAATACCATGTCGAATGAAGGGTCCATGGGGACCAGGCCTATTCCGATAAGTCCCCGGACTCCCCCGGAAAGGAGAAGAATTATCCAGGAAAGGAGAAAGAAGATAGCGGACCTCTCTCCCCTGCTGATAATGATGACCGTTACAGGTATGACAGTAGCGACCGTTAATAACGTCAGGTAAGCGGAATAGGGCGACATATCGGCAGGGAAAACAATGTTCACGATAAGCCCCGTAACGCCGAGGGCGATGAGCGTGACGAGAGGGTAATCCCCAGGCCGAAGTTTTTTACGCACATTAAGATATGTACGGGTAAAAAGCAGGATGGCGATGTTCACCCCGAAGATGTAGAAGGATGGATTATTCATGACCGGATACTCCCCCCAGAGAAGGAGGGGCCCGGAGCCGTCGAAGGTCATCTCCTGGAGACCGAATAAAAATATGTAGAGAATATATAAGATATAGGATATGTCCCTGAGGGAGAAGAAGATAAACAGGTTATACAGAATCATGATAAGGAGAATGCCGTAGAAGAGCCCGTAGAGCATCATGAGATTTAGATTCCGTTTCCGGAATTCTTTCTCACTGTAAATATTGAGAGGTACGATAATAGAAGACTTTGACTGAACCCGAAGGTAATACCGGTTCACTCCTTTCTTCGGCTCAAGGGGGATGACAAAAAAGGGATGGAGTACCTCCTTCATTCCATGGGGAAAGCGGTCTCCGTATCTTTGCAGCTTGTAGACACCATCCTCTTTGCCGTAAAAGCGTATATCATCGAGCATGGGGTAGGCGATTTCAAGGAATACCTCCTCTTCTTTCTCAACGGTGACGGTACATTCTATCCAGCAGACAGAATCCGTGAATCCCAGGTTGATTCCATCTACACCTGCCGGTTCGAAATCCATGTTCCGGACATCGGATATCTCCAGGTTGCCATCCCGGTCCTCAAAAGCGGAGATAACCAGAGATGGCGTTCCATCCAGGTTGGCCACCTCCGGCACGTTCTCTCCCTGTGCCTGTGAAGCACAGAACAGAAAGAATACCGGCACGAAGAGAAAGAGTAGACGAAGCATTGTCATATCCCAATATGGGCGGGATTATGACAGATAAAGCCATAATGACAAGAGAAATATTAAAAAATAATATATACGCCATGTTAGAATTTGTGCGCTTGCAGTCAGAAAAACACCAGAAATAGACGGTGGCGCCGATAGTTATCGGTACCGCCTGGGCCTTCAGGAATGTTTTCTTTTCTGGGAGGGGGCCAGATTACTCCTGATCTTCCATGTGTACCACGCGATGTATTGAAACGTGAAACAGACGTTACCGGGAAAAAGGTGACCCACTTGATTGATTCTATCCATCAAACCTTTTATCAGCGGATTCTCCCATACCGGGGGATAAAAGATTCGACAGGTATCTCTTTATCAGAAACCAGTATGAACTGCTCCTCATTCAATTGAAGTGATTTTCCTTTCAGATTTCAGATATGAGATTGAGAAAAAAACGGAGTGCAGCACGTCTCATTTAGCTCCAATGATAGTATTCTTTTTTAACAAATTGACCTGTAAATGTTCAACCTGCTGGTATTTTTTTATATGTATTCCAGCTATGCAGCTTGACATATGCCTTCTTATGTCCAATAACTTCTTATGTCCAATAATTAATGTAGAGAAAGAGACCGGATGGACGGTTACCTCATTTAACTGCCCCGCCAGGGCTCCGTACTCTGCGAAAGGTCAGTCATACCTCAGGAGGACTATATGAAACGCGTACCCCTTATGCTCGCAGTCATACTTTTTTCAGCATCCCATCTCCTTGCTTTTTCCAGTGCGCCTCCCGCGCCGCCTGAAAAGGTAGCCATCGACCCGATGTTCGATACCTATGTAACCATGGGAGACAGTCTTACCCACGGGTTCCAGGGCGGGTCGGTTGACGAAACCCGCCAGCCGGATACCTACGGCAAGAGGCTGGCCAACCTCATGAACACGGAATTTGTCCAGGGTCTTCTACGGTTTCCCGGTTTTCTCGTTAACATGGAAGATGTCGGCAAAAATAACATCGCCTGGTATGAGTACTACTATGCCATTACCGGTGGCGACAGAGTGGATGACTGGGACGACCAGGATAGTATCAATAACTTCGGCATAACCGGCGCCGATATTCGCACGGCCCTTGAATCAGGGGGAGACGAAGGTGGTTACTACAAGCTCGCCCTGGGCAAGAACGGAGCACCGATGGTCACCCAGGCTCTGGATCGAAATCCCACTTTTGTCAGCGTATGGCTGGGAAACAACGATACCCTGAGCTGCGCCCTTTTCACAGACGCCGGCAAGCTGACACCTCTGGCTGACTTTCAGCAGAAATACAGCGAGCTTATCTCCAAAATAACATCTAAAGGAAGCATTGAGGGAGCTATCCTGATAAACCTTCCCGATGTCGTGGCCATACCTTACCTGGAACCGGCCAATGACCCGGACGTTCCCGCCGGTTCCTACAAGGCCTTCTGGAACACCAACGTATCGGACGTTGATGAAGTACTCACTCCTTCCGATATCAACCAGATCACGGCCCGTACAGAGCAGTTCAACGACATTATCGAAGGGTACGCCCTTGCTAACGGATGGGCTTTCCTCGATGTAAACACCATTTTCGATGACATTCTGACCTACGGCCACAACCTGAAAAACGGCAGTGGTTATCCCTCGGGACGAATCGTTACGGCCGATTATCTGGGCGGCATTTTCAGCCTGGACGGTGTTCACCTCAGCTCAACGGGCCAGGCGACTGTCGCCAATTTCATAGCTGACGCTATCGATTACAATTACGCAGCAGGCCTTGGAAACGTTGATGAATTCCAGGCATCCGAAAATGATACCCTCTACAAGGATCCTTACGATCCGAGAGGCCTGATCGATTCATGGATCGGCCAGGCAGTTCAGTGGGTTATTGAAATATTCATCTAAGAAAGAAGATCGAATACCCACTATGAAAGGCGGACACGTGTCCGCCTTTTTCTTTGCCC
>CAZYBU010000059.1:0-8160 GCA_964645775.1 uncultured Leptospirales bacterium | reverse complement strand
GACTGTAACAGCTTGACAGAGCATGAAAGCCTGTTGCATATTTTTACCGGAAACCTCCTGTAACATAAAGGGAAACGAAGAACATTGAAAAAAAACACGATTATCATAGCGCTTATTGTCCTGACTCTCCTTGTCGCGCTCTCAATTCTTCTGAGAAAATGCGCGCGGAACGCGGACCCGGAAGGAAATAATACAACAGAACAGACCATTGAATCAGGTTCCGACAGAGGTCAGCGAGGTATCTTCGGTTCTGTCCACTCCTTATCCCGTGATGAACCGGACGCCAAAGAACGGATACGTCGACGCACCCTTACGCCGGAAGAAAAACTGGAGAACGAAAGGGAGTTCGCCCGAATGAGAGAGAAGATGCCAGGGAACATGTTCATTCCGGGAGAACTGAGTGAAGAGGAGCGGAAAAAACAGGGCTCGTTCATGAAGGAGATGATCCTTCTGGGGAACAAGGTCCGGAAAGGCACGGCCA
The DNA here is from genome assembly GCA_964645775.1 of uncultured Leptospirales bacterium. Classification (GTDB taxonomy): domain Bacteria; phylum Spirochaetota; class UBA4802; order UBA4802; family UBA5550; genus CAZYBU01. The sequence goes on along the minus strand of CAZYBU010000059.1, from coordinate 7,679 downwards.
CGAAGGAAGAGACCAGAAAGTATTACGAAATGAAAACCGAAGAAACGGAAGATAAAATCGAGTTCGTTCGGTATATCCTCGACCGCGTGGAAGAGAAGAGCCGTGAGACCGGAAAAGAGTACCTGGATAAAAAGACCCTGTCCGGAAGTGACGAGGACATAGGCGAACTGGAAAAGGAACTGAAAACCTATCAGGATAAACTGGAATCCCTGCAATGAAACGATCCATTCTTCTCCCGATCCTTCTCACCTTATCTCTTCTTCCTGCCTGCGGCGATGCCGACAGGGATGGCAATGAAAAACAGGTCGGCGAGGACCCGGTCCAGAAAGAGTACCTGAAATGGATATCCATGAAGGAGGAGGCCGTTCCCCGGCTCAGGGAGGCCGTGAAAAGCGACCGGTGGAGAATGCGCAGTCACGCACTGATCGCCATGGGAAAGACCGGGGACAAAAGTCTGGCGCCGGTCATCATGGAACGTCTGAAAGAGGACGAGAACCAGGCCGTCCGGAACTGCGCGGTCTCCGCTCTGGGAGACCTCAAGATCAGGAAATCTGTCCCCTATCTGATAGAACTTTTAAAAAAAGACGATTCCGGTGTTTCAAGAAAAGTTATCATCCAGGCCCTGGGTGAGATCGGTGACCCGGCAGCCATACCCGTTATCTACGATATTTTTCTGAACAGCCCTAAACCGATAGCAAGGGAAACAGTAACCTCTCTTATTGCCATCGGCGACAGCAGTGTTTCCCGAAGAATCCTGAAGGAGAGGGAAAAGATAGCCTCCGCCGGACTCGAAGGCTTCGCCACCCGCATCCTGGGCAAGCTTCCTGTCCCGGGTGCCGAGGAATACCTCATCGGCATGCTGGATGATCCCTCCATCCAGAAACGGGTCGCCGCGACCGTTTCTCTGGGAGAGATTAAATCGAAAAAGGCGACAGAGGAAATCCTGCCCCTTATCCAGACAGATCACAGGCTCCTTCAGAAGCAGGCCTCATCCGCCCTGATATCCATCAATGATCCCCGGGCCGTGGATCCCCTTATCCGTAATTTCAGCGAATCTGACCACTCCGTCGCCATGACCTCGGCCTACGTCCTTTCACAGATGAGCGCAGGAGCCATCGAACAGAAGGTCTTCGCCCGATTCAGCAAAACGGGTCAAGTCAACGGACCCGCGGCTTACGTCCTGGGAAGAAAGAAATACAGACCTTCCCTTCCGCTTATCCGGTCGAGGCTATCAGACGCCACCCAGCCGGGACAGAGGCATCTGGCCGAGGCCCTGGGATGGATGGATGACCGACAATCCATACCTCTTCTCATGAAAGCGGCTCAAAGGGACAATATCGAGGGGGCCATCGGCTCCATCTGGTCCCTGGGCCAGCTTAAGGCCCGGGAGGCCGTTCCAATGCTCCTGGGGATGATGAAAGAGGACAACCGGAGACTTAACGCTCACATCATCCCGGCCCTGGGCAGTATCGGTGACAGGAGGGCCGTTGAGGAGATGATCAACTTCTTTTACGAGACCGGGGACAGGTATGCACGCCCTATCGGTTACGCCCTGGGTAAGATCGGAGGCCCGAAGGTTGTGACCTTCATAAAGGACAACATGTCGAGCGGAGACCGAACGAGGATCCTGGCAGCCGGGAGCGCCCTCATTAAAATGAAGGAGAGGTCTCTCATCCCTTACGCTGAAACCCTTCTTGACAACAGGGAACGGGTCGTCCGTAAATACGCCATTCTTTTCCTGAAACGGATTACCGGGGAACAGCTTAACACGAAAGAAGAGTGGAAACAATGGCTATCGGAACAACGCTGATCCTTCTTTCTCTTTCCGCTGCGCTTCTTGCTGTTTCCATACCGCATATCCCCTTTTTTACGCTGATCTTTCTTCTTCCTTCCCTTTTCGTTTACCGACGACTTTCGCCTTTACAGGCCTTCCTGGCAGGCATGGTTCAGTGGTCCCTGGCCTACGGCCTGGTCTTCTACTGGGTGCCGGCGACCCTTAACAGGGTCTTCTCTATCGGATCATTTTTTTCGTTCTCGCTTTTCACACTCGTGATTCTCTTCTTTTACGGTCTCTACCACGCTTTATTCTCGGCGATCACCTCGGTTGTTTTAAAAAATGAAAAAAGACCTCTTCCCGGTATTCTGCTTCTTTTCCTGGTACCATCCGCGGCCTGGGGCGGGTTTGAACTTTTCCGGGGACTCGTCTTTCCCGTTCTGAACATAGCCACCCTCTCCTCAGCGTGGTACCGGTACCCCTTTTTTCTTCAGGGCGCCGGAGTGGTGGGAGAGCATCTTTTTTCATGTATCATTATCCTTTTTAACGTAAGTATCTATATCCTGCTCGATTATCTTCTTGCGAAAGGAAGGAAGCCGTCTCTCAATAACGTTCTCAGAAGTCCTCTTACCGGAACCTCCATAGTCCTTGTCTCCGGAATAATCATCTTCATTATTACGGTCGGACTCATTCGAGTACCGGATAATGGGAACGATCCTGCTTTCGACGGAGAAATCGTGGTCATTCAGGCGAATATCGCCCCGCACAAGAAATGGGAAAAGAGATACTATCGGGAAATCACGGACCGGTATCTCACCCTCACCGAAAAGAACCTTTCACCTGACACTGATGTTGTGCTCTGGCCGGAAACGGCCCTCAATTACTACCCCCGGCTCATGGGCCCACACATGAAGCGTATCATTAAATTCTGCGGTGAGAAAAAGATCACCATCCTGGCCGGAGGACCCGATTTCCGAGGTCACGGGGAATCACGCAGGTATTACAACGCCCTGTTTTTGATCAGGGGGTCCGTTGTCCGTGCCATCTACAGAAAAGAGAAACTTTTCCCCCTTAGCGAGTACAATCCCTTCCCCCTTATTGATAATCTCTACAGAAATTACAGCGAGACCCAGTTTTCCTCATGGACAAAAAACACTCCTCTCAACATTGCCGGGATATCCGCAGGTTTTGGTATCTGTTTCGAAAGCACATTCCCGTTCCTGATAGCTAAACGTTCCCGGGACGCTGATATGCTTATCATTTTTACAGATGATGTATGGCTGGGCGATTCCACCGGGCCGGAACTTCACCAGGCCACCCTGGTCCTCAGGGCCGTGGAAAACCGCAGGTGGATCATCCACTGCAATAACAGCGGTCCATCAGCCATCATTTCACCTTACGGGCGGATTATACATGAAACCTCATTCGGGAAACCGGGGATTATCAGGTTTAGCGGGGTGAGACACAAATGAATTCCGGATATTTCGACGTACGGGACTCCTGCCGGAAAAACCTGGTTTCTTACACGCTTAGGGCCGTTAACCGGTTGAGTCTTCCATCATGGCCGAGAATTCTCGATATGGGATGCGGTACCGGAGTCACAACCATCCGACTGGCGGAAACGATAAATGGTACAATATGCGCCGTTGATGCAGACCCGGTCTCCCTTCGTCACCTGAGACACAAGATTCATATCTCGGGCATAAATGAACGCATTACGGTCATTGAAGGATCTCTTCTCGATCCAGACATTCTCAGGGAAGAGTTTGATCTGATACTTGCCGAAGGTCTGCTTAATGAAATCAGTTTTGAAAAAGGCCTCCAGGCACTTCTCCGATATTCCAGAAATGGAGGTTTTCTAATTATCCATGACGAATTCAGGGATGATAAACTGAAGAGAGAAAAATTTCATGAACTCGGACTTCTCCTGGTGGATTCCTTTCTGCTTGACGAAAAGATCTGGTGGGAAGAATATTTCGACTGCCTGGAGAAGGAAATTAGAAATCGGGGCGAGGATGAACTCTTCGCCAGAGAACTCCGGGAGATTGAGACGTACCGGAACGATCCTCTCAGCTGCAGATCAATCTACTATATCCTTCAAAATCGCGGTGAAGAATAAGTTCAGATATCAGGATTCGATTATTATTCAAACCTTCACCCGGTTTTTTCCCCCCGTCTTCGCACCGTCTTCGCACCATAGATCGCCTTATCCGCGCGCTGGAAAAGATCCCTGCCTGGTTCATCCGCCCTGTACTCCGCCCCTACCATGGATAATCACACGGCAATCCTTTACCCTGATCATTTTTTATTTCCAGTTTTCCCTGATTACGACGCATCCGTTCAACCACGATTACAGCGTTATCGAGCGTTGCCAGATGAGCCATCTTACATACGCATTAGAACCGGTATCATTTAAAAAGGACATCCAGACTCGGGATAGAAGATTCTATGGGAATTGTATCGATGTTGACAGCCTTGCGCCTGGCCAGTTCATACCGTACCAGGGCGAGGGGCGTCGACGTGTCAGAGGAATCGACCTGGATACTGTATTCGGAGAAATGTTCACCACGCGTAATGGAAGGTTCGTCCGCGAAGAGATTGTTATCGCTCAGGTACTGTTCAACGGGACCGATTTCGGAATTGGGAACATTAAAGAAAAGCAGAACCTTTTTCTCAGCGTTGATCGATCCATAGAGATTTAAGAGAAACATGTTAAGCAGATCATTTTTCCCCGGTATTTCCCTGATTACCGGGTTTACCCAGATACCCGTTTCGGAGGTAAAAACATGTTCAATAATCTTTAAACCGTAATTACGTATGGCGCTGCCCGATTGCGTAATTTCAAGTCCGATATCCGCACCGCCGTTTCTGATCTTCGCCTCTGTCTTTCCCCATGTCTCATATATCAGTATACCCCTGTCTATACAGGGAGGAGACTTGTACTTCTGCACCGAGAAATCCAGATAGTTATCGGTAATACCCGCTTTTTTCATGGAATTCCGTATCCAATCAAGGGCCAGGTAAGGCATTTCGGACACTACGGTTATGCGTTCTTTCTGTGAAACAAGATGATGAAGGAATTCCTCCGTGGTAGTAAAATCATTGTCGTTGTTTATGATACCCACAAGTTTAACTCCACCCCGTTTCAGGGAGAGGGCCTTTTCGAGTTTAATATCCGTATTATATTCAAGCCTCATTTCAACGATACGTTCCTGAATCCAGTCATCCCCGGCGATAGCCACATCAAGTTCATTCAATACAAGCTGACTCCCGAATTCCTGGGGTCTGCCGTCCCATCCATAGAGAAAATTTACGGTCGCAAAAGAGGTGGGGCCGCCTTTATCGTATCCCCTGGTGGTAAAACCTGCGTTTTCCAGAAGTTCTACTACATTCCCGCCCCTATCAGGATTCGCAAGGGAACCGGCCGGCATCCCGATTATTAATTCATTCTTTTTCATATCCAGCTCCGATAGTTATCGGTCGTACTATTCAGCTTTATATTTTTCCAGAATTTCAAGGAGACCACTCTCCGTTATCCTTCGATAGTAGCAGGATTCATAGGGATTACCGCCCGAATTTTTGGCGTGGCAGGCCCCCTTTCCCTGTGGAGTTACCAGATAAACCAGAGAATTCTGCTCACAGTTTATGAGAATATCTTCAACCTGCAGCATGTCACCGGATGTCATACCCTTTTTCCAGAGTTCGTTGCGGCTTCTGCTCCAATAGGTCGCGTAACCGCTTCTTCTTGTCTCTTCAAACGCTTCCTTATTGGCAAAGGCCAGTATAAGAACGTCCTTCGTAACGGCATCCTGGGTAACAACCGGGATCAGTTTCTGTCCATCCTCGCCAAAATCGAGGAGAAGTTCTTCGGTGTATTCCTTACTCATGTTTCCCTCGCTATGTTTATGATCAAACTGGTAAAAGTAACAAAAGCCTGAAATAAATTGCACAAATACTTCTTGAGCATATCAATTCTAATAACGATCTTTTGTATTTGACCCTATATGTCACGACCGAAGGCTTTATTTGCCAGACGCCGATCCCGATGCCGGTATGTACCAGCCACCTTTTCTCGACGAGACACATCATTTATTAGCTTATACATTTTCATATTTTGAGACTCGTCAGCATAAAAAGTATCCCAGGCATAATAATACAATTCCTGTAATTTCTCCGGAGACATGTTTTTAGGCTGGTAAACAACTTTATCGGCAGTGTACTTATTCCAGTCATAGGTTAATATCCGACCTTCGCTCTCCAAATCAGTGAATGTTCTTGTATGACGAAACGGAGTTAACACTGTAAACTCTGCCAGATCAAGGTCGATCTCTAATAGAAAATCCACCAACCGTTTTATCGAATCCTCTGTATGGTCATCAAGTCCCAGCAGGATAGTACCTTCAACACCAATCCCATGATCTTTGTAGCGCTTAACCCTGTCGCGTATATAATCTGAAGTATCAAAGATTGCCTGGTACACATACCAGGCACCAGCCTGGGCTGCCAAATCAAGAACTTCGGGATCGTTTTCAATTGGATGGCAGCACCAGTTTTTCTTCAAGGGTATCATCTCTTTAAAAAGACCTTTCTCCCACTCTTTATTCTGGGCCAGAGAATTATCGACAATAAACAACCGGTTATTATCGATAGACTCCAGTTCTTCAACAACCTTGTCATAGGGGCGAGGCCTGAAGCTTCGACCTCCCAGGTAACTTACCGCGCATGGGTAGCAGTTAAACCTGCATCCACGAGATGCATGCACCAGGTCTACCATCTGAATTCCTTTATAATTATACATTTCCCGGTCAAGGATCTCACGTCGCGCAGTACCAACATTTTCAATAACGGGATGAGAATGCAGGTAATCATATACAGGTTTAAGCTGCCCGTTTTTAAGATCGTGAAACACCTCTCCAAGTCTTCCCTCAACTTCCCCCACAAAAACAGAATCAGCATGCTCCATTGTCTCTTCCTGGTGAAGCATGGTAGAGATTCCTCCGCAAATCACCTTAACCCCCATGCTTCTAAATCGGTCTGCAATTTCCCAGCCCCGTTTAACCTGACCTGTTAGCATCATTGAAATACCGACAAGATCAACAGAAGTATCAAAAGGGATTTCCTGGACATTCTCATCAAAGAACTCTACATCCACATATTCAGGAAGAGCCGCGGCCATTACAACAGGCCCATGAGGCGGCAAAATAAATTCATTCTGCCTGTCAAGTTTTTGCCATTTCGGATATATTAGTCTGAATTTCATTTTACCTCATTCAATTATCGATTTTGGAATATACTTTCGTGAGAAGAACCATTCAGTCCTGCATTGTAAAATGTAATTACCTTTCTACTGATTGCATTTTCTATAATGGGTATCGACTGAATCACTCCAGTACGGTTTATAAAAGAACGTATTATTGATGATACATACGCAAAATGACAGATGTCTGTGGTGAATCTCCCTGCTGTAGTAACAGTAAAACGCGGGTCGCAATCAAAGCACCCATTTCTCCACCTTAAGAGATCCTTCATAACCACAGTTAAACCAATTACTCTACGGGAATTCTTTCCGGTTAACACGCCCAGGTTTTTTTGATATTTGAACACTCTATTGTCTCGATATAGCATCATAGACTTTTTCTTTGAACTGAGCTTTTTTGTCAACACAGGTTTTTCACGTGACGAGATGGGATATTCCTTTTGACGTGGTAGCCTTGGTATCCTTACCACTCAGCCACTAATGATTCAAGATATTTCAAATTATTACCTCATAATCCATGTAAAAGATTTCAGGTGCCAGAGACACATTTAGGTGCCAGAGTAATATCCCCGTAAAACCTGATATCTAATCATCGCAACAATAGCGAGACAAAAAGGAAGTTGCCCGGAACGGATTCCGTAATGTCCA
>CAZYBU010000058.1:0-14743 GCA_964645775.1 uncultured Leptospirales bacterium | reverse complement strand
GGTGGTGTGAGAGGACGGCGGGTGAAATAATCACCCGCCTCCTACTCGATTTTCATGACGTTCCATCTTCAGGCGGGTGATGTCACGAGGAAGATTTGTCAGGATGCTAAGAAGGGGTGTGCTCCTGCTGTTTGCCGGGATTCTCTCCCGTAATTGCTGGAAAATATACGGTTTGTCTTTGCCGGGAATTGTTCTTGTCCCTCCATGGGCAAGGTGAACATTTTCAAAGGGGAGTCCTTCCAGGCGGTCCAGTGAACGGTACGCATGGTCCGGAAGAAGAATAGGTATGGGTAGAGCGAATCTTCCCTTTACAATAACCATGGAATCCGAGGCATAAAGTGTCCGGCTTTCCCTGTGGTACAGAACGATGTCATGGGATGTGTGGCCCGGAAGAGATAGTACCTGCCAGTCGTCAAAACCGGGGAGTATCTCTCCATCCTCAAGCTCATGGTCTGCCCTCACGAAACGCGGGTGCCATAAACAGCGGTAGGGCCGTCGCTGTCGAAAGACAACGAACTGCGCCAGGTATATGTCGATCACATGCTGAAGGAAACCTCCGAAACCGCTGTACCACCGGTCAATCTTTGTCGGTGCGGCCAGAGCTACTCCATGTTTTTTCCGCAACCAGGCGGCAGACCCTGCGTGGTCAGGGTGCATGTGGGTCACAACGGCCAGGGTGAGTTCTGAGATGGAACGTTTCAAACGGTTTTTAATAAAATCGATAATCAGGGGACCGTCCGCCCTGGTACCGCAGTCAAGGAGTAAAAGCCTGTCCGGGTATTCGGCGATAAAGATGGTCTGAATCTGTCCTTCAAGGGAATGAATTTTCATGGTTAACTCTCCCCGTTAAAGAGAATAAATATGATTTATTTGTAAATGAAAATTTCAATAGAGCGGGGGATGTGTCAAAAAATATCTGGACAATTATGTTCTCCTTCCATAGTCCGACAGTGTTACCGGAGATATGCCCCTATGAAAGAAGCCCGATATCGAATTGAGGTCTACTACATGGTCCATGATCCGAGGGGAGAAGCCCTCAGGAGGCGTTTTCTCGTCAGAGGATTTGACATTGATCGTGTTTTTATTACGGATAACTATCTTATAGACGCAGACATTGGTGTGGGCAGGATGGGTGACGTGGGTGAACTCCTCGTGCAGCCGGTGACACAGACCTTCAGCCTGAACCATCCCTGCGATCCCGGAGACTTTGATTATGCCGTGGAGATTGGGTATCTCCCCGGGGTAACGGACAACGTTGCCACAACCGTGCGTGAATCCATTGAAGACCTTCTGAAAACAAACCTTGAACCGGACAGAACCGTTTTTTCCAGCATTACGTATTTTTTATCAGGAGTTAATGATCGTTCCCGCGCAGAGGAATTGTCCAGGGAACTGTATAATCCTCTTATTCAGAGGTCCAGGCTTCTATCCCGGGATGAATATCGGCGGTCAGAAGGTTTCGGAAGGAGACTTCCCCTTGTTGAACTTCATGAAGAGACCGACGTGCGGGAAGTGAATCTTGACGTGGATGAGGAGGAGCTGCTCCGAATCGGTCGTGAAGGTATTGAAGATGGTTTCGGAGAAAGAAGGGGGCCTTTGGCCCTTGATCTCGTCTCCATGGGGGTGATCAAAAAATACTTTCGGGAGAGAGAAAAGAGGAACCCTACAGACATAGAGATGGAATCCATCGCCCAGACCTGGAGCGAACACTGCAAGCATACCATCTTTGCCGCGTCTATGGACAATGATGTGCCGGACGGGATTTTCCGGAGGTATATCCGGGAAGCGACGGTCCGGATCCGGAGAGAAAAAGGGAAGGACGATATATGCCGGTCGGTCTTTTCCGATAACGCAGGTGGAATCGTGTTCGATGATACCTATATCATCGCGGACAAGGTGGAGACCCATAACAGTCCGAGCGCCCTGGACCCCTTCGGCGGTGCCATAACCGGTATCGTTGGCGTAAACCGTGACGCTATCGGTTTCGGGATGGCTTCCAAACCTGTGGCCAACCGTTACGGTTTCTGCTTTGCTTACCCGGACGATGATTCTCCCCTTTACAAGACACGGGACCCGGAAAGCAGGATGCTTTCACCCAGGCGTATCATGGAAGGGGTGATCCATGGGGTGAACGTGGGGGGAAACACGTCCGGCATTCCTACTCCCCAGGGATTCATATATTTTCATCCCAGGTACAAGGGGAAGCCCCTGGTCTTTGTGGGCACACTGGGACTGGTCCCGGAAAAGGTGGCGGGCCGACAGGCCGTGCATAAGAAGGCTATGCCCGGTGACGCCATTGTCATGGCCGGTGGCCGGGTGGGCCGGGACGGTATTCACGGGGCCACCTTTTCATCCGAAGCCCTTTCATCCGGAAGTCCGGCCACTGCCGTACAGATCGGTGACCCGATTACCCAGAAGAAAATGTCTGACGCCATCGTTAAGGAAGCGCGGGACCTGGGGCTCTACCATTCTATTACAGATAACGGAGCTGGAGGACTCTCCTGCTCCGTGGCCGAGATGGCCCGTGAATGTGGAGGCTTTGAGGTTGAGCTGGAGGATGTTCCGCTCAAATACCCCGGTCTTTCTCCCTGGCAGATATGGGTGAGCGAGTCCCAGGAACGGATGACCCTCGCTGTTTCTCCGGAAAAGGTTGAGCAGTTTTGTGAACTGATGAAGCGAAGGGGGGTGGAAGCCACGGTTATCGGTCGGTTCAATGAGAGTGACAGGGGTATCGTCCGTCATAAGGGAGAGGAGATATTTAACCTGGATATGACCTTCCTTCATGACGGTCTTCCCCAGAAAAGCTACATGACAAGCTATACCCCGAGAGGGGAAGACGTCCCCGATTTTAAGGAGGGAGATATTTCTGAGCTGCTGCTGAAGATGCTCGCGAGATTGAATCTGGCCTCCTATGCCTTTATCTCGACCCAGTATGATCACGAGGTTCAGGGGACTTCCGTTATAAAGCCTCTGCAGGGAAAGGGAAGAGTTAACGCTTCGGCCGCCGTCATCCGTCCCGTACTCGATTCCCCCAGGGCTGTGGTCCTCTCCCAGGGGCTCTATCCCACTTACACGGAGATCGATTCCTACCGCATGGCTGCCTGCTCTATCGACACGGCCATCAGGAACGCCATAGTGGCCGGAGGAAGGCTTGACCACATGGCCATCCTGGATAATTTTTGCTGGACCGATTCCAATAACCCGGAACGCCTTGGTCAGCTCAAGGAGGCGGCCCGGGCATGTTACGAAACAGCCGTTGCCTATGGGACCCCATTTATCTCCGGAAAGGACAGCATGTTCAACGATTTTCACGGATTTGACGCGGATTTTAATGAGATAAGGATATCGATACCTCCGACACTTCTAATATCCTCCCTCGGAGTGATCGAAGATATCAATATATGCCAGACCCTGGATTTCAAGTTTCCGGGAATGCCCATCTATCTGCTTGGTGAAACATCCTCTGAACTGGGAGGGAGTGAATACCTGGCCATGAGAGGCGAAGAGGAACGAGGGGAAGCCTATCTCGGAACGGAAGTACCGGAAATCAAAACTGACGATTTCGTCAGGCAGTACCGCTTCGTAGAAAGGGCCATGAGAGAAAGGCTTGTCTCATCCTCGATAAGCGTGGAGCGAGGCGGTCTGGGAGTGGCATTGGCCCGGTCTTCCATGGCAGGGGAGACAGGCTGCCGCATATATCTTGAAAAGGTCCCTGTTGCCGGGGCCATGCGGGAGGATACACTTCTCTTCTCCGAAAGCCAGGGCAGGATAATCCTGTCGGTATATCCTGAAGCGGAAGAGCATTTTCTTTCTCTGGCAGGTGATATCCCCCTTTCCAGAATCGGCGAGACCACGGATGACGGCATGATGTCATTATGTCGGCTGGATGGAGGGGAGAAAAGCGTACCGGTGAGTAAATGCCTGGATAGCTATACCGCCTGGTCCCGCGGCCAGGGAGGAGGATACTGATGGCCAGTCCGGGCGTTTTGGTTCTTACGGGATACGGTATCAACTGCGAGGAAGAGACAGCCTACGGCTTCGAGTATGCCGGGGGGGAATCTGCCATTGTTCACATAAATGATCTTATTGAAAAACCGGCCATCCTGGACGAACATGAGATACTTGTCTTTCCTGGAGGGTTCTCTTATGGTGACGATACCGGCAGCGGTAAGGCACTGGCGAATAGACTCAGGAACAACCTTCTGGACGAGCTGAAGAGGTTTGTGGAGAGGGATACCCTTCTCCTCGGAATCTGCAACGGGTTCCAGGTTATGGTCAATACCGGGATTCTTCCCGGTCCCCGGGGTGAGAATTGGACTCCCCGGGTGGCCCTGGAACACAACGCCAGCTTCGTTTACCAGTGTCGCTGGGTCGACCTGGAAGTTAACCATGAATCTAATTGCGTTTTCACCCGGGGACTGGATAACCTCCATATCCCGGTTGCCCATGGCGAAGGCAATTTCTTCGCCCCGGATGATGTATTGAATGAACTGGAACAGGAGAACCGGGTGACCATGAGATATGCGCGAAGTGACGGCAGAAGGGCGGATGGGGAGTTCCCCTGGAACCCCAACGGTTCCCTGAACGATATCGCGTCAGTCTGTGACGAGACAGGCCGCATCATGGGAATGATGCCCCATCCGGAAAGAGGAATGTTCTTCAATCAGAGGAATGACTGGACTCTTCTCAGAGAAAACCGACAGAGGGATTCCCATGAGGAGGTTATGCCGGTGGAGACCGGGGGTATGAAAATTTTTCGAAACGCCGTGGAGTACTATTCGTGAGGGTCACCCTGATTTTCTAAAATATCATTGATTTAGATGAATGCATTAAGAGAATAACCAAAATACAGTAAATGTTTCTTAGTATGCCTGTACGCGCAAACAAAAAGAATTATTATCACCGCCGCCTTCGGCGGCGAAAACAAAAGAATTTTTACGGCAAATAAAGGTAAGGAATAAATGCTGAATAAAAAATATGAGGTATATTGATGTCTTTCCGTTATCTTGAAAAGCTCCCTCTGCCCGAGGAATGTATAAAAGGTCAACCTCTTCCTGATCACCTTAAAAAGGTCAAGTCTGACCGGGACAGGGAGATCGCCGCCGTATTCAGTGGAAAGGATGAGCGGTTTCTGCTCATAATCGGTCCCTGTTCTGCCCACAATGAGGACGCCCTCTGTGAATACACCTCCCGTCTGGCTTCTCTTCAGGAGAAGGTGCGTGACCGCCTGATTATCATGCCGAGGATCTATACGAACAAGCCCCGGACAACGGGGGTGGGCTACAAGGGTATGCTTCATCAGCCTGATCATCTGGAAGAGCCGGACATGCTAAAGGGAATCAGGGCCATCCGGCAGATGCATATCCGCTCCCTCAGTGAAACTCATCTGCCGGCCGCGGATGAGATGCTTTACCCCGGCAATTATGCTTACCTGGAGGATGTTTTATCTTATGTTGCAATCGGCGCGCGTTCTGTTGAGAACCAGCAGCACAGGCTGACGGTAAGCGGTCTCGACATCCCTGTCGGCATGAAAAACCCAACATCAGGTGACCTGAAGGTCATGATGGATTCCGTTTTCGCGGCCCAGAGGGGGCATAACCTGGTTTATAATGGCTGGTCCGTGGCCACGGACGGCAATTCCCTGGCCCATGCTGTACTGAGGGGATATATGGATATGCATGGACACCATTACCCCAACTATCATTACGAGGATATGATTCGTCTTTCGACAATGTATAGAGAGAGGGACTTGAAAAAACCCGCGATTATTATTGACACGAACCATTCCAACTCGGGGAAACAATATACCGAACAGCCCAGGATTGCCAGGGAGGTTGTCAGTAGCCGTCATTTTTCGCAGGAGCTGAAAGAGATGATAAAAGGACTGATGGTTGAAAGTTACCTGAAACCCGGTTCCCAGGGCCCCGATGGGAAGGAGTTTGGCCTCTCCATTACTGATCCCTGTCTGGGATGGGAAGAGTCGGAAAAACTGGTTCTTGACCTGGCGGAACGGGTCGGATGATCTTACCCGGGGTCTTTCGACGTGGCCTCTCCCCCTTTGCATTATACAGGGGTACTCCAGGCTTATCTATGCGAACCAGAGGACAGGTGCCATTGTCACGGCCAGGTAGAGTGTCAGGAGAAGGAACCTGTTGAGAAGCTCGAAGAACCCTTTCAGGAACATCAACAAGAAAGGAGAGAATAAGAATTGCCCGATGCCGTTCGTTGGCTTTCATTTTCTTAAATCTGGAAGGAATGCCTGTTAAGGAATCAATTAAGAGAAACCTTTTAAAAATTGATACTGTTGCGTGAGTGCAGAATGCCGGTCCGGCCAGCCTGTCGGAAGTTAATCGGATATATTACTCTGACGGAATGAAAAAAATTATTGTGTATCCCTGTTCGCTCCTTTACTTGACGTCCATGTTCCCTGTCACTGAAACCATTACGGCTCATAGCCGGTGGAGCGTACTGCATGGAAGATAAAAAGAAAAATGGCTACAGGATTAATACCCGATCCATACACGCCGGGGAGGAGCGTTTTAAATATGCCGACGCCCTGACCACACCCATTGTGATGACCTCCACCTATACCTTCAGAGATTCTCAGGATGTAAAAGAGTTCGGCACAAAGGCGAAAGAACGGTACGAGTACGGACGGTACGGAAATCCCACAGAGAACGTGGCCACGACACGCCTTTGTGACCTGGAAGGGGCCGAGGATGGGGTTATCTTCTCCTCGGGAATGAGCGCCATCACAACCACGATCCTTTCTCTTGTTAAAACCGGTGACCATGTTGTCATCACGGACGACAGCTACAAGAAGACCCTGGAATTCACGAAATCATACCTTGTCCGCTTCGGGGTGGAATGTACGGTTGTCCCCTTCGGAGATTACGACCTGCTTGAGTCAACGATAAGAGAAAATACCGTCTTCATCTTCTCAGAATCTCCCACGAATCCTTACCTCAATATTTTTGATCTTGTAAGGCTCAGGGACATTGCCGGCCGTCACAATGTCATGACCCTCATCGACAGCACCTTCGCCACCCCCTATAACCTGTGTCCCCTTGATTACGGTATCGACCTGGTCATCCACAGCGCCACAAAGTACCTGGCCGGTCATAATGATATACTGGGCGGAGTTGTTCTGGGGAGCAAGAAGTTGATCGAACCGATACGAAGCCTTCACAAGTCCATGGGCGGGGTTATTGACCCCTTCAGCTGTTACCTCCTAATACGGGGACTGAAAACCTTTCCTCTGCGGATACGGACTCAGAACGAATCGGCCCTGAAGATAGCCCGATTCCTGGAGTCGCACCCGAAGATCAGGGCGGTCTATTATCCCTTCCTGGAGAGCCACCGTCACTACGATATAGCTGCAGAGCAGATGAAAGGTGGAGGAGGGGTCGTATCTTTTGATATTGAGGGAACCCTGGATGACGCTAACCGGTTTATCGATTCCCTGAATATCTTTTATATTGGACCGAGCCTGGGAGGCGTGGAGTCCTTGATTACGCACCCGGCCTCCATATCTTATTACGATTACAGCCGGGAACAGAGGTATGCCCTGGGTATTACGGATACTCTGTTTCGCCTTGCCGTAGGGATTGAGGACAGTGATGATCTCATTGAAGATATTGACCAGGCCCTGAAGCGTTTATCCTGAAAAAGACGCTCAGGAATTGTTCCCGTACTCTTTCGTGGTCCGGGGAGAACCTGAGTCATCATAAAGGGTCCATGAGCCGATCTTTTCCCCCTCTGAATAATTCCCCGATTTTTTAATAACACCATTCTCTGAATAGAATTTCCAGAGTCCTTCACGGCGGCCCATAGTGTAGGTTCCGATGGCCGCCGGTTTGCCGTTGGGGTGGTAGAAGTTTGCCTGTCCGTTCAGCCGATCCCTGGTGAACCAGGCTATGCATTCCGGTTTCCCATCGGGATAATAGGCCTGGTACTTTCCATCGGCCAGGCCATCCCTGACAGTGAACATACGGGAGGGGATGCCGCTTTTATGATAAATTATCACCCGGCCATCCGGTGTACCCTCTTTGAATGTTACCTTTGCCGCTATCCTGCCTGACCTGTCATAAAGTATCCACTCCCCTTCGCGAAGTCCGTTCCTGGTCTGACCTTTAACGTGGATTCCGCCTTCAGGGTAACGGATTTCTACGGCATCATGGTTTTTTGTCTTCCCGGGCATGGAAGGTATTCCGGTGTCCGGACGTTCCCAGGAGTCGGGAGATGCCGCCACGGAAAAGGCAATGATTACGAATAGAAGGGAATGTCTGTATTTCATAGGCTGCTCTCTATTAATCATTCAGGAATTATGTCTTTAAACCGATATTAGTAAAGACGGGTGATGTACATAGTCCGTTTTAAATGAGGGTACGTCAATTGTTTTAGCAGGATGTCGAACCTGAAGCTGAAAATCAGGATAATAATGGAAAAGGGGAAAGCGATATGATGCGCTCACTCTGGACTGCCGCTTCCGGCATGATCGGACAGCAGTTCAACATCGATAGCATTTCAAACAATCTGTCCAATGTTAACACGACCGGCTTTAAGAAACAGAGGGCCGAATTCCAGGACCTGCTCTACCAGACCCAGCTTCTTGCCGGGACTCCCGCCTCAGAGGTGAGCGAGGTTCCCACGGGCATACAGGTGGGACATGGTGTCAAAGTGGCCGCCACGCAGAAGATGTTCGAGCAGGGAAGTCTTCAGAACACAGAGAACAAAATGGATATTGCCCTGGAAGGTGAGGGTTTCTTCAAGATCCAGATGTATGACGGTAGCTTCGCATACTCCCGGGACGGATCTTTCAAGATTGATTCCAATCGCCAGGTGGTAACTGCGGATGGATATCTCATGGAGCCTCCCATTATCCTTCCGGAGAACTTCATCATGAACTCTCTCTCCATCAGTCAGGACGGCCGGATGACCGTCAAGGTTGTGGGGCAGGATGATCCGATCCAGATTGCTCAGCTGGAAGTCTACAGGTTTGTTAATCCTGCCGGCCTCCAGGCCATAGGAGGAAACCTCTTTAAGATTACCGGCGCCTCGGGCGATGAGATTCCGGGCCAGCCGGGGATGGACGGCATGGCCAAAACGCACCAGGGATTTCTGGAGATGTCGAACGTGAAGGTCGTTGAGGAAATGGTCAACATGATCGTGGCCCAAAGAGCCTATGAGGTAAACTCCAAGGCGATCCAGTCCTCCGATTCCATGCTTGCCACGGCCATAGGCCTTAAGAGGTGATGAGTAGAGTTGCAGCCATATTGTTCTTTCTCGTGCTCCTGGCGACCGAGGCTTACAGTGCCCGTCTCTACCTGATTTCCAATTACAGGGGTAAGGCCGAGATCCTTACGCTAAGAGACATCTGCCGGGTTGAGTCCAGGCCTGATCTCTACGAGAAAATCGCTTCCGTGGAGATTCCGTCGAACATCTACGAAGATGGATACGTGGACAGGATGGAATTGAAGCGGCTTTTGAAAATGGAAAATGGCGAACCCCTTCTTATTTATGGTTCCGCTGTGCGGGTGAAGGGAGCGGGTGTCCGTGACCCGAAGCGTCTCAGGGACTGGCTGGTGAAGAAGGGGGACGAGGTATTCGTGCGGGTGACCAGTAACTTCATTGAGCTTGAGCTTAAGGGAATGGCGCTGGATAACGGCAACAGGGGAGATGTCATACCCGTTGAAGTAAGGACAAAGAAGCGCCTGAAGGGAAAAGTAACAAAAAGAGGGATAGTGGAGAAGGAACTGTGAGAATAGCTGCTATGGCATTTATCCCTGTCCTGCTGGCCACGGCCCTTTTCGCCCGTACCATCTGGGTGGACAGAAATCCCTACGCCACACCCGGTGTCCTTCAGGGGGGGGATATCGTGGTCGTTAAAATCGATGATATCTCGAATCTCAGGTTCAACGTGGAGCTGGGACGGACCAGTGATGCAGACGTCTCCTCGGAACCTGATCAGACCATAACAGGATTTCTGCCCAGGGCGAACGCCCGGAGCAGTTTCAATAAGCAGGAGAATACCCGGCTCCAGGGGAGGGGCAACCTTAACATATCTATAGCGGCCCGGGTCCTGAACCAGGCCGGGGAAAGGAACTATGCCATTGCCGGTTCAAAGACCTATACTCTGGACGGTAACACGCATATCATATCCATAAGTGGAATCATAAGTCCCGCCTCCATGGACGGGATGGAAATAGACTCAAACCGGGTGGCGGACTTTACCCTTGAGGTGCAGAGCATCCGTCAGGGCTTTAACCTCCAGAGAGATGCGCCCGGGGAAGATGAGAACGCAACGGCTGAGCTCACGGAGGCCGAGAAACAGCGTATTATAGTCGATTATCTTAACAGAATACTGAGCGAGCTGACACAATGAGGTTCTACAGGGTTATATTATCAGCCGCGATTTTCCTGATACTGGTCCCCGGGCTTCTGTACGGAGAGGTGCCGGTCAAAATCAGGGACCTTACCTACATGGACGGCCTTAAGGCGAACCAGCTTGTGGGCTACGGAATCGTTGTGGGCCTGGAGGGTACGGGCGATTCTGGCCGGACACCGGTGGCCGCCGATTCTCTGAAAAACCTCTTAAAGAACCTGGGCATGGAGAGTGAGGATCTCCAGACACGAAACACGGCGGCGGTTATCATCACGGCCCAGCTTCCACCCTATGTAAGAGTAGGGGACCGGGTCGACGTGACGGTGTCCTCCATCGGTGACGCCCGGTCTCTGGAGGGAGGGATTCTCGTCCAGTCTCCCCTGAGGGGGGGCGATGACCGGGTCTATCTTGTAGCTCAGGGCCGTCTCTCTTCTTCTGTCCGTACGGGAACGAACCGGCCCGTTAAGACCGTGGCTGTCATCAAAAAAGGCGGTATCATTGAACGGGCCATCGAGCCGGAGGTCGTCCAGGAGAACAGCGTGATCCTTGTCCTGAAAGATTGGGATTTCACGGTGGCAAGGAATATGATGGAATCGATCGCGGAGAAATATCCGGAGGCGAATCCCCGCATCGTTGAGGGAAGCAAGATACGTATTTCCCTGGTCAAAGACGTGGGATTAGCCGAGTTTCTCTCTACCATAGAAAACATGGAGATTTCCCCCGGAACGCGGGCCCGGGTGGTCATCAATGAACAGGACGGGACTATCGTGACAGGAGGAGATGTTAAACTTTCTGAAGCCATGGTCAGCAAGGAGGGGGTCACGGTAAAGGTCCGTGGAAGCGACAAAGAGGTTTCCGTCTCCCACCTGAAGGAGTCGGCCACGGTACAGGACCTGGTGGAGGCGCTGAACACTATCGGGGCAACGACAAAGGACATTATCTCTATCATGAAGGCCCTCTCTGACGCCGGGGCCCTGCACGCGGAACTTATCATTAAGTGAGGTAATCATGGTTAACAGCGTTAATCCCCTTGATATGATTCGAATGACTTCCCGCCAGAACCGGGTGGCCCGTCCCTCCCCGGAGGATACCATATCCTTTGACTCTTTGTTGCGCGAAGCCCGTCACGGCGCAGAAGGAGAGAAGGGGGCCATCAACCGTAGACTCATGGAAGCGAGCCAGGAGCTGGAGTCCCTTCTTGTCAGCAAGATGCTTGAGCAGATGCGTAAAAGCGTGCCGGAAACAGGCTGGATCGACGGTGGCCGGGCCGAAGAGATCTTCGAGGACATGCTCTACGATGAGTACGCCATGGAGATATCCCGCCACGGCAACCTGGGACTGGCAAAGCAGGTCTATGATCAGATGAGCCGGAAACTGTAGGCCCGGCGCTTACCTTTTTACTTCACCACAGGCAGGTCATCCCAACATGTGGTATAGCGGGGAGAGAGCATCTCCCTTCTCATGCGGGAAGGGGCCAGCTCCTCTCCAGGGCCGAAGGTGACGGTGTCCCGGCCGAAGCGCCGGTTAATGCTGTCCACCGCCTCCATGAGACCTTCCCGGCGCGGCCCGGAGCGGAAGAGGTTGAGCTGGAGGTGACGGGCGTCCCGCAGGTCCGTACAGAGGACTCCGGCTTTCCTGTACTCGTATCCCGGCCGGAAGATGAGGCGGGCCAGGCTGCGGGCCGCCCGGATCAGTTCCATGGAATCGTGGGTGGCCAGGGGAAGATCAGCGCTGGCCGCTTCGCTGTGTTTTAGTGTGTCCCGGAAAGGGTCGGTGCGGAGAAAGACCGTGAGAGTAGCGGCAGCCAGTCCCTCCCTTCGGAGCTTCGCGGCGCAGCGGGAGGCGAAGCGGGCCACGGCGCCGGCAACCTCCTCTCGGTCGGAGGAGGCGCGGCCGAAGGAACGGCTGCCGGCTATGGCTTTCCGGGGAGGAGGCGCCTCCTCAAAGGATATGCACGATATTCCCCGCAGTTCGAGAACCGTTCTGAGTCCCATGATGGTCAACTCCCTTCGGGCTCTCTTCTCGTTCATACTCTTCAGGTCGAGGGCGGAGCGGACCCCCAGCTTTTCAAGGCTGGCGCTTCTTCTGCTCCCGATACCCCATATCTTTTCCGCCGGAAGAGTGGCCAGGATCGCATCGTCCTCCTCCGTTCCCAGTAGACGGAAGACCCCATGGGGGCGTCTCTTGGCCTGGGTGGCGGCCAGCTTGGCCAGGGTCTTGGTGGGCGCCACCCCCGTGGAGACCGGTATCCCGGTCCAGCGGTAGACCGTGCGTCCGATCTCCCGGGCGTACTCTTCCGCGTCGCGAAAAGGGAGGCGAAGGACCAGGAAGGCTTCATCAATGGAATAGACCTCAACCTCGGGAGAGAAGAGGGAGAGGACGTCCATGACCCTCCGGGAGAGGTCGCCGTAGAGGGCGTAGTTGGATGAGCGGACGGCCGCCCCGTGACGGTTCAGGAGGGAGCGTATCTTGAACCAGGGGGCCCCGAAGGGGACGCCCAGGTCCCGCGCCTCGTTGGAGCGGGCCACGGCGCAGCCGTCATTGTTGGAAAGTATGACCACGGGGCGGTTGCGAAGGGCAGGGTCAAAGACCCGTTCGCATGAGACGTAGAAGTTGTTGCAGTCCACAAGGGCGTAGTGGATGGCCATGGATTACTCCGGTGCCAGGGGATGGATGACATGGGCCACCACTCCCCAGATTTCGAAATCCATCTCTCCCGTCACCTCGATGGGTTTAAAGGCCGGGTTGTCCGGAACCAGGAGAATGCGCTCATCTCTGCGGAAGAGACGCTTGACCGTCAGCTCGCCGTTCAGGACCGCGATGATGACCGAATCGTGGCGAGGCTCCAGGGCCCGGTCCACAACAAGGATATCACCGGAGTGGATGCCGGCCCCGAGCATCGATTCCCCCGCGGCCCGGACGAAGTAGGTGGCCGCCTGGTGGCGGACCAGAAGATCGTTCAGGTCCAGGCTCCGATCGATATAATCGTCCGCCGGAGAGGGAAAACCGGCGGAGACTCCGGTCAGAAAGAGGGGGCGGAGAAGATATCTCCGCCGGCGGTACCAGCCCAGGGGAAGGGCGACTGTTTGTCCCATATTCTCCTCCGTTATGGTCTGGAGACAGGGTAGCGGGGCGGAAAAAAAATGTCAACAAATGTATAGTGTTCCTGAGAAAAAATATTGCTCCTCAACTACTCCACGGGGTCGAGGCAGGATGGGGTGTCGTTGGCAGGGGAATTTACCTTTCGGGAGACAGGCCATGAGTGCATGGAGTCATCGGAGAGGGGAACCAGGAGGGATGTGTCCGGCTGAGCCAGCCAGGACCCGGCCGCTTTCGGGGTGAGAATGACCGGCATACGGTCATGTATCCGGGAGACCCGTTCATTGGCCCCGGTTGTGATAATGGCGCAGGTTCCCTTCTCACCCTCTTTCTCTTCATAGATGCCAGCCAGGGCCATAGGTGTATCTTCCCTGAGGGTGAAGTACCAGGGGAGGGAGGGCTTCTTCTTCCTGTCCCATTCGAAGAAACCGGAGGCCGGAATGAGGCACCGTCTTCGGGAGAAGGCCTTCCGAAAGGAGGGCTTTTCTTGAACGGTTTCGGACCGGGCGTTAATCAGGGGACGGAAGGTTTTCTTTTCGTGGACCCAGGCCGGGACCAGTCCCCATTTCATGGTCGTCAGGAAGCGTTTTCCTTTCTCTTCAAGGACAACTGTTATTTCCCGGGAAGGGGCTACGTTCCAGGAAGGAGAAGCCGCGTCGATGAATTCATCGATGAGGAAAATCTGTATGAGATCCTCAGGCTCCAGGGGAAGGGCGAATCGTCCGCACATGGCGGAAGTCTGGCAGAAATTCACATGAAGGTCAATGAAAAGAGGCAAAATGAATGAGATAAATATTATAGAGCGCGTGATTTATGGATTGACATTAAGCGGCGTCATGCGATGATCTATAACAGCTGTTGCCGGGGCAGCTCTCTGCCGCTCAAGGCCGATAAATTCTGTCCAGGTAACAGATAGAGTTCCACGGGAGAACAAGCACGAAGGAGTACAATTTATGCCGCGCGGTGAAGTAAAATGGTTCAATGATCGAAAAGGGTACGGGTTTATATCCCAGGAAGGCGGACAGGATATCTTTGTCCACCATAGCGGTATTGTGGGAGAGGGATTTCGCTCTCTCGCAGAAGGTGACGCTGTAGAATTTGAAATAGAGGAGAGTGACCGGGGACCCAAGGCTGTCTCCGTTCAAAAAATCTGACGGTATACAGAAAACCGGCTGAGGAGCTGTCACGGTATTGACAGCTCTTTCTTTAGTGCGCCCGGCATGGGCGCACGCTTGGTGGTGCGGTGGTATACCAGTGACG
>CAZYBU010000057.1:0-15256 GCA_964645775.1 uncultured Leptospirales bacterium | reverse complement strand
GCAGAGCTGAGTGCGCACAGGACGTGCGCCTGCCAGCGCTTTACAGGATGTAAAAACGAGGCTCAAGTAAGGATCATTTGCATGGAGCCTGTCCCCGGAGGGGAGCTCATATCTTCGCTCATTCTGCACTCTACGCAATTCATTCCCTCCTTGCGCAGCAAAACTACTTGACGCCCGAACAGGAATAAGGGAGACTCCGGGCCTTACACCCGGTGGGTTTATCTTTATATACACATGCCTCGTGGCGTACCCTTCGACAAGAAGGGAAGGTTTACTGAATGAGCGATTGCTGTGATAATAATTGCGCCCTGGATGCCCGTCGCATAAGGCAGCGGGGAACACTGAGAATTGTGCTCGGCATCAATGGAGTAATGTTTCTGGTGATTGCCGCGGCCGCCCTTTATGGAGAGTCAGCGGCGCTGCTGGCCGACAGCCTTGATAACCTTGGGGATGCTTTTACATATGGACTAAGCCTGTACGCTGTTTCCAGAAGCGGCGCCGTAAAAGCCAAGGTGGCGCTATTTAAGGGCGGCTTGATTTTCTTAGCAGCTTGTGCCGTGGTTGCCCAAATTGCCTACAAGTTTTTTGTTCCAAGCGTCCCCATCTTTGAGGTCATGGGCGCGTTCAGTCTTCTCGGCCTCATCGCAAACTCACTCTGTCTTTACCTGCTTTGGCGGCATCGCCACGAAGATGTAAATATGAGCTCCGTGTGGGAGTGTTCACGAAACGACATCGCGTCAAATCTTTCGGTGTTTGTGGCGGCGGGAGCGGTCTGGCTCACCGGTTCAGGCTGGCCCGATATACTGGTTGCACTTGGTCTCGTATTGCTCTTGATGCGCTCTGCGATTCGAGTCATTTCTTCAGCTCTGGCAGAACTCCGTTCGGCAACGTAACAACACCATCAACAGGGACAGAAAAAACCGTTCATGTATCGCCCCCCCTTTTTTCTGCCGGTCATAATGAACGTCAGCTGCAGCAAATTACGACCCTCAATGCTTTCCGGAAAGAGTTACATTATATTCGCATATTACAGGTCTTTCTTCCTTTGTATTGCTCATTTTGCTGCGGATAATAGTAATTGACATTTGGTGCTTTCAGGCACATTCTTACGGATATTTACAGTTATATGAAATGGCGATTGCCCCCTGCGGGCATGAAATGTATGTGATGACAACCGGCGTCCATGCCGGTTTACATGTTAAGATGTATCTGGTAAAGAAGTCTGAAAACATGTACAGCAAATGGTTCATGCGCTTTGCGCCCAAGGCGTATCGGACAACACGGTCAAGATCGTGGACGATCGCGGCATCGATAGCCTGAAGGTTATGTCAGTCCAGAGTAAAGATGAAGGGGAGGTGCGTGATGGCTCAGCGAGTCGAGGTCAAACCCGAATTGCTCCGCTGGGCGCGTGAGAGGGCGGGCCGCAAAGTGGAGGATTTTGGTGCGAGTTTTAATAAGCTGACCGCATGGGAGCGGGGGGAAGCACAGCCTACGTTCAAACAATTGGAGGATTTTGCCAGACTTACGCATGTGCCGTTCGGCTACTTCTTTCTGCCCGAGCCGCCGGAAGAGCGTATCCCAATCCCCGATCTTCGTACGCTTCGCAGCGAGAAGATCAGCCGGCCAAGCCCAAACCTGTTAGACACGATTCACACCATGCAGCGGCGGCAGGCGTGGCTTCGGGAAGAACTGATCGAATGCGAGGCAGAGCCCCTGGGCTTTGTCGGCAGCGCCAGCATTACGGACGACCCGAAGGGCGTCGGGAGCGAAATACGGAGGATCCTCGGTCTCGAGGTCGGTTGGACGGCGCCTGTGCGCGCCTGGCAGGAAGCCGTCAACGAACTGCGCCGGTCCATGGAAGACCTGGGGGTCATGGCGGTCATTAACGGCGTGGTGGGGAACAATACGCATCGCAAGCTGGACGTTGAGGAGTTTCGCGGGTTCGCGCTGAGTGATGAATACGCGCCGCTGGTGTTCGTGAACGGGGCCGACGCGAAATCGGCGCAGATGTTCACGCTGGCTCACGAACTGACACACATCTGGCTGGGTGAAACCGCGTTGACCGATGCCAGTCTGGCCTCGCAGCCTTCGCAGGGAATTGAAGCGTGGTGCGACAGGGCTGCGGCGGAGTTCCTCGTTCCGGAGGAGGAACTGAGAGATTGTTGGCGCAACGTGCGGCACGACAAAGCGCCGTTCGAGAGTATCGCCCGAAAGTTCAAGGTCAGCCCGATCGTAGCCGGTCGGCGCGCGATGGACATGCGACTTGTGAGCCGGGAAGCGTTTTTCAATTTCTACAACGAATACATCGCCAGAGAACGAAAACCCCGTTCAGATTCCGGTGGCGGCAATTTCTATCACAACCAGAACACGCGCGTGGGCCAGCGGTTTGCCTTGCGGGTAATTCGGGCTGCGAAGGAAGGACGTGTCAGTTTCAAGGAAGCGTACGACCTGACGGGGCTGCGCGGTGGTGCGTTTCAGGAATACGCCAATCGTCTGGGAGTAAATCTCCCATGACTACGAATCGTCCCTGCATACTGGACGCGGACGTGTTCATCGCGGCGAAGAACAGTTACTACGCATTCGCTATCTGCCCAGGCTTCTGGGACAGCCTGATTCATCACCACAGCGTGAGAGATGTCTACAGCATCGACCGGGTCCGAGAGGAGTTGCTCGCCGGGCGAAAGACCGAAGACCTTGCGCAATGGGTCAAAGAGCAATTGCCGCCGACGTTCTTCATGGAGACTGGTGAACAAGACGTCGCCAATGCTTACGGAGAAGTGATGCTGTGGGTTCAACGCAACGCACAGTACCTCGATCAGGCGAAGGCCAAGTTCGCCACCGAAGCCGACGGCTGGCTTGTGGCGTATGCTATGGTTCACGGTGTCACGGTGATCACGAACGAGCAGACCCGACCTCAATCACGAAACCGGATTCTCCTACCCGATGTGTGTACTCACTTCAACGTCAACTACAAGGACACCTTTGCAATGCTTCACAAACTCGCGGTTCGCCTCGAATTTACAGTTATATGAAATTGCGTTTGCCCCTCTGCGGGCATGAAATGTATGTGATGACAACCGGCGTCCATACCGGTATAAATGTTAAGATGTATCTGATTGAATGGAAATCTGTATATTCGAATATTCCGACGACGCCTCGCCCCATAGAAACTCCTCAAAAAAAACCTGCGCCCCCTCCCTCCTTTCGTCCTGTGGAGAATTACGCAGCATCAGCACAGGAGCGATAATCTCGGTTCTTCACAATCCCACCTTTGCTGTAGCAATTCTTCTCCCGGCTCATTCCCCTTCAGACATGATGCGCATGTTCATAATCCGGTCAAGCCTGAAGGTCCGCTCCTCTCCCCTCCGGTGGCAGTATCCCTCCATGTAATAGGCTCCAGCGGACTTGAAAATATGTTCAGGAGTTATGCGCCTCACGGATTGCTCCCCCTTCCGGTTATGGTAGTTGACCACCACATCCAGGGAATCAGACACGGCCCGGGTCAAAGACAGGAAGACCTCCGGGTCGAAGTCTTCGCCCTTTTCGGGCCTGTCCGACGACCTGCCGTCTTTCCTGTTTTTTCCCCGAGCCCAGGTTTCTCCGTCATAGGGAGAGTCGAGCAGGATACCGGGAAGCCCCGCAGGGGCATCTTCGGAGTCATAAAGATCTTCTTCATCGCCTGAAAGAAGGCTGTACTTTTTGCGGTATCTTCCGGCCAATCGGAATGCGATAGTGATACTATGGTAGATCACCAGGGGCAGGAGGATATACCACCAGTGGATAAACATTCCCCTCCAGAGAATTAGATAGAAACCGTAACGGTTCACATGCCCTCCGGTAATGCCGGTCACGTAATTGGAGATTTGATAGATCAGATCATGATACGAGACAAACCTCGCCTGGAGAAAGAGGGCCAGAACAAGCAGGGTCATAAGGTTAAGCAGGATTCTCATGGCACGCTCTCCTCCTTTTGCCTGGTTATACTATGATTCCAATCTCTTTATCATTTATATTATGGGCACTTCTAATAACCAGTT
The DNA here is from genome assembly GCA_964645775.1 of uncultured Leptospirales bacterium. Classification (GTDB taxonomy): domain Bacteria; phylum Spirochaetota; class UBA4802; order UBA4802; family UBA5550; genus CAZYBU01. Next base: position 11,219 of record CAZYBU010000057.1, on the reverse strand, counting down.
ATTTCAATAATCAACAAATTGAAAATACCGGCTTTATCAAGTATTGTCCCACAAGGGGGCAGCCAAAAAGTAGTTATTAGAAGCCCCTTGATATCTTAAGGATTTCTTCCATTGTCGGCCTTGCTGTGTACACCGGGTTTGTCATCTTGCTGATCAGGTCGATCAATTTCGGATCAGGGTATCTATAATCGACAACAAGCGGCGGCAAATCAAGGGCAAGAACTTCTACCGGATGCCCCGTAACCATAACAGCCGCTATCATGCCATGGAGAAGACGTCGCATGCCGGGGTAACCAGTCCAGCCCTGTACTCCGGCGCCGCGTACCCTTCCGTGCCCCCTATGCGAGCCGGTACTCGACCGTCCATGAAAAACGAAGAACCGTAATCTATAAGGCTGAAGATGTCCTCCCCCACTTTCCACAGAAGATGAGCCGGTTTCAGGTCTCCATGTACTATCCCCGAGGCGTGGAGGTCCTTCACCCTGTGTACAAAGGAATAGAAAACAATATCGGAAATTTCATAGAACCTCTCCCGGTTCCCCCGTTCAATATAATCCAGCAGTGTCGGGTATTCCAGGTATGCCCGGGCCAGCCACCTCTCTCCACTGGCTTCAACACATTCAATGAGAGGGGTGTCCACGGCATCTCCGGCTTCCTGGAGGACCCGAAGTTCATGTTCCCCCTGCCCGTCCCGGTCACAGCGCCGCATAATAGCCCTGGTGCCGTCATTAACATTCTCTGCCGGGTAGATATTCCCTTTGCCCCGTGACAGGTCATAGTCGATTAACCGCCAGTCTCCCACCTGTTTCAGATACTTCTTCATCAGAACCCCGTGTGGAACCCGTTGTTGTACCGTGCAAGGTCGCGCAAAAACCGCACGGCTTCAGACCATTTTCCCGGCGCGAAGTCGCTCCCCACCCCGATGGTATGGATGGCCCTGCTCCCCCCGTTAAGGCGGGTCACCTCCCGGATCAGGCTGTCGATATTATCGGTCGGTTCCCAGTTCTTGCTGTTGCGGCTGCGCATTGGCCTGCCGTCTGTCATGAGAACGATGTCCGTGGCCTCCGGATACGTACTGAGCACGTACTTCAAAGCCTGGCGTGTGGGGGTCCCTCCCTCGTATCCTACAGTTGACAGCACGTCAAAGGCCCTCCGCCGGTTTTTCTCGTCCATGGGAAGCGTTCCGGGCCATAGAGGCTCGGCGTCCGCCCGGGCATCAAAAGCCGGGAAGATCACCAGGGCCACCCGGTACTCCCGGTTCATGGCCGAGAGGAGCATGCGCAGGCCTGCCTTCACCTGCATCAGTCTCATCTCCTCGTCCATGCTTCCAGATGCGTCCAGAAGAAAGACGATGTTCCGTCCCCGGAACCGGAACCCCAGATCCTGCGTGTGGGCCCTCTCCTTTTCGGCACGGATGGTCTGCCGCTGCTCATGGATCTTCTCCTTAAGGCGGTCCACCCGTCCCGAGAGCTTCACGTTCTCGGTCTTCAGCCTTGAGTTCTCGGCCACCAGTCTACGGACCGATTCACGGATCTCCCTGCTCAGCCGGAGAAGCTCCTTGCGGATGCTCTCCCCGGCCTCCATATTCGAGAGAGCCCGGATAAATTCGCTGACCCGGGCCTCCATCTTCTTCATCTCCCTCATCTCTTCGTACTGCTCCACGTTCACCTTCGGTATCACAATAAAGAGAATCAGCACCGCGCCCAGGGCCCCGGCCATGAGGTCGATAAAGGAGACACCGAATATGTCCGGTTCCCGGCGCCTCATCCTACTCCCCCGCGATCCGGTTAACAAAGTTTTCTATTATATACTCCTCAAGATCGGAGAAATAGAGGTCTGTCTTCTCCTGAAGGCGGTGATACAAAAACATCAGAATAAGACTTAAAAAGAGGGCCACGAAGGTGGTGTCAAAAGCCACCCCCAGGGTGGAGGTAATCTCTGAGATGTCCCCCTCCTGCACCACCTTCCTTGCCACGCCCAGGGCCGAGGATATGCCCCAGACCGTACCGAGAAATCCGAGGGCCGGCAGTGCCCAGGCAGTATACCGGATAATGGAATGTCCGCTCTCCGTCCGGTTCTGGATAATGCGCACCTGCGCGGTTATGATATCGAGCACCTCGGTCACGGACCCGGTGCGGAGGTACTTTGTGGCCGCCATCTTCACCAGGCGGAAGAGAATACGTGGGGAAACCTCCTCCTCTTCTATAACAAGGTGCTTCAACTCATTGATGTCCTCTCCGTAGTAGACGTATTGCTCCTTCTCGGACAGGATACCGCTTTTCATGGCCCCGAACTCCTCCCTCACTTCCCGGAAGTAGTGGCCTATCTCGAGGGTGCCCCGGAAAAAAAGGAGATAGAGGAAAAACTGAATGTATCCTCCTGAAAGGATATTCCCTCCCATCAGAACGAAGAGCCGGGAAAGGGACGAATCGGGCATAAACCTGAAGCCCAGGTATGCCAGGGATGAAATAATCAGGGCCGGAATCAGGGCCAGAAAGGTTCGTTTCATGATGCACCTCCGGTACGGATAATAACGGTAAACAGTGTGTTCCCGGCCCGGAAAAAGTCCCCGTCCTCCAAAACAACGGGGTTTCCCGCTTCAAGCTCCACGTCTTCATTCAGCAGAGTTCCGTTTCTGCTCTTCTCGCCCTTCCAGCCCTCGTGGATCATAAGGCGGGGGCCCCCTTCCCCTTCCCCCAGGGTAATGTGGGCGTGCTTCCGGCTGACCATTGGGTCCCGGGAACAGTCGATCTCCGGGTTCCATTCACCTGAGGAGCGGCCGATACGGGTCTCTTCTTCGGTTATTTCGTGTATCCTGAAAAGGGGCAGCTCCACAAGCCAGGCGCCCTTCTCCCCTCTCTCCATGTCCTGAAGAATTCCTCCTTCTTCAGGGTATCCCCAGAAGCGGATATTGCACTCCGGGCACCGCAGTTTCGATGTCAAGGGGGTCCTGGCTCCGCAGTTTTTGCAATGGACGAGATGCTCTTCGCCGGTATTCACGACCGGTGCGTTCATGCGATACCTCCCTGGTTCCCTGTATGGGACGTTCAATAATCCCGGCAATTCGGGATTTTTTCCAGGTGACATGGAATATACCTGTGGAGGTACGACAGGGAGTCTCCTGCGCGGACAAGTAGATCTCTGTTTATGGAAATATACTACAGCCCTTTGCTCCTTCTCGTCGTGCCAATAGATGAAAAACTTGATGAGGGCATCGTCAAACAGGTCATAAACTGTACGGTAGGGGAAGACCCGTTAATCAGAGACTTTTCCGTTTCAGAAGGTAAATCCTGCTCCTTGTTTTCATTCTGAAACAGGGATGCAGAGGAAAGGAGGAAGAGGGCATACTATTGCTGTAAATCTTGACTCGAAACAGCCCTTTCAGAGATATTGAATGCAACTTGTTTTAATTAAGAATTGAACAGAAAGAGGTTATCGGGCTTTCCTCCACAAATCCGCTCTTGACCAGAGGACATACTTGAAGCCATTTTCCTTTTTATACTTCAAGCATACTCTTTTATCTTCGTACGTATACCGGGTTGTGCAATCACGAACCGTATTGCTACCGACTTCTCCCCCCTTACAGGTAGTGTGGGCAACCCTGACACGTTTTTTTCCCCACTTTTCACATTGCATGGTTCCCTTTGATATTGGAATTTTTTTTGTGGTAGCCCTGTTTACCAGCTGAATCATCTGAGCTCCCCGTTTTGAAGATTCACTTACCAGGTACTGGTACAGGGTTTTATCGTATTTGAATTTTTCGCAGGAAGAATAACAAATGGCCTGCACCTGCATTACACCTATTCTGCCAATTTCAATATACCCACGCCGTTTAAACCAGTTGTCAGGATAGGTTACAATAGTTGCCGACTTGCCGGTGGACCCATAGGTTTTTCCATAGGCCTTAAAATAATAGACTTTCTGTTCTCGACATCCCCATGCTGAAAGCAAAAGCAGAAGAATTAGCCCTCCCAACCATAACCGCTTCATCCCTCCCTCCTTTATGTGTAGTTATTCAACGTACATGCTTAACGTGTTTAACTTTTGAAAGTTACAATATTTCTATTACAGATAAAGTTATTACCAAATTACATTACAGGTATCAATGATTTTTTCAATCTTGACAATATCGGCAAATCCATAGTTACGTAGAAGCGTCGATAAGGACCTGTTCACTCAACTTGTTTCACCGGTGTAATTATTGCCGGTGAAACATGATCATTAAAAAAGGAACATAGTATGAACGTAAAAATTGTTATGGCGACAGCAATAGTTATCCTGCTTCAGGTATCTGTCTCCCTGAATGTGCATTCTCCTTCTCTTCTTTATGCGGGGTCCGCCCCCTCATGGATCAACGGGATATGGGCCGGTAAAGGGAAACAGTTTGATACCGGGCAACAGTGGAAAATTGTCATTAAAGCCAGCACCAGCAGGGGGGTGTATGAAGTATCCTACCCAACATTAAACTGCGGTGGCAACATGACCTTCCTCGGTATGCAGGACTCAAAAGTCTATTTCAGGGAAACGCTCACGTATGGACTGGAAAATTGTGTCGATGGCGGTAAAATTGAACTGACACGCAAGGGAAGCGGTCTCCAGTACCGGTACTGGAATCCAGGGCATCAGGAAGTAAATGCCATTGGACTGTTACTTCCCTCAGGCAAATAGGCACTCTTTATTCTCTGCGGGGACCCGGTCAACCCGGGGCCGGATAGCAACCTCACCGGCCGGTTCAACCTGTTAACCCGGCTGGCAAGCCGGTGGTCACACTACCAGTGATGGCCAGGCAACGTACAATGAGCAGAAGACGCTTGCAGATAGTTGCTTTTCAGGCCGACACGTGATTTAGCTTATACCCGTTCGGGTATAGGGAAAAAGCTGTAGCCCCAAATATACCTTTTCGGGTATAATCTTATTTTAAAGATTGACTTTATACCTCTTCGGGTATAGATTGTTGTTATGAATGGTATTGAATATTTTATCAAGGCTAAACGTAAGGAACTGGGGATCACCCAGAAGGAATTAGCTGATAAAGCCGGCCTGGGGCTCCGCTTTGTCAGGGAGTGTGAACAGGGTAAAGAAACCCTCCGCATGGACAGGGTAAACCAGCTGCTTCTCATGTTCGGTCATAAGCTGGGTCCTGTGAAGGTAATTGTAAAGGACGAGGATGACCAGTGAAAAGGGGCAGGGTGTTTTACCAGCACGTCCCTGCTGGAATTATTGAAGAGAATGATGATGGTTACCTGTTCCAGTACGACCTGTCATATCTCCAGGGTAGTTATCCAGCCATTAGTGTTACCCTGCCTAAGCAGGAAGAACCCTTTCATTCTACAGTTATGTTTCCATTTTTTGACGGATTGATTCCCGAAGGATGGCTCTTGGATATTGCCGTGAAAACCTGGAAAACTGATACCCGGGATAGGATGGAATTACTTTTATCCACATGCAACGATGTAATTGGAGCAGTATCAGTAACAAGGTATGAAAATGAATAAATGCCTTGTTTGTTATGAGTCCCTGTTGACCGGGGAAACCCATTACCATGAAGGATGCTATAAAAAATCATTCATGGCTCAATGTGAGCCTGTTGTGCCGTACCGCCTGGAAGATATCTCCCTATTGGCAGAACAGGTAATCCTAAGCAGGTTCTCAGTAACAGGTGTACAACCTAAGATCTCTCTTGGTGTTGAGAAGAGCCAGGGGATTGGCAAATTGACCATAATTGGCTACAAGGGAAACTACATTCTTAAGCCCCAGTCTCCCCGATGGCCGGAACTTCCGGAAAACGAACAGTGTACCATGAAGTGTGCGGAATTACTCGGAATACCCGTTGTGCCGTATATGCTGATCCCCATGCTGTCTGGAGATTTGGCTTATATCACGAAAAGGATCGACCGCCAGGGAGAATCAAAAATACACATGGAAGACATGGCCCAGGTAAGCGGAAGGCTGACAGAGCATAAGTATCATGGTTCAGTGCAATCTGTGGGTAAGCTGGTTTTCAGGTATTCAGAGAACAAGATGTTTGACGTGGGTACTTTTTTTGAACTGGTTCTTTTTGCGTTTTTAACCGGAAACAGTGATATGCATTTGAAGAATTATTCCCTGGTATACCAGGGCAACAGCATGGGGCTTTCACCTGCCTACGACCTGCTGAATACAAGAATTATCACCGATGATAACGAGGAAAGTGCGCTTACAATCAATGGCAAAAAGAACAGGATAACCCTGTCTGATTTTGACGCAGCAGGTAAAACCATGGGTATTCCCCCCAGGGCACGGGAAAAGACCTATGAAAAGTTTTCGTCCCTGTTACCGCGTATGATCGGTAGTATCAGGGACAGTTTCCTTTCAGAAAACATGAAGCAGAAATACCTGGAAAATGTAGATTCTGCTTCATCTGCACTTAAGCTGTGATGATGGTAAACAGCTTCAAGCACCTGCATCATTCAAACCGTTCTCTGGCAAACCTTTGCTGTGGCGCACTGTTCACTCCATGAGCTTAAGGCCAGAAAAATAATCCCTGTAGTACCCACGATCCCGGGTTAACAGCGCATCTGCCTGGTGGAGACTGAAAGAACCAATTATAAAATCAGGTAGTATTCTATCCCTCTTTTTTTCTCTTGTGCGGTAGAGACTCCACATTTGTCCCGCATTGTAAAGTGACTCTTTGGTCTCATGGACAACGGTCATGCCAAGCTCCAGCAATACCTGCTGAAGAACGTTCTCTTTAGTGAAATGGGGTGATAGTTCAGCATAGGTAATACCGCAAATAACCAGGGCACCCCGGCTGTCGGCACCTTTCAGCCTGGCAAGAGATTCTTTTCCAAAAAGCGGGTCAGGAAGAAATATGTCCAGTAATACAGATGTATCAACGGCAGTGATCATCAGTTACCGCGCATCTCTTTAATCAATTCATCAGTAGATTCATGCCTGCTTAGTATACCGTACACCCCGTCGAAAGGGGAGATGTTCTGCTTTTTTACCAGGAGTAACCCATCCTCCCGGGGTATAAACTCCACTTCAGTATTTGGCCGTAAACCATACCTGTCCCTGTATTCCTTTGGTATGGTGACCTGGCCCCTTTCCAGCAATTTCATGATACCTCCAGTATGTATACATGATTTAAAATACATACTATTAAGATCTAACTCCATTGTCAAGAAAATCCAAAAAATACTTCACAGGTGGATCAGGGAGAAGCCTGCGGCGGGGCCAAGGAACGAGATACAAGCGTTCCCTCTGTGCGTGTCGTAGAAGTATGCCAGTAGTGCGTTAATGTCCAGTCAGCTGGTCAAGTTTGTCCCAGGGAAGAACGGCAGCATCAGAACGTACCTGGTATTCTTTGCCTCCGTCCAATTTTCTCCATGAACGGTATGATAACAGCAATTCACTTCGCAATGCGTTTGGACGTTCCTGGCACCAGCTTGTCACTGCATATGGCCCCGATGACCCGGCTTCCTTTACGGTAGTGTATAATGTCTTTCGCACTTTGTACTGAGTACAAATAAAAAAAGTCCTCAATCAGACGACTTAATAAGTATCCACACCAATTAAATCTGAAGGAGGACTTTATGTCTGGTAAAATTGTCGAAATCAATGAGGAAAAGATCAAGGATTATTTGGGACAGTTTGCAAAAAATACTGTTGAAGAGACCCTGAATGCCATGCTCGATGCAGAAGCCGATGCTCTCTGTAATGCACAACGGTACGAGAGATCTTCAGAAAGGTTGGACACTCGGGCCGGCCATTATAACAGAAAGCTACAGACAAAGTTCGGAGAAGTGGATTTGAAGATACCCAAACTCAGAAAACTGACTTTTGAATCTGCCATCATTGAGCGATACAAGCGTAGGGAAATTTCTGTAGAAGAAGCTCTTGTTGAAATGTACCATGCCGGTGTATCCGTCAGAAGAGTTGAGGATATCACCGAGGCTTTGTGGGGTACCAAGGTTTCTCCTGGCACGATTAGCAATCTGAATAAAAAGGTCTATGAGCACATTGAATCATGGCGAAACGCACCAATAGAAAAGGAATATCCTTACGTATATCTTGATGGGACCGTTTTAAAGAAGTCCTGGGGTGGCGAAATTCGAAATATTTCAATCTTAGTGGCTATAGGAGTCGATTCAGAGGGTCATAGAGACGTTCTGGGCGTATCTGAGGGTGCAAAAGAGGATAAATCGGGCTGGAGTTCCTTTCTGGCGTATCTAAAAAAGCGAGGACTTAAAGGTGTCCGCGCCTCTTCTGACATGCAGTTGCTGGATAACATGGTTTTGGAAACTCATTACAAAAAGGGAGACTGGTCTCTTCAGGTTACACCTGCCCTGTTCCGTATTTCTCAGTCATAGTCCGGATGGTGATGGTAAGGTCATCGAGTGTTCCGAGCGGAGTGAGGAATTATTGACTTGATTCATTTTCATAATATACTATCATAAGTTTATGAGCGTATATGATTCATCATACTGGTTTGAATTGGCGGAGTATGACCTTGATTCTGCAAGAGTTATGCATGAAGGTAGGAAATATCTCTATGTTGGCTATATGTGCCATCAGAGTGTCGAAAAAACATTGAAAGGTGTTTTTGTGAAAAGGAACAATAGTACTCCGCCATACACGCATAAACTTATGCTTTTGATTGAGAAATGTAATCTTCAAAATGAATTTACAGAAAAAGATTTTGGTTTGATAGATGAACTTGAGCCGCTACAAATAGAAGCTCGATATCCGTCGTATAAAGATAAACTGTTCAAAACGCTCACAGAAAGATATTGCCGGGAGCTTGTTGCCCGTACAGGGGAGTTGATATCATGGCTTCGAAAGATATAATGGCTACAGTGTTGCGGTATTATGATGCAATCGAAAAACATATTGATGTGCAACGGGTTATGCTCTTTGGTTCTTCAGCAAAGGGCACAAACCATGAGTATAGCGATATTGACATTGCAATATTTACTGATAATGAACCGGATAATTATCTTAGCACGTTACAGAAGCTTTACTGTATTGGACGTTCTGTAGATTCTCGTATAGAACCCCATTTATTGCTTACGCACGAACCAGTACCGCTTACGGCCATTGTTGAGGAAGAGGGAATTGAGGTGGTGCGGCACAAATAAATCAATAGTTCTGATGTGATTTTTTATACGATGTTTTATTATAGGCCATTGAATGAGTGTGCTAACGCCTGTTATACGGACATCTCGATACGCCGCTTCGCGTCTACTCGATGTCCGGATGGTGATGGTGAATCTTACCCGATAATACGGACAGAGGGTTAAGCCGAGAATATAAAATATGGAGGCTTAAGCATGGGTAGGAGAATGAAGTACGATAAGGATTTTAAATTGATTGCCATAATGCTGTGTGAAGAAAGCGGCAGAAACCAGAGGGAATTCGAAAAAGAAATGGGAATCGGTGCAGGCTGTATTAGCCACTGGAGGCGTGAGCTCACTGAATCTAAAGACAAGGCATTTCCCGGTAACGGAACTCCCCGTGATCAGGAAATTGCCAGCCTTAAGCGGGAAATTGAGATACTAAGGCAGGAAAGGGATATATTAAAAAAGGCCGTGGTCATATTCTCACAACCCCCAAAGACAGGTATGAATTCATGAAGAATAATCATGAAACATTTCCTGTTTTGAGAATGTGCCGTGTTCTTGGGGTAAGCAGAAGCGGTTATTATGACTGGCTCAACGGAACGGAGTCTAATCGAGCTTTAGAGAATAGAGAGTTGTCAGATCAAATTAAGGAGATATATTTTGAATCAAAATGCAGATATGGCAGTCCTAAGATACTGATTGAGCTGGCAAAACGTGGATATAGCTGCGGTCACAACCGAGTCGCTCGTCTTATGAGGCTTGCGGGCATAAAATCTAAGGTAGTGAAGAAATTTCGCCCTAAAGCAACGGTTATAAAGGCTTTTGAGGCGGTTTCTAACGTACTTGATCGCCGTTTTACCTGGGAAAAGCCTGATATGGCCTGGGCGACAGATATAACATACATACCGACAAAGTCAGGCTGGGTATACCTTTGTGTGTTTCTTGATTTGTGCAGTAGAGCTATTGTAGGCTGGTCTGTTTCAAAAAGAATGAAGACGGAGCTTGTGCTTGAGGCCCTTGAGAATGCATATGCTAAAAGAAAGCCCGGGAAAAATCTGATAATCCACTCTGACCAGGGTTCTCAATATGGCAGTAAGGATTTTAGGGATTATATAAATCAATACGAGTTTACTCAGAGTATGAGTCCTCGGGGGAATTGCTGGGATAATGCCTGTGCTGAAAGTTTTTTCAGGTTGCTTAAAGTTGAAGAACTGAACGACTATGATTTTGAAGATATCGATGAAGTAAGATATATAGTATTTAGCTATATCGAGTATTTTTATAATCAAAAACGTATTCACAGCAGGCTGGCTTATATGACACCGGCTGAATATGAAAAAAAATTTGTCGCTTAACCCTGTGTCCGAAAAAAAGGGTAAAGTTCACAGACTGCGGCATCAGTCAACCCACGGCGAGACAGTGGCTCAACATACTTGAGGCAAGTTATATTGTATACAGGCATCAGCCTCATCATGAAAATTTCAATAAACGTCTTGTTAAAATGCCCAAACTGTATTTCTACGATACGGGCCTGGCCTGCTCACTCTTATCCATCCATTCCAGTGAGCAGGTTCTTTCACATTATAACCGCGGAGCCCTCTTTGAGAACCTTGTCATTTCAGAGCTTATCAAGAACAGCTATAATGCCGGCCGGAAGCATAATCTATATTTCTGGCGTGATAAAAACGGCAATGAGATTGACATTCTCATGGAATATGCCCGGCACATTGTCCCGGTGGAAATCAAATCAGGAAAAACTGTTTCGCGGGATTACTTTACCGGACTCAATTACTGGAAAAAGATTTCAGGTTCAAACCAGGCAGGTTACCTGGTATATGGCGGATCGGAATACCAGGAACGTTCCGGAGCAACCGTTTTGCCCTGGAACAGATTTAACCTGCTTTTTGATATATGACTTTTATGGGGGCAGGTCTGTTCCGATGAAATCGGGATAGTCGGGACTCATTCCCGGGGTTGTCAGAACTACCCGGTTCCCGGGGAAGCCCCTGTTCCGCAGAACAGACGAAGATTACCTGTGAGAATAAACTCACAAAAACAATTTATAATCAGTATTAATTCCTTAACCTGAATTTTCTAAAAATTGCTCTATATATCCGCT
>CAZYBU010000056.1:0-15558 GCA_964645775.1 uncultured Leptospirales bacterium | reverse complement strand
GAAAAAGCAGCTTAATCAAAAAAGGAGATCCACTTATAAGTTCATGAGATTTTGTGTTGACGAAAGGGCTCAGTTAATCACCAGGGTGGCAAAGATACTCTGCTAAACGTTGTACGAAAGCGGTGCGCTTAACTTTTAATTATTCTGGTGATTCCGGCGTCCTGCCGGCCTTTATGTGGAGAAGAGAATTAAGGGGTTGTTATTCTAGGATTCTGCTCTGGATAAAGGCCAGATGAAAACAATAAAATCCCTACAAAAGATAAAAACTTCTTCATAAAAACCCCCTCTGTCCCGGCTCGCCGGGATTCATACTGAAAAGTCCTTTTTAACAGTTTGTTCTTAAAATTTTTTTTTTACGAGTTTAGCCGCGTTCTTGAAAACTTTTCTGCGTCAAGAATCAGACTACTTGCAAAGCATCTGCGAAAAATGACAGAAAATGGTCAATTGTTACTAAACACGGTATTTTATTGATATAGGAAATTACTTCCCATTCATCTCCAAAAAAATCCGGAATTCAGTCCCGCTGTTGCTGCAATCCGCTTATTCGTCTAAAAAATCTGCCTTACCTGGATGGCCGGGCTTAAATTTTCTTTGCTTTCAATGCGTTTAAAAGAGAATATACAAAATATATAAAACTGCATGCTATAAGAATTAATGGGATGAGTGCATTCACCGGAAATGTTTTTGTTCTTAATTCCTCTTGTTTTTTGCTGATATCCAATATGTTATTATCATATTTGTAGTATGAGACAAAATAAGTATCTCCTTCTTTCACATAGTTGTAATGACTTGGTTCGTTCCTTGAAATTACTGTTGTTTTTCCATCTTCCAATACTATTTTTACCCTGTAATCGTCCAGACCTGTGCGGTCTTTCGCACCAATATCATAAGTAATTCTTTTGTATGCTTCTATCACTTTTCCTTTTGCCACAATAACATCAGAGAATAAGTGCCCTTCGAAACGATCATAGGCATATTTAACTCCAAAAACTATTACAGCAATAAGTATTATCGACATTATTGCTAATCCCGGTCTTTCAAAAAATCTTTTAAACAAAATTTTTCCTCTTATTTTAATAAGTTTTTGTCTTTATAATGCGGTTAAAAAATTCTATCAGCGGACTATGGATTGATTTTTCATTCACCCCCATTAGATTTACCGTTTTATCGCTGTTTTTCAATTCTGCACGAATGGAGTAGTCGGATTTATTCTGGCCTGTGAATGGATCTTTCATAACCGATCCGCTTTTGACAAAAGAATCGATATCTTCAAATCGGACTCCCCCTTTACGGTTTATTCTTCGGGTTTTTAAATTAAAAATCAAAGCTCTGTCAAAATAAAAATACAACAGCAACCCAATCGCCAGTGCAGCCAGAAATATACCATCGCCCTCTGTAAATTCGCCGTTATAGGCTGTTGCGCCTGCATAAATTAGAATAATTGCCAGAAACGCAAGTGGCCCAAACTTAGAAGCAAATGTTTTGCGCTTAATCCTTATTTGTCCATTTTTCTGGCTAATTTTATAATACTTTTCGATACCTGAGGGAATCTTAATGTGTTTAAACTGTTTCATAGCTCAAAAGTCCTAAAAAGTTATATTCTTATATTATTCTTTATTCTAGGATTCTGCTCTGGATAAAGACCAGTTGAAAACAATAATATTCCTACAAAAGATAAAAACTTCTTCATAAAAACCCCCTCTGTCCCGGCTCGCGTACATTTGGACAATAAAAAGTTCTCCACTCTTCCTCTTTCTGCGCAAGCCGCGCTTATGCCGGGAATGTTACACGTAATACTTGAATCTAAAATTCATTCAATGGATCATACCTGGCTGATTTAATGTCATTTCAGCCTCACCAACCGACAAAGTCGGTAATACCTGATCCCTGAAAATTAATGCCTACTCCTCTCCTGCCAACTCTCTCATCGCCCGGAACACAACCCTGTAATCATTCTTCGCGTTCCAGAAGAGGTAGCCGTGGGCCCCGGAATCGCGGCAGGCCTTAATTTGCTTCCGGATATAATCCTCGTCGTACCGGGAGACCCTCCATCCGAAGGCCTGGAGCCAGGGCCGTATAAGCGAACTCTCGCCCGCCCGGGAGCGGACAAGTTTCGTGCCCCTCTTGATGAAGTAGTAGGGAGCGTCGCCCGGCCTGGGATGACCCTCGAAGTTATCGTTAAAATGGGAAGGGTAGAGCATGGGAGAGATGACGTCGCAGTTGCTCGCCAGTTTCTCGATCTGCTGGCCCGTCTTCCACATGTCGATCTCTTTGCCCCAGGCCACGATCCCGAATATGTCTATGGAGAGAAAGGCGTCCTCTTTCCGGACCGCTTTCCTGGCCCGGGACAGGAAGTGAGCGATGGTATCCTGGCGGCTTTTCTTGCCGAAGTCGTAATCGTAGACCGCGTCCGCCAGGTTGCCGCCCGTGGGAAAGCGGATATAGTCGAACTGTATCTCGTCGGCCCCGGCTTTCGCCAGTTCCTTTGCCAGGCCTATGTTATAGTCCTGCACCTCTCTGTTTGTCGGGTCGCACCAGATCTCGCCCGCGGCGTTAAACAGCCTTCCCGTTGAGCGGGAGGTGATGGCCAGCTCAGGATTGCTTCGGGCCAGGAGGTGGTCCCGAAAGACGGCGATCCGTACGATGGAATAGATCCCTTCCTTTTTCATCTCCCGGATGAGCTGGTGGATGTTATCGATGCTCCTTCGAGCGTGGGTGTTGTACTTGCGGGCCGTAGGTGTGGCGCTGTAGTAGCTGAGGATGCCGGGGATGTCCTTTGCGTCGAAGACAACGGCGTTTATGCCGACCTCCTTAAGCCGTGGGAGCATTTTTCGGAAGGACTCGCTTCCGGCCCTGTGGCCCGTTATGTAGATTCCCCGTATGAAAGGCACCTTCCTCTCTTCCAGGGCTGCTTTTCTTGCCTCAAGGGGAGGCAGGCTTCCCGGAATGACCAGGTTCGTGTCCGCCGGTATGGTCGTTTCTTCAAGGTTGTTGGCGGCCATGAGTTTTTTCCGAAAGGCCTTAACCGAGTGTTCCGGGGTGAAGCGGATGGCGTAATGGGCCAGTTCTTCCACACGGACCTTGCCCGGCGCGCGGAAAAAGAGAAAGGGCGCGATATATTCGAAGTTCTCCGGAATATCCTGGTATCTGTTCACCCAGTTATGTGTCTGGCTATGGTCCACCAGGGTTCCGGTCCTGATGGTCATTGTTCCCCTGTATTCCCGGTACTGGCCGAGGATATGGTCCCTTTTCACGATAAGGGGGTCCCGGTACGTCCAGGCCACGGTGGCCAGGACCACGAGAATGACGGATAGTATGGAAAAAATCAGGCGTTTCTTCATGGTTTATAAGTGTCCTCCCGACATCCATAGTATCGGCTTCCGGGGTGACAATTAAAAAATGAATTGATTTTCATTTACTTACCTTCCAGAAAGGGGAAAGTCAGGTAAGGGAGAAGCCCGGGGAGTGCGTTAGAGCCCGGCTTCTGGATTTCTCTATGCATCTCATCTATGATCTCTCTGGAAATATCGGTAGGAGGGCCCTGGCGGGCTGGAAGGGCGTAACGGATTTTTCCCGCTTTATCTGGGAAATCATTCTCTCTTTCCAGTCCCTGCGCTATCTCCGTTTTCGGTCGATCTACAGTATCGTTATTAACCAGACCCGCTTTACCGGGATCAACGCCCTTCCCTTTGTCATTGTTGTGGCTCTTCTCCTGGGGGCCACGGTCCTGATACAGGCGATGACCCGGCTGCCCGAGTTCGGTGTCGAGAATTTCATAGGTGACATTCTCGTCGTAATCGTGGCCCGGGAGCTCGGACCCCTTATCACCGCCTTTATCGTTATCGGCCGCTCCGGGTCGGCCATGGCGTCGGAGATAGCCACCCAGAAGCAGAACCGGGAATTAGTCTCCCTGGAGATCATGGGAATCGATACACGGCTTTATATCGTCTTTCCCAGGATCGTGGCTTCCATCCTTTCCATCTTTTCCCTTATCATCATATTCAACGTGGTCGCCTTTATTGGAGGATACATCATCTCCCAGACAACCGTGAATATACCTGTGGATGTCTTTGGCAGGATTTTGCTCGATTCCTTTACCATGAGGGATATACTATCGGCCGTCGTGAAGAGCATTGTCAGCGGTCTGCTCATTCCTCTTATCAGTTGTTATTACGGGTTCAAGCCATCCTCGAAATTCGAGGTTCCCATATTCGTGTCCAAAGCCGTGAGCAGGACACTGATCATAACCTTCGTGACCAGCGTGATAATATCGGTCTTTTTCTATTTTTAAGATGATACCGGACAAAGACATAATACGATTTGAAGGGGTCAGAAGCGAATCGACCCGGGGGAGCCTGTACGGTATTAGCTTCCATGTGCCTCTGGGAAGCAACGTCTGCTTCTTCGGTCCCGAAGAATCGGGTATCGAAATTCTCTTTGAACTGATACTGGGCCTGAGGTCCGATTACAGTGGAACTATTCTCTACATGGGCGGCCCTGTCCGTGACCTCGGCTATCTCGAGATGCTGAACCATAAGAAGAATATGGGCTATCTCCATGGGGACTACGGTCTTCTGAGTAACATGAGCGTCCAGGAGAATATTGCCCTTCCCCTGGATTACCACTCGCGGCTTACCAAGGCCGAAATACTCAGGAGAGTGCACCAGCTTATAGATGAGCTGAATCTCGATCATTGCCGCAAGCTCCGGCCCGTTTCTCTCAACAACTCAGAGATTCTTCGCACAGCCTACGCCCGGGCCTTGGCCATGGATCCCTTTCTTTTCCTCGTTGAGCACGCCTTTGAGTCTCAGTCCCCGGTCAATATTCACTCCTTTCTGCGTCACATGGGAAAACGGTGCCGAAAACCTGACCGCTCCACTTTCTTCGTCACCTTTGAGCCAGAAAAACTACTTGAATTCGCCGATATCTTCATTATGTTTTTCAATGGCAGGATCGTGTTCCGTGGCACAAGGGAAGAATTTCTTTCCAGCGAGAATCCCTACGTGGTTCAATACCTGAGTGGTTCCGAATCCGGTCCCATGATTATCCTCTAAGGTGCATTCGATGAAGCGTTTTACAGCACATGAGATCCGGGTAGGGCTTTTCATACTGGTTCCCTCCCTTGTTCTTCTCCTTTTTATCATACTGAAGCTGGGATACTCCATCAGCACGTCCACCATGGATCTTTATCTCAAGATCGATTCCATCAAGTCGATCAAGAAAGGGACCCTGGTGAAAATCAAGGGTTACGAGATAGGTCAGGTGGTGGAGATACGGCCCGTGTATGAACCGGCTCTCCACTTTCTCGCCGTTATGCGCGTAAAAAAGACCGTGAACCTCTACGAGAATTCCACGGCTATCATCCAGAACCAGAACATCATAGGCGAAGCCGTCATCGAACTCCGTAACCCGGAACGGAAAGAGGGCCTCCTGGTAAGCGGAGATGTCCTCGAGGGAATAGAATACGTGAGCCTGGACCGGCTCATCCATGACGTCCACGATATGCTGGCCTCCTTTACAGGCACGGCTGAGGCCCTCCGCCAGGTGACAGACGAGAGCAGCTCCGGCCTGCGCAGGCTGGTGGCCAACCTGAATACAAGCGTCTCCAGCGTGAACAGTATCCTGAAGAATTCCCAGCAGGATATCATTGCCATTCTCGCGTCCTTCAGGGTAACGGCAAGGACCATGGAACAGATCGCCGAAGAGCTCCGAAAGAACCCGATGCGGTTTATCATGAGGGGAGACCGGACCCCTCTTCCTGAAAAGAAAGAAGAGACGGAGAAAAAAGAATAACGTCAGTTCCGCAGGGTGGCCCTGAGACGATCAGAGTGAATAAGGAGATCCAGGGCCTCATGGATTGTGCGCGTGAGGAGATCGGCTGTGGCGGCAGAGTGTGTGCTGGCCCCTTCGCTCCCCACAACGGCGATACCCAGTTCAGCCTTCTGGAGCATGAGCCGGTCGTTGTATCCGTTACCCAGGGCCGCGACCGCTCCCTCAAGGGAAAGAATAAAGGACTCCTTTGCCCGATCCTGCCCCTCACTGCCGATGATCTGGATGGTTGCGGGCCATCCTTCCAGGGCCTGCCGGACGCTATTGAAGGTGTCGGCCGTGAGCACATGGATGGAAAGGTCCCTGGAGAGGGTATCTATTCGTTCCCGCGCGCCTTCCAGAGGAAGTCCGTCCAAAGCCAGGGTCCCGTTATAGTCCAGGACCAGGTGTTCCAGCTCCAGGGTATTTCTGCCCGGAATGTCGATTCGTTTCATGGCCGATAGTACCTCTCATTTTTTATAAACTACCGTTGACCGGGAATTTTACCGGAATGAAAATGTCCTGTGGGTACCGATAACTATCGGTATACCCATTATTTATGTCAAGAAGGGTATGGCGGATGGCCTGTGGTAAACTGTCCATAATACTCCTGGAACCGTACGGAGGCGGCTCCCATCGCCAGTGGTACGAAGGCTACAGGCGCCACAGCCGTCACGAGGTGACGGTTCTATCTCTTCCGGGAAAAAATTGGAAGTGGCGCATGCACGGCGGGGCCCTGACCCTTGCCCGGATCTATCGCGAAAAAGGCCTTCAACCCGACCGAATACTGGCCACGGACATGCTCGACCTGACAACCTTTCTGGCTTTGACCCGGGACCTGACCGCGGATGTTCCGGCAGCCCTCTATTTTCATGAGAACCAGATCACCTATCCCTGGTCCCCCAATGACAGGGATCGGGAGAAGGGGAGAGAGACCCACTACGGGTTCATAAACATCGCCTCCGCCCTGGCGGCCGATGCCTGCTGGTTTAACTCGCGGTTTCACATGGAGTCCTTTGTCGGCGCCGTGGAACCCCTGTTTGGCCGGTTCCCCGATTATAATGAGCCGGAAAGCGCCTCCCTCATCGCGGACAAGAGCCGGGTCCTTCCCCTGGGCCTGGATCTCAGGAGACTGGACCCCTTCCGGGTGGAAAAAGAGGACCCCGGCGGGCCTCCCCTTATCCTCTGGAACCACAGGTGGGAGTATGACAAGAACCCGTCCGATTTCTTCCAGGTCCTCTTCGACCTGGCTGATGAAGGTCACGATTTCCGGGTGGTCGTCCTGGGAGAACATTTCGAGAAGTATCCGCCGCTGTTCCGGGAAGCCCGTGAGAGGCTGGGAGATCGCGTCGTCCATTTCGGTTTCGCTAAAGATTTTAGTGATTACGCCGGGTGGCTCTGGAAATCGGATATCATCCCCGTGACCAGCAATCAGGAGTTCTTCGGGGCCAGCCTCATGGAAGCCCTTTACTGCGAAACTCTCCCCATCCTGCCGAGGCGGCTGACCTACCCTGAGCTGGTTGGCGATGATCGGTTCCCAGGTCATTTCTACAGCGGCCGTGACGGGCTTGAGGAACGTCTTGGTGGACACCTTCTGTCATTCAGGGAAACAGACAGGCGCCCCTTTCGGGAGATCGCTGCCTACTACGACTGGGAGAGGATGGCTCCGATCTATGATGACTCAATGGAGGGCCTGGCCTGAATCTGATATTTTGATTGATTTCACATTTGAACTGATATGTATTTGAGGGGACGCGCTGTAAGCCGCATATAATAGGATCAGGGAAAATTGGGAAGTAAAGATATTATAAGAAGAATCTTCACGGTTCTGAATCTATGGGGATGGTATATCGTGGCGTTCCTTGCCCTTCTCTATACCTTCTCCTTCCACGGGCTTTTTGAACAGTTCGGGTACTCCGCCCAGTACACCGGCTTCCTCTTCGTGGCCCTGGCCGCCATGCTGGGAGGGGGAGGGGCCGGTTTTGTCGCGGCCGTGCTCCATATCGCCCTTACCAACGGGCTTTACGTCATCCATTCCATACCCTTTGATCACAGCGTCATCGGTCCTTTCATAAGCGTTGTTACGGCCTGGGGGTTGGGATACCTTTTGAGAAGGGGTGAGGAATACAGGCGTGAGTTGGAGGAGCTTCGCCGTTCAGACGATCATCTCCAGGCACTGGTGGATAATACCGACGCCGTCATCATGCGCCTGGACAGAGATGGGAACATTCTCTATTCCAATATATCCGATGACCGGGACTTTCCATCCTGCCTCTTTGAACGGATACCGGAAGAGAGCCACCCTGACCTGCGAAGGGTACTGCAGTTTATTTTTTTAAGAGGTGAGGCTGTTCGCTTCGGGAGCGGAATGTTCTGCCGTGGGGATATCTTTGAGATCATGGACCATCGTCTGACCCCGGTCTTCTCAAACGGTAATGTTGAGAGCGCTATCTGCGTGAGCCTTGTGGTAACGGAAAGGGCGAGGTGGGAAGATCAGATCAGGGAGAACAGGGAGAGACTCGACCTTGTTATCCAGGCAACGGGAGCGGGGCTCTGGGACTGGAATATCGCCACGGGAGACCTGGTGGTAAACGAACGGTGGGCCGGTATCCTGGGCTATACCCTGGAAGAGCTTTCTCCCCTGGGTATCGCCACCTGGATGGAACGTATCCACGAGAAGGACCGGGAAAGGATGGACCAGGCTCTCATGGAACACTTCACAGGCATGCGAGAGGTTTTTGACATGGAACTGCGGATGTGGCACAGCCAGGGAAGATACGTCTGGGTCTACAGCCGGGGTATGCTGGTGGAGCGGAGCGAAAAGGGGGAACCCGTGCGGATGACAGGCACCCTCACCGATATCTCCGACCGGAAAAAGGCGGAAAGGCAGCTTCTCCGCTCCAACGAGATGCTCG
This sequence comes from uncultured Leptospirales bacterium, assembly GCA_964645775.1. Classification (GTDB taxonomy): domain Bacteria; phylum Spirochaetota; class UBA4802; order UBA4802; family UBA5550; genus CAZYBU01. Next base: position 6,835 of record CAZYBU010000056.1, on the reverse strand, counting down.
ACCGGTTTTTTGACCAGACCCAGTATCTGGTGGCCTACCTGGACCCTCTCTTTAATTTTATCCGCGTGAACCGGGCCTACGCCGAGGCGGGGAATCGATCGGCCGAGGAATATATTGGGAAAAATCATTTTGATCTCTATCCGGACAGCGAGAACGAGGAGATATTTAAAAATGTGCTCCGTACCGGAGAGGTCTACAGCGTAATAGAAAAACTCTTCTTTCATCCGGAAAAGCCTGCAACCTGGTGGGACTGGAGCCTCTCTCCGGTCTTCTCCCCGGACGGCACCCTTGACGGGCTGGTTCTTATCCTCCTGGACGTGACGGAGAGGGTTCACTCCCGCCGGGCACTGGAGCGTTCCGAAGAGGAGAAGAGGACCATTTTGAACAGCCTGGAGAACGCTGTCGTTGAATATATCGACCGGGATATGAACCTTCTCTGGGCCAGCGACTCGGCCCGGCGCTATCTTGCGGAAGCCGAAGAAACGTCCATGGGCGGGAAGTGTTACCATCTTCTCTTCGACAGGCAAGAAGCCTGTGACAGCTGCTCCGCGGTCCGTGCGTTAGAGACAGGCGAGATCCAGGAGATGGACTTCCATACGGATGATGGCAAATACTGGATGGTTCGAAGCGTCCCCATTATCCGTGATGAGGGTGATGTTGAGAGCGTGGTACACTTCGGTTTCGACGTCACCCGCCTCAAGAAGATGGAGGAGGAGATACGCATCTCACGGGACAGGGCCGAGGAGGCGAGCCGGGCCAAGAGCGACTTTCTGGCGAACATGAGCCACGAGATTCGCACCCCCATGAACAGCATCGTGGGCATGATCGACCTGGCCCTCATGACGGAAGACAGTACGGAAGAGTACGAATACCTGACCACGGCCCGGGAATCGGCCCGTTACCTGCTGGGGGTCATAAGCGATATCCTGGACATCTCCCGTATCGAGGCGGGCCGTTTTAAACTGGAGGAGGACCGGGTCCAGCCCCTTGAGGTGGCTGAATCCGCCGGTCGAATGCTGCGCCCCATGGCCGATGAGAAGGGATTGAAACTGATCGTGGAATATATCGATGAAGGCGAATCAGAATGCCCACCCATGATAACCGACAGGGGCCGCCTCCGGCAGGTCATGGTGAACCTGCTTAATAACGCCCTCAAGTTCACGGAAGAGGGGGAGGTCCGGCTGAACATAGGACCCCGGTCGCTGGATGGACTTCCCGAATTTTTACGGGAATCTATTGCCGAGAAACAATACCCGGAAGAGTTTGAGACATGGCTCTTCGTATCTGTGTCAGACACCGGTATCGGGATCACCCTGGAACAACAGAAGTTGATATTTGAGCAGTTTCAGCAGGTCGAGGCGGCCATGTCCCGCAGGTACGGAGGGACCGGTCTGGGTCTGGCAATAAGTCGTCAGCTGGTGGAGCGCATGGAAGGCGTCATCGGTATGGAGAGCTTCCCGGGCCAGGGGAGCACCTTCGCTTTCGCTATTCCCTGGCGGTTTGTACAGGAGAAGGAGCTGCTAGCGGAAAAGAAGGATGAAAAAGAACCCATTGATATAGGCAGCCTCCACGTGCTTCTGGCCGAGGATAACCCGGTTAATGTCAGGATGGCGAAGGTTGTCCTTGAAAAGCTGGGTCACCATGTACGGGTCGCGGAGAATGGAGAAAAGGCCCTGGAGGCCCTCGTGGAAGAGGACTTTGACCTTGTTCTTATGGATATTGAGATGCCGATCCTTAATGGTATTGAGGCAACGGAGAAGATACGCCGGGGGGAGACAGGTGATCATAACGTTTATTTACCGATTATCGCCATGACGGCCCACGCCATAAGCGAAGTGCGGGAGAGATGCATGAAGGCAGGCATGAACGGGTACATTACAAAGCCGGTTGATATTACCCGGATGCAGACGAACCTTATGGAAATCCTGACAGACAAGGAGGGGACCTTCTCATGGACCGAAAAGGGGAGAATATATGACCGGGAATAATAAGAATGAGGACGCTGTTCTGGAATATCATGACCTGCCGGAACCGTCCGAAAAGGACCTCTCACAGAAAGAGAATGGACTCCTGGATCTGATCAATCGGAAGATCGCGGCCGGGAATTCCCTGGCGGATATAATGGATTTTCTCTTCCGGGAGATCCAGCCCCTCATCCCCTGTGACCGGATCGGGGTATCCTTCCTGGAAGAGAAGGGGGAGAGGATGGTCCTTTATCACGTCGTAGCGGACTACTCTCCCCTTTACCTGGACCGGGGATACAGCGCGGATATGGACGGCAGCTCCCTGGAGAAGATTTTCAACTCCGGGACCGAACGGGTCATTAATGACCTGGAAGCCTATCTTGAAAAGAACCCGGGGAGTGAATCGACGGAACTGCTTGTCCGGGAGGGGATCCATTCCAGTATAACCTGCACCCTGAAAGTGGAGGATAGAAACGTCGGCCTTCTCTTTTTCAGTTCAAAGGAGAGGAACGCCTACGGCAGAAGGCACCTCCTTATGCACCGTGCCGTTTCAGAGAGACTCAGCCAGGCCGTGGAGAAGGCCTACCGGATCGAGGAGCTCTCCGAGACCATAAACGCCTACATGGAGATGCTCAGTTTCGTGACCCACGAACTGAAGAGCCCGCTGGACTCCATGATAACCATGGGGAACACCCTGGCCGACGGCTACTACGGAGAGCTGGACGAGAAAAAGGAATCTATCCTCAGAAAGATGGTGGGCCGGGCTGAACGCCTGAGCGATATGGTGGCCCAATACCTGAACCTCTCCCGCTTCGAGATGGACCGGGTGAAGAAATCCTTCCGGGAAACGGACATCATGGAAGATATTTTAAAACCCTCGGTCGAGATGCTGGAACCCCGGCTCCGGGAGAAGGGGATGAAGCTTGGCTGGGACCTTCAACCGGAAAATCTGGAAGGGTGGCCCCGGCTGGTATGCGACCCGGAACTGCTGCGGGTGGTGACCGATAATCTTCTCGGAAACGGGGTAAAGTATGGCGACGAGAAGGGAGAAGTCCGTGTCAGGATACGGTTCGATGATGAGAAAGTTGAAGTGTCGGTATGGAACCAGGGACCCGGTTTCCCGGAAGAGGCGAAGAAGAGACTCTTCCGGCGGTTCTCCCGTATCGAAACAGAGGAACTGATGAAACGAAAAGGAACCGGCATCGGTCTCTATACCAGCTGGAAAATCATCCGTCTCCACGGAGGGAGGATCTGGGCCGATTCCGAGGAGGGGGAATGGGCCGAGTTTACTTTCCGGATTCCCCTGAAACCTGAAGGGTCTGACCCCGAATAATCGAATAATATGAACAAAATAGAGTATTGATTCATTTTGTTTGCGCGTAAAAGCATTTTCTGGGATAAATACCGTATAAATATTGCATTTTTCTTTCTAAAACTTGACAGATATCCTTATATCAATATATCTTGATATAAGGATATTATGGCTCCCCTTCTGCAACAGACCAAGGCCCTGGCGGATAAAACCCGCCTGGAGATAGTCGACCTCCTCATGGAGAGGGAACTGGCCGTGGGTGAAATCGTGGAAATATTGAAGATGGGCCAGTCCCGCGTCTCCCGACATCTGAAGATCCTCTACGAAGCGGAGCTCCTCTCCAGTCGCCGAGACGGCCTTTGGGTCTTTTACCGGGTGAACCGGGAAGCTCCCCTGCCGGAGGTTTTGGCGCCCCTGCTGGAGAGCGACCCGGAAGTACAGGAGAGCCGCCGTGAGAGGGAGAAGGGCCTGGAGGAGAGCCGAATGAAGTCCAGGGCCTGGTTCGATTCCCTGGCCGGGAGACTGCCGGCCGTGAAATACGAACTGCTGGGCGAGACAGGCCTGGAGGAGCGGCTTGTATCCCGCCTGCGGCCCCTGGAGAGACTGGCGGACCTGGGATGCGGCACGGGAGAACTTCTCGACGTGCTGTTAACGAAGGCGGAGAAGATTATCGGGGTCGACCGGTCCGAGGCCATGCTCGCGGAGGCGGCCCGGAGAAGCGACCCGGAAAGGGTAGATCTTCGCATCGGCTCTCTTGACCACCTGCCCCTCCTGGACGGGGAGGCTGACGGGGCGGTCCTCTCCATGGTCCTGCACTACCTGGCCGACCCGGCCCTGGCCCTTGCCGAAGTTAGACGGGTCGTCCGGAGCGGGGGACAGTTTCTCCTGGCGGATCTACTTGCCCACGATGACGAGGAGATGCGGAAGCGGTACGGTCACAGGTGGCTCGGCTTTGATCGGGAAGAGCTTGCCCGGTGGCTCAGGGAGGCCGGGTTCATAGTGGAGAAGGAAGAAAGCTTTGATGCACGCAGGAGGCTGACGGTTATCCTGATTTCTTCAAAGAGAATATAGACGCAACGTTATAAATGGAGGTTGCAATGAACGTGAAAACGGAAAAACCGGTCCAGAAGCTGGACCCGAATCTTGAACACAAAGTGGCGGATCTCTCCCTGGCTGATTGGGGCCGCAAGGAGATCGATCTGGCCGAGGCGGAGATGCCGGGGCTTATGTCGGTCCGGGAAAAATACGGGAAAGAGAAACCCCTCAAAGGGATGAAGGTCACCGGGAGTCTTCACATGACCATCCAGACCGCGGTCCTCATTGAGACCCTGAAGGATCTGGGTGCGGATGTCCGGTGGGCGTCATGCAATATCTTCTCCACCCAGGACCACGCGGCCGCTGCCATCGCACGTGAGGGGAGCGCCGCTGTCTTCGCATGGAAGGGGGAGACCCTGGAGGAGTACTGGTGGTGCACGGAGATGGCCCTTACCTGGCCCGACGGATCAGGCCCGGACCTGATCGTGGACGACGGCGGCGACGCCACCCTCCTGGTCCACCAGGGAGTGAAGGCGGAGAAGACCCCATCCATCCTTGAAACGGCTTACGATAACAAAGAATTCCAGATTCTCATGGACAGGTTGAAGGTATCCTACAGCGAGAACCCCCAAAAGTGGCAGGAGATAGCCACGAAGATACGGGGCGTCTCAGAGGAGACAACAACCGGCGTGCACAGGCTCTACCAGATGATGGAGAAGAAGGAACTCCTCTTCCCGGCCATAAACGTCAACGACTCCGTGACCAAGTCGAAGTTCGACAACCTCTACGGATGCCGCGAGTCCCTGGCCGACGGGATCAAGCGGGGCACGGACATCATGGTGGCCGGCAAGGTCGTGGTGGTCTGCGGATACGGCGACGTGGGCAAGGGATGCGCCCAGTCGATGAAGGGCTTCGGGGCCCGTGTGCTTGTAACGGAGATCGACCCGATCTGCGCTCTCCAGGCCGCCATGGAAGGATACGAGGTGGTGACCGTGGAAGACGCCGTGGGGGAGGCCGACATCTTCGTGACAGCCACAGGTAACCTGCACGTCATCACGGGCCAGCACATGGAGCGGATGAAGGATGGGGCTATCGTTTGCAACATAGGCCACTTCGACAATGAGATCGAGATGATCTACCTGGAGAACAATCCGAAGTGCAAAAAGGAGAACATCAAGCCCCAGGTGGACCGGTGGACCCTGGAATCGGGACGGTCGATCATCATCCTCTCAGAGGGGAGGCTTGTCAACCTGGGGAACGCCACGGGACATCCCAGTTTCGTCATGAGTAACAGTTTCACCAACCAGATCCTGGCCCAGATCGACCTGGCCGGAAAGGAGTACGAGGTCGGTGTCTACACCCTGTCCAAGCAGCTGGACGAGGAGGTGGCCCGGCTCCATCTGGAGAAACTGAGCGTGCGCATGACCCGTCTCACACCGGAGCAGGCGGAATATATCGGAGTGAAGATGGAAGGTCCCTTCAAGCCGGACCATTACAGATACTGATAGACCAGTTTACTGATTTTTGATATGAAAATGGGGTCTGTTCCCGGGGAGGGCCAGACCCCATTTCTGTTATTAGTGGGGTAAAATTCAAAAGACGCCTATAAGGTAATCAGGGTCTGACCCCCTGGAGTAGTATTTCCCCTTCACGGCGTCCCTGCTCCAGGGCCTCCCGGAGCCCTTCAGGACTGCTGTAATCCCACTTGTCGATAGTTATCGGTTCAATGGGGGCAAGGTAGGTGCGGCCTTCGATCTTCGGCAGGTTTTTGTAGGATCGGGTCAACAGGACCAGAATCTCACCGCTTTCCGGGGGCGCCAGGAGAACCGGGACGTTATCCACAAGGCCCCCGTCCAATACGGGTCTTCCCTGGTGGTAAAGGACCGGCACGAAGGGGGGAGTGCAGGATGACATAAGTATGGCCCTGTGAAGCTCCTCCGGTGTCTTCATCTCCTGTACTTTCAGTATCAGGGGAGAGTATCCCAGCTTGCGGGTCCAGACCGGGTGAACCGGGTGACGGATCGCCTTCTCCAGGGAGTAGGTTGCAAGTCCCGCAATAGTTCCGGGAATGGCACCGAGCCATCCCGGCGGATGGGAAATGAGAAATTTCATCTCCGGCCCCTCCTTAAGGCGCTTCAGGGCGGTTTCATCGAGGAATTTTTCCAGGAGCCGCTTGTACATGACGTACTGAGGAAAGACCGGTTTGTTTGAGAATATATTCTCGAAATAGGCGTTCTTCTCGTTCCGTCCTGTCTCTTCCAGAAAGTACTCCAGGGCCGGGCCGTGGGTACCGGAATAGTAAAGGGACGCCATGAGAGCGCCGGCGCTCACGGCTCCCACGAATTTCGGGTCAGGCATTCTCTGCCTGGCCAGTACCTCCAGCATGCCGATCTGCCATGCGCAGCGGCTCCCTCCTCCCGCGAAAATGATTGTATCAAAGTTCATTTGTTATCTCTTTTTGTCTTTTATTCCACTAATTATTCCTAAACGGTAAAAGGAGAGCAAAAAGTAATATTAATAACGG
>CAZYBU010000055.1:0-16897 GCA_964645775.1 uncultured Leptospirales bacterium | reverse complement strand
AGAATTCCCCCTTTGGGGGTTAGGGGGCTCGAGCAAGGGGGCTGGGGTCAGAGCCTTTGGCATCAAAGGAAGTGTGTTATTCTTGAGGGTAGTGGCAAATAATAACTTGACCTTTTCATGAAGTTAAACTAAGTTATATAAACTAAGTCGAGGTTTATGATGAAAACTGTAAACATACATGATGCTAAAACCCATCTTTCAAAGCTTATAGAAAAAGCTGTCAAAGGAGAGCCGTTTATTATTGCCAAGGCGGGGAAACCGATGGTAAAAGTAATTCCTGTTGATGCCAGGTCTGATAAAACTGTTTCCAGGACTGGTTTTATGAAAGGCGCGTTGTCAGTCCCTGATGATTTTGAGACCATGGGCAGTGATACCATTGAAAAACTCTTTGGTATAAGCGAATGAAGTACCTGCTGGATACACATGTTCTTCTCTGGGCAGCGGGGGCTCCTGAAAGGCTCAGTGGTCACTCGCTTGAGCTGATCAATAATCGTGAAAATACCCTGCTGTTCAGCTCTGCAAGTATATGGGAAATCACCATTAAATCAAGTCTTGGCCGGGATGATTTTAACATTGACCCCTATAATTTTCGTTCTGAACTGTTCAACCATGATTATGACGAACTGGCCATTACCGGTACCCATGCTCTTCACACGCTGGCATTGCCAGGTATTCATAAAGACCCTTTTGACAGGATAATTATTGCACAGGCAATTTGTGAAGAGATAACCCTTTTAACTTCTGATAAAGCAGTGGCCCAGTACCCTGGGCCTATTGAATTGATTAAATAATCCTCAGAATGTAGCTATGGGAGTAAACCCGTAGATGGATAACTATCCATTTTCCGGCACAAATCAGCTGAAAAACAGGCTGCAGCAGGTTTTTTACCGATAGTTATCGGGTAAAAAGCGCTGTCATTTCGAGCGAACACCCCCGTCATTTCGAGCAAAGCGAGAAATCTTACTCGCCAATAATAGATTTCTCAGTCGCTCATGCTCCTTCGAAATGACAGTAAGTGCCTGCGCTCCTTCGAAATGACAGGCACAAGGGCCGGAATGACATATATGAGAGAATTCCCCCTTTGGGGGTTAGGGGGCTCGAGCAAGGGGGCTGGGGTCAGAGCCCTCAATCATTCGTCAATTCTGATAATATCAAGTCCTGCTTTTTCGGCCAAATCCCCCTGCCTGGTATCATAGGAAAAAAAAGAAGTGCAGTTCAGCGTAAGTGCCGATGCGACATGAATAATATCCAGTGATCTGCTACCGGTTGCAGCGGTGTACATGTTCGAAAGCTCCTGTGACCGTGTCATGACCTGGGACCAATCCAGTGCAGGACGGTAATAAATTCCTTTTCCCTCATGTCCTTTGAAGCGTTCCAGCACATCCTGGACTATCTCACTGGAAAGTTCTTCCCTGAACTGCTTTTGCTGGAGTGCATTGATAAACTCCAGCTCATGAAATGCTGTAAGTGGCAGGGATTGATTATTTTGTGTAACCCACCTGGCTGCCTGAAGGGAAAATGTTTCCCTGAAATACAGTTTAACCAGGATGCTGGTATCAACATAGACCATTAGAAGCGGTCTTCTCGCTCATCAATTACCGTCTGTGAGAGGCTTGTGCCATAGGGCTCTACTGCTTCGGCAACAAAGTCTGGCCACTGGATGTCCTCGCTGGGCCCCAGGCCGGTAAGTTTGGCTACAGGCTTTCCCCGTTTTACCACAAGGATTTCTTCTCCGGATTGTAAATCCTTAAGCACTGCTGAAAAGTTTTTTTGTATGTCACCCACCGTGGCATGTTTCATAAAAGACCTCTTTTTACGTATAAAATATACGTAAATATAATAAATATGTCAAGTCAAAGATTATATTTTGAGTTCAAGAGGGGGCAGAGCCTGTTTGTGTGACAAAATGGATGGATAACTATCCATACTATTGGCTTAAACTGGTTGAAAAACAGGTTATTTACAGGTTTTCACCGATTGTTATCGGGGTCAGAGCCTCTATTCCCCCTCCGGGGGTCAGGGGGCCGGGGTCAGAGCCTTCAATTTTACTGGAATAATAAGATGTTATAAGTGAGAATATCATAATAAGTTGACACATCTGACATGATATTGTACATTTAATTCACTGGAGGCCAGTCATGAAAACAGTTACATTCTCTGAATTCAGAAACAATGCCAGGAAATTCTTTGATGTTGTGGAAGCAGGTGAATCCATTGAGATTTACCGCCATGGCAAACCATCAGCAAGGCTGGTTCCCTGTAACAGGAAAACAGGGCTTAAGAAAATTACACCGCTCATTGTTCCTGGTATCAGCCTTTCTGGTGAAGTGATGCGCGGCAGGGATGCAGATGAGTGAACTTTTCTTCGATACATCAGCATTTGTGAAACGGTATATCCATGAACCAGGGAGCGATAAGATGGCCCGGCTTCTTGAAGAGAATAACATAGTGGTTTCATCCCTCTGTATGCCCGAAACCATATCAACCTGTTCGCGTTTATTGCGGGAACAGCGTATTTCTTCTGACAATTATGGATTTATAAAGCATCAACTGCTTGTGGACAGTGAATCCATGGAGATAGTCCCTGTTGATGATTACGTTATATCCCTTTCCATGGATCTCCTGGAGCAGGGTATAATCCGAACGCTCGATGCACTGCATGTGGCATCTGCATTGTCTCAGGGAATTGGAGAGTTTATCACCAGTGATAAACAACAGGCCGCTGCAGCAGGGCAGGCGGGACTGTCAGTTGTCGTTGTCTAACCGCTTACAGGGTTTTCACCGATTGTTATCGGGGTCAGAGCCTCTATTCCCCCTCCGGGGGTGTATAGACCGGGTAAAATGAGTCCATGAGAAGGAATCTTTTCAGGTGAGCTGGAGATTCCGGCATAAAAGCCGGAATGACAGCCAGTCGGCCGGGGTCAGAGCCTCACTGTACCTGTCAAATGTCTTTGGTAAGCAGTTCAATTACAGGCTTGATACCAGGAATATCTTTTTGAATGGTATTCCAAATGATTTCATAATCAATAATATCGTATCCATGGATCAGCCTGTCTCGCATCCCAGCCATTATCTTCCATGGGACCTGATGATGATCATCACGAAAGCTTTGAGGCAATCGCTTCACTGCTTCACCAATGATTTCAAGACAGCGAATAACCGCAAAAACTGTCTTTTCGTCATGAATAAAGGCATCACGATCCATTTCCCTGGTGAATTCCTCTATTAAGTTAATAGCTTGGGTAATATCTGCCAGGTAGTCGCGGTAATCACGTTCAGACATAAATGACTTCTTCCAGGATTTTCCTGCCGATATGGGGCCGAAGGTCTTTTTTTAGTACCAGATCAACTCTTTCACCAAGCTGTTCTGACAATTTATTTTCCAAAGCACAGAGATCAAAGAGTGAAAACCCGGAGTCGGTTTCGATATCAATGAGCAGGTCAATGTCACTGGTTTCATTCCTGTTGCCCTGCAGGGATGAGCCAAAGAGGCCCATCTCATTAATGCCTTTTTGTTCCATCTCAGGTTTAAGTTCTTTCAGAATGCTTAATATTTCTTCACGGGTTTTCATGCTGTTCTCTACATTTAAGTATGTGTTTAATGTAGTAATAATACCATATTGGGCAACTTTTTTTTACCTTAATTTGCAGAATCGATGGATAACTATCCAGTACACGCAGTGGGTCAATGAAAAAAGAGGGTAGAGGGAAAGCTTGTACCGATTGTTAACGGGTAGGGTTCAGTACATTAAGTTATAATTCTCCATTATGCTCAGGGGGCAGAAATGAGGAGGCCGGGGACCAGGAAAACAGATCAGAGCAGTAGTTGACCAGTTCACTGCGCCGGTTGACGCCCAGTTTGTTGAAGATGTTGGTGATGTGGGTCTCCACGGTCCGGAGGGATATATCCAGCGACTCGGAAATCTGCCGGTTGGAACTGCCGGCCAGGATCAACTGTATAAGCTGATATTCACGACGAGTGATTCCCTTTTCTGTCAAATAGGAGTATCCTTGCGGCAGTTCCCGGGCCGTTATGATGTATCCTACCCGGTCCCCGAAATAGTCCCGGAAAGGAATAATATGGACTTTTGCCAGTCCGGTATCTCCTTCCGGGACAGCCAGATTAAGGGTAACCTCCGCTGAAGGAGCGTTACACAGGGAATCGATAAGGCGGGAGATAAACCGGTGTTCTATGAAGATGTCCTTAAAAGCGTGAATCTCTTCCGGAAACTTCAGTCTACTTTTCAGAGATTGATTCACGTGAATAACGCGATGTTTGCTGTCCATGATGATTACCATCTCATTAAGGGCTTCCATGATGTCTCCGGGGAGCAGACGTTCATAGACACCGAGGAAGTGGTATCTGCTCATGGCAAACCAGATAAGAGTTACCCAGAATATGCTGAAGACAGGAGCCAGGCCGTAGGTTTCGTAATTGGAAATAAGAGGGGCCAAAAAGGGCTCGATATTGTAACTGGCGATGGTGATAACAATGGCCGCGAAGATGATCTTGCTCTGTTTACGGATACGGTTACTGTCTGTTTTTCTCATGTGATTAAAAAGCAGAACAAGTGACACCGCGTAGTAAAAAAGATAGTTTGCCATGAGGAGCAGAAAGGTCTGTGAAGTTAAGTTCGCCTCCAGGACCCAGTAGTCTCCCGATCTGTGAACCTCTGAAAAGACAATGTTCTGGAACAGGCTGATGGAGAGAAAATAGAACGAGGGGAGGTAGAGCAGGTATATCCATCTGCTTTTCGTGACATTGGTAAACCTGAGTGTGAAATGCAGCACAAATGCGTGCATGAATATGAAACCGGGAGAAGCCACCCGTAACCAGAAAAATCCCCTCTCTACCGTGGGGGCAGAGTATCCGAAAATAGCGCCAGTCAGCCAGACGGCAATACTCATACATATAAGAAAAAAAAGACGGTTGGAGGATGACCTGTAGTCCCTGGAAAGGATCAAGAATCCTTCGATCAGGGTGACGGCAAGGGCCAGGGTGGCTGTAAATGAAATCAGGTTCATGGTTTTCCGCAACGTACCAATGTTCCATTTATGGGCAGGTGCGTCAATGTGGTTTTATTATACACATCTCGACCCATTATGTATGCACGTTTTTTTGTCAGCAGGATGGCGCTTTGTGGGCATGGACTCTTTGCTTTATGCCGAAATATGCTCCGCCCCTTAAGACGCGCTGGTACGGAGGTTTTCTTACCAGAACATCTCTTCCTGTATTATACCTACAAGGCGCTCTACGTCGGAGGGGTATATCTCCCCGATGGTACCGATCCGAAATGTATGGGCCGAGGTGACCTTTCCAGGGTAGATAAGAAACCCCCGCTGTTTTAAACGGTCATAGAATTCCCGGAAGGACCAGTCCGGGCTCTCCGGGTCGTGAAAGGAGGTAATGACCGGGGACTGGTACTCGTCGGGAAGGAGTGTCTGAAAGCCCAGGGAGCGCATACCCTCCACCAGGGTTCTCTGGTTTTCATGGTAACGCCTGAAACGGGCCTCCACGCCCCCCTCCTTTTCCAGCTCCAGAAGGGCCTGGTAAAAGGCCCGGACCGTGTGGGTGGGACTGGTAAAGCGCCACTTACCCTGTTCCTCTTCCATGACCCGCCACTGGTACCAGAGGTCCAGGGAATGGGACCGGGCCTGTCCCCGGCACCCTTCCATGACGTCCCTCCGGGCTATGATGAACCCGAAGCCGGGGACCCCCTGGATCGCTTTGTTGGCGCTCGATACCAGGACATGTACGCCCCAATCCTCCATGTCCATGGGCACGGCCCCGAAACTGCTCATGGCGTCCAGTATCAGTACCCGGCCGTGCCGGTTCACGATCTCGCTTATCTCACGGGCCGGGTTCATCATGCCGGTGGTGGTCTCGTTGTGGACCAGAACCACGTGGCCGATGGATGTGTCCCCTTCCAGGGTCCGGTCAAGGAGATCCAGGTCCGGGGGAAGGAGCTCCCCGCTGTCCTGGACCAGGGTGTCGATGCCGAGCATTTTTGCTATGGTTACGATCCGGTCGCCGTAGGCGCCGTTGGTCAGGGCCAGGAGGCGCCCATCCTGCGGGACGATCGTACCAACGGCCGATTCCACGCTGAAGGTTCCGCTCCCCTGCATGAGGACCGATGTATAGGTATCCATATTTACCGCGGCCAGGTTCCTCAGGCGGAAACGAACCTCCTGGACCAGGTCCTTGTAGTCGTCGTCCCAGGTGCACCAGTCCCGGAACATGGCAGCCTTCACGCTTTTCGTCGTGGAAAGGGGCCCCGGCGTACAGAGGAGGTAGGGGTTCTCCGGCAGGTCATGGGCGCCCACGATTAATCCTCCAGGGGACAGGGGACGGGACGATCTCCCGCGGCCAGCCGCCTGTTGATGCTGTCTATGACTGCGGGTATATCCCTGACGGTTTCCACCACATAATGGGCCCCGGTATCAAGGAAACGTTGCCGGGCCCGGTTGGCCCGATCCTGCCTCTCCGAGGCATTGGAGGAGTGGAACTCTTCCAGGGTATAGCCCACCTCGCTTCCTCCGAAGAGAAGGCCCACGCTCCACATGCCGGCGTTCAGGCCCTCCCGTATATCGCTCAGGGTATCTCCCACCTTGACCAAGGCCTCCAGGGGATAGACCTGGAGCCGGATGGCGTTCAGGTAACACATCCAGGGAAAGGGCCGGCCCGCGGGCACATCTGACGGGCTAACCACGCAGTCCGGAGCGTACCCCAGCTTCGCGGCCCCGGAGGTTACGATCTCCATCATCTCGGAGGTGTATCCCGTGGTGGAACCGATCTTTATTCCATTGTTTCTCAGTTCCTGCACTGTTTCGAGAAGCCCGGGGACCGGTTCAGAGTACTGTTCCAGTATGGAAAAGAGCATGGTCTCAAAATCTGCGTAGAGCCGGTTCACGTCCTCTTCCGAGGGGCGTTCCCCGAAGATCTTCTCCCACTCACGGGAGATTCGCTCCATGTCACAGAGGGCCTGGACGTGATCCCTCTTCGACACGCCCATGGGCTCCCGGGCCTCCTCCAGGGTTATATCCACGCCCCGCCTGCGGAAAATCTCGATAAAGACAGCCAGGGGGGCCATGGAGCCGTAGTCCACGGCCGTGCCTGCCCAGTCCAGGATGACCGCCTTCACCTCGCATGATCCGCTCTTCGAATGTTCGCTCATATAGGCTCCCTGTCTTAATCGCCGGCGAGCCAGCGTTCGTTTCTCTGTCGTACCTTGGACACCGCAAGCTCGTAAAGAACTTTTACCAGTATGTTGGTCCCCAGGATAAGGGCCGACATGGCGGCAGCGGCGGCCGTGTCCCCCGCCTCTTCCATGTTCACGATGGCGATGGCCGCCAGCTTGAAGTTGCCGGGATAGAGAAAGATAACGGCCGAGATGGTGACCATGGAATTGACGAAGAAGTACATGGCGATCTCCAGGATGGCCGGCAGGGAGACGGGAATAGAAACCCGCCAGAGGGTTTTATAGAAGGGCACGCCCATGGATTCGGAGACCAGCTCGAACTCGTTGTCCATTTTCTTCAGGGAGGCCGTGGCCGTAATAAAGGTCACGGCAAAGAAGTGGACGATATTGGCCAGAACCAGGATAGCCACGGTTCCGTAGATGGCGTGGAGAGGATTGGGCACGGTCGCGTCCAGGAAGGGAACCTGGAAGCCGGCCCGGTTAAAGAAGAATATGTAGGCCAGGCCGATGACCAGTCCCGGCAGGGCCATGGGCAGGATGGATAACAGATAGAGAAAACCTCTAAGCCGGGGCAGGATACGGGTTTTCTCAATGAGGTAGGCCGTGAGAAAGACCGAGGCCGTCCCCAGGGCGGCCGACAGGAGGGAAACGATGATACTGTTCAGGTAGGTCTCCAGTCCGTTTCCGGCCACGTTTCTAAACGTGAAGTGGTCCAGGGTCAGGGAGAGGTCATAGGGCCATATCTTTACCGTGGAGGCGAAGAGGATAACTCCCAGGAGAATGAATATCATGAGGGTGACGAGGGAACAGTATGTGAAAAGAAGAGCGTCCCGCGCCGGCCGCCTTGTAACCCGGAAGGGCATGGCCCGGGAGGTGATCATGGCGCTCTGCCGTTTCCGTATGATCCGGTCCACGGCAAAGGCGACCAGGGCCGGTATCAGCAGAAGGATTCCCACCGTGGCTCCCATGGACATGTTCTGCTGGCCGATGACCTGCTTGTAGATGTCCACGGCCAGGACGTTGTAGTCCCCTCCTACAACCTTGGGGGCGCCGAAATCGGTGAAACTGAGGGTAAAGCACACAAAGAGGGCGCTTATGAGCCCGTACTTGATTCCCGGCAGGGTGACCGTGAAGAAGGTCCGTACCCGGCCGCTCCCCAGGGTCTCGGCCGCCTCGTAGAGGCGGTAGTCCGCCATGGTCAGGGAGACCATGAGGATCATAAAGGCCTGGGGAAAGGTGTAGATCACCTCGGAGATGATGATGCCCGCGGCCCCGTAGAGACCGATATCATGGGCGAGCCAGGGGAGGGAACCGAAGAAGCCGGTGGTGACCAGGCCCTTGTTCCCGAAGAGATAGATCAGGGCGATACCGTGCATCATGGTGGGGGCGAAGAGGGGAACCAGTCCCATGTTACGGAAGACCGATTTGCCCGGGATGGACGTGCGTGTCATCGCGTAGGCGAAGATGAAGGCCAGGGTTACAGAGACAAGGGTGGTGACAAGTGAAACGAAGAGGGAGTTGAAGATGGCCCTGGAGAGGTAGGGGCTCTGGAAATAGGCAATGAAGTTTCCCGGGCCTATGAAGTTCCCGTCGTTATCCATGAAGGCCTTGAGTAGAAGTTCCCCCACGGGAAGGAGTATGGCCAGGGCCAGGGCCGCTCCCATGATAACCAGAAGAAGACGGATTATTCTCTCGCTCTTGCCTTCCCGAATTTTTGTTGTTTCCCGTCCCATGGGTATGCAGGATACTCAGGCCCTTACCCGGTCGGTCTCCGGGTAGACAAGGACCCGGTCCTCTGGCAGGTGTATGCCCAGGAGGGGACGGCTTTCCAGGTCCATCTCCCGGACCCGGTTGGCCGGCATGTCCACGGTCACCTCGCCGGAAAACTCTGCTCCCTCCAGCTCCAGAATCACTCTGTAGAAGGGGCCACGGAACTCCCAGGACCTGACCCGGGCCGGGATCGTCTCATCGGTGACGTTTTCCAGGACATGGATATGTTCCGGCCGGATGGCAACCAGGCCGGGGCCGTACCTTGCGGGGACCAGGCCGTGGCCTGAGGGGAAAAAATTTACCGACCCTATAAAGTCGGCCACGAAGGGATCGGCCGGTCTCTCGTAGATCTCACGGGGAGTCCCGGTCTGGACAATGACCGCGTCGTTCATGACCGCTATCCGGTCCGCCATGGTCAGGGCCTCTTCCTGGTCGTGGGTTACCATGAGGGTGGTAATGCCCAGCTTTCTCTGGATGTCGCACAGCTCCCGCCTGAGGCGAACCCGTACCCGGGCGTCCAGGGCGGATAACGGCTCGTCGAGTAGAAGTATCTTCGGAGAAAGGGCCAGGGCCCGGGCCAGGGCCACCCTCTGCTGCTGGCCCCCGGATAGCTGGGCCGGGAATTTCTTTTCGCTTCCCGAAAGGCCCACAAGGTCCAGGACTTCGCGGACCCGGGCCCGCCCGTCTACCCGAGGTTTTCTGCGGTTGAGAAGACCGGGATTCAGTCCGTAGGCCACGTTCTCCCCGGCCGTGAGGTTGGGAAAGAGCGCGTAGGACTGGAAGACGATGCCGAAATTCCTCTTCATGGGGGGGAGGGGAGTGATGTCATCCCCTTCCATGAGAACCAGTCCGGTATCCGCCTCCTCAAGGCCGGCGATAATGCGAAGGAGGGTCGTTTTGCCGCACCCGCTGGGACCCAGGAGGCACATAAGCTCCCCTTTCTTCACGGAGAGGCTTACGTCCTCCAGGGCCGCGAACCGGCCGAATGTTTTTGTGACCCTGCGTACCTCGAGAAAGATGTCATTCATGATATTTCTTCGGCTCGCTCCGGCTTCCGAAACGGCTGTTCCATTCCTTTAGGATCCGCTGGCGGTTGGCCGCGGCCCACCGGAAATCGTTTTCGATCAGCTGTTCCATGGGATCATCCGGGAAGCCTTCAGGCACGGGACGGTCGTTCTTAACCGTGATTACGGCGAAGCTTTTTGCGTATTCCTCCATGGCCGGATCGCTTATGGCCCAGTCCAGGAATATCTTCGCTTCATTCCTTATGTTCTTCTTCTTAACCAGGGCGTTGGCCTCCAGGTCCCAGCCGGACCCCTCCTCGGGGAAGATCGTGATTACCGGCTGTCCCTTCTGTTTTTGGATGATGCCGCGATACCCGAAGGAGATACCTATGGGATACTCCCCGGCCCCTGCCAGCTTGGCCGGCTTGGACCCGGAATGGGTGTACATGGCCATGTTCCTGTCGAGCTTTGTCATGTAGTCCCAGGCCTTCTCTTCGCCCATGAGCTGGATGAGGGCCGATACCGTGAGAAAACCGGTGCCCGAGGACGCAGGGTTCGGCATGGTCATGCTCTCCCTGTAGGCCGGGTCCAGTAGGTCGGCGTAGGATTTCGGGACCGGAAGGGACTTCTTCTTCACCTCAACGGTGTTGACCACGATGCCGGTCATATAGGCGTCGATTCCGACCCAGCGGGGCGGATCATTTCTGTCCCTGAATTTCGGCAGGACCCTCTCCACCCCCTTCGGGGCGTAGGGTTCCAGGAACCCCTTCTCCTGGCAGAGCAGGAGGCTCGTGGCGGCAAGGCCCCAGATGACATCAGCCTTAGGGTTATCCGCCTCGGCTAAAAGCCGGGCCGTAATGATTCCGGTGGAGTCCCGGACGATGTTCAGCTGTATGTCAGGATGGGCCGCTCGAAAGGACTCCAGGTACCGCGGGATCTGGTCGTCCTCAAGGGCCGTGTACACGGTTATCTCTTTGCCCGCCTTTCCGCATCCTGCAGCCATGAGCAGGGCGAGAAAGGTTAGGGCGAGCAGGGTAAGCTTTTTCATGGCCTGTTCTCCCGATTCTGTGATGGATGAATAGGATCAAGGAAGTGTTAAAAAACGATAAAGTTTCTGTTTGCCCGCAGTTAAATGTGGGAGATGAATTTATGCCATTCAGGGCAATACTGGACACATAGACGGCATGGGAAATGTTCTATATACTGCTCCCTTGGATACAATTCCGATTGGAATCGGAACCGCTCGGGGAGCTTAAGTGCAATAGGCTTATCGGGTGGGAGCCGAAAGATTCATGTATACGAAGAGTACATGGCATAAGAACTTACCCTGTGCTTGCCGTCCCCCTGCCTGAATGAGTATCTTTACGTGTATGATTGAAAAGAACGGCCATATAAAAAGAGAAAATAAGAAACAATGACACACAGGGCCTTCACGGACAGAGGCCTCGCCCGGGAGAAGAACGAGGATACCTGCGCGACCCTGACATTAAAGGAGGGGGCGACCCTGCTTCTCCTGGCCGACGGCATGGGAGGGGCCGCAGCCGGTGACGTTGCCTCCCGTATGTTTATTGACGAGTGCCGGGCGTTATTCATGGAACGGGCCGGGTTCCTGGAGAGGGAAAACGCCGTCGGCCTGGTACAGGAGGCCTTCAGACTGGGAAACGAGGCTGTCCACGAATACGGCCGCGATAAGGGCCTTTCCGGCATGGGGACCACCGGTGTTATCGCGTTGATTCTGGAAAACGAACTTTTCGGCGGCTGGATCGGGGACAGCCGGCTTTACCTCCACAGGCAGGGCAGGCTTACGCAGCTTTCGAGGGACCATTCCCGGGTCCAGGAGATGGTCGACCGGGGAATGATTTCGGAAACCGAGGCCTTCGGCCATCCCATGGGACACATACTCTCCCGGGCCATCGGTCCCTATGGCGAAGTGGAGAGCGACATCCTGGAACCTCTTTCCCTGGAAAAGGAGGATGTCATCCTGCTGAGCAGTGACGGTCTGCATGACCTGGTTCCCGACAGGGAGATCGAAGAGACACTGAACCGGCACATGGCCGATGACAGGCATATCGTAGACGTAGAGACCATCTGGAACGACCTTCTGGAGCAGGTCTTCCAAATGGGGGCCCGGGACAACGTCTCCGTGGTCCTCTACGGACATGGGAGTGAAAGGTTTACGTCGTAGTGAAGTATGGAAACAGGGTTTCCTGGTTACGGTCAAATTCCTCTATGAACCGGCTCTTCTTTGAGCGCATGGAGACCAGTTCTTCTGTTGTGTAGACGAGGATGTCGGCCGCTACCGGAAGGGATTCTGATGTATAGTCGGTTCCTCTTTCCAGGAAATCCTTCTCAGAATGGGAAACTTCGATCAGGATATCCAGATCGCCTCCCACTCCCCACCTGTCATCGGTTATGGAACCGAAGCAGTGGATGGAGCGTATTTCAGGATGACCGGCTGCGAGTTTTTTCGCCCACTGCCGGGCCTGTTTCAGTACTTCCCTACGATCAGGCCATTTTAGAACGGCAGAATTCAAGGATCTCACCGGCATAGTCCGTCGCCTCCCTGCTTTGAAGTTTCCCATAATGCTCGAAGGGAGCACCTTCAGGATGCCCGTTAGCGTACCGGGTGGGAATATAGTAAGAATCGAGGACGCGGGCCTTTTCCATCAGTTCATCCGGCACCCTGATCTCAGGAGGCAGTTCTTCCAGAAGAATTCTGACGACATGTCCCCAGGCCTCCTGGTTACAGAAGAGATGCAAAGCCTTTACACCCTTTTCTGCGGATTGATGGGAAGCGAAACAGGCCCACTCGTGCCTGTCAGAATCCATTGATTCTCTTGCCTGTTCAAGGTCCCTCTCCGCCTGTCGAAACCAGTCCATGGAACGGTTGGCCATGCATGTAACCTCCCTGCGATATTAATAATGTAACTCTGAAAAACAGGCCCTGTCAATTCTATTATACTTCTATATGGCATGTGCGAATAAACCAGAAAATTATATTTCGGTGGCCGGTGACCCGGCCATTCAGTACCATGGGAGTAAGGGCGGAAAAACGGAGTCATTTCATGGATCCAATATACGTAGCCCTGCTCTGGCTGGCGGCAGCCTCTCTTGTGGGGTTTATGGCCAGCTTTATCTACGCATCCTGGCTGGAGTATCCCCGCAGGCTCTTCCTGGTCCCCTACCTTTTCTTATCCAGTTTCCGTCAGGGCGATTTCCGCACCGGTGTCCCGGACGTCTATAATAACAAGGGTCAGGTCATCATGAGTGTTTAACTGGTTTCCTGTCCATTGAACGAGCGCATCGTATACCCTCTCCACGGCATCGGAAGGAGTGTTCGAAATACTGTCGTTCAGTGTATCCAGCAGCGCCGGCTCACCGAACATCCTGTGTTTGTCATTAAAGGCTTCGATGGCGCAGTCCGTGTAGAGTACAAAGCGGTCGCCTTCACGGAAGGGGAAGCTCTCCTGTTCGATATTTGATTCGCTCATGACGCCTATGAGTCTTCCCTTTGGAAGGTACTGTTTAATTTCACCATCACGGGTGATAACCAGGAGAGGCTCGTGGCCGCCCCGGGCGTAGTGGGCGGTCATGGTCCCGTAGTCCAGAAGCAGATACCCTGCCGTAAGAAAATTATTTCCTATAGTTCCGGTGAGGATTTCGTTCATGCGTAACAGAAAAGTGGCGGGTTTCAGCGCGCTCTTCTTAAGAGTTATGAAAAGGGCTTTGACCATGGAAGAGAGAAGCGCCGCGGGGACTCCATGCCCGGAAACATCACAGATAAGAATGCCGATATGGTTGTCGTCGATTTCATGAAAATTATAAAAATCACCACCGATCTTTTCTGCGGGAACGTATTTAACCGCTATTTCAAAACCGGGGTGGTTCGGCAGGTCGGCGGGGATAGATGAGAGTTGGATCTCCCGGGCGATTTCAAGCTCTTTGTCCAGGGAGGCGAGACGCTTACCTTCTTCCATTGTCTGACGCAGAATTTCGTTCAGATGCTCCGCCTCGTTCAGGCTTGAAACAAAGCGGCTTATCATGTGTATCGCGACAATAAGAAGGAGAAGGGGGATCCCGTATACATACAGGGCAATAGTTGAATCGATGAGGTTTAAGGAAAACGCCAGTATGTCGTGCATGCCGAGAAGCAAAGTGGGCAGTACGCCGAGGAAAATAATTAAACCGGTTTTTCGTCTCTGAATAAGAGAACGAATGGAAACGTAAAAAACATCCAGCATGTATAGCGGGATCAGAAGGAGAAAGCGGTTTCGCCATAACAGGACGTCGCTTCTGTTATCCGCGGCTAACAATAAAATGGCCGCGATAAGAGGCGGAAAGAGGTACAGCGCGTGCAGTATCGGTTTTATCGGCCTGTTGTTGTAGTAACGGAAGAAAAGGGCCAGGAAGGGAGAGATCATAACAAGTCCAACCTGGGTAATCTTCAATATCCAGTCGGAGGGAAGTACGAAAAAATGATACAGGTTGTCGGCAAACTGCAGGGCGATCATGTCAGCAAAACAGATCGCCGTAAGGGAGAAATATAGATACTCCAGTTCCTTTTTCCGTTGAACAAAGAATATTATAAAAAATACCGCTATAGCAATAAGCATGATGGAAAGGGACTGCATGAGGTATATCTTGAAGAAGTCATGCGCCAGTTTCATCTGGTTTGCCGGTCCCCTGTACATGATCTCCATGGGATCCATGATCCACGATTCTGCGTTGTAGTAGACATGAATGGCCAGGACGTTCTCTCCCTTTTTAAGGAGGTCAGGCGGGATAGGGTAGCTTCTGAGAAGGGACCAGGCGGAACGGTAGCGGGGAGGAAAGCGACCCGAAGAGCCGATTTGTTCACCATTCAGAAATACCCTGTCGGCGATCATGATCTCGCCTATGATAAGGGACAACTCCCGTTTCGGTACCCGCTCCAGTCTGAATTCTTTACGGAACCAGACATGACCCTCCTGTCGGGAACGTTCATCCTCGGGAAAATACGGGTTAAAATGAGCGGTATCCCGCGGCAAAAGCTTTTTGGAAGGGAGGCGGACTTCGGGCCATGAGGAATCATCCAGATCAGGCCTGGCGTAGTGGGGGCTGTCTCCCCGCATGATTTTCCATTGACCTTTAAGGGAGAGGTGTGTGTCCCCGGGTGAGGTTCCGCATCCCATAGTGGACAGAAAGAGCCCGACCAGGAGAATGATTGGTATCTGATGTTGTCTCATAACCTGTTCCCTGCTAAATAAGGCAGGTTTTGCATGCTCTTAATAGGTACAGATACAAGTCATATGCCGTCAACCATCATTTGCCATAAAATAGAACAACGTGTCGCGGTGAGTTTACCCGGCAAGTGAAATTCTCTTCTGGCCGATTACCGATGAATATCCGATAAAAGCGGGTTCACCTGGAATCCAGATATATCTCCAGGTCCCCGTGGGAGATGAAAACCGGCCAGGTCTCGAAGATGTCCGATTCCGTCACCAGGGCCCCGTAATGGCGTCCGGCCACAATGGAGGTGTCGACATCCTGTAAGAGGCTCAGGAGTATTTGGAGGTTTTCAATATCCTCTCTTCCCAGCTCAAGAAGGCCCCTCAGGTCCAGTACCACATGGTTCTTTTTGATCATGTTGATAAAAGTCCGTGAAAAGACCTCTCTCATCTCCCCCTCCATGGCCGTCTTCGAAATGGGGCGTCGGAAGAGGAGGGTAGTCCGGCCCGCTTCCCGGTTGATGATGACAGCCTGGTCGTCGTCCTCGGCTTCGACGTTCGGTTTTCGGCTGCGGGAGAGGGCGGTCTTTATTTTCTGCAGAAAAGACTCATCGTTCATATCCTTGGAGGCGTAGTCCACCACGCCGTATTTCATGGCCTCCATTACGTCTTCCCTCTTTGTCTGTCCGGAAAGGATCAGGACCGGTATGTTTCGGGTAAAGGGGGTTTTCCCCAGTTCCTTTAAAACCTCGAAGCCGCTCATGTCCGGCATGTTCAGGTCCAGGATGATAAGGTCCGGCCTGCCGGAAATGGCGAAGTCAATCCCCATCCTGCCTGAATCGGCCTGGAGAACGTTATGGTTACCTTCTTTTAATAACACGCGAAGTTTTTCCAGTACGGTCTTTGAATCATCTACGGTAAGCACCACGCCTCCCGGGTCTTCTTCGAGAAACTCAAGGTCCGGTTCACTGCCGGATGGGACGCCATCCTGCTTTTCGAGAACGGAGCGGACAACGGAGAGGAGCTGTATCGGCTTGAAGGGTTTGATGATGAAGTATTTCGCGCCGTGAGAGATTACCTCCTGGATGAGCCTCTCCTGGCCCTCGGTGCTTATCATGATGACCGCGGCGTCCGGATCCACTTCCCGGATTCCCTTCAGGGACTCGATGCCGTTCATCTCCGGCATATTGATGTCCATGGTGACCAGGTCCGGTTTGTAGACCTGGTATTTTTTTACGCCCTCCTGGCCGTCGCTCGCTTCGGCAACGATTTCATGTCCCATCTTCTCCAAAAGCTTTCTCAGGCGAATTCGGGTCAGGTTCGAGTCATCGACGATAAGTACACGGGACATGGGATATCCTTCTCTGTTGTTTTGTATGATGCAGGATACCAGAGAGTGTCCCTGTATGTAAACTTTTTTACATGAGGGATTATTACCGAATAATTCTTTTATTTTTCGATCTTTATTTGCCCAAACGTTGTTTTGTTTTTTTGTTCACCAAAATCTTGTTCTGCGAGACCTTGCTCTCCTGAAATCTTTTTTGCGAGACCTTGCTCTCCTGAAATCTTTTTTGCGAGACCTTGCTCGCCCAAGGTCTCGCGCTGTGCTGACAGGATGGCTGCCTGCCGGCAGGGAACAGGATGTTCCGATCATGCCGGCCTAAGGGCTCCGCTGCCGGTCGACGCCATTTTGTGCCTCCTGCACGGCGTCGACATT
>CAZYBU010000054.1:0-17155 GCA_964645775.1 uncultured Leptospirales bacterium | reverse complement strand
AGGGGCGGCGTTTTTTGGTCCTTTTTTCGCCGTGGAAAAAAGGACATAAACATGGGTTTCGGGCAAGCAAAAAGAACAGAACAATTCAGGTGAACAAAAACGAAAAAAAATCTGGGCGATACTGGAGTCGAACCAGTGACCTCCTGCGTGTCGAGCAGGCACTCTAACCAGCTGAGCTAATCGCCCGGAGTATTATGAATATTTTTGTGGGTCCTGATGATGTCAAGTTTTTTTCATTTGCATTGTTGAAAGATGATTCTTACCGAAAGTCGTCCATTCAGTCTCGATAGTTATCGGTACCATTATATTTTCCGTTTGCCCATTGTCCTTGATAACAAAAAACAGTTGAGTTGAAACTATTACCTGTTCCACATGCCATAATAAGTACCTGCACGATTTCGTAAACAAGTAATGTTTGATAAAAATATTTTGCCGGTGAAGATAATGTTGCGAGCCCTTACTATAATACTACTTATACCTCTCCTGGCAATCCTGCCGGTATTCGCTCAGGAACCTGATCCGGAAACCAGGCCCCTGACCGTTGACTCCAAAAAAATTGACATGGGAACGGTTAAAAGCGGAAAAGTACATGTCGCTGATTTCGTTTTTCGGAACATTTCCGGTAAAGACGTTAAACTCCTTTATATAAGCACAGAATGCGACTGTGAATTAGAAGTACCGACTCATGGCGTTGTTCCCGCTCATGGGACCTTAAAGGTGCCGGCAAAATTACTGTCTCGTACCCCGAAAAACCAGCGTATAGAAGAGAGAATAAATGTCTTCATAGACCACCCTCACCAGAGGGAGCTGAATCTTATCGTTCTGGCACAGGTTATCGGATCAGGAACACCTCCACCGAACAATACAGACGTAAAGGAAAAGAAAAAACAGACTCTCCCCAATCCTGAAGAGGAAAAGGTCTCTGAACCCGGTTCCACGATATACGCGGCCTATTTTTATAAACCTCAGTGTATAGACTGTGAACACGCCTGGAATCTAATCAAAAAGGTGAGAGAAGATTACCCTGACTGGGAAATCCGGGAATACAACATTACTAAACGAAAGAATGTCCTCATATGTGAAAAAATGGGAATCACTCTGGGATTCTCCCGGAATGAGGTTCTTAAGACCCCCGCCATCTACTTTTCCAGCTGGGCATTAGTCGGAGAGAGGGAAATTACGGAAGAGAACCTGAGAAAGATTCTCGATTCCCGGGCGAAAAGCCTGGCACAGGCGCCCTGGGAAGGACTGGAAGAAAAAACAGGTGAAGGCATACGCTCCCTTGTGGAGAAGGGTAAAAATCTTTCAGCTATTGCTATCATCCTGGCCGGTCTCGTGGATGGAATCAATCCCTGCGCCTTCGCTACCATTATCTTTTTCATCTCATTTCTCCGTGTTATGAAACGCTCACGTTTTGAAACAGCCGTTATCGGTCTTACCTTCACCGGTGCGGTCTTTTTAACCTACCTCGGTGTTGGCCTGGGCTTCTTCTCCGGCATCAAGCCCTTCATGCAGTTCAAGTGGGTCGCCCTCGCTTTTTATTCCGTTTCTGGCCTTATCGCCCTCGGGTTTTCTGTATTCAGTTTTCGTGACGCCATCAGGGCAAAACGGGGTAACCTTAACGAAATGAGCCTTCAACTTTCAGAAAACATGAAACGGAGAATACGGAAGATAATATCCGACAGATCGCGAAACTCCGGTATAGTTATCGGGGCTTTTGTGACAGGTGTCCTGGTTTCCCTGCTGGAACTGGGCTGTACCGGCCAGGTCTACCTCCCCATTATCACCTTTATCCTTCAGGTCCCGGAACTGCGTACCCGGGGGATTTTCTTCCTCGCTGTCTATAATCTGGCATTCATTCTGCCCCTGTTAATTGTATTTGCCATGGTGTTTTTTGGGGCAGGATGGGAAAAGGCGAATAAATGGTTCACAAATAACATCTATAAAACCAGGATATTAATGGGTCTTGTTTTCATTCTTTTCGCAGGCCTGATCTTTTATAACA
Source organism: uncultured Leptospirales bacterium (assembly GCA_964645775.1). GTDB lineage: Bacteria > Spirochaetota > UBA4802 > UBA4802 > UBA5550 > CAZYBU01. The sequence goes on along the minus strand of CAZYBU010000054.1, from coordinate 15,150 downwards.
TCCTCACTCATTACGTTCTCATTTAGGCGCATCTGATCCGATTCATCAGCCTTTTCATATGTTTGTGAGATTGAAAGACCAACCCTAAAAAACACTTGACCTCCGCCTCGATTAGCGTTGCTCTACTTGAAACTGGTCTCAATCGATGGAGACATTACCCATGAAAACCATAGAAGGCATACTTGACGCATCCGGCCTCTCAACAGGCATCGTTATTTCTCGTTTCAACGAGTTTATAACATCCAGGTTGCTGGGGGGCGCCCTCGACTGTCTCCGCCGACACAATGCGGACGAAGAACAGATCACTGTTGCATGGACTCCAGGCGCCTTTGAAATCCCCGCAGTTGCCGGCAAGATGGCCGGCTCAGGCAACTACGATATGATCATATGTCTCGGCACCGTAATCAGAGGAGCGACACCTCATTTCGATTACGTGGCTGCCGAGGTAAGTAAAGGAGTCGCAAGCGTTTCCCTTGAAACGAAAATTCCCGTTATCTACGGGGTCCTGACGACCGATTCCATTGAACAGGCGATTGAACGGGCCGGAACAAAATCCGGCAACAAGGGATTCGACGCAGCTCTCTCTGCTATCGAGATGGCCAGTTTATACCGACAGTTATGACATGGGACACCGCAGAAAAGCCCGAGAATATGTTCTCCAGGGTCTGTACATGCATGACGTGGCGAACACACCCGGAGAGCAAATCCTTAAGCTTGAATGGGTTGAAGATGATATCCCAGAAGAGGCAGCGGCTTTTGCGAGAGATCTTATTAGGGGAACCCTTGAATACCAGGAAGAAATCGACGCTATCATAACCGGGCATTCCAGAAACTGGGAGTTTGAGCGTCTTGACAGTATTGACAGAACCATACTCCGCTTTTCAATTTACTCAATTCTATACCAGAAGGACATCCCGTCGGCAGTGAGCATAAATGAAGCCATTGAACTGGGAAAGAAATATGGTGGAGAGAACTCGGGTCAGTTTATCAATGGCATACTTGATTCCATAAGGCTCGACTACCTCCAGGGTGAAGGAGACGAGAACCATGGCTCGGATTGACGAACATGATGAAGAACTGGTCAGGCATCATTTCAAGATCGATTCCCATGAGAACAAAAAGAAAGGGATCAAACTTCGCCTGAGTAACGGGCAAAAAACCATCCTGCTGATATCTCTGCTTGTAGTGCTGGTCGTCGGCGCCGTCGGTGTAATAACCTACATTTATAAAAAACCGGAAATTACGACAGAAGGCGAATCAAATGATACACTTTTCCCTGGAGATATTAGATCAAAAAAAATATCAACCTCCAATAAAAATCTGAAACAGGGAATAGAAAGTTTTGAGCGCGGATATTATACGGATGCCATTACAGAATTCAACGAGGTCGTTGAATCGGATGCCGATGATAAAGACAAGTCGACCGCTCTCCTCTATCTGGGAATAATCTACGAAAACCGCGGGGAAGAAGAGAGGGCCATTGAGTTTTACGAACGCGCCGGGAAATACAGCTCTCTCGGAAATCAGGTCCCTCTGCACATGGCAAGCGCTCATCGTAAAAAGGGCGACTATAAACAGGCCGAAGAGTTTGCCCGCAGAGCCATCGAGAAATCAGATAAGGACCCTAAAGCCTATATCCTGCTTGGAAACATATACTACGATCTCGGCCGTTTCGAGAAAGCCATAGAAGTTTATCGCCGGGCCCTTGATATCGAACCGGATAACGCGCCCCTTCTCTTCAATCTCGCGTCCGCCCTGTTAAAGCAAGGAGACGAATTCGCAGCCATTGAGAACCTGAAAAAGGCGGCGGCGAAAGATCGTGCCGGGGAGGTCTCTTTCCGTTCCTGGTCCCGACTCGGAGCCCTTTTTATTGAACGCAGAAATTATGACGAAGCAGTGCAATGGCTGGAGAAAGCCCTCCGTTTAAGGCCCGAAGATGCCCGTAACAGGTATAACCTGGGGATTGCCTATCTTCATCTTGGAAAGGATGAAAAGGCCCGCGAGCAGTTCATCCGGGCCGAGGAACGGGGAAGAAACGATGTCGCCATGCTCGAAAAGCTGGGCGAGGCCTATACCCGCATGAAGGACTATGAAAGAAGCAAAGAGATATATGGAGAGATACTTCAAAAAAACAGAAGGAATGTCCGGGTCCTTGCCCGTCTCGGAGAGATTCACTATGAGAAGGGTGAATATGACCAGGCCCTGGAATTCTTTCGTCGCATCACCGACATAGAACCCGCCACAGAGAACGCGCGGGTCGCATGGCTTAACATCGGCAACATACTGGACGACATGCAGCGTTATAACGAGGCCATTGAGGCTTATAACAGGGCTCTGACCATCAGCCCAAAAGACCATATGGCACACTACAACCTGGGGATCGCGTACGAACATGCCGGAAAACCGGAAAAGGCGGTCCAGGCATGGCAGGAGGCTTCCCGTCTTTCAAAAGACGACCCCGGTCCCCGGCTTGCCATAGCGAACCTCTATTATCAGAAGGGCTACTACGACGAGGCCGAAAAGGCATACCGAGACATTACCCGTGACTGGCCCCGTCTCCAGGAACCCCATTTCCGGCTGGCTTCCATCTATTACAAACGGGACCGCCTCGATTTCGCGCTGAAAGCCTTCGAGAGAACCGTTGAACTGGATAATAACACCTCCATGGCCCGCAGAGCCCTTATCAATATCGGCACCATACTCGCCTCACGGGCCGGTACCGAGGATGAATTTGAGAAGGCCCACAATTCGATCCAGAAGGCCCTTCTTCTCCAGCCTGGAGATCCTGAGGCCCTCTTTGCTCTGGGACAGATCCATGCGAAAAGCGGCATGCAGGAGAAAGCCGTAGACACCTATTACCAGGCCCTCCAGGGAGCCAGAGCCTCCGAACTGGTTGCGGACATCTACAACGGTATCGGAAAAAGCTATTATACGCTTGGCCTTTACAGAAAAGCCCTCCAGGCATTTACCCGCGGTCTTGAGGAATCACCCTCCCGCGAGGATATCCGTATGAACCGCAAGTCAGCCATGAATGCCTATGAGAACCAGCTGGAAGAGCAGCGATGAAACGGGACCGGTTTTCACTGGAAGAACGGGAAACGGAGACTCTGGCGCCCTGGGCCTCGCTCTCTTCCAGAAGCCGCGGAAGAGTTTATCCAGAAGAACCCCATCCCTATCGATCGGAATTCCAGAGAGACCGGGAACGGATTATTCACTCCCGCGCCTTTCGTCGTCTTGAATATAAAACACAGGTTTTTCTCAATCACGAAGGGGACCATTACCGTACACGACTGACGCATACCATTGAAGTCGCCCAGATATCCCGAACTATCGCCCGGGCCCTTAAACTGAACGAGGATCTTGCCGAATCCATTGCCCTTGCCCACGACCTCGGTCATACCCCCTTCGGCCACGCCGGTGAAAGGGAACTGAACAATCTTCTGACCCACAGGAACGGTTTTGAACATAACCGCCAGAGTCTGAGAGTAATTGACGTGCTTGAAAGGAATTACCACGGCTTTCCCGGTATCAACCTGACATGGGAGACCCGGGAAGGAATCATAAAGCATTCCTCCCAGTACGACAATCCCGATTACACCGATTTTGAACCGGCCCTTCGGCCTTCTCTTGAAGCGCAGATTATCGACATAGCAGACGAGATCGCCTATAACAATCATGACCTGGATGATGGACTCTCATCGGGACTGATCCGGTACCCTCAGATACGCGACCTCTCCCTGTGGAAAATGGCATCAGAACCGGAACCCCTTTCTGAACCGGGAACCAAGCTCTTTATCCGGGAAATCATCAGAAAGATTATCAATCTACTGGTCACGGACCTCATCGAAACCAGCCTTGGTTCCATAAGGGAATCCGGCATCCGCTCTTACGAGGATGTAAGAAACAATCCCCATAATCTGGTCAGTTTCAGCGAGGCGGTCAAAGAGGCAAACAGTGAACTTAAGACCTTTCTCAGGGGAAACCTCTACAATCATTACCGGGTGACCCGCATGACCCTCAAGGCCCGACGCGTAATCAATGATCTTTTCAGAATCTACACGGAGAACCCGGCCGTCCTGCCTGAAGATTATCAGGACCGGGCGGATGAGACAGACCTGCTACAGACAGTAACAGACTACATTGCCGGCATGACAGACCGCTTCGCCCTGGAGGAACACCGCAAATTGACAGATCCTCAGGCCAGGGTTTGATTCGTCCGGTACAAAAAGACCGGTGTGCGGTAGATATCCCCTGATTCGATTTCTCTTGTGGGAAGATACCCGGGCAGATGAAAGGCGATACTTACGACTATCTCAGGCTTTTCCCTTATTTGATCCAGAAACTCCGCTATCTTTTTCATCCCTCCAGGATAGAGATAACAGATGACGATATCGCACCCCTTTTCCAGACCCTCCAAAAAGTCCCTGTTAATAATAATCGGTACCGGACCGGCGGCGAATCGTGAGCGCACCTTTGATAAAAGCAAAGGTATTGTCGAACGCTCATAACCGACCACCCTTATCTCAGGAAACTCCTTTTTAATGATCATGGCGAGACCTCCCCATCCCGAGCCGGCTTCTATCAGTCTATATTCTCTCCTGTCACGGTCCGGCAGGGATTCTATCCAATCCCGCAGGAGCTGCAGAGTAATTTTCCGGGCTTCTCTGGAGGAAGGCATGGGAGAAATGCCGAGACGAAGGGTATTGATAATTATGGAGACAACTCCCGCGACCACAATTATCAAAAGAGGAAGAAATGGTAAACCGGAATCCATGCCTCATTTTGTTACGGCATACTCCTGAATACAAGAAAAAGTTGACATCCTCCCCCGTTTCTCCTCACTGTAGGGTGATCAATGCCTATCATCCAATTTATCCATACCGGAGTCCATGATGAAACATTTTATGTATACCGCAATATTTCTCACCGCTCTGGGGGCCGCGCTTTCAGCGGTTCTCCTGTTTCAGTTTTATTTTCCAGACGTAAATATGGGACTCCTCACGTGCGGAGATGGCCTGGTTGATCCCTGCCGGGCGGTCAGCAGTTCCGATTTCGGGTCCTTCCTCGGGATTCCCCTTGCGGCCTACGGCCTTTTCCTGTATCTTGTCTTCCTCTTCTCTCTTCTTATCGCCGATTATGCTAATGGTCCCTATACGCGCTTCGTAAGACATTTCCTTATCCTGGGTTCAGGCGCCGCCCTTCTCGTCGACCTTTTCCTGGGCGCCCTTCTCGTAATCATGGGCCAGTTCTGCTCCCTCTGCGTATCCACATACCTGGTGAACCTCGCCCTGTTCGGACTACTCCTTATATGGAATCGCACGGAAGATGGAAAGGAAGAATTCGTACAGAATATCTTCCGATCAATAAAAGAAGCCCTCACCCCTTCAAGCGAAGAGTATGGACAGAGAGCTGCTCTGGCTTCCTTTCTGATATTCGTATTCTTCCTCGCCTTCAGTCTCTACTCCACGAGCAATATCATGGCCATGAAGGGAGGCAAACAGGCCATCCCTGAACAGGAAATCGCAAAATTTATGGAAGAATACAAAAATTCTCCAGCCGAGGAAATTGAATTTCCGGAGAGCATGATGGTCCTGGGTCCCGAGGACGCCGAAGTAACCATCGTTGCCTTCACCGATTTTCTTTGCAGTGCCTGCTATCAGTTTTTCCTCGTGGAAAAACAGCTCCTGTCCCGTTTCAAGGGGGACCTGCGCATTGTCTATTATCACTTTCCACTGGACATGGAGTGCAACTCCTACTTGTCCCGTACGGTTTATCCGAATTCATGCGTAGCCTCACGGGCCATGTATGCGGCTGCGAAAACCGGCCGCTTTGAGAAATACTTCGTTGAGCATTTCAACAGGTACGGGGAGGTCCACAGCGAATATTCGAAGAAACTCGCTCTCGATATCCTTAATGAACGGGAAGCCGAAGGCCGCTTCCAGACGCTTATGGAATCACCGGAAGCGCAGGAACGGATCAACCTTCATCTGGAGAAAGCCCGTGAGGTTAATAGTAACGCCACGCCTACCCTCTTCATAAACGGGCGTCGCATGGTGGGCGCGCCCCCCTTCGAACTCATGGAGCGGGTCCTGGAGTGGGAGCTTCAGAAAAAATAACAGTAACAGCAGTCATTCGGGTTACGATTAAAGCATGTCATGGGGATCGACATCGATCTCCAGGTACATCTCCCCATCCAGCGAGACCTCCCGGGCCTTAAGGGCCGCCTCACGGCCTGCCCTTATATCCGTCGATTTTATGATAAGATGGCGTCTGTAGTGACCCTTGATCCGTTCGATGGGAGCGGCAGAGGGTCCAAGCAGAGTAACGGGAACATCAGCGCGCTCTGTCACCTGACGTACGAGCCTGACGACCTCATCCATTTTTTTGCTCACTCCCCCTTCGTCCTTCCCCCTCAACAGAAGCCGCACCAGGCGAGTGAAGGGAGGATACCCCATCATCCTGCGCGCTTCTATCTCTTCGGCGTAGAATCCTTCATAATCATGATTCAACAAATAACGGAACATGGCCTGGTCGGCGTTCAGGGTCTGAATAATGACTTTACCTTCCTCTTCCCTGCGACCTGACCGCCCGGCAACCTGCATAAGAAGGGAAAAGATCCTTTCGCCTGCCCGGAAATCAGGCAGGTTCATCCCTATGTCCGCGAGGAGAACCCCCACAACCGTTACCCCCGGAAAATCAAATCCCTTGGAAACCATCTGGGTACCCAGCAGAACATCTATATCCCCCCTTCGCATCCCCTCCAGCAGATCCTGGACCGCTCCTTTCTTTCGGGTACTGTCCTGGTCCAGGCGGAATATACGCATGCCGGGGAAGGTCCTCTCGATCACATCCTCTACCTTCTGGGTTCCGCTACCCACCCGCGCGAGGTCACGGGAGCCGCACTCATCACAGGTCTCCGGCACAGGACGGGTAAACCCGCAGTAATGACAGAGCATCATACCGTTCCTGTGAAAATTCATGCTTATGCTGCAATCGGGACATTCCACGACACTCGAACAGTTATTGCAGATCACCAGGGGAGCGAAACCCCGCCTGTTCAGCAGAAATACGGACTGTTTCCCTTCCCGTGCGGCCCGGACGGAATGGAGCCGGAGGGGACCCGAGATTATTCCCTCCTCCCGCACATGTTCCATCTCCACGATTTCAATCTCGGGAAGCCGGGACCCGCCGTACCGAATATCGAGCCTGTGAAAACCGATTATTCCCTTCCGGGCGGCATAAAAGCTTTCCAGGGACGGTGTGGCGGAACCCATAAGAAGCAGGGCCTCTTCCCTGTGGCTCCGGTTAAAGGCGATTCTTCTTGCGTTATAGCGGGGGGTGCTCTGTTCCTTGTAGGATGGGTCCTGCTCCTCATCTATGATAATCAGCCCCAAATCGGGGGCCTGCATAAAAACCGCGGAACGAGTACCCACCGCGATACGTGCCTCACCGCGAAAAAACCTGAGCCAGTGTCCCAGTCTCTGGTTTTTCGTGAGCTGGCTGTGATAAACGACCAGCTCCTCCCCGAAAAGGGCGTGCAATCTCTCGAATATCTGAGAGGTAAGGGTAATCTCCGGGACCAGGACAAGGACAGACCTCCCTTCAGCCATAACCTGTCGGGCCAGTTCCATGTAGATCTCCGTCTTTCCGCTCCCGGTGACTCCGAAGAGAAGATGCCGGTTCTCTCCCTTTTTTCCGGCCGCAAGAATATCTTCCCGGACCTTATCCTGCTCCGGTGAAAGATCCGGCGGCGATTCACGGTGTATATCGAAGGGAGGAGTAAACCTGTAGGAGGGAGAAGTTCCCGAGGGAAGGGCCATGGAGAGCGCCTCCCCGAGAGATGAACAGTAGGTTGATGCCGTGAATCGGGCCAATTCCAGAAGATTCTCTCCAAAAACCGGTTCATCGTCCAGAACACCGTCCACGTCCTTACAGGAGAAACCCTCCGGTTCCCGGTCATGAAACTCCACGGGGAAGGCTGTCTCCATCCTGCCCCGAAAATTGACCTTCAACCGGCGCCCGGGAGCGGCATCCATATCGTCGGGTATCCGGTACGTAAAGGTCCTCTCCAGGGGGTAACGTATCGCTACGTCCACGTATCGGTTCATAACCGATCATTACCCTTTCAGGGACCGTTTCATGAGCTTCAGGGTCTCCCAGGCCTGGCGCTTATGTTCAGGATTGTTTATGAGAGTTATCGGATGTTCCACGTTGAACCATTCAATACCCGTGCTTTCATGGATGATGGTCTGCAGAGGCATTATCTCCCCCAGGACCAGTACAACACCGGGAGAAAGCTCTTCCAGTTCCCGGAGAAGAATGGGCTGGCAGTTGGCAACCATCTCACTCGGCTTAAAGGCCACCTCTCCAGTCTCACACTTGACCAGGTTAGTGACATAACAGTGACGGATATCAAGGTTAATGGCAGACACCATCTTCTTTAGCAGTTCCACGGATTCATTGCGGTACAGCTCCCTCCGGGAGGGAGTCAGATACCTGGGAGCGTTAAGCACGATCATCACGCCGTTTTCCCCTGTTCCATAACCGACCTTCCTGTCACGTATATCGGGACAACGGTTACAGTTACGTATGGCATCCTCTATGGAAGAGGAGAGGACGGGTACCGGTTCTTTCCGGCCAAGCCATTCTTTAAATGCGGCATACTCCTCCTCCCCTTTCCACAGAAGGAGATTCTTCCCGAAGAAGGGGTCATTGTAAAGATCCAGGAGTTCCTTTTTCAGGGTAACATCGGAATCTGACATTTCAATCCCGGGTAAGTTCCTTTTCAACGAGCTTAACGATATGCTCAAGGGCCTCTTCTTCCTTCTCGCCATCGGCCCGGATAATCACCGTGCTTCCGGCAACGACCGCAAGGGAGAGGATCGACATAATCGATTTCAGATCCGCCTCGATCTCATCCTTCACAAGCCAGAGTGAACACGGGTACTTCATGGCCTCCTTGACCAGCATGGAGGCGGGCCGGGCATGCAGGCCGGAATCATTTGTCACTATCACTTCACGTTCAATCATTGCTGTCCTTCTGTGTGTTTATCCAGTTCTGGACCCTGGTGTCAAGTTCCCGGGCCGAAAAGACGCCCAGTTTTTTAAGCCTCTGGTTAAGGGCCGCGGTCTCGAGTATGATCGGGATATTCCTTCCCGGCCGGACCGGTACCACGTTATAGGGGATCTCTATATCCATTATGGTATAATGTGTCTCCTCCAGACCCAGCCGATCGTATTCCTTTGTGTTGTCCCATTCCTCCAGGAGGGCGACCAGTTCTATCCGTTTTCGGTTACGGATCGACCGGATACCGAACAGATCGCGGATATTTATGATCCCGATCCCCCGTATCTCCATGTGATGACGCAGGATGGGGGAACCTGATCCCATGAGAAGGGACTCGTCAATCTTGTTTATGACCACCATGTCATCGGCCACCAGCCGGTGCCCGCGTTCCACCAGTTCCAGGGCGCATTCACTCTTCCCCACGCTGCTTTTGCCCAGCAGTAGCACACCGAGGCCGAAGACATCAACCAGGGTACCGTGCATATTAATGCGGGGTGAGAAGGCCTCATCCATCACGTGGACAATGAGGCTGGTAAAACGGGTCGTCCCCCAGCGGCTTACATAGACAGGGATATCCTTTTTATCGGCCACGGCCCTGAAATCATCATCCGGGGCCACTCCGTGGGTGAATACACAGCAGAGGACCGGAAAAGAAAAAAACCGTTCGTATATATCCTTTCGTTCCCTCTCCGTCTGCTGCTTCAGGAAGGATGTTTCGCCCAATCCGAATATCTGTATCCGGTCAGGGGAAAAGTGTTCCATGTATCCCGCCAGAGTCAGACCCGGCCGGTTAATGTCACCATACCGGATTTCCCGGTCAATACCTCTCCGCCCGGCAGCAAGATCAAGCTGCAGGTCGATACGGCCGCTGACATTGAAAATATCCCTGATTAAGACCTTTCTTTCCATGGATCAATAGGCCGGAACCATTACCTCGTATTCGTCTCCTTCCCGGTAGATCACATTAAAGTACTGGCTGTCAATATTGAAGAATATATGAAAGTCATCTCCCCGGGATTCGGTCTCTTCCAGGGCCTCCTGGAGCGTTTTCTTCTCAATAAAGCATTCCGGCCGCATTCTGAACTCAATTTCAGGATTGGCGGGAGAATCGTTTTTAACGATTAGATCATATTCAATAAATTTCTCGCATTCAAAATGATGTTCCCGGATGGCTTCAAAGGGAATCTCCACGAGGCGTATTCCGTCAGAGGTTTTGTATAAAACGGCGTAGTTTTTGTTGGAATAATCGACCTCCGCCTCAACCTCCGAGATTCCGACCTTGAAAAGAAGAAAATCGAAGTTATCCTGCTTCATCTCCAGGTAGGCCTCTATCCTGTCCATAGGCTTGGAACTGGCCTGATTGATGATGATGTCCCGGCCTTCATGGAGGGGAATATCAAGTTTAATCGGTTCACTGGGCCCCGCTCCCCTGTGCTGCTGACGCTTCTCTTTGTACCGTACGATCTGCTTTTCCATCTTGTCCAGGAGGAGATCGATAGCTGAAAAGAGATCCTTCGCCTTCTCTCTTCCATGGAACTGGGTTCCGTCACCTTTAACAATGACCTCAGCGGCGTGGTCCAGCTTTTCCACATAGAGGATAACATGAGCGTCCACGGCCTGGTTGAAATAGTTCTCCAGTTTACTGATTTTACGTTCGGCGTACTCCTTTTGATCCTCGGTCACCTTGATGTTCCGTCCGGTAATCACGATCTTCATTTTAAAAAACTCCCGTTCATGCGATAGATTTGTTTTCTTTTGGAAAAAGACGGTATCTCCAGCACTTCGCGGTACCGGGCAACGGTTCTTCTCGCCACCTTCATTCCCGCTTCCACCAGCATCCTCACAATCTCGCTATCCCTGTAGGGACGGTCCTTCGGCTCCTCCTTAAGAATGTCTATAATCGCCATCCTGACCTTCTCCGATGAGATATTCTCATCTCCGTAAAGCCGGGAAACAAAAAAATCTCTCAGTTTCAGTGTCCCCCGGACCGTCTGTATGTATTTACCTGCTGTTACCCGGCCAATAGTCGATACATGGAATCCTGTAACTTCAGCTATCTCACGATATGTCAAAGGGTTCATGTATCCAGGGCCATAAACCAGAAAATCCTTCTGCATGTCAATGATTACCTCGACCACTTGACGCAGGGTTTCCCGGCGCTGTCGGATATTACCGATAAGGATACGTGCTGACTGAAGTTTCTCCTGAATATAGTCCCGCTGTTTTTTTTCAATTGTTTTTTTTCGTACAATTTGTTCATAGTGCCGGTCTATTGTAATACGGGGAATCCAATCGTCCTTCATGACCACCATCGGTTTGTCTCCCCGGAAGATCACTTCCATCTCCGGTATAATCATGCCGGTTCTTTCCCTGGAAAAGGCGTTTCCAGGCCTTGGAGAGAGGTTCCGGGAAAGAGTCAGGACCCGAAGTATCTCATCTTCACTTTCACCCGTTATTTTCGCCAGGTTCCGGTACCTGAGATGTTCATAATCGTCGAAAGCCTCTCGAAGGATAAAGGCGAGCAGTTTCTCCCCGGGATACCGGTATCCTGCCTGAACCAGCAGGGACTCCTGAACATTTTCCGAGGCGCACCCCTGGGGATCGAGGAGTTGGACCAGGCGAACAGCTTTCTTCCAGGTTTCACCATTCCCCTCCGTGCCGGGTAAAAGAAAGCCGGACTCATCCAGGGAGAAGATAACCTCCTCCATGGCATCCATGATTTCCCGGTCGTCCGTGGAAAGCCTGGCCTGTTCCAGCAGGTGCTCTTTCAGGGAATATTTAACCCGGGAAGTCGCCTCAAGGGGTGGGGACCTGTCTTCATCACGGTTGTGTATGCGATAGTTATCGGTATCCTCTCCCCTCAATGCAGTCCCTTCGGTCCCGGCAGAGTCGAGGCAGAGAACAGGGTTTTCCTGGAGTTCGCGCTGAATCACCCCGTAGAGGTCAGGCAAAGGGAGGGCCAGCAGGTCGAGGTACTGCCTCAGGGATTGATTGAGCTGATATCTCTGATGTTGACCGATCTCAATTTTTAAACTCATAGAGGCTCACGAATACGATCAATCGTCTCTCTTCCAGATTACTACATTATCTTTCCACCAGCCATAAAAAAAACCTTTCACCTGTAACAATCAATACCTTGACAATTAACGGTAATACTGAATGCAATTAAACCATCAACCGGCTCAGAAACAGGCAGGTACAGGATGAGTATAAACGACGGGACAAAAGAATACTTTGAAAAGTTGAAACTGGCTGAAGAATACTGCAACGGTGACGTTGAAAAAGCCAAAAAAATGCTTAACGGTGAATTTCGAGACATTATAATCATCAAGGGCCGTTTTGAAGACAATGAGGAATCTATCTTCGGCTTTTTCTACAGCTTTTTAAGCGCGGTCTCTTATATGCCCATATTAAACGACATTAAGATTACCGACTATACAAGCGTAATGACCAACAAACCCTTCAACGAGTGGAAGCTGTTCCTGGAACGTTTCGAACGCGCGGATCTGCTGAGGAATACCGATCCCGGCGATATGACACGAATTAATTACCGGATGAAGCTGTCCCTTGATATTACGACAGCCGTCAGTATCATTCAATGGGTGGAATCCAACGCCATTACCGAAATCACGGAGCGATTCTCGGAGATCCTTTCCGAAATAATGGAGGAACCGATCAAGGTGGACCTCGATTTTGAAAAGACCACCTCCCTCATTCTCCACGATTTAAAGATGATCAGGTAGTTCCCTCTTTCTCCGGAATGTTCTGTAATTAATACGGTACTTCCTCAAGCGCAGACCCAGTACCCTTTCCGTGAGGCCGAGCCTGTCGGCCGCCCTTGAAATAGTACCACCTGTTTCCCGCAGCGCTTCCACGATACGCTCCCGTTCCAGTTGCTCTATCTCGTCCGCGAGAGTGTGCCCTTTCGATTTGTTTACCATCTTCTCCGGGAAAAGCGGATCATCCTTCAATACTGAGACCCCGGACGCCTCCTCCTGATGTCCTGTTTGCGGAAACAGAAGAGATACCAGAATCCAGAGAAAGGATCGAAGTGATACAAGTTCACCCACTCCGCTGCGGGGAAGGGAGAGTGCCAGGCTGCCTTCCCGGTATCCTCCCGAAAAAGAGACGGCAACCAGGGAAAGAGGTTCATCCTCTGTACCGGGAAAACGGGAGTCCCTGCGGGTATCGGGCAGCAGAAGAGACTCCTCCCCTTCCCTGATAATTTCAAAAGCCTTCCTTACAATCTCCATTGAGGGGCAGGATACCTCCTCCCTGTCATGGACTTCGATTATGGTTGAAGGGAGGTCCCGGGAGTCTTTGAGGCTGAGAGCGGCGACCCTCGCGCCGGTATTATGGATTACACGCGCAAGAATATCCTCCCAGGCGCCTCTCTCCCCGGGATAGGCCTTCAGCAGTGTATGAATCTCCATCAGGAGTGTAAGATAATCACATGTACGTTGCCGCATGATACAGTACCCGAAGGGAACATCTTTACCATGCGGCCTCACGCGAAAACCGTCAAGGGGGGTGATATGATATTCCGGCAGGGAAGAATAATTTTACCTGTATGTAATAATTGCCCTTCAGGCTCATCAGGTGGGCATGAGTGTGTCCATAATCTTCTTTCCAGCTGAGGTGGAACCAAAACGGACAAGGGCCGTAAAGACCCGGGTCGTCACGAAAAAACGGAAGAGGGATGAGAGACGTAACCGATGATTGAAGCTTTTTCGGCACTCCCTCTGGTAACGGACAAGGTGTGAATAATCAGGCCTCGCGCCGGAAAGGACCTCTTTCGCGGTCCGGGCAGCGAGGTAACCGCTTTCAAGAGCGTAGGATATCCCTTCTGCCGTGGCCGGATCGCAGAGACGGCCCGCTTCCCCCGTAAGCATCATGCCGGGCCGGTAAAGGCTACCGACGGAAGATGAAGTATTGATTGGATAGGAGAGCGCCTGGCCGATCTGACGGGCGGAGCTGATTCGTTCCGAATAGTATTTTTCAATAAAATCATCGTAGGCCTGTATAATGGTTTTCCCCTGTAACCGGTCCTGAAAGAGGCAGATACCGACATTGACTTTTCCATTACCCTCCGGAAAGACCCATCCGTAATGGGGAAGCAGCTCCCGGTCAAAGATCATCTCCATCCGGCCTTCAGGTATCTCGAATCCCTCATACCAGGCCATTCGAGAAGTCATGACCCTCAGTGGTCGCCGGTCCGGGAAATATTTTTCACGGATTTCACGGTTATGACCTCCCGTGGCCACGATGAGAAGGTTAGAAAATATCCTTTTCTCCCCGTCGGATATTCCTCGAACGGTGCCTCCCTTATCCACTATAATATCCCGCAGGGTAAAACCGGAGGAAAAACGGACGCCCTGGCCTCGCGCTTCGTTTAGCAGGGCGGTGTCGAAGATCCTGCGATTTATGACCCGGGCCTTCAAACGGCTGGAGGTCACGTTCTCCGTGCCGTCCGGTCCGATAAAACGGATACTCGACATCAGTCCCGAGGGCTCAAGCTCCAGGAGGCGTTCATATCCCACGGATCGCAGAAAAGATTCGGCCGAGGGGGCGATACCCCCGGCGCACGGTTTTGTCCTGGGGAAATCTGACCTGTCTACGATCAGTATATCCTTCACACCCAGGCGGGCCGCCTCCAGGGCGGCCATGGCACCGGAAGGTCCGGATCCGGCTATGACCAGAGACGCTTTATCTTCTTCAGGCATGCATATCCTCCGGAATTTCGAATATTATCGATTGTGTCTTTCAGTCGACGGGAAAGCCGGGAATAAAAATTGACCACAGAGCCCGTAAATGTTAGCATTATTGCTCATTGGAACTTTTAATCAATATTTATTCTTTATCTGTATTTGCAATCAAAATCGCGTTAACTCCGCCGCCTTCGGCGGCGGGGATATGATTCATCGGCTTTATTTGCAATAAAAAATCGCGTTAACTCCGCCGCCTTCGGCGGGACAGGCTTCCCGATTTCATCGGGACTAAGCACACCTTAAATGATCCTTTATTATTTGCAACAATAGCGAGTCATGGAAGACGAGCTCCGAGTGGCCGCCGTCCATGGACGG
>CAZYBU010000053.1:0-17591 GCA_964645775.1 uncultured Leptospirales bacterium | reverse complement strand
TACATGAAAGCAAAAGTCAAAGGAAAAAGTAATCTCGACGAAGTCGGAATTCAGGAGAGCAAAAAGAACAGAACGTTCCCGGAGAACAAGCTCTCGTAGAAAAATACCTTTGGACAAGCAAAGAAAGTACAATAAGGATACCTGGAGAGCAAGATCTCATAAAAAAAGTTATAATGAGAACAAAAAATCCCCGCAGGGGACACCCTCACCTTCTTCCAAGAATAAAACGGAGGGAAATCGCCATAGCCAGGATGATCATCCCGCCGCCGGAGACGATGATAACTGCCACGGTCGTTTGAGAATCGAGGGAAAGACGTTTCATCATGATACCGTAGAGGGCCCAGATGACTACCAGGGTAAAGGCGATGTCATTCCTGCGGACAAGCATGAGAACACCGAGTATCACGGCCGCGCCCGCCATGAGGGCGGCCCAGATCGGCTCAGGAACGGGACCTCCCCTCCAGCCGATAAAGACCAGGAAGGTGGTCACGTTCGCTATAGTAGCCACGGATATCCATCCCAGGTAGACGCTGACAGGTATCCTCATGCCCCAGTAGTTCCACCCGGTGTACCGGACCAGTCCCAGGCGGGCGCGGAGATAGATGCCGATCAGGGATGCCAGGATTATGATCATGATAACAAGGGAGAGGCCGATCTCCATATGGTGCCATGCCAGGACCCATGCCCCGTTGGCCATACTGGAGAGAAAGAAGAGGGGCGCCAGCTTCGGAAGGAGCTCCCTGCTCTCTTCGCTTCCCGTGAGGGCGGTCCTGAGGCTCCAGATGGTGAAAAGGGCCAGCAGCACGTAGATGACGAACCAGATAGAGAAGGTAAAACCGGCCGGCGTGAAGAGGTTCGGCAATACCTTTGAGACCGATCCGGTGGTCACGCCGTTAATGGGCAGGGCGTTTGCCAGGATGTTCACGGTCAGCATAAAGGTGAACCCCGCCAGAACAAGGACCGCGTGTATTAATGATTTACCCTGTATGATCATAACCACCTCCGTATATACCTTCTACAGAGGTTTAACCTGAAAAGCAAGCGTGAAACTTGATTATTCCATTGAAGGGTTCATCCCATGTTTTACCAGCACCAGCTTCGCGTAACCGGAGAGGGGGTAATTTTTCGCGTGAAGAAGCATAATCTCCGCTTTATCCTTCATTCCGGCCCGTTCGTAGCAGAGGGCCGCCCTGCAATAGGCGTCGGCAATATCCATGCGTTCCGGATTCGATTCAGCCATCATCTTCGCCGCTTCCTCGAAGTCCCGGGCGCCGGTCATGCTCTTGCTGAACACCTGTTCCGGTACGGAGAGGGAAACGGAACCGCGGTTCATTCGGGCCGTGATTTTCTCGTTACGGGTATCAGCCCTGGAAACGGCACGGTCCAGGTACTCAAAGGCCCGGTTGACCAGCCGTATCGATTCAGCGACCGATTCTGACTCCCCTCCCCGGAGGGCTAAGAGTGACCCCTTGTAGGCCAGGGCAAGGGGATGATCAGGCGTTTCTGAAAGGATACGGTCGAACTCCTTCTCCGCCTCCGCATACTTCTCCGCGTGGAAGAGAGCCACGGCCCGTTCCGTTCCGGATTTTCCTTCTGCCTCCAGCTTCGCGAGGGCTTTCCGTTTTTCCTCCAGATTCCGTTTACTTTGCCCGGCGACATCCTGTTCCAGTCGGGCAATCTCATCCTGCCCTATGGGGTCTTCCCTTTTCATTGCACCTTCGTTAACGGAAACAGGACGGAGTGTCGCGTAGGTAAAGTCGGATTCATCATAGGAGGAAAGAAGACTCTCCTGGGACACGCCCCGGGGAGCCAGGTAATCGTATATTCTCGGTGTCATGGAAGAGAGAGCGCCGCCGCCTGTATGTCGGGTGGCGGTATCCTGCACCCTCATGATCCTTCCCTGAGAGAGCGGGTCACAGGCCCCGACCATAACATAATGGAAGGTGTCTCGGCCGTCCAGGAGACTTTTCAGGTTCCCTTCCGACAGGGGAAGACGAAGATAAATGGTATTTGACTCTTCCACAACGAATACAGGCAGGGAGACCGGCTCCCTCCTTTCCGGGTTGTACATCGAGGCCTTCTCGCTGTAGCCATCAAGACGGATAAAAATGTCCCAGGGATGCTCCCGGTCAAACTCCACCAGTTCCGCCCTGGGAACAAAGGTTCGTGAGGACCCGGATTCCTTACCATTAATATCGATATAGATAAGGACAACGGGATGGGAAAAGGGCATAACCGTATCCAGGGAATTCTTCATCTCAGCGAAGGTAAGGGCAAGCTGCCAGAAGTCCTTTTCGCTGCTCCAGGGAGCGTCCGTTATCGGTTCGTAAACAGTATAACGCACCAGGTCGAGTACTCCCTCGTGGGAATATCCCCTGTGCCCGGGATAGACAAGGCCACCCTCACCGTGGTCGTCTCCCACGGTATCCAGGAACCGGGCCCGGACCTTCCCTCCCGTGAACCGTTCGTCCACATGCAGGTTTAATGCCGAGGTCAGGTTACGGGCCAGGAAATCGCCGTAGATAAAGGAGAGGGGGACCATTACGGCGAAGGAGAGGGCCAGTAGTACGATCAGAATTCGGGCAACGTCTTTCATGTTATCCTCCCAGAAGGAACGAACCGTTTACGAAGAGGTTCAACAGTCGATGGAGAGTCCCGGGAGCGAACATGCTCGACAGGATCATCCCCAGGGTAAGAGCCGAGAAGGAGAAAAGGGCCAGGGGTGAAAGGAGCTCACGGAAGGTTCTTAATGTACTCCGGGCCGCTCGTCCCGCCGGGCCTCTCAGCCTGTCGGCCCGTTCCTGGATCCTGTCCAGGAGGGTGCGTTCCTTTGACCAGGAGGCGGGAAGGGAATAGGTGAAGGATACGGCCCCTTCACTGCATGTCTGAACACAGGTACCGCACTTGGAGCAGGTAATGCCTACCTTCCCTTCACCGGAGCGGATCATCTCCTCTGTCAGGGAGAACATGGGGCAGGATCGGACGCAGCTCATGCACTCTTTACATCTCTCAGGGTCGATACGGACCCGGTAGATGCTCGCCCTGTCCAGCAGGGACTGCATGGCGCCGAAGGGACAGAAAGTGGCGCACTGGATCCTCCGTTTCATTAAAAAGGGCAATACCAGGACCAGGGCGAAAAAAATCACTATGAAAAGGACAGTGGCGATAAAACTTAAGAAACCGGTAATCTCCTCAAACTCCGTTACCATCTTGAAGGGGCAGAACCACTGGCAGTAGACAGAAGCCAGGGCGGCCAGGGAGGCCAGGGCAAGGAACATAAGCATGGCGAAGTTCAGGGAGCGGACCTTCTCACCCGGATTTTTAATCGGAAGTACCGGTTTCCGAGACGCCATGGAGGCACCCTCGTCCCATCCCCCGTAAAAGCAGACCCAGCTGCACCAACCGCGACCGATAACTATCGTGGCCGTGAGCCAGATCACCAGTATGGAGGAGACAGCCGCGAAATGTCCGGATATGCGGGCCGGAAAGGCAACACCCTTCTGGAGGAGAGAAGGTATGGCGATAAGGGGCGTGACGATGTGACAATAGGGTACCTCGTTCCGAAGCATGTCCGCCTCGCTCAGATACATGTGCCCCCGGGTTTCGAAGAGTATGGCTATAAAGGCGGGGGCGAACAGGAGAGCGAAGCTCACGAAGAAGATCTTCCGATAGCGGGAAATCCTGCCGGTGTAGAGCATCAGGAAATAGAGGACAACGATGGTCGTTCCCCATATAAGGGAACCTGCAAAAGAGAGAGGATTCCCCAGTGACCTGGCTATGATGAATATGTAAACGTTCAGCGCCATAAAGACAGACAGGATGATACTCGCCGGAAGGGAAAAGGCTGATCCGGTTCGTTCCACAGACATGGTTTCTCCTCCTACGCGAATCCCAGGATGCCCTGGAAAAGAAAGAAATAGATACCGAGCATAAGGATGGCCAGGCGCGCGACGGTCCGCAACCTGGACATATGCTTTTCAACAAGATGCACCCCCAACAGGGGAATGAAATAGACCGACGTTCCCAGGAAGAAAAGAGCGAAGTAGAGAGCGCCCGAAAGCGGCGCCTGGGAGGCAAAAGCCCTGGAAGCGGCCGCGAAAAAGGGAGGGCATATCGACATGCCTGTCATAAGGCCGTAAATGAACGCGCCCCTTTCCGGGTTATATATCTTCTTGATCCCTTTACAGGCCCTGTGATCCGGGAAGTTGTACATGATCCCGGAAGCTATCATTACGGCGCCGATGACCAGGTAGGCAACGGCCTGGAGGGGCCTCTTCAGGCCGGGATCGACATAAGACAGGGAATAGGCCCCGGCGAATCCCAGTAATAAACCGACGCCGATATAAGCGATAAGTCTTCCCAGGAGAAAGACACCGACGCGGCGGGCGTTCTCCAGGGCGCCGCGCTGTTCTTCCGTCAAAATCATAGGTATGGCCACGGGAGCGCAGAAGACCGCGCAGTAGGTACCGGTAGAAAACCCGAGAAGTATCGCTTCAACAACCATCGTTATTCCTCCAGGATCCTGATCATCTTTCTCGATTCAACAGCGTAAGGAGCACGGGGGGAGCTCCGGATGGAACGCTCGAATGCGGCCAGAGCCTCATTGATTTTATTCCGGGCCATGGCCACCTTTCCGGAGTACATATGATAGAGGGAACGGGACCGGTCATCCAGCATGCCAAGCTTACCGGCAAGGAAGTCCAGGTCCTTTCTGGCCACATCGTATCTTTTGAACGGGGACGCCTCACTTACCCCGATGGCGTTGCCGATACGCAGGAACCTCAGGAACAGGCTGGAAGAGTCCATTGACACGGCCTGATCAATCAGTTTCTTTCCCTCCTCGACTTTCGCGCTGGCCCGGACAACGTTTCCCTTTCGACTGTAGACGCTCCCCTCCAGGGTAATGACGCTTCCCAGGTATCCCAGTGCCAGGGGGGAGGATGTGGACTTCCAGGACCTTTGAAGATGGTTTTTTGCCAGAGATATATACCGGCCCTGATTGGCGCGGGCAAGGTTATGGTACACAATCCCCAGGAGAAGATCTTTTTCAGGATCGGAACCGGCGCGGGAGATAAAGGCCGTAGCCTCCGATTCCGTGTTCACGTGGACCGCCTCCTTCCGCAGGGAAGCGAAAAGCTCACCCGTAACCGAGAGGGTCATCAGGAAAATCAGGATTATACGCAGCTTTTTCATGGTTTCATACCTCGCTTGTCAGAATCCGGCCGTTCCCGTGAAAACGAAACGACCCTTCCCCTGTCGATTCACCCCGTAGGCGAAGGAGAAATAGGCGAACACCGGATTCTCAAAGAGAAGCCTGAGTCCACCGCCGTAGGCGTCTTTCATGTCGCCGGAGAACATTCCCCTGCCGTGATCTTCCACCCATCCGATATCGCTGAAGATAAAAAGCTGGATACCGGTATCAAAGAAGGGAGGTATAAAGATCCGGGAAAACGTAAACCTGTACTCAAAATTTATAAGAAAGAAACTCTCTCCGTTCAGTTCATAATAGGAGTAACCGGAACGGATGCTCCGGTCATCGGTGTCGTAAAGATTAAAGGCGTTCAGAAAGGGAAGATCATCCCCGGCCCAGCCGGAGGATACCTTAAGGTTCAGGGAATTGAAACGAGCGAAGTGGAAGGCTCCGACAGCCCCGACCCTGGGCATAAATACGGCCGCATCCCCCTCCAGGTTAATGAGGGTCTCAGGCGCGGCCAGAAAACCCGTCTCAAAAAGAACGGTATCACCGATAAAACTCCGTTTCATACAGATCTTCGGCGAAAGAAGCATGTCGTACCTCTTTCCCCCTTCATAACCGGGATAATTATCCTCTTCGGTCAGAAAGGCCAGGGGAAAATCTGCTCCCAGGGTTATTCGAATATCAGGATGGGGTTCCGCTCCGCTGTAGATACCGGGAGTAACAAGGTGATAGAGAGCGGGGGTTACTTTGCCTATATCGTTCATATAGAACAGGGAAGCGCCCCAGATGAAGGGTGACCCGGCGATCCTGCTGTCCTCGAAGCGACCTCCCAGGCGGTTCGCCCCGGCGTAAACCCGGAAAGACTTCTTTCTGCCGTGGAGGTTGTTCATTCCGAACATGGCGTAAGCGTTTCCTCCCCCGAAGCGGTAGCGAAACCCTTCCCTCACCTGGACCAGTATTGTTCTTACGCCGGGATCATCTCCCGCCGGCAAAAGGGTCGCGGAGACGGAGTAGTAGTACCGGCTGTCACCAAGACGCCTGACCGCCCGCTTGATCTCTCGTTTAAGTCTCTTTTCCGATAATTTCTGTCCCGGCCTGAGCGCGATAAAAGAAAGTACCGTGGAAGGGAGGGACATCCGCGGATCATCCTCTCCTATGGGAGGCTCTCCCTCCTCCCAGGTATAGAGGGTTTCGTTGATTATAACCTTGATACGCCGGATAGTCACATTCTCTTCCTCTGCCGCGAGGTTTCCTGCCCAACCGACGAGAAATAGAGTTACAATGATAATGACCCGGAAGGAACCTGTTGCCTCCACCCTGTGACTCCTGGACGATAGTTATCGGTACACCCTCACAGAATAGCCCGACGGGAGGGTTCTGTACATCGTCCTTTTGTATGATTTTGAGATTTTTTTTAAAAAAATTACAATCAAGGCAGATTGAGCAGTTTATGCATAAGAGCCGCGCGGCTCCGGGTCTCCGTTTTATCGTATATATTCGATATATGCGTTTTCACGGTAGGCATGGCAATATCGAGAAGACCGGCTATCTCTCTGTATCTCTTACCCTCCATAAGCAGCTCTGCCACCTGTTGCTCCCTCGGTGTGAGTCCAAAGCGACGCACCCTCTCCTCCTCCAGTGTCATGGAGATCTCCTTCGGTGCCAGAAGATCCCGAAGGGCCACGGAGATGAACGTCACGTTCCAGATAATATAGAAGGCGGGAAGAATCCAGAGCCTTTGAGGATACCCCTCCGGCACCAGGGGAAGGCGGTAGAAGTCGAGCACGACAAAAACCGGGAAGACCAGGATAGTCACCAGGGCCACGATCAGGGCCGCCTTCAGGTTTTTATCTTCCGGTTTCAAGCGGGAGTGCCGGATGACCATTACCACGGAGTAGAGGATACTCACGCCCAGGACACCCAGGGCTATATCCTTGAAAAGCCGGGCGAAGGAAAACGGTATGGTCACGAGTATACATATCGTCAGCGTAATTGAAATCGCAGCGGAGACTCTTTCGCTTAACCTGCGACCGGCATTCTCAACCAGGGAATTGGTGAATCGGACAAGTGTATAGATAAGTGAGCAGGAAGCCAGAATGGTAATATGGCGAAGGAAGACGATAATTGAAACGTTTCCTCTGGTAAGATCGAAATAGCAGCCCAGGGTCTCCGAAAGGATAATGCCGGTAAAAGAGAGAAGCACGAAGAGGTGATCCCTGTAGCTCTCCTCTCGTTTCAAAAGATAGAGGGTAAGGGTAACGAGAAGGGAAACTGTACCCACGGTATAGGCGGTAAACCAGTAGAGGAAGATCAGGTCATTCACGGTTTCTCTTTCCTAATGGGCCTCTTCCCAGTTATTCCCCCGGCCGATATCGACCACGATCGGGACCGATATATCGAGAGCTGTCTCCATGGCATTGCGAACAAGGGTCTCCAGTCCCTTCTCCTCGGAATGGACCTCCTCGAAGACCAGCTCATCATGGACCTGCATGATCATCCTGCTTCTCATGCCGCTCTCCCGAAGCTGCCGGTCTATACGGATCATGGCGATCTTTATCATGTCCGCGGAGGAGCCCTGGATCGGGGTGTTGATGGCCACCCGCTCCGCCCCCTCCCTGCGAAAACTGACATCGGAACTGATCTCCGGTATCCTGCGGCGGCGCCCCATGAGGGTCTCCACGTATCCTTTCTCCCGGGCGGACTCCACTGTCCGGTCGATATACTCCCGGAAACCGGGATAGGTCTCGTAGTATATTCTGATAAACTCGGCCGCCTCCTCCATGGAGATCTCCGCCTGTCGGGAGAGTCCGTAGGGTGAGACACCGTAGATGGTGGCAAAATTGATAATCTTGGCCTGCCGCCGCATGAAGGGTTCCACCTCCTCCAGGGATATCCCGAAGACCCGGGAGGCGGTCAGGTTATGGATGTCAGTCCCCTCCTGGAAGGCCTTCTTCATGTTATCATCGCCGGAGACGTGGGCCGCAAGACGAAGTTCGATCTGGGAGTAATCGGCCGCCATGATTCGCATCCCCTTCTCGGCCGTGAAACCCCGTCGGATCGCCCGGCCGAAGTCGTCCCGAACCGGGATGTTCTGGAGATTCGGATCGGAGGATGAGAGGCGGCCCGTTGCCACCACGGTCTGGTTATAGGATGTATGAATGCGGCCGGTCTCAGGATTCACCAGTTTCGGCAGGGTGTCGATATAGGTGCTCTTCAGCTTGGCCAATCCCCGGTAGGTTATCAGGTACTCGATGATAGGGTGTTCCCCCTTCAAGGCCTCCAGGACCGAAATGTCCGTGGAGTGGCCGGTTCTGGTCTTTTTTACCGGCTTTAATCCCAGCCGCTCGAAGAGGATGCCGGAGAGTTCCCGGGTGGAGTTGATGTTGAACTCCATCTCCGCGGCATCGAAGATCTGTTTTTTAACCTCTTCCAGGCGCTCGTCGTTCTCCCGGGCAAGGCGGTCGAAGTGGGAGGAGTCGATCTTCACGCCGGAGTACTCCATGCGGGCAAGAACAGGAACCAGCGGCATCTCCAGTTCATAGAAAAGATTCTCCAAGCCTTCCTCTTTGAGTCTCTCCCTGAAGAGAAGGTAGAGCCGCCAGGTGACCTCCGAGTCCTCGACAGCGTAGTGGGCCAGCCTCTCCAGGGGAACGTCGGTGATCTCCACCCGGTTCTTGCCTGTGCCTACCAGCTCCTTGTAGGTGATCGTGATGTGCCCCAGATGCCGCGCGGCCAGATCATCCAGGTTGTGACGACGCTCCCCGGTATTCAATACGTACGATGCCACCATGGTATCGAAGAAGATTCCCTTCATGTCGATCCCGGCGTTCCATAGAACGATGAGGTCATACTTGATGTTCTGGCCGATCTTCTTCACCTCCGGGTCCTCAATGAGGGGACGCATCATCTCCAGGGCCGATTCCCTGTCCGGAGTCTCACCTCCGAAGAGGCCTTCATTTACAAGAGGAAGGTACCAGCCTCTCCTCCCATCGATGGAGAGAGAAATGCCAATAAGCCTCGCCTCCCGGGCCGTCGGGGACGTAGTCTCCGTGTCTATCGATACCTCTCCCTCTTTCATGATCATTTCAATTACGGCCCTGAGGGTATCCAGGTCATGGATGATCTCACAGGATAAGGTCTCCGGGTCTCCTGACGGTCCCGGCTCTTCTTCATCTTCGAAATAATCCCGGATAATCGAGTCCATCTCAAGACGCCGGAAGTAGTCCCGGGCCTTCTCGGCGTCAAAACCGGTGAAGAGAAGGTCATCCCGTTTCACTCCCGGAACCACATCGGTCCGGATGGTCACAAGCTCCTTCGAAAGGAGGGCCGATTCTCTTCCCTCCTCTATGAGAGTCCGTGTCCTCCCCTTCAGCTGATCCAGGTTGTCATAGATCGCCTCCAGGCTCCCGAACTGCTGTAAAAGGGAACGTGCGGTCTTCTCTCCGATACCCTTCACGCCCGGAATATTATCAGAGCTGTCCCCCATGAGGGACATGTAATCGATAATCTGTGAAGGTTTCAGTCCGGTCTTCTTTTCGATGCCTTCCTGGTCGTATATCTCAAATTCGCTTATCCCCTTTTTATTGGCGTAGATACGAACATGCTCAGTAACAAGCTGGTAGGCGTCCTTGTCACCTGTCACGAGATAGACCGGATGTTCCCTGTCCGCAAAACTCCGGGCCACGGAACCGAGGATGTCATCGGCTTCCACCTCGTCGTCCTCAAGACGGGGTATTCCCAGCTCGTCCACCAGGGCCTTGATCTCCTGGACCTGGGCGCGAAGCTCGTCCGGCATTTTGTCCCGGTTCGCTTTATACTGATCATAGATCTTAAAACGAAAAGATGGTTTCGGAGGATCAAAGGCCACGGCCAGGTAAGCCGGCTGGTTGTCCTGGATCAGCTTGAGGAGCATTCGGGAAAAACCGAAAATAGCGGAGACGTTTCTGCCATCACCGGTATAGAGAGGATTGCGGACAAAGGCGAAGTGTGCCCTGTAGGCCAGGGCGTGGCCGTCTATGACGTAAAGGGGTTTCTTTGAATCAGCCATACCCTGTTTCTAATCCCTTCGAACGGAGAGTCAAGGTAAATACGGAAGGTCTAACGCAAGGTCAAGTCTATAAAAAAATGTATTTGCAAATACAATCCTCTTGTATACAATTTGTTACGATAGTGTCTGATATGATACAGAGCGAATACCAATGTCTTATCGCCAATTCAGAAACGGGATGCGATGATGGAACAGCTGTTCGATAATCTCAGTATCTTCATCCTCCCTCCCCTGATCTCCCTGATTGTGGGTCTGACCCTTGCCGGCCTCTCCCTGATAAAAGGCCGCATAACAAGAGAAAGCATTCTCTTCGCCCTTCTCTGCATCTGGTGGTCCCTTTTGGCCCCGGTCTTTATTTCTCATTTCTTTCTGAGAGGGAATCTTGAAGCCATCATGAACATAGAGCGGGCCGTTCATCTGCTCTATGTCTTTATCCCGGCAATCAATCTCATCTATTTTTACCATATTCTGGAGATTCGTCACCGAAAAATGATATGGATATTCCTGGCCCTCTCCACGGGACTGGCTGTTTTGACGCAGACGGACTATTATATCACAGGCCTGAATAAATACCCCTGGGGTTATATCGCAAGAGGCGGGATCGCCCTCCAATTCTTCGGCCTCTACTCCATGTTCGGAATGATCTACTTGATTGTGATATTTATTAAACGATTCCGGAGGGAACATAACGAGATACGACGCCTGAAGATCAAGTACATACTCCTCTCCTTCCTGGGGGTAATGGTTCTTACCTTCATGAATCTGCCGGCCATGAACGGTATCGATTTTTATCCCATGGGTAACTTCATGTTTATCCCCCTGGCTGTCCTGGCTTACGGCGTAATGAAACACCGGCTCATGGATGTCCGGAGTGTTCTGTACCAGACCCTTATGTGGGCCATCCTGTCGTCCCTTATCCTGGTTCCGAACATTCTGATCTTTATATTCGCCAAACCGTGGTACTCCCAGCTCAATGAGCCGCTCCGTTTTGTCCTGATCATGCTCCTTTTCGCGGCAAACTATTACTACATCCGGAGGGTCCAGCCCCGTATCGATCAGCTCTTCAACAAGAGAAAGTACGACCTGTATCGTATCGAAGCGGAATTCATTTCCAATATAAGCCTTCTGAAATCCCTGGAGTCCCTGATCGACGAGTTCCGGCGCGTACTGAAAAAGACACTTAATTTTGAGAAGGTGGACGTTCTTATCCGGGTTAACGAGGAAGGAAAGTACAGAAGTTCAGACGGGGAGTTCTACTATATGTACCCTGAGGTCATCGAGTGGTTCCGGGGCGCAGACCATCTCGTCGAATTCGACATGGTATCAACGAACCCTTACTACGATCAGATACGCGACCGTCTTCTCGATTTCTTTGAAAGCCTGGACTGTTCCTTCATCTTTCCACTGGTTCAGAAGGATGAGCTGCTGGGGATCATAAGCCTTTCGGAGAAGAAGAACTACTCCCAGCTCACCGGCCACGAGATCAACTTCATTAACAACATCCGGTCAACGCTGGCCATATCCCTGGCAAACTCCCTCATGTACGAGGACCTGACCGACCTCAAGAACAACCTGGAGGAGAAGGTACTGAGCCGAACCGAGGAACTGATGAACACCCTGGAAAAACTGGAATTGGCCCATCACACGGCGGAACTGGATCTGGCCATGGCCGCCAATGTTCAGCAGTCCATGCTCCCGGAGGATATCCCCGATGTCAATGGATGGGACCTTGCCTGCCGGTTTAAGCCCATGTCAGGGGTCTCGGGCGACACCTACGACTTCTACGTGACCGATGGCCAGCTTGAGGGGTGCACCCTCTTTGATGTCTCCGGACACGGAGTCGCTTCCGGTCTCATCACGATCCTCGCCCGGTCCATATTCCGTCGTCATTTCAGCGAGGGCCATGACCATAAGCTCTGCGACGTAATCGAGAAGGCTAACGGGGAACTGATCGAGGAGATGGGACATACCGATAACTATCTGTCAGGCGTGATTCTGCGCATGAGCACGGAGTATGTAGAGTATATAAACGCCGGGCATCCGGATATAATCATCCGGCGCAGCTCTTCGGGAAAGGTGTCTACCGTGGTGGCGGAGGATGAGGATACCAAAGGATATTTCCTGGGCGCCCCCGCCATGGATTCGAAATACAGAACCCTGAAGTTCAGGATACATAAAGGTGATGTACTTCTTCTCTATACCGACTGTCTGAACGAAGCGACCAACAGCCGGGGAGAATCCTTCGGAGAAAACAGAATACAGAAAGCCATGGCAGAAGCGCCGGAGAGCGGGGCCGAAAATATTCTTAACCATGTTATTCAATCTCTGCATCGATTTACAGGCGAAGAAGAGTTTTCCGATGACCTCACAATTATCCTGCTTCAGCGGATGTAGAATAAGCAGGATCCCGTAAACTGACAACAATCCAAGAATATGAAAAATAATTCTCTTCTCGATTTGACCATATGCGGGATATTTTGTATATTATAGTTAGTTTAAGTTAACATTCTTAAAGGAGGCTACCGTGGAAAAAAGAATAAAACTCTGTCTGGATTTAAACTGCAAGACTGTGACCCATGGGAGCCGTGAAGATTTAGACCGCTTCATGGAGCAGTTTGCCTGGATATAAGCCAGATATCACCTGTATAACTACGTGCAGACGGCCGCAAGGCCGTCTTTTTTTGTACCCTGCTACTCTCCCTTGAATTCAGGCTTCCGTTTCTGGGAGAAGGCGGTGAACGCTTCCATGAGATCATGGGAGGTCATAAAGTTGGCGTTCACGGCAGCCACGTAATCCAGGCCCTGGTCGATCTGGCGGACAATGCCGAAATTCAGGACATCTTTTGTTCCCTGAACAGCCAGGGGTGAATTTCCCGCGATCTCCTCCGCCATCTCACGGGCGCCCTGGTGGAGGGACGCCTTGTCCGGGAATACCTGGTTGACGAGACGTATCTCCTTCGCCCGGGCCGCGTCGATGTTCTTCGCTGTATAGGCCAGCTCACGGGTGATACCCTGACCCACGATATGGGGGAGTCTCTGGAGAACACCCACGTCAGCCACGATGGCCATGGCCGCCTCCCGCAGAGAGAAGACCGCGTCCTGGCTGCATAACCGGATGTCGCAGGCCGCGACCATGTCGAGACCGGCTCCGATACAGTACCCGTTCACGGCCGCTATGACCGGCTTGCGGCACCTCTCGATACAGGTAAATCCATCCTGGAATTCCTTAATCCTGGGAATGAGCCTTCTCTTCACGCCGCCCTTCTGTTCCTTCTCCATGAACTCAGGGAACTCGGGCAGGGAACCGGCCAGATCCAGACCGGCGGAGAAAGCGTCACCCTCCGTGGCCAGGATAACGGCCCGTATCTCATCGTCCTGGTCCAGATCATTAAAAATGGGGACGGTCTCTTTCCAGGCGGGCGGATTCATGGCGTTCTTCTTCTCCGGCCGGTTCAGAAGGACCCATGCCAGGGGCGGTTTTTTGTCCACTACGTAGAACTGATAATCCATCGATAACTCCTTTGCGAGGCTTCACCATGCAGGATCGGGTCAAGCTGTCAATGAAATCTCTGATACACCAGAGTGGGACAGCATTCCGGAAAAGGACTAAGCTTTACCGATCCCCTTCCAGTTAAGGATAAGAAGAATAATACCGACATACCCTTCCGCGGCGCAGGACCGGTCGAAGACTGCTCCTACCAGGGCCACGCCGGTGCCCCACAAAGATGCGTTAAGGTACAGCATGATCATCAGGTTGTCCGCAACGACTTTTCCTTGCCGGAATATTTACTTCTTGATACAATTTGAAAATCAATAGATTATTACAGGGGAAGAAAATCTGAGGGGCCAGAGCATAACGCATATATGATCGCTGAAAAACAAAAGACGATCCTCCTGGTTGAGGACGAGAACGTAACGGCCCTTCTGGAAAGAAAGATTCTGGAGAAAAACGGCTTCAGGGTACTGGTTTGCGAGAATGGAGAAAAAGCCGTTATAATCATCGATACCACCCCCGGTATCGACCTGATCCTCATGGACATCGACCTGGGCGAAGGCATCGACGGCACAGAGTCGGCTGAAATAATCCTGGCAAAGCATGACCTTCCCCTGATCTTTTTATCCTCCCATACCGAGCCGGAGATCGTGGAGAAAACCGAGGGTATCACTTCCTACGGATACGTGGTAAAAAACACAGGGGAGACCGTGCTCCTTGCCGCGATCAGGATGGCCTTCCGCCTCTTTGAAGCGAAATTGAAGGAAAAGGAGCACGAGAGGGCACTGCAGGTTAGCGAAGAACGATTCCGCGGCACCTTCGAGCAGGCGGCCGTGGGAATCGCCCACGTTTCCCTGGATGGACGTTTTATTCGAATCAACCGCAGGTTCTGCGAGATCACGGGCTACAGTCCGGAAGAGATGCAAAACCTCAGTTTCCAGGATATTACCCATCCCGACAACCTTGCCAGGGATACCGAAAAAGCCCGTGAACTGGTTAAAGGAAATATTGGGACGTATGCCACGGAGAAAAAATATATCCGCCGGGACGGCAAAACTGTATGGGTCCTGTTGACGGTTTCCGTGACACGGGAGAGCAGCAATGATGAAAAATATTTTATTTCAGTCATCGAAGACATAACAAACCGGAAGCTGACGGAACAGACCCTTATCCAGAGCCACGAACGGTACCGCCAACTTTACCAGTCCGCGGGCATAGGCGTGGGATATTTTACGGATTCCGGAACCGTCATCTATTTCAACCGGATAACCCTGAAATACATGCGGAAAGAAGAAGAAGATGCGGTCGGTCACTCCCTTTATGACCTCTTCCCTGAAAAAGAGGCGGATGAGTACATGAGGCGAATAAGGGAGGTGATTAAAAAGGATAGCATCGTACAGTACGAGGATGAAGTGGATCTGCCTTCCGGTAAGAAGTGGATACTGAGCATCCTGTCTCCCGTTCACAGCGCCGGAGAGGGACGAAAGGGGGTTCAGGTCATGCTCTTCGACATCTCGCATCGCCGAAGGGCCGAAGAGAAGCTTTTTAAAAGCGACGAGCAGAAAAACCTGATACTGAACTCCACCTCCGAGATGATCGCCTACTACGACACGGAGCTTCAGCTGCTCTGGTGCAACCAGGGCTCGGCTGAATCCGTGGGCAAAAACCAGGATGAACTTATCGGAAGATACTGTTATGAAATCTGGCATAACCTTGACAGACCGTGCGAGAACTGCCCGATTCTCGGGGCAAAAGATGAGAAGAAGGCGGTACGGGGAGAGATACAGACCCCGGACGGCCGGTACTGGCATCTCAGGGGATTTCCGGTCATCGAAAACGGTGAGGTCATAGCCCTGGTGGAATACGGAATGGATATCACCGACAAGAAAGTATTTGAAAAGGAGCTGGCAAAGAGCGAGGAGCGCCTGCGGACCGTTCTGGAAGACCTTCCCGGGGCGGTATTCGCCCATGACATGGAGGGGACCATCACCTACGCCAACAAAACCGCTGAGGAATACACCGGTTATACGAAGGATGAACTGATGAGCATGACAGTCGCGGACCTGGACCCGGAGAGCGTAAGCAGGGATGACAGGATAAAACTCTGGCACACCATGAAAACCGGCGAGCCCATTATCATTCAATCCACTCATTACCGGAAAGACGGTTCATCCTACACGGCGGAGATCCACCTGAACGCGGTGATCCTTGATGGAAGAAACACCATCCTGCCTATTGTTTTTGATATTACTGAACGGATTAAAAACGAAGAACAGATCCGGTCCCTGCTTCACGAGAAAGAATATATTCTCAGGGAGGTCCATCACCGTATCAAGAATAACATGAACACCATGGTCAACCTCCTCTCATTGCAGGCGGAAAGCATAGACGACAGTCGTGCCGAGCTCGCCCTTATCGGCGCAGTAAACCGGATGAGAAGCATGATGGTTCTCTATGACCGGCTGTATCGAAATGAATCTCTTAAAGATATATCTTCAGTGGATTATTTCACGTCCCTTGTGGATGACATTGTAAAAACCTGCCCCCTGGACCTCGAAGTCCACAGGGATATCGATGACTTTATTCTCCCCATTCGCCTGGCGTCAACGCTGGGAATTATCATAAATGAGCTTATTTCAAACGCCATGAAGTACGCCTTCTCACCGGAGAGGAAAAACAGGCTCACTGTTTGTCTCAGCAAAAAGGACGGGCATATCCGAATCATTATCGCCGATAACGGGGAAGGAATCAGTGATCCGGAAGAAAGAACCGGTTTTGGCATGGAACTGGTTCAGGGCCTGACAAAAGAGTTAAACGGAACATTCCATGTTGAAAACAGGGATGGGGTCTGCTGCGTGCTCGAATTTGACTGCGAGGCATAGACCGACATTCTCATTATCAGGAGACCTTTCCCGGAAAGGATATCTACAGCTCACAGGCAGGTAGATAGAATGCGAAGATAGCGCCGCCAGCCTCGTTATTACGTGACTCGATGTGGCCGTCATTGAGCTCGGCTATCTCGTAACAGAGCTTCAGTCCCAGGCCGGTTCCCTTCTCTCCGGCGGTTCCCTCCCGGACATGAAGTTCATCCTTCACGATGGAACCATCCAGGCCGATTCCTTCATCGATGACATTAACAACGATCATGCACTCCTGGCGTTCAGAAGTGACGCGTACCGTATCACCCCTGTCGGAGAACTTAACGGCATTGGTAAGAAGATTCCGCATGACAAGCTGAAAGTGGTTCCTGTCCACCAGAACCGCGTGTTCCTCATCCACCCGGTTCTCGACCCGGACCCCTTTTTCATTAACAAGGAGAACGATGAATTTCAAAACAGTATTCACTTCTTCCCGGAGATTCACTTCTTCAGTATTAAATTCCTTTTTGTCGATCTCCCCGTAGGCCCAGTAAAGCAGGTGATCCAGACTCTCCAGCATCTCCGCGGTGTGAGTACCGATACTCTCCAGGTGGCGGGCACGGGAAGCGTCATCCAGCTCCCCCAGTCTCTGGAGGTCGAGAAGGGAGACCAGGCTGTTGAGGGGACTTCTCAGGTCGTGACTCAGAATATTGATCATCCTCTGCCGGGTTTTGTTGGAGTGCTCCAGTCTACGTGTCCGTTCCAGCAGCTGGTCCTGTTTTGTTTTCAGATTTCTAAGAATGATCGTGAAGAGAACCAGGGAGCTAACAAGGGCCACCGACATGTTGAGATAGTAATAGATATTGAAGAAGGGGTCCCGGATCAGAGGTTCGCATTCCCGTGAGTAGACCTTGCTGAAGAAAAAACTTGAGATGAGGATGACCTCAAGAAAAACCAGGTAGGGCACTTTAATGATAAGAAAGGGAAGAAGCAAAA
>CAZYBU010000052.1:0-18151 GCA_964645775.1 uncultured Leptospirales bacterium | reverse complement strand
CCGTTATTAATATTACTTTTTGCTCTCCTTTTACCGTTTAGGAATAATTAGTGGATTCATATAGCATCTGGAGTATATCTCTTTACTCCGTTTCAACGAAATGCCTGACTGCTTCTTCAAAATCATTAAATCGAAACTCGAATCCATTGTCAAGGAGTACCTGCGGGACTGCCTTCTGACCTTCAAGGAGCATGCTCCCAAATTCTCCCATAAGCAGCTTCATGGCAAATGAGGGGACAAAGGGAACCAGGACCGGCCTGTGGAGCACGCGGGCCAGAATCTTTGTCATCTCACGGTTCGTTACAGGTTCTGGGGCCGTACAGTTAACCGGCCCGGATATACCTTCTTTTATGATATACCGAATACTGGCGAGAAGATCTTCGTGGTGAATCCAGGGGAAATACTGGCGTCCATCGCCCAGCCTGCTTCCAAGGAAAAACCTGAAAAGAGGGATCAGTATATCGAGGGCGCCTCCGGGGCCCAGTATGATGCCGAAACGGGTCAGCGTTACCATTGCCCCACCCTCCTCGCTTCTGAGGGCTTCTTTCTCCCAATCCACGCAGACCCGGGCAAGGAAATCATCTCCGGGAGGGTCAGATTCGGTAATGGTCTTATCTCCATGAAAGCCGTAATATCCTGCTGCTGATGCGTTTATCAGATGGATGCCTTTTTCCTGACCTGAGGAAATCACGTCCGATATATTCCTGGTTGTATCAATCCTGCTTTCGTAAATTGCCTTTTTCTTCGATTTGCTCCATCGTGAAAAAATTGATACTCCCGCAAGATTAACGATTGTATCCTGGTTCGCAAGTTCATCCTGCCAGGGACCCGGAATACGGGTATCACTGCTTAAATACCGTACGCCGGTAACGCCTCCCTTACCGGAACGGGAGACAGCGGTTACTTCATTCCCATCTTCAACCAGCTGTTCGCAAAGAAGCGTGCCCACGAAACCGGTTCCGCCGGTGATAAATATTCTCATGAAAGATTATCCTCCAGATCTTTGTTACTTGCGCTTTCTCTATTATAAGGATATGATGTTCACCGGATCAGATCAAGGAAAAAGAAGGTAAGAAGATGATTAAAGTAGCACTTATCGGATGCGGACGAATAGCTGATCTTCACTTTGAAGCCTATGATGCAATTCCCGGCGCGGAGGTGGCGGCCCTTTGCGACAGGGATACTGAACTTCTTGAACGAAGATCGAGGGAGTGGAAGGTAAAAAGGCTTCATGCCGAATACAGGGAATTATTTAAGGACGATGAGATTGATGCGGTGGAGATACTGACGCCTCACCATCTTCATGAGGAGATGTCAATTATTGCTCTGGAAGCCGGAAGGCACGTCGCCCTTCAGAAGCCGATGACCCCGGATCTGAAAAGCGCGGACCGGGTGCTTTCCGCGGCGAAAAAAAGCAAAGCTCTTTTCCGGGTTACGGATAACTATCTCTTTTACCCCCCTCTGGTTAAAGCCCGTGAAATGATCGACAACGGAATCATCGGCGAACCGATGAACATGAGGATCCGTCTCACGGCGGGCGCCAAGGGCGGATGGGAAATCCCCCCCTCTACGTGGCAGTGGAGACTGGCTGAAGCCCGTGAAGGAAGGGGCATTGAGACGTTTGATCATGGGCACCACATGTGGACGGCGGCCCGATATCTTTTGGGCCCCTTCGAAAAAGTGACCGCTCTGATCGACTCCTTCGACGGGATTACTGACTGTCCTTCGGTCATCGCCTGGAAATACAGGGACGGAATCCGGTATGGCAGCTGCGATCTTTCCTTCTCTCCGGACCTGTCAATACCCACGCGTTATTATTCCTGCGACGAATGGTTCGAGGTAGTAGGAACTCGCGGCATTCTGATCGTACCCAGGGGGTCCGGACTCCTCTTTGAGAGCCTTCCTCCCCTGCTGCATTTTGACGGTTCGAAATGGCATGAGTATGCTGATATTCCGGCCGACTGGGCGGAAGGATTCAACGGTGCCGCACGCAATTTCATAGCGGGTATAGAAGGTAAAGAGACCCTGCTCTGGTCCGGAGAGGAGGCCCGGGAGATCCTCGCATTCTCCCTTGCCCTTTATCGCTCCTCCCTTCTCCAGCGGACAATATACATGGATGAACTCGATTCTTTCTTCCCGGGCTTTACAGCATGGCGTCTTAGAAGAAAGGAACGCTCCTCTGGGTTCCACGCCGGGGAGAAAAAAGGGATCCTGGAGCGGCTCGGCCTGGTTCCTGATGATTCAAGGTTTGCTCCCAGGGCCATCTCCCTGACGGAAGAAAAGATCGTGGAACTGGAAAAGGTGGAGCTCGCGGGAGGAGATGATTTTCAGGCTGTTCTGGAATTGACTCCAGATGGGAATGTCGAGGGGCAGCGGTTTCTTATCGTATGCGAAGATGGAAAAATTTCCATACACCGTGGAGATGCGGGGTCAGGCGTAGAATCCAGGATAAAGGTCCCCATGGGAACATGGGGGGCAATCCTGTCAGGTAAGCGACGAATCGAGACAGCCTATATTCAGGGGAGACTGAAGATAGAAGGCCCCGTGGACAGGGTCCTGCGTATTAAAGATATTCTTAAACTGTAAAAAGCCTTTATGAATCGAGGGGCGCGTTAAAAGCCTGGTGGGCCCTTTCCCGGGCCAGTTCAAGAGCAGAGATAATCTCGTCCCTGAGGGATTCTGGACTATCGATGATACGGTCAACGCATCCCGTGGCAAGGGCGTCATTCTGCGCCCGGCCCTTTTCATTGTATTCTCGTATATAGGATGCGCGAAATGCTTCGGCCCTATCCCTCCCCTCATCCCGCTCTTTCTGACGATAGGTCTTTCCTTTAAGAAGATCAAAGGCAACTTCCGTGCCCATGACCGCCAGGGTGGCGTCCTTGAGTGCCAGGTAGGCGATGCCGGGACGAAGGAAACGGTTAAAGGCATGGATCTGGCGACCTCCATAATTTTGGCGCAGCACAACGGATACAACCGGAACATTCCCGAGAATGTTTTCGTCCAGAGAATCGGCTCCGATGGCCTGTATGCGGAGACGTTCCTGTTTAATTCCCGGTACAAAGCCGGATGAATTGGAAAGCATGAGAATGGGGAGGCGGTTGCGGTTACAGAAACGTGTAAAAATACGAAACTTCTCGGTGCCCGGGGCGTCAGCGCCGCCCCCGAGGATAAGGGGTTGATCCGCTATGATTCCGACGCTTTTACCCTGGAAACGGGCAAGACCTGTAACGAGGGTGGGACCGGATATCGGGTCGTTCATGTCATGGTAGAGCTCGACAAAACTGTTTTGATCCACTATTCTTTCTATCACGGACTCAATAATCTCAAAGGGTTCGGAAGGGTCATCCGGTATAACGGGAATATCCCGGGGAGCATCATCAGGATTAAAATCAATTTCGTGCCGGGCTGTTTTCTCGAAGATCTGGCAAAGTGTACGGAATGCCTCCCCTTCATCATTTGCTATAATAGTGGAATTCTTACTGCTGAGTTCATGGAGCGGCGAATCCTTTTCATCTCTCTGCAGGCAAACCGTTACATCAGCGGAAGATGAGACCTCTACTCCATGAATCCCCTCCGGGTCCGTTATGATGACAGCACGACAACCGGGTATTCTTCGCCACGTTTCCAGAAATTCCATTCTTACCCGAATGCCGCCTGAATCGAAATAGTCGGCATCCTGAAAAAACCTTTTACCGAAAAACAGAATGGGAAAGGCCCCCATCTTTTCAGCAGATATCAGCATCTCCCTGGCTCTGGTCAGGGCGTTAAAGGAGCGAAGTCCCCTGCTGCTTCGGGGTCCCATGATAAGTACCCGCTTTCCTCCGAGACGGGCAAAACCACCGATCAGGACTCTGCCGGCATGGTACTCCTGCTTGAAGGGAAGGAAGAGACCTGCATCCACGTTGGGAATTATCTGCGATTCCGTGAAAACGACCTTTCGTCTGTTCAAATCGGAACCTGCGGGTACTGGTCTTTGACATGGATGGTACTCGTTTCCCGGTAAATCATCCGAAAGTAGTGCATGAATTGTACGTATCTTTTCAATGAGATAGAGCCGGTTACGGGCAACGAAATCAACGATTCCTGTCCACTGCCCCATAACCCGGGCCCCTCCGATCTCGTAGTTGGTGAATTCCTTTCCAAGGACTGATCGGACAACGCCCGCTCCCGTCAGGACACGGTATGCCTGGGGAGAGTCAAGGAGTACCTGGACGGCCGCCTGGCTGGCCCCGTAAACATCGAGTCCGGCAGAGGACCCGATGCCAACGGAAACAACGAAGGGAAAATTCTGTTCTGATGATGACTGGATAAGAGGCTCAATACCCTTAATAACATTCTGCATGGCCGGATCCGGATTGTTTATCACATATCGGGTAAAATGCTCATCATCCAGAGAAGAACGCATAAGGGTGTTCATCATGAAACCCTGACCTCCCCGGTTGAGAGAAACGATCCCCTCGTTGATATTTGCGCCGGACCCGTCGTTCCACACGTATACCGGAATCTTCTCCCTGCGGGCCAGGTATAGGGCTGCGATATACTTCAGTCCTTCCAGATTCCCCGTGGCCCCGGCCCGAATTCTGGAATCCTTGAAGTAGAAAAGGACTTTCTTCCCCATGACCTTTCCCCTCAGAATGCGTCCCGCCACCTGAAGTGGCTCATCACTCCCCTCAGGCATGTTGTCATCCACACCGGGGATGTGGAGCTCCTCCCATTGTCCTTCATCGCAACAGTATGAGGCCCAGTCTTCGACTCTCCACTTATCCTGTACAAAGATATGACGGTCCCGTTCCTCCGGCGTATCAGAATAGGGATACCGGGGATCGTCCGATGAGATAATATCAAAATAAAATCTTTTTTCGATTGCCCCGAATAGGTGGGACCAGGAAAGGTTTCTGCCACCATGTTCTGCTGAAAGGAGAAGTGTGGTACACTCTGCATTGGGGGAACTCCTGTATGCTTGAGTGAAAACCGTTCTGAGATCCCGGTATAGGGCTAAAGAAATACTCCGGGTCAGGATGTCCCGAGGTACTCCCCGCATTACGATCTCAAGCCTGGATACCTCGACGGGGCGGGCCTGACGACAGGTTTCAAGTGCCAGAAGTCCCCTCCGTGAAAGATCGCTGAGTTTTTCGCGATAAGGAGCATCAATACCACGAGCCGGATACTCCGTAAAGATAAAGGCAACGTATTCGCATGGTTCTTTCCCGTTATTGTTGAACAGGGCGTAGAGATAAATATCCTTATAGGGAGAGGAGAGAGGTCGAAGGGGGGTTCTCTTTTCGAGATAATCGAGACGGTCGATAAGGAGTGACTGCGACAATTCAGGTATTCCGGTGGGTATTCTCTCCTTCGATGAGGATTCGAGTGAACAGAGTATATTTGCCCGAGCCTCTTTCCCCGACTCTAACTTGTCGGTATCGTGGATAGTGGAGGTAGTACTCTCCAGAGAACCGGAAGTCAGAATATGATGTTCGCTCCTTCGTGGGTAGTCACGATCGAGAAATTCCTGGATGTGACGGGCAAGGGTATCGTCAAGTTCATATTGCTCGGTAGCCAGGAGGTCACAAAGAATCTGATAGGTTTCAGGTGGACGGTGACGGGAGCGCAGGACGAAGCGTATCAGGTGCGTTACGACATCGGTAAGGTCCGTACACATGAAATAGGCTCTCTGGAGATGGAAAAGCATGGTCTCCAGATACCATTCTTCCCCTTTCGATGTGAGACGCGCCCTCTCTATCCTGTAGAATCTGGATAGTGTATCAATGAGTTTGATAAAGGATTCAGGGGGAGAATAAGAAAAATCATGGATATTGCTTATGAAGTAGTTGAGCTCCTCCAGGTAAGAAACGCCTTCAACTATAAGGGGAGAAAAGAGAAGCTTAACGCTCCTGTACAGGTTAATCACGTCATTAATTTTTTGCAGACCTTCCTCATCAATAGAGTGTTCCAGATCCAGTTCCTCTAAGGCCGTAAAGACAGCAGGCAACCTGGAAATCTTTTCATCCTGCTGGATGAAACCGAGAAATACGCTTCTGCAGGCGTAAACGAGAGTTAATATATACTTTTCCGGGTCTCTCCTGTAAAGTTCCCTTGCCCTCTCAGGGTCAAAGATATCATCAAGACTGAGATGATTATCTTGAACGGATGGGGTCTCCTTCTCTCTCTTCTCATCTGCGACTTCCTCCGTCTCTGTTGGCTCAATGACAAATAGTATCTCCGATTCTTCAAATCCCTTTCCGGTGACAGCTCCTTCCGAATTAACCTGCAGTACAAGATTATCATATTCTCCATCATCTACTATGTAGTCGAGAACACCGGAAACAGGAGAGTAGAGGGTTGTTTCCATCTTCATAGATGAAACAATCATGATCGGCTCTCCCTTAATTACACTATCACCTTTGTGGAGTGGTTCCCCTCCTCTTTCGGCCAAAGAGACGAAGGAACACTGGAAGGGGGCTCGAACAATACCTTCAGGATCAATTCCTTCCCCTGTTCCTTCAGCCACGACCTGGAGAGTGTGATAATTAATTTTACCGCTACGCCCCTTCATGTGGATTTGAAGGTTGTCTCCTCGTTTCTCTGCCTTGATTCTGTAGGACCGGCTACCGAACTGAAAGAGATAGTTACCGCTTCTGGGACTGATATGACTGAGTCGGATCTGTCCGCTGTATGTACCATTATGGTAGAGGTGAAATGAGCTCAGGGCAACCTGGAATATCTCTATCCTGTGCTCCTCTCCCCCCAGGAGGGTCGTAAATCGGGCGGGAAGAGTCGTTAAGCTGCGGTTAGAAAGGGAGGTGTCCAGATTACCACGGATTTTGAATTCCCGTGCAATACGCTGGTAGATGCGAATATATTCGGTCAGGGTGCCGAGGAGAAGAACCTCCCGTTCAGAATCACGGTCTGAAGGTATCTCTTCCCTGAACTGCAGCTCCGGGTTCTCCGGTATGAGACGATTGGAATAATCTCCCCTGATAAAATCCGGATGGCGTACTATTCTTAAAAGCTGTCTCAGGTTTGTGCTCACTCCCTGTATATATATTTCCTGGAGCGCCCGTTCAAGTCGAATATGGGCCTCTGAGCGATTACTGCCTGTAACAATGAGTTTTCCTATCATGGAATCATAATCAGAAGGTATATGGTCCCCCTCCATAAAACCGAAATCACAGCGTACACCATGAAATGTGGGAAGGATAAGCTCCTTTATCTCACCAGGAGAAGGACGGTAGCCTTTTTCCGGTTCTTCAGCAAAGACCCTGCATTCGATGGAATGGTTCGCGTGAAATATTTCCGGATCCCGTATGTTGGGATAAGAAATGGAATCTGCCCGACCATCAAAATTCATAATCTGCCATTTTACGATATCAAAACCCATCGACTGTTCCGTAACGCTGTACTCGACCTGTAGCCGGGTATTGAATTCCAGAAATCCATAGGTCTCTGATGCCGGGTCCATAAGAAACTCCATGGTCCCCGCTCCGCACTCACAGTCATATCCAGACCTGCGTGCCATCCGTTCTGCGTCATCCACCATGGCAAGGAGTATCTCCCTGTCCACGAAGTTCTGCCCACTCTCTTCGATGATCTTCTGGTTATGGCGCTGAACGGCACATTTCCGTATGCCCACGGCCTTTCCATTGAAAAGCTGGACTTCCATGTGGATAGCATGTTCAATATACTTTTCGATATAGAAAGCGTCGTCATTGTAATGAGAGCGCCCTGTTCTCTGGCTATAAAGGACTGCCTCGCCCAGTTCTTCCCGGTTCTCAGCGTAACGGATCCCTCTTCCTCCTCCTGCTGCGTTAAGCTTGACCATTACCGGGTATCCGATGGTTTCCGCTTCTTCTTCCGCTTCTTCTATCCCATAGAAAACCCTCGAACCTTTAAGGAGGGGGATGTCTTCCTCGTGTGCCAGCTCCCTCGCCTTGATTTTGTTCTCCAGTCTCTGCATGACCTCAAGGCGGGGACCCATGAAGATTATTTCCCGGTCGAATAATTTTGAGGCTCTGTGCAGGGCCTCGGTGAACTCCGCGCTTTCGGAGAGAAAGCCGTATCCCGGATAGATGGCATTGGCCCCGGAAAGGATTACTGCGGCGATGACAACTGGTATGCGGGAATAATTTCCTGGTTCACCAATCATCATGACTTCATCAGCGAAGTCATACCAGGACTGACCTTCATCGACACTGGTAACAATAGCAACGGAGGGTATTCCCTCTTCATGGAGGGCCAGGAAGAAACGTTTGGCGATTTCCCCTCGATTCGCAACCAGAACTTTTCGAAGTCTGTTTTCTCTTGCCTGGACCGGTTCCGTGAAGGCGTCCTCAGGATTGATCGAACGCAGTGAGGCAAGGGATTCTTCTACGCTTTTTTTGATAATGGTATTGTTCATCGCTTCTTTTAACCCGGCGCACAGCGTTTATACCATTTCATGACGTTGGGAGAGTGCGATAAAGTCAAATGAATAAACGGGATCAGGTCTTTTCATAATCAAGATATTCAATCTCTCCGGTACATACATGGGCTTCTCCCTTACGATCCAGCAGAATTACCTCACCATCTTCAGTAATATCATGAAATACTCCCTCGAGGATCCGGCCGGCGGATTCGGTTCGTATATACTTCCCGATTGAATCAGAGGCTCTCTTCCATCTATTCAGCAACTCCTCACTTCTGCCGGCCGTAAAGTCTGAGAGATTATCAATCAGTTCTGATCTAAGATGCGATAACAGGGTGGGTAAATCATGCTTTACATCCGACTCCATGAGTATACTGGTCGCACTGACTCCTCCCCCCTCAGCAAACCGCCGGCTGTTAACATTCAATCCCACTCCTATGAGAATCGCCGGTTCTCTCTTTTCCATATGCAGTTCCGTCAGGATGCCGCAGATCTTTTTACCATCGACACGCAGATCATTGGGCCATTTCAGTTTTGCCTTTACCCCTGAGATGGTTTCCAGTACACTGTGAACAGCCACTCCAGCGATCAGTGTAACACTCCGCACTTCACGAAGCTTTCCGGTCGGCAGGTAGACCAGGCTGAAGGTCAGGTCCCTGCCCGGTGTGGAATGCCATCTCCGTTCTTTTCTCCCTCTGCCCCACTTTTGACTGCGGGCTACCACGGTGACCCAGGGTATCTGGAGAAGTTCCCGGTGACGTAAGATGTGTGAATTCGTGGAGTCAACTTCATCCAGCCAGATTACGCCGGAGTCGATGTCGCGGTGAGGTGGTGGACAGTTTTTTTCACGCATAAGGCATTATAAGGTTGATATTGGGATCATTCTCAGGATGCCGGGTTCTCACACATCCTGGGTCATCTTCAGGCGGTTGATCTCACTGATCTTGCCGATGAGAATCTCATCCGTCCTGGCAAGGCGCCGGGCAAGGATGTGGACCATCTTCGCGCCGAAGGCGGGGTTTTTCATGAGAAAGCCTTTCAGCTGGGAGAGGCTGTCGATATAAAATAGTTTTACCTGTCCCATCGCAAGCGCGTCCGCGCTCCGGGGGGTATCGTTGAAAAGGGATATCTCACCAAAGAAGTCGCCTGCCCTGAGGTTCGCTACATTGATGGAATTATCTTTGTCCCTGAGGATAATAGAGACCGTTCCTTCGAGAATAACATACATCCTGCGTTCAAACTCGCCCGCCTGGATTATGCGTTCCCCGTTCTGATAATATGCAATATTGTTTGACATAATTGATCCAAAGTATATGAATACATTTTGTATACGGGCGCTGTTCACTTCGTCAACTATATTATCTGGATTCAATACTTATGAAGATAATCTCAATTTCCAACAATAAGGGAGGAGTCGGAAAGACCACCTCCACGGTAAATATCGCCGGCGCCCTTCAGATGCTGGAAAGAAATGTTCTGGTCATCGACATGGATCATCAGGCGCAGGCCACATATCACCTGGGAATCAACCACAGGGATATTAACCTGTCTATCTATGAACTCATTAAGGGGGATGCGGGGCTTAAGGATGTTATTATCGATCGTAATGGCATCGGACTTATCCCGTCAAAATCAGACCTGAGAGGCGTAGAATTCCTCCCCATACCGGCCAAGGAATTTCTGTTACAGGACGCCCTTAAAGGCCTGGAAGGATATGATTATGTTTTAATCGATTGCCCCCCATCCCTGGGGGTCCTTACCCTGAATGCCCTGACCTGCTCCGATTCCATCATCGTCCCGCTCCAGGTTCAGTTTCTCCCATTCCATGGCATGTATAACCTCTTTGAAGGCGTACAGATGGTCAAGAAGCGATTGAACAGCGAGATAGAGGTGGCCGGTATCATAGGGACCATGTATAACGCAAAAAAATCGATTAACCGGGAGATCATCGAAGAAACGAAAAAACGGCTTCCCGGAAAACTGTTTAAAACCATGATCCGGGAAAACGTCTCCCTCCAGGAAGCTCCCAGCTGGGGCCAAACCATTTTCGAGTACAAGGCGGACAGCAACGGCGCCATTGATTACATGCAGTTAACGAAAGAGATTGTCGGTCTTTACGAGTGATCTTTTGAAAAGTCTTTCAGTTTAAACTCCAGCTCCTTCCGTTTTTCAAGATCACGTTCTATCTCCGGGTTCATACACTCTTTGGCTGTCTGGTAACAGAAAGCAAGAATCCTCACAAAGAGACCTTCATCCATTTTCGGATCCATAACCTGCCTTCCCTGCAGGTTCCGCATGAGGGGATCGTTCTTTTCAAACCCCGTGAGAGCGCAGTCATGAAAGGGAATGGGACGTGCCAGATCATCGAGCCTCTCGCGCTCCTCTATGCCCATCGGCTCCCGGGAAAGGTCGCTTCTCCGTGAATCATTTTGTATCCATCGGCGGTGCATATCATAGACCTGCTGGAGCAGAAGGGCCAGAGAGTAAAAAAAGCCTCCCAGCATGATCACGAAACGTTCAACATGCACCATACTCTTTATGACTCCCTTCATGATTTTCTGCACCTCTGCCCGGCTGATAGCGAGGGTCGGATTATTACTTTTGAAGAAATGCATCTCCTCCAGTATTTCATTGAGACGGTTCTGCTCCTCCCTCAGGAATGACTCTTCAAATATCTTCCCTTCGATATTGTTTCCATCGGAATCCTTGAACCAGAGATCTGTCCCGTCCAGGATATGGAGGTAGGTGTTCTTGAAATAGTTAATGAGGCCGTCCAGATAGCTGAAATAGTTATCCCTGTAGACTTCCTCAGCGTCGTACCGTTTATGGTCCACATACTTCCACTGGCGATTAATGGCGCTGTGCAGGATGTTCTTCCCCCCCGCCGTGACCTCCAGCATCCGGTGCATGTTCTCCGTTTCATGAAGGGCCTCCTCCAGGGCCTCTTTCCGCTTCCTGGACCTGGCCCCGGGGTCCTTGCCAACCTTTCGAAGCAGGTCTTCGCTGTAATCCCAGAGTGTACTGCTTACCCGGGGAGGCTCAATATCGAAATAGACATAGATCTCCCGCTGGTCGAAACTTCTCTGGTAAACGAGTACCTCCAGGACCATGAAGAGAAGCTCTGAAAGGGACTCGATGCCATATCGCTTAAGAAGCATGCTGTTGATGAGGGTATCATCAGAGAGGGTCGCCGGCAGAAAGGAGCGGAGGTGCTGAATATAATTGAAGATCGCTTTCTCACGGTTCAGGTTCTCTTTTTCCCGGTACCTCCTTTCGGCATCCGGAAGGTCAGGAGTTATTTCAAGTTTC
The DNA here is from genome assembly GCA_964645775.1 of uncultured Leptospirales bacterium. Lineage (GTDB taxonomy): Bacteria > Spirochaetota > UBA4802 > UBA4802 > UBA5550 > CAZYBU01. The sequence goes on along the minus strand of CAZYBU010000052.1, from coordinate 6,438 downwards.
CCGTACTCCTTCAGTTGCCGGAGCGTCTCTTCACTGACCTGAATAATACGCTCCTTCTCCTCCTGGTCCAGTTTAAAAAAGGAAAAGAAATACTGTACATAATCTTTCAGTTCCCGTTCAAAGTGGTGCCGCTCCATCCAGCGGATAGTCTCGGGAGATGTTCCGGAAAAAGGGACCGTCAGCATCCATTTTCGAAGAATCCTCAGGTAGTTAAAGACCGTGGGGTCTTCGATATCCTGATCGTTCAAAAGAGTCATGAATATTTCCGGCAGGGGTGTAATGATGGTCTCCTGCATGGTGGAGATATCCTCGAAACAGGAGAGAAGTCTTTTTGAAGGGATGCCTCTTTTTCGACATCCGATGCCTATACGGTTATTTCTCCGGGCGAAATACCGTTTGCGAAAGAAGCGGGTGTTCCTGTATTTCCGCAGAATATCCTCCACGTAGTACGACTCTTCCGTTGGTCCAAGGGCGCTTCGGTCGATGGCCTTCTTGATCTTTCTTTTTCTGTTGGAGCCCTTATCCTTTTCCGCTTTCCCTTCATTCTGCAGGAGGTCAATGATGGCCCTGTAACGCTCCGTCTCCTCAATGGAGGAGTCTTTCATTATACGTTCAAGGATCTCTTTCTTCTCATCCGGTATCTTACGGTGGGCCAGCAGGTAACGGGCCTGTTGTTCTAAGAGATTAAGATTATCTGTATCCGGCATATTCTTTTCCTGGCTCACATGGCAGAAGGGAATAGTAAACAGACATTGTTATTCCAGTAAATATAGGTAGAGTCAAGAAAAAACACTCTTTCATCAGCTCTCCATGACAGAATCATTATCAAAACCGAGCTGACGGGAGAGGTTCCTGGACGTATTCAGTATCTCGGCTGTAAGTTCATCCGCCCTGGAGTATATATCTTCTGCACGACCGGTTACGGCAAAGGCGGCAATAACCGTACCGGTATGATCAAAGAGAGGTGCTCCCATCCCGGCAAGTCCGGAAATATTCTCTTCCCGGTCCCAGGCTATGCCATCATTCAGTATGGAATCCAGTTCTTGCATCAGATCCTCTTTTGATACGGTCGTGTTGACCGTAAGAGATGGTAGATCCAGTCTATTCAGCAGTGACGATCTTTCATTTTGCTCAAGGTGAGCCAGGAGTATTTTCCCGATACCCGTCGAATGGGCGGGAATAACAGACCCGACCCTGGGAAATGACATAAATTGATTCTCCTCATCCACCCTAAGAACAATGATCACCTGTCCGCCCACGAGCATGCCGACATTAACCGGTATACGAAAACGGTAATAGAGACGCTCCATCCAGACCCGCGCCTGGGTCACAAGGTCCATCCCGGTTGCGTAGGTCATGCCGAGTTGGAAAAGGACCCTGCCAAGCCTGTACTTTTTCGTGTCCGGGTCCTGTTCCAAATATTGAAGGGAAGCCAGGGTCGACACAAGGCCCTGGACGGTTGTCTTGTTGATCTTCAGGTATCTCGCGATCTCAGAGATGCCGAGGCAGCGAGAACCGTTTGTAAAAAGGTCCAGTATCTCCGCTGCTCGACGCAGGGACTGAATCTGTCGGCTGGCTGTGGAATCTGGTTTCATTATTCTTGACATTTAGATGCTTGTATGATATTATCAACAATTATACGACAATATCGTACGGTGTCAACCATGATTACTGAACTTGAATACAGATCTATACTGGCCGATCCCCTTGAGTACTGTTCAAAAATCCGGGAAGGTGGAACCAGGGTCATCGGCTCCTTTTGCAGCTATTTTCCCGAGGAGGTGATACTCGCGGCAGGAGCCCATCCTCTGCGACTCTTTCCCGCGGAGAAGAACACCTCCTCTTCTGACCGATACATGCAGGGGTATGTCTGTTCCGTTGTACGTTCAGCCATGACATTGGGGCTCTCGAAACGGACGGACTGTCTGGACGGGCTGGTAGTTCCCCATGCCTGTGACTCTTACCAGAGGCTCTCGGATCTGTGGCGATGCAATATTGAGATCCCCTTTTTCAGCGACGTTGTCTTCCCTTCCCGTCTCGACAGTGAGGCATCCGGAACCTATCTCATCGATATTCTGAAACGTTTCGCCGATGAAATTTCATCTTTCACGGGTGAGAAGGTAACGAAAGAGACTCTCCATGAAGCCATCCTGCTTACAAATAGAATACGAAAAGAGCTCCATTCTATCCGGGAGAAATCCCTTGAGGGGATCGAAGTCCCGGACATGAAAATTGAGGACCTGTTCAAGCTCTGCATGATCCTGGACCGGAGAGAAGCGCTGGAACTGACCCTATCCATTAACCATGCCATGAAAGAGAGTGACGCGGCTGAGGATGACCGGCCCGGTATCATGCTGACAGGGAGTGTCTGTGACATACCTGAAATCTATCATATCATCGAGGAGGCCGGAGCACGAGTTGTGCTGGATGACACCTGCAGCGGGTACCGACCCTGGCAGACCCTGATTCCGGAATCGGATGCCCCCTGGGAAGCCCTTTCGCTCTATTACAGGTCCCACAGGCTCTGTGCCTCCAAACATTATCCCGGTATTGCGCGGTACGATGACGTTGCCCGCATGGCCAGGGAATCAGGCGCGGAAGGTGTCATCTTTGTCCAGATGAAATACTGTGAACCTTATGCCTTTGATTATCCCTATAGCCGCGAGGCGCTCGACAGTATAGAGATACCTTCACTTAACCTTGAAGTGGAACAACCCCTCAGTAACGAGGGGCAGGTGCGCACCCGGATAGAAACCCTTATACAGATGCTGGAGATGTAACCATGAGCGGCTCAGGAGAATTCAGATTTGAGAAGATACGCTCCGTCAAGCGGATGAAGGAGATCATGACGGCCTACTATATCGATGCCAAAACAGCGAAACAGAACGGAAAGAAGGTAGCCTGGCTCACGAGCGGGGCTCCGGTCGAGCCTGTCATTACCATGGACATGGTGCCTGTCTATCCGGAAAATCACAGCGCCATGATAGGGGCCTCGAAACAGGGGAATCACTTTTGCCAGGTGGCGGAGGATGAAGGCTTTTCAACCGATATATGCTCATACGCAAGGTCAGATATCGGCTGCAGCCGTGAAGGAGGAGGTCCCGTCGGTGGACTTCCTGAACCGGACATTCTTATCTGCTGCACGAATATCTGCAATACCGTCCTTAAATGGTATGAGGTTCAGGCACGCTATTACCAGGTCCCTCTCTTTATTCTGGACACACCCATCGTCCACCAGGAGTACCATAAAGAAAATCGAACCTATGTAATGGCCCAGTTACAGGAGCTTTTTCCCCTTCTGGAAAAGGTGGGAGGAAAGTCTTTCGACATGGACTCCTTCTATGAGGTAGTACATCTTTCCCTGGAGGGTCAGAAGAGATGGCAGTCAGTCCTGGATACATCGATGAACCGTCCCGCCCCCATGAGCGCCTTCGACGCATTCTTCCACCTCGCCCTCATCGTTACCCTGAGAGGTACTCAAACAGCTGTCGACTATTACGACGAACTCCTGGACGAGATGAATGAACGATTAAGGGACGGCGTCTGCGCCGTACCTAACGAGAAATACAGGTTGCTCTGGGACAACCTGCCGGTCTGGTACCGTACCCGATGGCTCTCCGATACGTTCGCATCAATGGACGCCTGCCTGGTGGCTGATACCTATACAACAGCCTGGTGTGAAAACATCCGTTATGTGGATACATCCCGGCTCATGGAGAGTTACGCGGAACTCTATACACGTATCTATCTCAATATTGGCGTTGACCAGATGATTGAGTCCGTCAAGGGGATGGCGGACAAGTACCAGGTGGATGGTGTTGTTCTGCATTCAAACCGCAGCTGCAAGCCCTACTCCCTGGGGCAGTACGATATTCGGCGTGCACTGGAGGAAGAGATGGGCATACCTTCCCTTATCCTTGAGGCGGATATGGTGGATGAACGTTTCTTTAATGAATCAGCCGCCCGGGACTCCATCGATACGTTTATGGAGATGGTTGCTGCCCGATCATAATTTTTCATCAGAAAAAAAATATTGACCAGCTCTTATTTGGAAGCTATATATGTTCACATGATGGACGAACTTGACAAAACCATACAGTTGGCCATAAACAGAAGCAAACGTATACGTATCCAGGCCTATTCGGTGAGTGATACCATCGAAAAACGGGTACAGGAAATACTCCGTCTTCTGCTCTCATCATTTAACAGGGAGGACCTTGTATCGGGAATATACACCTGTCTGAAAGAACTTCTCATCAATGCCACAAAGGCCAATTTCAAGAATCTTTATTTCGAAGACTACAGTTTCGACAAGAACCCGGGAAAGAACCTCGATTACGAAACGGCTCTTAAACTTTTCAGACTGGAGATAAGCAGGGAGAATGCCGGTCACCTGGCCCGGATAGCGCGATCAAAAAAACTGAGCGCTGAGATAATCTTTTCCATTACCGAAGAGAACGAGCTTTTCATATCCGTGGAAAATCCCATTGAGATGACAGAACTTGAAAAGGAGACCGTGTCCAGGAAACTGGAAGACGCGCGAAGATGTAACGACATCAGTGAATATTTTCTGGAGGTGGAAGATGATCCCAACCGGGAAGGGGCCGGAATCGGCCTTGTGCTTATAGCCATCATGCTCCGGAACCTGGGTGTACAGGAGAACAAGTTCACTATTTCTTCCGAGGATGGCGTGACCTATGCCTCATTCAGCGTACCTTTGAAAACGGCAGCGGGCGTCTTCTGATATTGTTTAAAAGTAACTGTAGAGGTAGGTCATAATTCCTCCGTTGTAAAGTTTCCTTTTTTTATTTGCTTCAACTCCCATTACCTTTTCGGCCTTTTGATCCGGTGTTATGAAATAGAGCGACCAATCCGGCCGTACTTCCTTTATCGATCTCAGGGCCTCCAGGGAGATTCTGCTTTCAGTTTTCATTCGTTCCCCGTAGGGAGGGTTCGTTATGATCTTCCCCTTCTCCTTCGGTAAAATCTCCGGTGTCGCCTTTGCCCTTATGAATTGCATGAGTCCCGCGCACCCGGCCCGGTCCGCGTTTCTTTTGGCCATCTCCAGGCTATCGGATGACTCATCAGAAGCGATGATTCTCGATTCTGGTTCACGGGTCAGGCTCCTGACTTCTGATCGGGCCTCTGTCCAGATGTCGGGATCGGACACGGGCCATCTCTCCATCAGGCATGCCCTGTTCACGCCGGGCGCTGTTTTCGAGGCGATAAGAGCCGCTTCAATAGCGATGGTACCGGAGCCGCACATCGGATCGACCAGGGGAGCAATTCCATCCCATCGGCTCAGGAGAACCAGCGCGGCGGCCAGGTTCTCCCTGAGAGGGGCCTGGCCCGACTCCTTTCTGTATCCCCGTTTATGCAGGCCCTCTCCCGTAGTATCAAGGAGGAGTCGGGCGTTATCCTTTTCAATGACGATCTCGAGAGGAAAAGAAGGCCCATCCTCCGGAAACCTCTCTCGTCGATACCTTCTCCGGAGAGAATCCAGGACCGCCTTCTTTACCACGGACTGGCAGGTCAGCACGCTGTGGAGTTTCGATTTTACGGATCGTCCCCGTACCGGGATGGCCCCGTTTTCAGGTATGAAATCTTCAAAGGAAATGAATCGGACCTGTTCATAGAGATGGTCAAAATCGGTGGCGTGGAAGGATGCCAGTTCAATGAAAACACGGTCAGCCGTCCGAAGAGAGCTGTTGCACAGAACGATGTCCCTCTCCTGACCCTGAAATGATATTCTTCCGTTCTCTGTTGTAAGGTTCCTGTAACCGAGCCCTTCAAGTTCTCCACGGGTAACGCTCTCCAGTCCCGTGGACATGGTAACTGTAATTCCGTACACTCTTCCCTTTTCTATCACGGCTTCTATCCTCGCTAATCATGGCAATTAAAAATGATTCTAGCCGGGTACCCCGACTTTTCAGGGGACCCCTTCATCCCATGAAATGAGAAGCTGCCCCCAGGGCTCACTCTGCTGCCTGATATCATGGAGAGATGAGATTGTCCCACCGATAAGCCGGACAGGTCGGACACCAGCCTCGGACTGCTCCAGCAAAAGATACGCGGACTCCAGAAGCCCCTCCCGGTCGCCGGGCCCCGTGATAAGCCTGCCGGAACGGGTAATAGTCGTGAAGTCATCGTATCGAACCTTAACGGTAAGGGTCTTGCCCCAGAGGTTATACCGTATGGCGCGATTACGGACATCTTCAAGCAGATCCCTCAGAACATCCCTCAGGTATTCAAGCTCAATTCTATCTTCAGGAAATGTCCGTTCCCGTCCAATGGATTTTCGTTCACGTTCACTGGTAACGGTTCGCTCATCGATACCCTGGGCGATGAGATAATAGAACTCTCCCACTTTCCCGAAGTTGGAGCCAAGGTCGGGCCTGGAGATGTTCTTCAGGTCGGAACCGCGGTAGACACCCATCT
>CAZYBU010000051.1:0-20652 GCA_964645775.1 uncultured Leptospirales bacterium | reverse complement strand
CCGTTATTAATATTACTTTTTGCTCTCCTTTTACCGTTTAGGAATAATTAGTGATCATATTTTCATTCTCTCCCCTGACACTATGAATGAAAAGGAAGATCAAAACCGTTTTGATCAAGTCTCAGCCGGATGGGACAAGCCGAGGAGAGTTGAACTTGCCGATGCCATAAGGGACTCCATACTGAATCATATTGGCCCAGAACCGACCTGGCAGGTTGCGGATTTCGGATGCGGAACCGGCCTCCTCTCTCTTCCCTTTGCGAACAAGGTTAAAAACCTTACCGGTATCGACACATCAACCGGCATGTTGCAGGAAATGGCACGAAAGGCCAGGGAAAAAGGTATCTTTAACCTGTTCACACTTAACTGCGATCTGCTGGATGAATCGTGCAATCCCGGCCCCTTTGATCTTCTCATAAGTTCCATGGTCCTCCACCATGTGCGGGACCTCCCGGCCCTGACAGAGAAATTCTTTTCGATTCTGGTCCCCGGTGGTCTCTGCGCCCTAGCCGACCTGACTCCTGAAGATGGCAGCTTCCATGGTGATAACGCGAGCGTCGAGCATCTGGGACTGGACCCGGAAGAACTATCCGAAATTTTCCGAACGACCGGGTTCACGGATGTGCGCTACAGAACCGTTCACAGAATAGAACGGGAACATGAAGGAACAGTCGTCCGCTACCCTGTCTTTCTTCTCACGGCGAAACGTCCTCTCTAAAACAGGGGTATCATCTAAATGAAGGAAATGATTCTGTCGAGAAACCGATGCCGGTTACCCCGAATTTTTTTAACAAGCTTATCCGTTTCAGGTCTATCCGGTTTACCGGACATGGCCGCCCGAACCGTTGTAAGCAGGTTCTCTTCCCGGACCCTTTCTGCGATACCTGTGTTGAATACCGTTAACTGTTCCAGCATCCCTGTCAGCTCATCATGGTATGATGTGGGATTAACGGTCACCACCGGCCGTTCACAGAGAAGGGCCTCGTAAAGGGTTATGCCGAAATAGGTTAAAACAACTTTTACAGAGAGAATCAGTTCCGCCATGGGTCTTTCCGCGAGTTGTGAGGTCCCCTCGGCAGACCCGCTCCCTTTCAGGGGATAATATCGTTCCAATTCTTTTATCAGAGAGAGCATCCTGCTGTTACCGGCAAGTACGCCGGGATACACCAGTATACCTTCCGGATCAGGGAGAGATATATTCTTCATCCGTTCAAGGTTCCGGCTGAAGGTATAACCGTAGAGAAAGATATCCGGATCAGGCGCTGTATCCTGCCCCGGAAAGGGAAGAAGATCAATGAGAGCATCAGCCTCTTTTCTTCCGGGACCATGATCGTCTATCAGAACGACCTGAGCCCGGCTCTTTAGATCTCTTATCAGGAGTGGATCACTGTCGCGGAAGTCATGCAGGATTACATCCGTCCCTTCCGGTATATCATATCTCCAGTAATAACGGTCGTCCTCTTCAAGGATCGAAGGCTCTTCAGGTGTTACAAGAGAGATAAGAACATCTTCCCGTTCACGGTTGCAGGAGAGGAGGGAGGCCATTCGCTGGAGGTGGCCGGTACCTATCCGGGCCCCCCAGCCGGTATATAGAACAACCTTAAGGGTTGACATTAGCGGAATGATTCATGGAACGCTGCACGATATTCCGGTTCAGCTCAAGCAGATGGGTCTTCGTTTTCAGAAAAGAGATAACCCTCTTCAGATCAAAAGGTTGACCGTTGTAAAGGTTATCGTAAATCGTTTCCGCCAGATGATAATCCGAGGGGGTATCAACGGTTAATCTCAGGTCATTAAAGGGATTATCGATTTCCACGGGATATCGCTCGATCCGGAAAAGTTCGGGATGCTCTTTGATGAAAGGAGTGACATGCTCAAAATGATACTCTTCATGACCCTCCTCAAGGCTCGCTTCCAGGGCCTGAAAAGAGATAACCTCGAGGGCCGTTCCCAGAGGGATATTAATGACCGATGAAAGGTCAGGCCTTGATTCCACGGCTATTTCCACTGCCATACTGCCGTATTCCACATCCACGAAGGGGTTATCGGCCGTAATGCGAACCACAAGTTCGGGAGAATGGGGACGGGCCGCCATAACGAAGCGTTCCAGTACATTGGTATCAGATCCGGCATAGGTTTCAATTCCCATATCTTCCGCAAGAAGGATAAGTTCCCTGTTCTCCTCGGGGTTTCCCGTGGCCAGTATGACACGGTCAATACCCTCCATGGCCCGGGCCCGCTCAATGACATGATAAAGGATCGGCTTTCCTCCCAGTGGAAGAAGCACTTTGCCTGGAAGTCGTTCCGAGGCGATTCTAGCCTGAATAATCGCTGTTACCGATTTCTTATGCATATTGTTATCCGCTTAATAATTAAAGGTGTACCATTCGTCGCAGGATTTGCAATCCGGGAAAGCGGGATAATCTTCCCGCGTATGGGAAAGGTAACGGTCTTTCCGTTCCTTCCAGATATCGATGATATCTGTTTTTCCGATCTCATGGTTGCCATGTTCCGCCCGGATATCCTGCCTGCAATAAGGCACCCTGCCATCAGAGGTTATTGCCAGATCCCGCAGCAGATGCCAGCAGGGTTTCCTTTCCAGTGGAGAAAGATCCGAGTATCTCCTGTCTTCCACATTACCAAGATAGGTATTCTGTTTCTGGAAGACAATGGAAACTCCCTTTTCTTCCCATAAATCATAATACCTATCGGTAAAGGGTTCTGTTTCATTGATCTTTAATAGCTGTACATAGAGCTCTGCCGGGCTGTCAATGGCCTTAAGGGCTTCAATATTGGCCACCACCCGATCAAAGCAATCAGCTCCATGGAGGGAGAGATATGTGTCCCGATCTACACCGCTTATGTTGACGATCACCTGAAGCTTTGAGGCCTTCCCGTGCCGAAAAAGAGTATGGAAATTGGCGTCAGCCCCTGTTCCATTGGTCTCGATAACCAGCCTCTCAACCATGGGATCATCCAGCACCTTCTCAGCCAGGGAATAAAACCGGGAATGCTGCAGAGGCTCTCCCGAACCCCCGAAGGCGATAGTATAGGGTAATCGGAACGTTCCCATCTCTTCCAGAATACGGTCAATTACGGATGCATCCATTTCACCCCGTGCTTTCTCAAAGGTCTTCCGGTAGCAGAAGATGCAATCCAGGTCGCAGGCTCCTGTCAGTTCAATCTCCAGGTAGGATGGGGAGACGTACATGACAGAAGGGTCCGATTCAAGAACCTCAGCAATTCTGTCATAACCCGGATTATTTCCAGCCGTTTTCATGATGTTTCCCATTATTCTTCTGTCCCGCGAATTACGGCTTAGAAAGGATATCCGTCTATCACGGATATCGGGGGAATGATAGTACATCTCAACGTCAAAGTGATTAATGTTATGACGGATCACTTCACCCAGCGGGAGGGTGTTTTCTTCAAGTTCCGGTAATCCGGTAATCAATTCATTCCAGTATATCTCACAGGCAAATCCAGGAGGCAGATTCTCAGAGTAGGTAAACTCAGCAAGATATTTGGTATGGATTTCGAGCATCTCTTTCATCAATGATACATCAAAAAAGGGAGAGTCGGCCTCAATTCGCACAAAGTGCCGGGCATCAGATGTATGCAATAGATCTTTCCAGAAGGGGACGTCATCCTTTCCCTTCATCTCTATTCTGCCGGGATGTTCTTCCAGTTTTCCACTGTATCTCTGAGGTGTCAGAACAAAAACTTTTCTAAATGATGGCAATTCCCGAATCCGGGATTCCAGGAGTTCAGGAATGAATTTTTCATCAAAAGTCAGTTCCTCATCCGTAATACCGGGTGCCACATAGAGCAGGACGTCTACCGTATCCATGAAGCATCAGCCCTTAACATAATTATCCATATATATTCGTATCTCGGAACGCTCCTTCCTGGCCTCTACCCATTTATCGAACTGGTCATTCATCTTCTCGTAATAAAGCTTATTCATGATCAGCTGTTTTACCCTTTCGTAGGTCACGCTACGCTGTCCCTGAATTCTGACTATATGATATCCCGTTTTGGTCTTAAATACCTGAGAGAGACCACTACCCTTCATATTATGAACATGTTGCGCAAAAATGGGATCCAGTTCATGTATGGCAACCCATCCCATATTTCCTCCATTCGCCGCTGACGAGACATCCTCAGAATGTTTCCTGGCCATGTTGGAGAAAGAGGCGCCCCGGGCGATGCGGTCCCGAATATACTGCATCTTTTTACTTATTTCCCTCTGGGCAGAGAAACTGTTGCCCCTGGGACGAATCATGATATGTTGCAGCTTTACCTCGTAGCCAAGCTTGTATCGGTGCGCCCTGTACCATTTTTTTGCTTCCTCTTCAGAAGGAGGGGAAACCCCGATGGAGATGGACATCACCTGCTCTCTCATTATCTGGTTTCGGATCTCATGAAAGAAATCTTCGAAGGGCATTCGCTGTTTCCGTTCAATATAGGAGATAAAACCCTCGGTCAGTTTTTTTGCTTCAGGGTTCTTCTTCTCGATTAGTTCATTTTTATAGCGACTCACCAATTGCGCTGATATTTGTTCAATGGCCGAACCGGCGTCTTCTTTTTTACCAAGGACAGTTTTGACATATTCTTCGATAGCCTGCCTCATCTGGTTGACGACCTTCTCGTCACTAACGATAATCGATTCATCTTCCGCGGTCTGCTGGACCAGCGCCCGCTCAATAAACATGTCCAGAACCCGGCTTTTATAGTAACTTGATCGTCCCCTCATCTTGCCAAGTCGGACCAACTGATCAAGTTTCCTTTCCACCTCGCTTTCAACGATAGGTGTGTCATTAACAAGGGCCACGACCCTGTCATATTGTATCCAGGCTCCGGTTGAAATGATTAATGCTACTGTCAGAACAAAAACTATCCTACGCATAAACCTTCCCTTCCGGTATCAGTTTTTCGATCCTTGCTCCCTTCTCCTGGAAAAAAAGCTCCTTGAGGGAGAGCATGGCGTCCGTAATATCTGAGGCGTACAGTTCAATAGTTCCCTTCTGTCCTTCTTTTCCATCATTTGCAAGGTCTTTTTCCACCAGTATATTTCTCGCTTCCTGTGCTATCTCCATACCGGTATCCACAAGATTCAACCCATCATAGACAGAATGAATAGCGTCCTTTAGAAGCGGAAAATGTGTACATCCCAGTATAATCGTCCTTACACCCTTTTCATACATATCATCAAGATAGAGACGGACTGCCACGCGGGTAATCTCATGGTCCAGAAGGCCTTCTTCCGTTATCGGCACAAAGAGCGTGGCCTGCTGCTGAATGACTTCCACCCCTGGACGTATCTTCTGGATGGCTTTCTCATAGGAACCACTCCGGACGGTCGCGCGGGTAGCGATAACCCCGATTCGGTTTCTCTCCGCGGTCTGACAAGCGGCCCGGGCTCCCGGCTCTATAACACCTATAATAGGCACGTCATATTCACTTCTCAATACCTCCAGGGCGGCAGCTGAAGAGGTGTTGCAGGCGACAACAATCATCTTGACTCCACGGCTCAGAAGATACTCCGTGATCTCTCTGGAGTAACGGATGATAGTATCAATGGATCGGGTCCCGTAAGGAAAACGGGCCGTGTCCCCGTAATAGATAATACTCTCTTCAGGCATAAGGTCATGTATGGCCTTGCAGACCGTAAGGCCTCCTATCCCCGAATCAAAGATTCCTATGGAAGCGGACGACATCAGCTCTTTTCCCTCAATCCCTTGAATAACATGTACTCAATACCATCGACGAGTGCTTTCCAGGAGGCCTCGATTATGTTTTCTGAAACACCCACGGTACCCCAATGGGTTCCATCCAGACGCTGATCTATTAGTACACGTACCGTTGAACCAGTACCCGCCTTTTCATTTAAGACACGCACCTTATAGTCTGAGAGATGCATCTCAGCTATCTGCGGGTAGAATTTCTCCAGGGCCTTTCTAAGGGCATTGTCAATGGCTTCAACCGGACCGTTCCCGTTTGCCGCGGTATGTTCAACTCGACCGTTCACCTCCACCCGTATGGTGGCCTCACAGTAAATGGGCTGGTTTTCCTTTTTCTCTGTTATGACCCTAAAACCGAGAAGGTTAAAGAAAGGTTTGTATTCACTCGTGCCTTCCCGAATCAGAAGCTCAAAGGAGCCGTCCGCTGCTTCGAACTGGTATCCCTGATCCTCCATCGACTTGATCCGTTCCAGGACTTCCTTTGACAGTGTCAGACTATCTCCCAGGTCTATTCCCAACTCCCTGGCCTTAAACTCAATATTGCTTTTTCCGGAAAGTTCCGATATAAGTACCTTTCGGCGGTTGCCAACCAGAGAGGGATCAAGATGCTCGTAGGTTCGGGTGTCCTTCTGCAGGGCCGAAACGTGGATCCCTCCTTTATGGGCAAAGGCGTTATCACCTACATAGGGCAACCGCTCGTTATGAGCAAGATTGGCGGTTTCACTCACGAAACGGCTGGTTTCCGTAATGGAACCGAGATTTTCTCCGGCCAGACATGGATATCCCATTTTCAGATACATATTCGGTATGACGGACATAAGATCCGCATTACCACATCTTTCCCCGTACCCGTTTACCGTGCCCTGGACGGATACGGCACCCGCTCTTACGGCCGTGAGAGAATTGGCCACAGCTACGCCGGAATCGTTATGGAAATGTACACCCACGGGAGTGGAAATGCTCTTCACCACAGTTCCGGTAATTTCACTGACCTCATGGGGAAGAGTCCCTCCGTTTGTGTCACAGAGCACCACCTGGTCAGTTCCTCCGGAGGATGCCGCTTCCAGAGTTTTCAGTGCATACTCCGGGTTCGCCCTGTACCCGTCAAAGAAATGCTCGGCGTCGAGATAAACCGTGAAATCCCTCTCTTTCAGGTACTCCACCGTCTCCCTGATCAGGTCGAGATTCTCCTCCAGGGATATTTTCAGGGCCTCGGTAACGTGAAAATCCCAGGTCTTCGCGACAAGGGTGATAATGTCTGCCTGTGATTCAACCAGAGCCTGAAGAAAAGTATCGTCATCGGGATGAATATTTTTTCTTTTTGTCGAACCGAAGGCCGCGATTCTGGTGTTCTCCATATCCTGTTCCCGGACTCTGCTGAAGAACAGATTGTCCTTCGGATTAGATCCAGGCCATCCACCCTCCACGACATCGACTCCCAGGCGGGCAAGAGCCCCGGCAATGGAAAGCTTGTCCTGAAGAGAAAAGGATATCCCCACGGTCTGGGCCCCGTCTCGTAATGTAGTGTCATATATTTCAATCTTTGGGTTATTCATGGTTTTTACCATATACCGTCAGGCATATTTCTTTCAGACAGGCATAATGCAAGAAGATTTTACCCACAGGTCCCATCCGCATATCTTTCATCATACCTTGACACCCTATCCAAACCGGGATTAGAGCAGCTTTTTTCTCGATCGGTTACAATTTATTCTCCCCTTGACGGATATACTGTTACTGGGCAGTCGGCACAGAGTCTTTTTAAAATGAGGTGCCCAGTTGAAGATTGCCTGCCATGGAAAGCACCAAGGGCGCGGCTCTCCATACCACGGGGATCGTGACCCGGACAAACAGTCTTGCCATCATAGAATAGTCAAAACAGGCAACAATCATCTCTTAAGGCATCCGGTCCCCGGTATTTTCAAACCGGGGACCGTACTATCTCTTGACAAGGGTACCCCTGTCTCCCTTTGTAATCTTCTGCCATGACTATACTTTTTGATAACATAAAGCGAGACCCTTTCGAAAACGAAGAAGAATTCCTGACCAGGATATCAGGAGAACTGGATATTGATGATTCCCTTGAGGTCGACAGGCGGTCTTTAGACAGTCGTGATAAATCAAATATCCGCTTTGTATACCGGCTTCAGGCCACACTGCCTCCGGCGAAGGAAGAAAGTTTTATCAGGAGAGGCATGGCCCGCCCACTGGTAACACCAGAATTTTCGCCCACGGAGAAAATCAAGGGTAAAGAGGTAATCATCGTCGGCATGGGTCCGGCCGGCATCTTTGCCGCCCTTCGCCTTCTGGAAAGGGAGGCCCGAGTCATCCTGGTTGAGAGGGGACGGCCCGTTGAAGAGAGAATGCGGGACATTCTTAGTCTTGAAGAAAAATCTATCCTCAATCGTGAAAGCAACGTTCTTTTCGGAGAAGGAGGGGCCGGTGCCTACAGTGACGGAAAGCTCACAACTCGAACCAAATACCCCGAACAGGCCTGGTTGAATAATCAACTTCTCCGTTTCGGGGTCGATCCGGATGTACTCGTGGATGCTCATCCTCATATAGGCACGGACAGGTTAACGAATTTACTGAAAAGGATACGTTTCCATCTCCAGAGCCGGGGGGTCAGCATTCATTTTCATTCCCGCGTACGGGATATCCTGTTGTCCTCCGGCAAGGTACGGGGGGTCCACCTGGAAAACGGCGACTCCATTGAAAGCGAGGCTGTAATTCTTGCTCCAGGCCATTCATCCCGGGATCTTATCTACAACCTCCAGGGCCAGTCAGTACCCATGGAAAAGAAAGGATTTGCCGTGGGTCTCAGGGTGGAACACCCATCTGATCTTATTAATCACATCCAGTATGGAGAAAAGTACCCCCAGGACCTCCTTCCCGCTGCTGAGTATCGGCTGGCCTGGAACAATCGCCTCACAGGCCGGGGAGTATACTCTTTCTGCATGTGTCCAGGCGGACGTATCGTCAATTCATCCTCCGAACCGGAACGAATCTGTATTAACGGCATGAGTTACTCTTCCAGGGGGCTCCCCCGTTCAAACGCGGCCCTGGTGGTTGCTATCGGTCCCCATGACATTCCGACCGGCCCCCTTGCGGGTATTGAATTCCAGAGAAAGCTGGAAGAAACCTTTTTCTCCCTGGGAGGTGGAAATTTCCATGTACCGGTCCAGAGTATACCCTCGTTCCTGGCAGGTTTAATCGATAAGCAAAATCCACCATCCTCCTATAAGCCGGGAAGCACGCCGGCTGACCTTTATTCATTCCTGCCTGCTTATATCGGTGACGAAATTAGAAATGGGCTGAAAGCGTTCGACCAAAAGATGAAGGGCTTCATAACGGATGAAGGCATTCTTCATGGTATCGAAACCCGCACATCCTCACCGCTGCGAATTCTGCGAAACGAAACGGGAGAATCACCCGGTTTTCCCGGACTCTATCCGGCAGGAGAGGGGGCCGGTTACGCTGGAGGGATCGTAAGCTCTGCGGTCGACGGTATTCGGGCAGCGGATCGTATCACCTGATACACATTTTTATTGACTGCTGGTAGATGAAAACTAAGCTCTTCCTTTTTACGGGATAGAACCATGAGCGGTAACAGCACAGATATAATAACCAACAAAAAGGCCCGGTTCCAGTACGATATTCAGGAGACCTTTGAGGCTGGTATCGTGCTCAAAGGTACTGAGGTAAAATCCATCCGCCAGCGAAAGGTCAGTATCCAGGAGTCCTACGCACGGATAAAGGATGGAGAGGTATTCCTTGTGAGTATGACCATTACCCCCTATGAACAGGGAAACCGGTTCAACCACGAACCAGTCCGTGACCGCAAGCTCCTCCTGCATCGACAGGAGATAAAACGAATAATCGGCAAATTGAACGAAAAGGGCTTTACCCTGGTGCCCATGAAGCTCTATTTCAAGAACGGCCATGTCAAGGTTTTGCTGGGCCTTGGCAAGGGAAAGACCCTCTATGACAAGCGGAAGACCATTCAGCAGCGTGATATCGACAGAGAGACCCAACGGGAAATGAAACGATACACCTGATACTGGCAATTATCCTTGCACCTGCTCTCAAAGAGGGTATACTGTATTAAGAACGAGTTTTCGGGGAAACCGATGAACCGCATTGTACTGACAGGTATCCTCTCTCTTTTAACCCTCCCGGTCCTGGCTGTCACCCCCGGGAATCTTAATGAAAACGCCATCATTAAGGGTGAGAAACGTCTGCTAAACGAGGCCATCCTTGACCTGGACCGGGCTATTACAATTAATGACCGGAAAGCGGCCCGTTACTACCATAACCGTGGCTATGCCCAGGAATTGAAAGGCGATTATGAAAAGGCCATCGATAATTACCATAAGGCCCTGCGAAGAAATCATTATCAGCTTACAACCGCAGAACGTCTGGGATACCTGCTCTATCTAACCGGAAGATATAAAGAGGCGATAGAATGGGGAGAATATGTTCTAAGGCTCGACCCCGGGAATCAAAAGATCCCCCGCTGGCTCCCAGACGCCTATGCTAAGCTGAAGGAGTTCGGTGAAAAGGCTTCTGAAGACCCCGTGGCGGCCGAGAAAAGAGAGGAGAAGCTTGACCGGCAGAACTACCTTCTCGACAGGAAGTCTCGGGAAAACCGTCACATCATGACGGCCAGCCTGGATGTCATGCTACGCACCGGCATCTACCACGGGCAGAGCCCTGCCGGATACAGCTACATTCTCGACCATGGTCTCTTTATCGATCTGCCGGAAGCCATCCGGGTCGAACTGGGACCCTTCAAAGGATGGTCCGTCGACCTGTGGGCAGAGAACCCGTGGCTGGGAGGTTCCGTTCCAGATGTCAACGTGCAGACAGAGGGCCTGGAGGCAACCTACAGCTTCGGACTTTTTTATGTTGGGATGGGAGTTCTCCTGGGCCATTACTTCAGTGATATGAATTTTTCAAAACTGAAACGTCTTACGGACATTAAGGTCGGGTTCCTCTTCGGATTTAAAACCCTGAAATATGATCTCTGCTTTACCCTCTATCCACGTCTCCTGCCCGCGGACTACCAGGGAGTATCGAAGGGGATTACCTACGATATGGCCCTTTTCCGAATCGATTACGAATACATCGTCAACTCACGCTTCTCCATTTTTGCGAGCGGTTTCACGCGGGAATACTTCTTCTTTGATCATGCCACACCTCAATCCAATTACTACGGAACCTTCGACGCAACCGTGGGAACGGAGATACGGTTTTTCCGTGACAACACCTTCAATCCCTTTATAATTCTGAGGATAAGCCTCACGGAAAGAATTATTTTCAGAGATGAGGGTAACAACGACCCCTATGCCATAGGCAATGGCCAGGGGCTCCTGGGAATTAATTTCAGCGAGTTCGCTTCCGGCTGGCCCTTCTCCGGCATATGGGGTCTTGCCCATGTCCTCACATTCAGGGTTGACGAATACGTCAAACCCTATCTTTTTCTTTACCAGAGCCTGCTGGTCGAGTTCCCTGACTGGAAAGAGGACCATTTTGAGCTCAATCTGAAAATTGGACTGGGAGTGACGATTTGAAAACAGATGAATACGTAAAAATCATGACCGAACTGGCCCACAGAGCGGGAGAACTTCTTGTTTCCGGCTTTCAGTCGGAGACCCTCAAGATCGATTATAAATCCAGGACCGACCTGGTCACGGATATGGATCGTAAATCTGAAGATTTTCTGGTCTCCAACATTCATACGATGTTCCCCGGGCATACAATTGTTGCAGAAGAAGGAAACCCGATCCAGGGCAAGGAACCGTTCCGGTGGTACATCGATCCCCTGGATGGGACCAATAACTTCGCCCATGGTATACCCTGGTTCAGTGTTACGATAGCCCTCTACAGCGAACAAGATAATGAAGTCCTTGCGGGCCTGACCCACTCTCCCCTCACGGCGGAGACCTTCCATGCCACCCGGAGGGGTGGGGCTTTCCTGAACAGTAACCCCATCCATGTCTCCACCATGGATGACCTGGGCCGATCCATGATGGTTACAGGCTTTCCTTACCAGAAGGACGATCCCGCCACGAATAACACACGCGAATGTGCAGCCATGGTTCCCCGTGTCCAGGGTCTCCGCAGGTTCGGCTCCGCCGCTCTTGATCTCTGTGGCGTAGCCTGTGGCCGTTTCGAAGGATACTGGGAACGGGGACTCAATCCATGGGACGTGGCGGCCGGTACCCTTATCTGTCGCGAAGCGGGTGGCAAGGTCACGGATTACTGGGGGAAGGAATACTCCATAGACATGAGTGCCGTCTGCGCCAGTAACGGACAGATTCACGATTCAATGCTCAGGGTCTTACAGGAAGAGGAGGTGTAAGTTGAGCCGGGATCCTCTTACAGTCTCAGAACTAACGAAGATAATAAAAGATACTATTGAGGCAAACCCCTCTTTAACAAACGTCTGGTTGTCCGGGGAGATATCCAACCTGACCTATCGCATCTCTGGCCACATATATTTCTCTCTGAAGGATGAGAACTCAGTAATCCAGGCTACCTTTTTTAAATACGCTAACCGTAACCTTAGCTTCCGCCTGGAGGAAGGGATGGCCGTTATCGTTCTGGGTAATATCTCCATTTACGGTAAAAGAAGCACGTACCAGATAAATATCCAGGCATTGCAGCCTGCCGGACTCGGGGAACTTCAAAAACGGATCGAGGAACTTAAGAAACGCTTATCAGAAGAGGGACTCTTTGATCCTGCCATAAAAAAGAAGGTTCCCTTTTTTCCTTTACGAGTGGGCCTTGTCACCTCACCGACAGGCGCCGCTCTTCGTGACATTCTGAAGGTGGCTCTCAGACGCTTTCCCAATCTGTCTGTCCTCATCGCGCCTGCCACGGTCCAGGGAATGGAAGCGCCGGCGGCCATAGCCCATGCCCTTGAAACCCTGAACTCCGGCGATTATGAACTGGACTGTATCATTGTGGGGAGGGGAGGAGGTTCCTTCGAGGACCTGATGCCCTTTAATGAGGAGGTTGTTGTCCGGGCCATAGCGGCATCCCGAGTACCTGTCCTCTCAGCCGTGGGACATCAAATCGATCATCCCTTAAGTGACGACGTGGCTGATGCCGCGGCGCCGACCCCATCCGCCGCGGCCGAGATGCTCATACCGGATGTACGTGAACTCCACAATGAGGTATCCTACTATCTGACCCGGTGTGAAAGAGCCCTGATCTCCCGCCTGGAGCGAATCTCTGACCGGCTCTATTCTCTTCAAAACCGCCGAGTTTTCACCGATCCAATGCAACTTCTCACCATGCGCCAGATGTGGCTTACGGAACTTGAAAACCGAATGAAATACGCTCTTTCATCATCCCTTAATGAAGCTAGAAGGCGTCTCCAGGAAATTCCTGACATGTCCTTGCTTGAGAACAAAATCCTTGAATCGTCAAGGTACAGGTATAGACTGGTCCTTCAGAAGCTTGAAAGCATATCTCCACTTGCTGTGCTAAAGCGGGGCTATGCTATTGTTCGCGACAGTGAAGGTGAAATTGTTCGCGGTGTCCGTTCCATGAAACATGGGGACGAGATCACACTGACCCTGCAGGATGGATCAGCCCATGGTCGAGTTGAATCCACGGAACCGGAGGAGATGTAAGTCATGACAAAAGATACAAAGAAAAGTGAAAAAAACCTGACTTTCGAAGAGGCCCTGGAATCCCTGGAGAATATCTCCAATCGCCTTGAAAGCGGTGAGCTTGGACTGGATGATTCAATAGCCGAGTTTGAAAAAGGGATGCGTCTGGCCCGGCTCTGCCAGAGAAAGATTGAAGATGCGGAACGTAAAATCGAGATTCTCCAGAAAGGCAAAGAGGGAGAGATCCGTGAGGCCAGGGTAAAAGTCGATCGCGAGACAGGGGAGATTGAAGATGATGAAAACCTGCAGGGTTCCCTGCTGTGAGGAGAGATTCATGAGATACCTGCCCATTCTACTGATTCTCCTTGTGTTTTTTGCAGGATGTTCAAAGGAGACAACAATGAAGTTCTGCGAGGGGGTCACTCCCGAGGGAAATGGAGTGAACTGCGGGAGTAAATTCAGCACAGGAGAACTAACGGCCCTTTTTTCCTCGGAACAACCCTTTGGAACAGAGACTCTCTCTATTCATATTCGTGACGCAAGAAAGGAAAAGCAAAACACGGAAGAGAAACGTTCTCTTACCGTAAATCCGGCTGAGAAAAGAGCCACGGCAAACCTTTCCTTCTATAATCCGGGTAATTACAGGGTCGATATTCAGAAAAACG
The DNA here is from genome assembly GCA_964645775.1 of uncultured Leptospirales bacterium. Lineage (GTDB taxonomy): Bacteria > Spirochaetota > UBA4802 > UBA4802 > UBA5550 > CAZYBU01. The sequence continues at coordinate 6,621 of CAZYBU010000051.1, read as the reverse complement.
GGGAGACCATCTCCAGCGGAACCGTTGAGATCATACTGCAATAATCATCAACATTATGCAGGCATCTTAACCGTTTACTCCCTGGTTCTCATCGACCTGAATCGGAAGAGCCTGTTCCCTTCCTGAGCCGCCTCTCTTCCCGTATGAAAATCAGTATGAGTAACCCGGCGCCCACCACGATTGTGGAATCCGCGATATTAAAGGTGGGCCACCTGTATACAGAGTCGACGCCCACAGAGATAAAATCGACCACTCCCCTTCTCCGTGGCATGATACGATCGATAATATTTCCCATCGCTCCACCCATGATAAACCCCATAGAGACCGTAAAGAGAAGGGTCTTCTCCTTTTCAAATATATAAAAACCGATCAGGAGAATAAGAACCAGAATGGAGACCACCAGAAACAGGTACTGGTATCCCTGAAGGATACCGAAGACACCTCCCTCATTATACGTGAGAGTAAGACGGAAGAACCCTCCGAGAAAATTGATCCGTTCCCCCTCCATGAGGTTGCTTTCAATAAGATATTTCGTCAGAACATCAAGCCCCAGGGAGACGGCCGCGATACCGCCCAGCATACCATATTGTCTCAAGAGGATTCTCCTTCGTTTAATTGCTTTATGACGGACGTACAGCGCTCACAGAGTTCAGGGTGGTTCTGGTCCGGTCCCAGTTCATCAAAATAGTTCCAGCAGCGTACGCATTTTTTTCCTTCAGTTTTCCGCACGCCCACTTCCGACGATTCCAGGGAGAGCATTCCCTCCCTCTTCTCATCCAGCAGGTGAACCTTTGCGACCTGGAAGAATTTTTCCCGTTCCCTTCCCAGACTTTCCACCAGTTCCATTTTGTTTTTATCCTGGATAAAAAGATCGATCTCCGCTTCGAGAGAGGCTTTGATCTTTTTTTCACGCCTGGCTTCTTCCAGTGCCTTGAGGACATCGGTTTTAATCTCCACCAGTTTCTCAACCCTTCCCGCAATAGAAGGATTATTCCATTCCTTCTCCATGAGATAGTATCTTTCCCTGTGAACACTCCCTGTTTCCCCTTCACGAAAGATCCAGATCTCCTCGGCTGTAAAGGGAAGAATGGGTGCCAGGAGACGTACAAGGACCCTGTAGACCTTCTCCAGCACGGTCTGAACGGCCCTTCTTCCGGGATGGTCCCTAAGCTCGACATAAAGGATATCTTTCGTGATATCAAAATATATAGACGAAAGTTCAACCGCGCAAAAATTAAGTATTCTTCGATAGACCAGGTGGAATTCGAAGGTTTCGTAATGATTTACCACGGATTCAGATATTTGATAAAGCCGATGGAGAATCCATTTATCCACTTCTGACAGCTCATTGTAGGATACCATCATCTCTTCCGAAAAATCGGAAAGGTTGCCCAGAATAAATTTGAAGGTATTCCGTATTTTCCGGTAGGAGTCCGCAATCTGCTTGATCATATCCATTCCGATCCGGAGGTCGCTCCGATAATCCTCGGAAGATACCCAGAGCCTGAGAATATCCGCACCGTACTGTTGAATGATCTTTTCCGGGGCAATAACGTTCCCCATGGATTTGCTCATGGCCTTTCCTTCCTCGTCCAGGACAAAACCGTGAGTGAGGACCGCCCGGTAAGGCGCTCTGTCCCGAAGAGCAAGGGCGGGCCACAGGGAAGACTGAAACCATCCCCTGTGCTGGTCGCTTCCTTCAAGGTAAAGATCTGCCGGCCATCTCAGGTTATCCCTCCTTTCCAGTACGGCAAAGTGGGACACCCCTGAATCGAACCAGACGTCAAGGATATCATATTCTCTGTAAAAATCGATACTGCCGCATGAACAGCGGTGACCGGGAGGTATCAATTCTTCCAGTTCGTCGGTATACCAGGAATCGATTCCCTTTTCACGGGCAATATGGGCAAAATAGGCTACGGTCTTATGGCTCATCTGGTTTTCGTCGCAGGATGCACATCGGAAAGAAGGGATAGGAACCCCCCAGGAACGTTGTCTGGAAAGGCACCAGTCAGGACGGGACTCGACCATGGATCGAAACCGGTTTTCTCCCCAGGTAGGAACCCATTTCGTTTCATCGACCTGATTTTTCGCCTTCTCCCTGAGTTCATTATGGTCTATACTAAAAAACCATTGCTCCGTGGCGCGAAATATGAGCGGTTTCTTACACCTCCAGCAGTGGGGGTAGGAGTGCCGAAAACTCTCACTGTGGATGAGGGCCTTTTTCTCTTTGAGCAGATCAAGAACCTTTTCATTGGCATCGAATACATTGACACCCTGCATCAGTGAAAATTCATGGGTGTATTTACCGTGATCATCAACCGGACAGAATATATCCAGGTCGTACTCTTTCCCGATAATATAGTCTTCAAGACCGTGACCGGGTGCGGTATGCACGACACCAGTCCCCTGTTCCAGGGTTACATGATCTCCGAAGAGTACCTTCGATTCCCTGTCTACAAAGGGGTGCATCACTTTCAATGATTCCAGCTCAACCCTGTCCATTTCCACTTCTTCATCCCGGTAGTTACCGGTGACCCGTTCAAAATCTTCCACCAGGCCCCGGGCCATGACATACCATTCATCACCGAAACGACTGGCACTGTAGGGAAAATCTGGGTGGAAGCTCACAGCCAGGTTTGCGGGTATGGTCCAGGGAGTTGTTGTCCAGATAATAACGTAAACATTTTTCGAGTCCATCCCCTTAATACCGGGGTCCATCGATACCACGGGAAACTTGACGTAGATCGACTCAGAGGTATGCTCCCCGTATTCCACCTCTGCCTCGGCCAGGGCCGTTACACAGGAGGGGCACCAGTAGATCGGTTTCTTGCTCCTGTAGATGAAACCCTTTTCCATGATCTCGCCAAAGATGCGAACAATATCACTTTCATATTCCCTGGAAAGGGTCTTGTATGGCCTGTCATATTCAGCGAACACACCCAGTCGACAGAATTCTTCTTTCTGAATCTCAACGAACTCCTCGGCGTATTCCCTGCATCCTTTCCGAATATCGATTCTCTCCATGGAGCCGGTTTTATTTCCCAGCTTCTTTGTCACATTCAGTTCTATGGGCAGACCGTGACAGTCCCATCCGGGCACATAGGGTACACGGTATCCCATCATGGTTTTATGCTTTACGATAAAGTCCTTAAGGATCTTATTCAGAGCATGACCAATATGGATATGTCCGTTGGCATAAGGGGGACCGTCGTGAAGGATATAAAGATCTCCGTCTTTTCTTGAAGAGATAATGTCTTCGTAGATGCTTTTCTCTTCCCAGCGGGCGAGCATATCCGGTTCACGCTTAGGAAGATTTGCCCTCATGGGAAAATCTGTCTCAGGGAGATTGACGGTTTTTGAATAATCCATATAAATACCAGAAAAAATTTGTTGAGTTGTCAGGGAATACTTACGAAAGAAACGGCACCTTCTTTTGTCAAATGAATTTTGCAGGATGGAGTTTGCCCGTGAGAGAGAATGAAAAGACAAGAATCAATGCCAGGGTGGTTCCCCGTTCATCCCGAAACCGCATAACCCTGGAGGAAGACGGCTCCCTGAAGGTCCACCTGAACGCCCCTCCCGTGGATGGAAAGGCAAACAGGGCACTCATCTCATTTCTTGCCTCCATTCTGTCACTGCCCAAAAAATCGGTTATTTTACTTAAAGGTGAAACGTCCCGAGTAAAGGTCATCGAGATCCAGGGCCTAAGCATGGATGAAATCCGGAATGCAATTAAAAAAAGCTGATCGATTACTGGGATTCCATCTCTCCATAGCCGGAGGCATTGACCGGGTCATAGAGCGGGCGGAGACCCGGGGACTAACCGCCATCCAGGTCTTCTTAAAAAACAACAATCGCTGGGAAGGGCCCGCCCTGACAAATAAGACTGCCCAGCATTTCCGTGAAAAAAGAAGAATCTATCCTCTCTACGTGGCAGGTCATGCCGGTTATCTTATCAACCTTGCAGGATCGGGTGAAAAGCATTCACGATCTCTGGAAGCCCTGAAGGACGACATGGAACGATGCGACCTTCTCGGAATCGAAGAACTGGTCATCCATCCCGGAAGCCACCTGGGAGAAGGAAAGAAAAAGGGTATAAACCGTATCATATCGGCCCTGAACAGATTATACGATAAAACCGATTATCATGTCCGCATACTCCTTGAGACCATGGCGGGCCAGGGCTCGTCCATCGGTGAGAGCTTTGAGGATCTCGCTGAAATCATAGAAGGTTCAGAAAGAATGGAAAAACCGGGGGTCTGCGTCGACACAGCTCACGTTTTTGCCGCAGGTTACGACCTCAGAAAAAGGGAGGATCTCGACAACGTTATAAAACTCTTTGATTCAACCGTCGGACTGCATCGTTTAAAACTAATTCATATCAATGACTCAAAGCGGGAACTGGGGAGCCGAGTGGACCGTCACGAACACATCGGCCAGGGAGAGATAGGAATGGAAGGTTTCCGTTTAATCCTCAATGACAGCAGACTTATTAACCTTCCCATGATATTGGAGACCCCCAGGGAAAAAGATGACGACGAATACGATCAGATGAACTGGTCAACGTTGCAAAATCTCATTAACACAACCTAACGTCCCCTTTTTGCCAGGAGAACCACGTCTCTCAGGCTTTCCACACCTCTGGCATTCATCCAACGATTTTCAAAATCAGGGTTCTGCACTATCTGTGCTATGGCAGCAAGGGATCTAAGATGAAAGGTCCTCTCATCCCTGGTGCCCAGGAGAATAAAAATGGCTTTTACGGATGGGGATTCATCAGAGAAATAGACTCCCCGTTTCGACCGGACAATACATATATCGAAGATATTTTTCCCATCGATCACCATGTGTGGAACCGCCATGAAACCTGTAAGAGCGGTACTGCTCTCTTCTTCACGTTTTATAAGCTGTTTATGAAGCTTTCCCGGTTTTACCATAACCCTGTCACTCATGGCTTCGGCCACTACCCTGAAAAAGCCTGTAACATCCATCTTTTCATCAATATCAAGAATCTTGCTGTTTTCTATGATAGTATCAAACCTGTCCCTGGTTATATCGTCCCGCTCCCGGATCACGTTCTTCAGTTCTGTTTCAAGGGAATGGCTCGTCAGCTGTCTGTCTGTCATTCGTTCGATGAGATGCATGAGGGCATATTCATGTACCACACGCTTTCTCCCGTAAAATACGTACACGATCATTCCGAAGAGGATCAGGCCCAGGCTTATCAGGAGTGCCTGGAAACCGATCTCCACCAAAAGAAGCAGGGTCCCGATAATACCGGCAATCTGTATATAGGGATAGAGAGGCGACCCGAACTGGGGCTGGTAATTCTGCACCCGGCTCTCCCTGAGAATAATTACCGATAGACATGAGAAGGTATATGTCAGAATTACCACGCTTGAAGCTGACTTGACAAGAACATCCAGCTCAAGGAACAGGGTTCCGGCAATAAACAGACCGGTAAAGAGAACGGAAATCCAGGGAGTCTGGAAGCGCCTGCTCACTCTTCCAAAAAATTCTGGTAACAGCTCATCCCTACCCAGAGCCATGGGATAACGGGAGGCGGCCATGATCCCTGCATTGGCCGCGGAAGAAAAAGCAATAATGGCAACAATTCCCATGATAACAAAACCAGGTTTTCCCATAAGTACCGCGGCCCCGTCAGATATTGGCGTAAGAGACATGTTCAGTTTTGCTGCATCGAGTACCCCCACAGTTACGAAGATGACCAAAATATAGGCAAGGGATACTACTATCATTGCGAATATCATACTTAAAGGAATGACTTTTCCCGGGTTTTTGACTTCCTCACCGATGCTCGCGATTTTCAGGAGTCCCCCATATGATATGAAAACAAAACCTGCCGTAGCAAGTACGGACATCTTCCCATAAGGCACAAAGGGAGTAATATTGGACGCCTTGACCTCCGGAAGTCCTATAAGAAAATAGAGGCCAAGAAAAAGCAGGATGGTAAAGACAAGAAAAACCTGTACCCGGCCGGCCTCTTTCACCCCCATGATGTTTAACAGCATAAAAATCATAGTCAAACCGATAGCTATGGCCTGTTCATTAATACCAAGGAGGTATCCTGCAAAAACCGTCATACCGACCAGGGCGAAGGAACTCTTCAGAGAGAGGGCGAACCAGGTTATGATACCATAGACCGTACCTATGGCCGGCCCCAGACTGCGGGTAATAAAATAGTATGATCCCCCTGACCTGGGCATGGCGGAAGCAAGTTCTGCCTGAGAGAGGAGTCCCGGAATGGCAAGGAGGCCTGCCAGAAAGTAAGCCAGAACTACTGCCGGCCCCGCCTTGGCGTGCGCAAGTCCCGGTAAGATGAATAATCCGGAACTCATCATGGTACCGGCTGTCAAACTAAAGACATCAACCATCTCCAGGTTCTTTTTCAGTTTCATATATTGGTATCTCTTAATATTTTCATCTATTTTTAGTTCGTAATCCGTCTGCAGGTATGTCAACCTTATTCCTGAGACATTAACGCACTCTCTTCATCTCTGATAAATAAATCTCGCACGCCGTAACTTTTTTAGATAATGACAAAAATCGAGTAGGAGGCGGGTGATTATTTCACCCGCCGTCCTCTCACACCACCGT
>CAZYBU010000050.1:18046-20793 GCA_964645775.1 uncultured Leptospirales bacterium | reverse complement strand
GAAAGACCTTCATCGCGGCAGTATTCCTTCAGCTCCTGACCAGTTGCCCGGCCCTGTCCGGGTAGACCAGGTTGATGGTACCCAGGGAAAGGGCCGTGGCGCCGGCCATGAGAAACTGTAAAGCGTCATCAAGAGTGGATATTCCTCCCATGCCTATAACGGGAATGGAGACAGCCCCCACCACCTGGTAAACGACCCGCAGGGCCATGGCACGGATGGCAGGGCCGCTCTGGCCAGCTATCCCGTTATTAAAATGAAGCCTCTTTCTCTTTGTGTCTATGTGCATCCCCAGGAATGTGTTCACGGCCGACAGGGCGTCCACGCCCAGCTCTTCCGCCCTGCGGGCGAAGAGCGTGACGTCGGTCACATTTGGGGAGAGCTTGACGATCAGGACACACTCCGTTACCTTCCGGACCTTTTTCACCAGGGAGGTAAAGCTCTCAATATTTGTGCCGAAGGCCATGCCCCCTTCTTTCACGTTGGGGCAGGATACGTTTAACTCAACTGCATCGATTCCCGGAGTCCGGGAGAGAACGCGGCAGAGCTCCACGTTCTCTTCCTCGGTATGGCCCGCCACGTTCGGTATGGGCACCCCTTTGCGTTTCAGAATAAAGGGTAGTTTATCATTCAGGAAAACCTCCAGGCCCACGTTCTCCAGACCTATGGAGTTTAGCATTCCCGAAGGAGTCTCGATTACCCGGTTTCCCCGGTTCCCCTTTCTCGGTTCCAGGGAGAGTCCCTTTGTGAAAATTGCTCCGATACCTGAAAGGTCAAGATATTCGGAAAGTTCCTCGCCGTAACCTGCCGTGCCTGAAGCGACGGTCACGGGATTTTTCAAAACAAGGTCTCCCAGGGTAATGCTCATGTTCATGTCGCTTTTTCCCATAGCTTCAGGAATTGCCAGTCACCTCAATCGTCAAGGATAAATAGTCGTTGCGTTTTTATTTGCCGAAATGGGAACATGATCCCTTGAAAAACCTCTCAGGAAAAAGAAAACATGGAAACCATTCTGGCCATGATCCAGAAAGCCTATCCCGGTGTTACCCAGGATAAGCTTGGAGAACAGATATGCGATTTTTCCCGGCAGGAGACATGGGACACCTTCATGGACGTGCTGAAATACGTCTATACCACGACCATGCCTTTTAACAGACACCTCGGTATCCGGGTGGATAAGCTGACCCGGGATCTGGTAATTGTTCGTTTTGCCATGAGGCCGGAGTTTATAGGTAATTATGAGCAGGGGGTGCTGCACGGAGGCGTAATTTCCGCTGTCATCGATCTGACGGGAGGCCTTATCTCCCAGGTGAACGCCCTGGTTAACCTGGACGGCCGTCCCCTGACGGAACTCTACCATGATCTGGCCCGCATGAGCACCATCAATATTCGGGTCGATTACCTGAAACCGGGAAGCGGAAAGGAGTTCCGCTGCGAAGGACGGATCAAAAGGGTTGGAAGCAGGGTCGGAGTGACCTCCCTGGAGGTGTTTAATGATCTGGAAGAACTTGTGGCCGTCGGTACCGGTTCCTACATGGTCGGTTAACCGGGGGGGGCCAGACCCCTGTTCTTATATAAGCGTTATTTTCGAAATGAAACTGTATAATTGTAAAGGGGGTCTGGCCCCATGAAAGCAAGAACCATCCTGCCTGCTGTAGTGATTGTTGCTCTTAGCCTGGGAGGCTGCGGCCGGGAAGAGGTCCATACCTACAGCCGGCCCCTGCTCGGGACCATTGTCAACCTGAGCCTTATCGGAAACCGGGAGAAAACGGACCCGGCCGCTGAGGCCGCCTTTAACGAGATTGAACGGATCGAGAATCTTTTGAGCCCTTACCGTAAAGGGAGTGATATCTACCGGTTGAATGACAGGGTATCTTCCCTTGAGCTTGAGCTTAACACGGAGACCGTGGAACTGGTGGCCCGGTCTCTGGAGATATCCCGTAAAAGCGACGGCGCCTTTGACGTATCGTACGCTGCCCTGGGGGAGATATGGGATTATAAGAAGAGACCTTTTATTCCACCCTCCCGGCAGGAGGTAAAGAAGGCATTGAAGCGGACCGGGTACGAAAAGCTTGGGGTCCAGACAGACAGTTCAACTCTCTCCTTCAGGGTACCGGGGATGAAACTGGGCCTGGGAGGTATCGCCAAGGGGTACGCGGTGGCCCGGGCCGTGACTATTCTTAAGGAGAAGGGAATTCATGCCGGGATCGTGGAGGAAGGGGGCGACCTGCAGGTTTTCGGAACGAAGTTCGGGAAACCGTGGAAAACCGGTATCATCCATCCCCGGGGAAAGGGGCTCGTCGCGGCCATACAAATGAGAGACGGCCAGGCTATTGCAACAAGCGGGGATTATGAACGGTACGCGGAGCATGAAGGGAAGATGTACAGCCATATAATCGATCCCCGCACCGGGTACCCGGCCGAAAGTGAGCAGGTCTCGGTCTCCGTGATTACTGATGACCCGATACGGGCCGACGCCTGGGCCACGGCGATTATGGTCCTGGGATTGGCAGGATACCGGGACCTCTCCGAAAGACCGAACGATCTTCAGATTATCTGCATAGACCGTGATCTGACCGTTCATGTCTCCCGCAGCCTGAAGCCGGTCTTCTCTCTCCTGGATGATCAGCTCTCCGTGAAGTGGATCGATTCCCGGCGTGACCGATAGTTATCGGTGCCACCTGGACCTTTTCTGACAGAATAAGGTATCCTGCCATATCGTGACCGATAGTTATCGGTGCCACCTGGAC
>CAZYBU010000050.1:0-17946 GCA_964645775.1 uncultured Leptospirales bacterium | reverse complement strand
ACAGAATAAGGTATCCTGCCATATCGTGACCGATAGTTATCGGTGCCACCTGGACTTTTTCTGACAGAATAAGGTATCCTGCCATATCGTGACCGATAGTTATCGGTGTTGCATTGTACGTTTGGATTTACATAAGGGATATGAGCGCAGGAAGAGGATATCCTTACGGGAGGGCCTCGTTCAGGTAAAAGATATCTGATCTGGCGTTCCTGTAATCGTACCAGACGTAGATAACGCCACGTTCAGGAGCTCCTCCATCATCATAGGAAAGCAGAGCCAGATCAATATCCGCCTGGTCCAGGGTATTGGGAACGGCCTTCATGATGCCGGTATAATCCGTGCCTGCGGCGTCCGCGTCCCACTGTTCCGTGCCTGCACTGTTCAGATACTGGGAGAATATGACGAACCCAAGTTCCGTGTAATAACGGTCATCGGCCCAGGCCAGTACCCATCCGTCGTTGCCGTCATGAATGACCTCAGGATCCAGTACCGTAGTTGCCCCCGCGATAGTCCCGGTATCCAGGGTCGTTGACCATGCGATCGCGCCTGTGGTGGCCGTTATCTTCTGGGCCCAGACGTCATTTGAAGCGTCAACGCTAATGACTACCGGATTACCGGCTGAATCAATGTCAAACGACACCTTCGTTGACGTAAAGGTGACGGTCCATTCAGCGCCGGTATTATCATTCAGGTCACTGTCCAGACGTGTAAGATAGGAATTGGTTCCGTTCGTGTACAGGATATAGACGTATCCGTTAAAGGATTTCACCCTGGTAAGAGTATAGGGAGGAGCGGCGTTATTGTCCACAGCGTTGCCCCGAACAGCCGCGCTGCTGACAATAAAATTTCCCTCGGCGTCAAGGCTCTTGGCGTATATACGCCCGTTCGTATCGTTCTGGAAAACAACGTAGGCGTTGCCGCTGTCATCGGAAGCGGTCATGACATTTGATTCATTATCGGCGTGGGAGCAGATATTGAAAGAGGGTGAGAAGGGAGCTCCATCCTCGAGCCCTATCAGGCGACCTTCAATATCGTTGGCAGCTGTTTCATAGGCGATAAGCATTCTCGGCTGGCTGTCGAAAATTATGTATTCCTCATTGCCGTTGTCAAATATGTGCTGGCTGAGAACGATATTGTTAAGCCCGGATACATATTCAACCGTGGCGTATACATCATCCGTGACGTTATAGACTATATCACCGTGGGCTATGCCGGTTGCCGTGAAGTCTGTTGTTGAGTCTTCCAGTTCCCCGACAGTCAGATTGTCAGCAATGCCTGTGTGAAGCATATCCGCTGCGAATGCCGGGTTTGAGTAACGAAGGATGCGATAGGTGTCCCCATCACCGACCTGTCCGGCCGTAAAGAGATCCAGAGCCCGGGCGCTGGCGGCAAAGGGATCGCTGACCTGTGAGTAATTGGGATTGCCCGCGGTCATATATGTGGTAGTATTTAAGACAACATCATTGAGGAGAACGCCGTCCCCGGTAAAGTCGGCGCCATCGGCAAATAGAGGAGTGCCGGGAGGTGCGTCGGCCGTACCTGTGGCAAGCAGGCTGTAAATGGTAAAAGCATTACCCGCTGCTACAAGGTTGTTGGGCTGGAGAGGAATTTCAGAATAGGGATCATAATTTCCATAATGGAGAGCGCAGTACTGGCCGTTAAAGATTTCATAAGTTTCATTTGCCGCTGAGAATATATCAGCATTCAGATTCAGTCTTGTTTCACTTAAAACGCCAAGGTTTGTTACATGCGTATATATTCCCGTAGTCGTTGTCTCTTCCACCAGCGAGTAACTGGTTACCCCGTTTGTAATAAATGTTGCTGCCGGGAGCGGGGTGGCAGTATCATTCAATTCCCCTGCTGCATAATTATCCGATGTACCTGAAGCCACAGATGCTACGCCGAGTGTATACACCGTATCTGCCCCCGTTACCAGGCCCCAGTTCCCGGCTGAGGTGTTTTCAATTACATCATTTGCACTAATGGTTATTGTGTCGTTGAAATTATGTTCTGTATAAGCAAAGAGACCGGTGTTCGTGTGGGATGTGGAAGTCGGTCCGGTGGTATCATTCAGTAAATGGTCCGTCCCCGTGGCGCCGACGGAACTGGAGTTGTCTCCGATGTAATAGGTTTCCGTCGCGTTGACCTGAGCTGCAGTCTGTCCGATGACATGCCGAAAATTTGTGCTGACCGCTCCGATGGTGGTGCCGTTGTATCCATTGTCGATTACCACATCTCCAGCCACAATGCCTGTCTGAATATCGACATCAAAATCATAAAAGGGATTAGCCGGAATATTCATGGTGGCCGTTCCTGTGGATACAGCCCGGTCCGTAACCCTGGGTGCGGGAGGAGACTGCCGTATTCCCCAGACCTTTACAGCCGATGGATTTGTGCCAGTGCCCACGTTGATACCGGTGGCGCCGGCATTGGCGGCCCAGTTAGCGTCAAAGGTGAACGTAGTGGCATTGTCGTAGATCCGCTTGGCGTAAATTGTTCCCCCACCTTCCATGGTTACGATGAGGTATCCCTGGTCGTCTGAAAAGGCGCGGATGTTTGTTCGAGCGTTACTGTCCAGTACTTCACCATCAGCTGTCCAGGGCGTGGAGGCATCCGTGGCGAAATAGAAGCCGTAGCCGTCGGTTGCCGTGCTGTTAGAAAAGGTGACGTAAGATGAGCCGTTCCAGTTTCCGGTATTGTCCGTGTTCTGGACCGCATCCAGAAGACTGTTATCCCCGCCGGCGTCTCGCAGGGCCGCGCCCGGGTTCGCGGCTGGAGTACCGCCGCTTTTCGTTAGGAAGTTTCCGGTTGCTGTTGCGGCGCCACTGTTGATTCTATAGTAATACTTTGTTCCCGGGGCGAGACCGGTCAGGTCTATATAGTGTGAAGAATAGTAGGAACCGTCATCCGCCTGGCCCGATTCGTCCGATTCGTTAGAACCGTAACCTGTGTCTGTACCGTAGTCCACGCTTGAACTGGTGTCGACCACCGGGATGCTGGTTACCCAGTGGACCCGGGCGGTGGTGTCCGTTATGCTGGATACGTGATAACTGTTAATAGCAAGGGGAGGGTCAGCTCCCGGGTCCGGTTCTGTCCTGAAGACCCAGGTTATGGGGGCGCCTGAAAGGGCGATACCGTTGGCCAGGTCCTGTATGGCGCCTGTAAGAGTTACCGTGTAGAGGGTGTCATAATCAAGGGACGTGCCTCCGAAGTCCAGTTCAAAGGTATTGCCGTTCTGGTTGATGGAACAGGCCCCGCCTACCGCAGAGCTTACGTTGAAAGAGCCACCTGTACCGTCCGCAGTGGTAGTCACTGTTGCAGGGTCCATGGCAATGGAAAAGGTGACCTGCACGGAGGATGTGTTGATACTGACGGTTCCATTCCCCGCTCCCGGGTCCGCGGCATCATAAGGGCTGAAGGTACCGGAAATCGCCTCGGGCGGATTAGTGTCCGTGGGATCATCATCCGCCTCGACCAAGAACTGCCAGGAGTAGGCCTGGTCCAGGGGATCGCCGTCCGTGTCCTGAATAGAAGTGGTAAGGTCAACCTGGATGGTCGCTCCTTCCGTGAAATCCGTGTCCGGGTCCAGTTCAGCGACGTTGCCGGTTACGGTTGTGGCGTAGGTGATGTTTGTGGCGGGAAGCTCTGTTATTGTGATATTGCCTGGAAAAGTAGCTCCATCAATGTCGTCGGAAAAAGAAATGACAATATTGGACCTGATATCCACATCTGTGGCTGTGTCAAGCGGGGAAGCAAGACTGGCTGTTACCTCCGTGGTCCCTGGGTCTGAAGGAGTTCCAGTGTAGATAGTACCGGGGTCGACTGTAGGCGACTCTTTACAGGCAGATACAGTCAGGGCTATAATTGCCCCCAGGAGCATTATTAAGAATGATCTTTTCATCTCTAATCCTGGAAATATTCACACTTTTTCACATTAATTATAGTAGTATATTATTGGAAAAGGCAATTTTTATTGATTTTTTTTTAAGTGACAAATGTTTTTTTACAGTATTACTGTACTGTGAAATATCCTTATGACCAGCCTGTAAGAGTTACAGATATCAATGATCCTAAAAAATAGAATGATCAACATCAAGCGCCTGTTCCCACTCATTCTCATAGTTATGCTGTTTTATCCGGACAGTAAGGCTGCCATCACCAATGTGGTTCTCACTCCCGCAAATCCAACGATGCTGTCTACCCTGAAGGCCTATTATCTCGCCGGCATACAATATGATTTTGACGTGGAGGTGAGTGATCCCGCTGCCACAGGATGGGGGGACATTACCGGCGTCCAGCTTGTGATCCCCAATGGGGGAGGGGGGAACGATATCGATGTATCCATTAACCCCGGGGGTACGGGAGCCCAGGCTGTAGTGGTTAACAGCCCTGCCGGTGATATAACCGCCAATGCCAATATTCCGGCTGGTGATACCTTTAATAATTTTACCGTAACCTTTTCCATCACGATCCACTGGTCCTTAACAGACAGCCCCTGGGTTGCGAACCAGCCGGTTACGGCAAACGCGACTCCGGCAACCGGCTCTTCAACGGACACGGTTAACGTTTCATACGGAACCTGCTCCGGTATCAGAATACTTGATTTTACCCATTTTGATGACGCGCTTGATAATAAAGTAAATCCCTGGCATAACGCTTTTGATATAAGCAATGACGCAGGGGAACGGGCCGCCATTGTCTACGATGTTCCGGGCGCGACGAATAATGACAAGGTCAATAATCTTGATAATAATGAAATAACCGGCACGGTTCTCCTGATTGACGGTGCCGACACTTCTGTAATGGGAACGCCTGTGCCAGCGGATAACGTGCTCAGTAATGACGCTGCGGATGACATATCTTACCAGGTCCCGGCAACGTTTATGAACAGTAACGGCCTTGCCCTGGGCAATCATACCTGGAGTGTGGAAGCGGCCATGGCCACTGCCGGAGGACCGGTTACGACAAGTAATTCCCTGACAATCGACGTGGACCAGGTTGAGGTGCAGAGTGTTGTCTTTATTAACGGGGGAGGGGTGGACGCCGCACCTCTCTATCATCGAGATGTGAATACCCCGGGCACACAGGTCCAGGTAACGGCACGCATGGAGAGCGGACTGGGTCCCATGCAGGGAGACACTACGGTACGAGTCCAGGACAGCGCCGGCAATACGATGGATGTGTTGATACCTAATGGCATGAACACCGGAGTCGTGAATGTTTCATATCCTGCCGTTCCGGCTGATGTGCCGGATACCGATACGACCGCTCTTACCTACCAGGCTGTCCTTGTGACGGGCGGACTCTATGATGATGAGCAGAATGCCGCTGGACGCATAACCCAGCCGGCCGCCAGGACCATCTACTGGGACAGCAACGATCCTCCGGGAGACGCGCCGGCAGCCGGGCCCTTCTGCACCTCGGCATTCACGGTGACTCCCACGGCCACGACCCTGACCATGAGCTGGGACCCTACGGCGGGCAGTGCAAGGCTTGTCAGCGATGAGGACAGGGATTTTTATACCTACAGGGTCTATTACAGGGTCCAGGGATCGGGCAACCCATTCAGCGTCATTGACAGAACAACGGCCGGGTACGCGGCCCTGGCCAACAGGACTACCAATACGGTGACGGTTACCGGCCTTGTTCCCTTTACCCAGTATGATTATTATATCACAGGTATTGACGTGTACGGGCAGGAAGTGGATGACGGAAGCGGCGCCGCGTGGACAGTGGCCCACAATGCCATGTATGACGTGGCTCCGGGGACAAATACCGAAGATGGAAATTACTACGGTGTGGACAGTACGCTTCAGGCTTCAACAGAGGTTACCATCTCGGATGGGGTAGACCAGTATGTTGATAATCACTTTACGACGAATCCGAACGCCGCCGATCGTCCACTCCAGCAGAATAACATACGTCTTGATATAACGATTGTGACCGGTGGTACCATGCCTGATGAAGTGAATGTTATCCTGGCAGCTCTCGCTCTGGGTGATATACTGGATAATGGCACAGCCCAGATTGATGCGGCACACACGGTAGATGTGGATTATTATCGAATCCCGTCCAACAGGACCGGGCCTAATACCTATACGGCTTTTGTCCCGTCATCCAATCCTCTCATAAGCGCCGCCCCCCCTACGGATTTACAGTTTGTCATAGAAACGGTCCGGGGTGCTGTTCGATCATATTCTGATCATGACGCGGATACGGATACTAATGAAAACGGCGTGGTTGCCAGCACCTTTGATGGAACAGATTGGCCCTATGAATTTCAGATAACGACACAGCCCACCTTCACACCCTGGCCAACCCGCGTACTGAACAACGTTATCACGAAGAGCAATCCCACGGCCTACCCGGCCTACTACCTGAGCCAGGACGCCTACGTTACCATCAAGGTCTACGACGTAAAGGGAAGGCCGGTTGCCACTCTGATCGACAATTCCTTCCGGAGGGGAGGTCAGAACATCAAGGACCAGGGCTGGAACGGTACCAACAAGGCGAACCGGAAGCTGGGCCTGGGCCTCTACTACATGCACTTCAAGGCCGTGACCGGCGGGGGAAAGGTTATCCTCAATGATTTCAAGAAGGTGGTTATCGCGAAGTGAAACGCCACGTGGTGGGTATCTCCGGTGCCAGCGGTTCGATTATCGGTGTTCGCCTTATGGAAGAGCTTCTCTCCCGGGGAGACGAGGTCACCTCTATTGTCACGGCGGCAGGATGGAAGACCCTGGCCCACGAGCTTTTCCCGGGTGAAGAGACTCCATCCGGCATGAACGATGTGCTGGTCCGCCGGGGATTCGACGTATCGGGTGAACGACTCGTTGAGCATGAAATTGATCAGTTCTTCGCCTCTCCCGCCAGCGGAAGTTCTTTCTTTGATGCGGTTACCATCGCACCCGTATCCATGAAAAGCGTGGCCGCCCTGGCCCACGGTCTGGCCGATAACCTTCTTATACGGGCCGCGGACGTGGCCCTGAAGGAGGGGAGGACCCTGGTCCTTGTTCCGAGGGAGACACCGGTCACGGCTATTCATTTGGACAACATGAAACGGTGTGCTGAGGCAGGCGCGGCCATAGTCCTTCCTGTTCCCGGTTTCTATACCCATCCCGCAAGCGTGGATGATATCGTGAATTTTATCGTGGGTCGCGTTCTCTCCCGTCTGGGCTACAGGCACGATCTGGTCCCGGAATGGTAAACAGGGGCCAGACCCCATTTCCTTCTATTGAGCATAATAAAATATAAAAACAGTACTTATGGAATAAGGGTCTGGCCCTGGCTCTTTTATTGGGATTATTATATTCTCATGTTTCTATATTTTGAAACAGGGTCTGACCCTCCGGGAGGGGCCTCAGGTAAAAGTTCCCGGTATCCTGCTTATCTCTTGACTGATTGTTGTAGCAGGTATACATCGTCCCGGAGAATGTGCCATGACCATAGAGCCTGACATTATCCGCGATCACGCGCTTCAGCCGGTGGCCGAGAAGGTACTGGGCGGCACGCCTGTAAACGAAGATGACGCCCGCGTCCTCCTTGCCACCGATGATATCATCGGCCTCGGCGCCCTGGCCAACCATGTCCGGGAGAGGATCAACGGGAACGACGCCTACTACGGCGTGAACATGAACCTGAACTACACCAACATCTGCGAACTCCGCTGCCCCCTCTGCGCTTTCTCCTGCGACGAAGGAGATGAAAAGGCCTATATGTATGCCCTGGATGAGATTCGGGAGAGGGTCAGCAAAGCCGTGGATTTCGGTATCGACGAGGTCCATATCGTGGGTGGGCTTAACTCGAACCTGAAACTTGACTATTTCGAGGAGATGCTCCGAAGCATCCGCGAGATTAAGCCGGATATCGTGCTCGTGGCCTTTACGGCTGTTGAATATGATTTTTTTGCCCGGGTAAACGGTATCCCCCTGAAAAGAGTTTTCGAGCGTTTGATGGATGCCGGCCTGTCGGCCCTGCCGGGCGGCGGGGCGGAGGTTTTTTCTCCCAGGGTACGGAAGGTCATCGCCCCAAAGAAGACGCCGGGCAAACGGTGGCTGGAGGTTATGAGGACCGCTCATTCCCTGGGTCTGAAGACGAACGCCACCCTCCTTTATAATCATGTGGAGACCGTCGATGAGGTGGTCGATCACCTGGCTCAGATCCGGGCCCTGCAGGATGAGACCGGCGGTTTCAAGACGTTTGTTCCCCTCTCCTACCATGATGAAAACACCCTGGTTCCCTCGCGAAGAGCGGCCAGCACAGGGTATGACGATATTCGCGTCTACGCCACGGCCCGTATCTTTCTTCATAATGTTCCTCACATAAAGGGACTCTGGATGTACCTGGGTGAGAAGATGGCCCAGGTCCTTCTTCGTTTCGGGGTGGATGATATCGGGGCCACCTATCACTATGAGAAGGTCGTCCACTCGGCCGGCGCCCGAACGGCCGATTACGGTTCCGAGGAATTTTTACAGAGACTGATACGGGACGCCGGGCGTGAGCCGAAACGTGTGACGGCCCTCTACAGGCCGTCGGGAGAGGTGTAGGATGCGTCTCGGTTACATCGATTATCTCAACTGCTATCCCTTTTACCATGACATGATGCAGCACAACCCCATTGAGGGCGTTGAAGTGGTTCCCGATTACCCGGAAGGTCTGAACCGGATGCTGGCCTCCGGGGAGCTGGACGCCAGCCCCGTGTCGGCCGCGGCCTGCGTGGAGATGATAGACGATATCTGCATCCTCCCCGGCTTCTGTCTCAGTTCCGTGGGATATGTCCGCTCCGTCGTCCTCTACAGCGCCCTTCCCATGGAAGAGCTGAACGGCAAAAAGGTCGGTCTGACCTCCGCTTCACGGACATCCGTCATTCTCCTGAGACTTCTGCTGGAAGAGTACTATGGCCTGGATCCTGAATATGTTACGGTACCTCCGGACGCGGACATGACGGGCCTTGACGCCCAGCTTGTGATCGGGAACGAGGCCATGCTGGAATGCAGTGAGCCGATCCAGTATTCCTACGACCTGGGCGACCTCTGGATGCGGAAGACCGGTCATCCCGTAGTCTTCGCCCTTTTTGCTGTTCGACGTGATTTCCTTGCCCAAAACCGGAAGTTGTTGGAGGGGGTCATCGAATCCTACAACCGTTCCCTGGCCCACCTGGAAAATAACGAGACCGGGGTTGTGGTTGAAGCCATGCGGAGGTATCCTCACATACGTTATGATATTCATCATTACTATGAGCTTTTGAAATTTCGCATGAATGATCGGCTCGTTGAGGCCCTGCAGTTCTACTATGACCGCGCCGCGGATCGGGGACTCCTTCCCACGGTTAAGGATATCCCCTTCCTGGGAGGTTCCCTGTGTCCCTGAATAAGCCGGAGCTCCGGGAAAAGATCATGGCCGGCGAGCGTATCGACCGGGAAGATGCCCTGGCTCTCTACGACCTGGATCTCCTGGAACTGGGCGCCCTGGCCGACAGGCGCCGCCGATGGGCCGTTACCTATAACCGGGTCGGATTTATCATAGACCGAATCATCAACTACACCAATGACTGCGAGGCCCGCTGCGCCTTCTGCGCCTACCACGCACGGGCCGGCCGCGTTGAACCTTACGAGCTTTCCATGAACGAGATACTCGAGAAGGTGGATGAACTGGCGGAAGCGGGCGGCCTCCAGGTCATGTTCCAGGGCGGCTTGAACCCGCGGTTCAATCTTGAAAGAATGGCGCGCATGGTCCGTTCCATAAAGGACCGTCATCCGGATATGTACTTGCACTCCTTTTCTCCGGCCGAGGTCGTCTACACGGCCGGGAAGGAGGGCCTTTCCTTTCGACAGGTTGTCCGTACCCTGAAGGAGGCGGGGGTATCCTCCATCCCCGGGGCATCCGACCTGCTGGTTGAGCGTATCCGTCAGAAGGTGAGTCCCAATAAGATGAACGTTAACCAGTGGATACGGGTCATGGAGGCCCTTGCCGGTGAGGACATGACATCCACGGCCACCATGACCTACGGCATGGGAGAGAGCATAGAGGAACGGATCGAGCACCTGGACGTTATCCGTGGTGTGCAGGATCGGCTGAAGCATCTCCTGGCCTTTATCCCCTGGTCATTCTCTCCGGCGGGGACGGCCCTCTCCGATATTCCCGCGGCTACAGGTATCGAGTATCTGAAGACCGTGGCCCTGGCCCGTATCTACCTGGATAACATTATTCACATTCAGGCAGGATGGCTCACCGAGGGCCTGAAACTGGCCCAGGTGGCCCTGACCATGGGGGCCAGCGATATGGGAGGAGTCCTGACAGAGGAGGTTGTGGTGAAGGCCACGGGTGTTGATACCCGTACCTCAATGAAAGAGCTGATCGATATTATCTCCAACGCGGGATTCACTCCTGTTCTGCGCGACTCAACTTACCAGGTCATCCGGGAATTCTGATGAAGGAAGACCTCTCTTACAGGGTGAACAACGAAAACCCGGAGAAGAAAAAAAAGTTCATCCGGGGGATGTTCGATTCCATCGTGCCGACCTATGATATCCTTAACCGGCTCCTTTCAGGCGGAATCGACCGCAGGTGGAGGAAAAAGCTGGTCCGCATGGCGGGAGACGTGAAGGGGAAGGTGGTACTCGACCTTTGCTGCGGTACGGGAGATCTTTCGCGCCTTTTCATAAACGAGGGAGCGGATCTTGTCTCCCTTGACTTTTCCCTGGAGATGCTTCGCCGGGGCCGGGAGAAGAAGTGGCTTCCGGAATCGATCGTTGCCGCGGACGCCAGCCGGCTTCCCTTTGAATCCGGGACCTTTCACCGGCAGAGTATCGCTTTCGGCATACGGAACATTCCGGACGTTGACCGGTTCCTCTCGGAGACCAGGCGCACCCTTGCCCCCGGAGGTGAGCTTCTGATCCTGGAGCTGACCCGGCCATCATCCCTGCCGGTACGGTTTTTTTACACCTTTTATCTGAAATATATTTTGCCCCTGGCCGGGGGAATTATTTCCGGAAAACCGGAAGCCTACCGGTACCTGGCCGGGACCATCTCCACCTTCCTGGACCCGGAAGATATCTCCCGGCGGGCCGAAGGGGCCGGTTTTTCCGAATCTGGGGTCAGATCCCTCACTTTTGGCGTTGCCACTATCATCCAATGCAGGGTCTGACCCCCCGGTGGCACCGATAACTATCGGTGAAGTCCGGGTATCCTGCCCCTCTTTGTGGGGAGCGATAGTTATCGCTATCTCATATTAGAGCAAATTGTTCAGGTGGGGCCGATAGTTATCGGTATCTCATTATGGAGCGGTTATATTTTCCTCTGAAGAGAGGGGCAGACGGACCGTGAATTCACAGCCACTGTCCACTTTGCAGTCCAGGAGAAGAACACCTCCCAAAAATTCCACAAATTCCCGGGTGACCAGAAGGCCGAGGCCGGTGCCTTTTTCCTGTTCCGTGCCAAACATGGAAACCTTCCGGTCGATGCGGAAGAGGTCCTGTATCTGCTCGTCACTCATCCCTTTTCCGTTATCCTTCACTATGATTGAGAGGATATTTTGTTTCTTATCCACTGAAGAATAAAGTCTTACTTTTCCGCCACGGTAGGAATACTTGAGGGCATTGGAGACAAGATTTCGAAGAACGGAAGATATCATGAAGGGGTCCGTGAACAGTTCCTGGTCTGGATCGATATCCACATCCAGTTCAAGATCCTTCTCTTTGAATCGCTCTCTGTATACGGGGACCACGGTATCGATTATTTCTCCCAGGGATACCTGCTTCATTTCGGTCCTGATTCTGCCGGTGTTGATCCTGGCCCAGTCGAGGAGGTTAGTCAGAAAGCGGTAGGTTCTGTGGGAGGTGTTGCTGATATGCCCGATGAAGCTTTTACGGGTCGGTTCGTCCATGGTCTCCAGGTCGTCGTGCATCATGTCGGTCAGTCCTATGAGGCTGTTAAAGGCATCCTTCAGGTCATGGGCGATAATGGAAAAGAAGGTGTCTTTCTGCCGGTTGGCCTCCTCCAGTTCTTTTGCGGTACTTTCCAGCTCCTTTTCCCTCCGTTTCAGGTTCTGGAATACCAGGGAAAAGGGCTCACGTATACTTGTCTCGATAATCGATTTATAGATCAGGTAGAAGGATACCACTTTAAGGAAGTGACCTGTGGTGTTTACGTAATCATAATTGCCGGTGTACAGCGTAAAGGCCAATTCGCTTCCGATGGTAAAAAGTATGGACCATGCGAAGTACCGTCGCACCTTATCATCCAGTTCCCGGTTAGCTGCAAGAAGATGGGCCAGGGCCAGGGCCAGTATAGCCATAACGGAGATTTCGCTGAGGATTTTGAAGAGGGTCTGACCCTCTCCCGGTATAAAGCAGACAGGGAATATCTTCCAAATAAATATGGAGCTCAGGGCCAGGGCCGAAACCAGGCTGTAACCTGTCAGAAGGAGTGCCATGGGAAGCCGGATTTTATGTCGGCTGGATACAAGGGCCGCAAGGATGGAGAGGCTTTCGATGACCCGTGCGGCAACCCATACCTGGTTGGCGTAGAAATCGTAATCCGTGAATATGTTCATACCCTTATAGGAAAGGGTGTGAAAAATGTCCAGAAAGCCTACAAAGAGATAGGCGATACCGAGGTTAATGAGGTAAGGGCTGTCTGAAATATCCCTGGTGCTCCATGCGATTACGAAGAGACCGCCAGCGATGATAATGCTGAAGAGTTCAACCAGGGTGTGAAAAAGCAGGTAATTATACTGACTGACGGCTATAAGAAGAATGCCTGCTCCCATGAAAAGGAGCGGAGTTAAAAACAGAGAGAGATGTGGATAATTTCTGTTATATAATCTATTCATATAGCCGGGTGATCCTGGATGTGTCATTTTTTATATGATGCCATAATTACAAATTGTACTATTTATTACAATGTATTTCCATTTTTACATAAGCTGCCTGCGAGGTGGTGGCTTTTTAAAAGGGTACGGAATTATATGTCGGTCAGCATAAACCCATAGATTCCATCTATGGATTACTCAAGGCCGGTGTATTCGATGCAGGTTATAAGCATGTCATCCTCAACTTCCGAGAGTCCCCGGAAGGATCGTATCTCATCCATTATTCGATCCATGGCATTCTCGAGAGGCAGATGGGACGATGAAAGCAGGAGCTCCGCGAATCGTTTAAAACCGAATAAATCGTTTTGTCTGTTTGAGACTTCGATAAGACCGTCCGTGTACAGAAAAAGGCGGTCACCGCTTCTTAGTGCACAGGTAACTTCTTCAAACTGTATTCCCGGGAACTGTCCGACCATGGGGCCGCGTCCTTTAAGCATCTCAAATCGTCCCTGAGAAATGAGTACCGGAAAGGGATGACCTCCCCGGGCGAACGTGAAGAGGGCGCTATCCGGCTGGACGATCACTGTGGAATAAATGGCTGTAAGGAAATATGAGGACATGTACTGTATGAGTTCATGGTTCAGTTGTTCCATGAAGGCCGAGGGATCTTTTCCGTATTCTTCCGCCACCCGATGCACGGTTGAGCTTATAAGAGAGAGGAAAAGGGCGGCGGATATTCCGTGTCCGGCCACGTCTGATATGAAAAAGCCTGTTGTTTCTTCATCGATTTTGATGGAGGTAAAATAATCTCCTCCGATAATGTCCATTGTTTTGTGGCGCAAGGCAAGTTGCACACCGGGGAGATTGACGGAATCGGAACGGATAAGGGCCTTCTCGATAAGTTTGGCGCTCTGGAGGTCCTTTTCGATCTCCTCTTTACGTTGACGAAGTTTACTTTCACTTTCCTGTAGAAGGGCTTCCGCTTTTTTTCTTTCCATGATTTCGTTCTGAAGAGCCCTTGTTTCCCGCAGGTCGATACCGATTATAAGAATGCCCATCAGGTAATTATTTTTATCTTTGATTGCAGTCGCGAAGAGCCGGATGGGAACCGTGATACCCGTGGATATCTTCAGGTGAACTTCACTGCTGTATCTTCTCGATGGGTCTCTTCTTGTGTCCTCCAGAATTTTTACGATGTCGGCATCCTCCTGCACGATCATCATAAAGGGTCTTCCAAGCAGTTCTTCTTCCTGTGAGATCATGACATTTGTCACCTGGTCATTAATACGTGTGATCTGCCCCTTTTCATCGAGAAAGAACATCATGTTATCCATCTGTCGCACGATTTCATGGACAGCCATTTCAGGGGAAATGACCATGAAGTGGTATCGCCTGATTACATACCAGACACCAAAGGCCCAGAAAAGGATGAGTATGGGGGTAAGGGGAGGTATCCTGATGTTCATCTGTGGCACGATGACGTCCGTTACAATGCCTCCCAGAAGGGGGGCCAGGGCCGAGAGTGTGAGCACCCGGGACTGGTTCCTTTCCCGGATATTCTTTGTGGTTTGGGCCCGGTGGAGGGAAAGGGCGATACTGGTAACCATATATGCAAGGTAGTAAATACTGAAGGCTATGTACCAGCCGGATGATGAAGGAAGAATCTCGCTCCATCCCAGGGGACCCGGGACGAACTCGCTTACAGCCAGGGGGGAGTAGAGACCCCGGAACAGAAAAATTAGAGCGGGAGCATAGATAAATGCCAGTATAAGCGGTTTTCTGGATACTTTTCGTCCGCTTACTTCAAGAAAGAAGTGCAGAACAAAGGCGGCGAAGGTGGCGTAACCGACTGTGCTTATCCTCTCCAGTACCCATACAGTTTCAAGAGAGGAGGTGGAATGGATGAAGGTGTCACAGAGGGCCCACAGTGCGAAGCTTAAACTCTGGGCCAGAAAAATTTTATTAATAGCGGTACCCGGTTCTCTGCGGAAGACGTATATTCCCAGGTAGAGAAAAATGAGAAAAGATGTATAATCCAGCAAAGAGAATAATAGCACAAAGCAACCTCATGTTTTCAGCATATACGCTGTTACTCATTCAATACATAACGGACATGATGTAATTCTACATCATAGTATTATAAGAGCAGCAATCTTTTTTCAGTATTTATTCATTAACTTTATTTGCTGTTATATAACTCTAATATCCACGTCGCAAACGGCGGAAATAGTAATTCATATTTATTTGCACGTATAAGCAATTCATAGGAATAAGTACTGCTCTTATATTTTCGCTGTGCCAGTGAATGAAAGAATCGGCATCAGATCTGAAAGACCTGGAAACGTTCTCACGGTATGGCGCGTGACACGGCCTGAATCCTGTTTTGTCGGCAGACCGCGAATTTATGTAAATTCCCGGTAAAACTGTCATATATGTCGCAAAAAAAAGTAGTTGATTATTTTACATTTATGAATATCCTCTCATAGCATATTTTCCGGAGGTATTCTATATGAAACGAGTACGCTGGTCAGTGGTTCCACTCATGGTAATTGTACTGACGTTAACTACCGCTTACGCCGCTGAGACCATTATTAAAAAAATGACTCCCGAACAGCTTGCGATAATCGTAAAGGACATGGGAGCTCCCAAGATACAGGTTGAAAACGAGACCACCATTTTTTTCTCTCTTAATAATATTGCCATCATGGCCGAGATCCAGGGAGAAGGAACGGACGTACGGTTGATCTCAATAATCGAAATGGAAGGGAGCCAGGACACGAAACTTCTCCGGGTGAACAACTGGAACAAGGAGAAACGTTTCTCCAAGGCCTATGTTGATGACGATGGTGATATTGTGTTTGAACATGATGTCGATTTTGAGAAAGGGATTACCCAGGAACAGCTAAGACAGAGTATCCGCACCTTTTCCCTGCTCGCCTTTCTGTTTCACAACGGGTAGCATCGGGTCATCCTGCCGGAAAATGAAAAGAAAGCGTCAGGGGGTGCGTGAAGAGGTAATGAACCGTTATGCTTTCCGGTTCAATATCTGACTTCGAATATCTGTATGGGCCTGCTTTTCCCTTTTACCTCTATGGCCGAAAGGGGATTGCAGTCGAAGTCCTCCTTTACCTGTTCCCATGTCGTCTCCGGAATCAGAATCTGGTGTTCTTCAGCTGCGGAACAGAGTCTTGCCCCCAGGTTAACATTGTCTCCCATGACCGTGTAATCGGTCATGAGTTCCGATCCGATGTTCCCCACGATCATATTGCCGCTGTTAATCCCGATGCCGATGGGACGTCCCGGCTTCCCCTCGATCTTCCATCGCTTAAGTAGTTCCTTCATGCCTTTCATCATGGCGATGGCTGTACGCACAGCCTGATGGGCGTGCGCGGGATTGGGAAAAGGCGCTCCGAAGAGGGCCATGACCTCGTCCCCAACGAACTTGTCCACGGTTCCCCGTTCGTCCAGGATGATCCTTGTCATGCTACTCAGGTATTCGTTAATAATCTCAACAAGGTCTTCCGGTTCAAGGGTCTCGCTCAGGGCGGTGAATCCCCGCATGTCCGCGAAAAGGACACTCATGTCAAGGGCCTTTCCTTTCAGGTAGTCCCCATCGCCTGTGAGCATCTCCTCGATGATATCTTCGGAGACATAGCGCTTGAAGACGTCCTTGATCTTTCTTTTCTCCAGGTTTTCGAAGATGGCGGTATCTACCTGGGATGCGATGGCGGAGAGAAGCCGTTCATCGGTCTGGCTGAAAATCCCTGAATTACTGTTAACGGCGCCGAAAACCCCGATCAGCCTCTCCTGCATGAATAGAGGTTTCGCTATAAAGGATTCCACGGCAGGATGGATCGTCGCCAGGTTCAGCAGGCGAGCCTCGTTTATTGATTTCTCGCTGAATTCATTAATGACATCGAATATCAGGTTTCTCTCATCCTCAGATGAGAAGGTGCCGTCAAGCTTCAGCTCCAGGTTCTGTGCCTTCTCATTGAATACGTTTATAAAAGAGAACTTCGAGTCCATAGTTTCAACCAGGGCGTGAAGAAGTCTCTGGAGGAGCTCGTCAAAGGAGCTCGACGTGTCCCGTATCTCGTCGATCTTGTAGACGAGCTCAAGTTCACGGCTGCGGACCCGTGCCTGCATGTACTGGTTTAATGCCTCAATGGCCGAGTCGAGCTGGCTGGAGAGGGCGGTCATGATCTTCCGGTCCAGGTCGCTGAACTCTTTTCCTTCTATCTTGTTGATGAAGACTATGACCCCGAGGGCCTGTCCGTTCAGAACAAGTGGGACAACGGCCATTTCCCTGACGTCCCGGAGGTCCGGTTTGATGATCTCTATCTCTCCGTCTTTACGGTTCAGGATGTCGAAACATATCACACCCAGTTTATCGCGTTGTGAGGAAAGATCCGGGTAGCCGGGAGGCTCACTGGTGAAGAGCTGGTAGTCCCCGAGAATATCATCGTAGTACCAGAGCCAGGATCGTTCAACCTGGAGTTCATTTCCGCAGAGGTCGAGTGAGGCCTTTATCAGAGGACGCGGTTCCCGGTGGGTGTCCCTGAGCTCATCAAAAGCGTAGAGTATCGCCAGCTCCCTGCGCAGTTCCTCGTTTTCCTTTTGAAGATTCATCTTATCCATGATTTCCCCCGGATTTATGTGTTGACTGTTCCATGATACTGATTCCGGCATACATTTCAAATGATAAATCTGTCAATGGAAGACTCTATCTTGTTGCCGGACATGTTGTCTTTTGCTTGACTATAAATTGTGAATTATATATGAGTTGCATAAGGCTAACAAATGAATTCTTTTCTTAAGGCGTTCCAGTCCTTCATGGACCGGAGAAACCCCTTCGACATGCGGCACAGCCGGTATGTCGTTTTCTTTACGTCGATAGTCCTGATGTTGACCGGTATAACCTATACCGTGATGAGTTTTGAGGTCTCCCTGTTGGCGACCTTTCTGAATATATCTCTCCTTGTCCTGGGGCTTACAGGTTTTTTGTTTCATCTCCTGAAAATCGATAGAGTGGCGCTCCAGATACAGATATGGGGAGTTATCATTATCATTAACGCCTTCGTGGTCCTCCTGGGTGAGGTACTGGCGGTTGAATACTTTTTCCTGGTTCTCTTTTT
>CAZYBU010000049.1:0-20923 GCA_964645775.1 uncultured Leptospirales bacterium | reverse complement strand
CGTTATTAATATTACTTTTTGCTCTCCTTTTACCGTTTAGGAATAATTAGTGATTTCTCATGATTAATATACTCATATTAATCCGTCATTTCCTTACGGTAAAGTTTCTCATAGGGGATACCTGTAAGCAACTCCGCCACTTCCCTCGCTTCAGGGGTTACATCTTCCTTACGGCCTCCTTCCCTGAGTCGTTTTATCTCATCAACCAGAACCGCATGGGTATGAGGCGTGATCTTAAACTTGAAGGCGACCAGTATACCAGCTATCACAAGGATAAAGGGCGCCAGGAAGAAGATGATCTTCAACCAGAAAAGGGTCGTCTCCCCCTGGGTCTGCTCCACCATCTTCGTTATTCCGCTGACCAGCTCCCGGACCGGCCTCTGGTAACCGATAATATCCAGCAGAAAACCGAAAATCATGATCGTAAGGGCGTTCACGATCTTCCGGATAAAGGTCATGGCCCCGGCGTAAGAGCCGGCCCTCTGTTCGGAGGTAATCATCTCGTCGACGTCGGTCACCGAGGGCAGGATGGCCCAGGGTATCATGGTACCGGCCGAGAGACCGGAACCGATAAGAATGGAGATAAGGATAATCACCAGAGGACTGCTCTCCGGGGTGATGAAAAGGGTCAATACCATGGCCACGGCCCAGATGGAAAGACCCAGCCTGTAGGCGAAACCCTTACCCTTCAGGTTTCCGATATAGACGTAGAAGGAGAGCATGAGCACCTGGGTAACCAGAATGCCCCCCACGCATGGAGTGAAAAGTTCCGGCCGACCGATATAGTGGGTAAGAAAATATATCAGGACCGCCATGAGTATGTCCATGGCCGCGTAGGAGAAAATATACATCCCCATGTGAACCCGGAATGAACGGTTAATGAAAAGGGTCGTGGAGCTTTTGAAGAAATTCGCGGCCGATGCGTTCTTATCTTTCCGGGCTGACGCGATCTCCCAGGTGCCCAGGTACACGAATATCCAGGGAAGAGCGAAGAAGACGCCGAAGACAATAGCCATGACCAGGTACCCTTCTTCCATGTTCTCTTTGTAAAAGGTATCTATGATGAGCTTGGGGACCACGGCGCAGATCAGGGCTGAAAGCTGGGAGAAGATCATCCTCGCGCCGGAGAGACGCATGCGGATCTTGTAGTCCAGGGTCATTTCCGCGTTCAGGGCCGAATACGGTACCATGACCATGGTGAAGGCGGTCCGGAAGAAGATGAAAATCAGGGCGTAGTAGAGAAAAGTAAGAAAGGGATTACCGGTCCGGACTGTCACCCACATAAGAGCGAAACTGAGGGCAACAGGTAGAATACCGATCAGGAAGAATATTCTCCTGCGACCGAACCGTGTCTCCAGATTATCGGATATATATCCCATGAGGGGATCGGATATGGCATCCCAGACCTTCCCGGGCACCATGACCAGGCCGGCGAGGTAGCCGGGCAATCCGACCGTGTCGGTGAGAAAATACATAAAGAGCAGGCTTATAATAATGAACGAGCCCCCTCCATAAAGATCGCCCACACCGTAGGCCACCAGGTTCTTAAGGGTTATCTTTTTTTCTTGACTCATGGCCGCCTCCTCTTTCTTAATTACACGAATATATCGTTATCGATATATTGTCAAACAACTATTTTGAACAGGTAAAGAATAGTCCCATTCATTGAAAACCAGTATACCATGGGAGCAGACTCTTCAAGATATTATTCATGGCGGGTTAAATTTTCAGTGTAAGAATTCAAAATATGATATGATACTCAAAGGAGCCGGGATGAAACCGGATTCCGGTTTCATCAGGTAACCATCTATGGAGAGTGACCATTGGCGTTCGGCGAAAAAATAGACCTCAGAAAGCAGAATAAAAGAAACCATATCATAGATATCTTTCGTGAGCATGGCATCCTCTCCAAGGCCCGGGTCCGGGCCCTCTCCGGCTATTCGATGGACACAGTCATATCCATATTCAACAGCCTGGAGGAGGAGAACCTTATCATGCCCGCCTCGGGGGAGCAGAAGTCCAGGGGGAGAAAGGCGCGGTTCTACTCACTGAACAGGGATCAGTTTCTCTACCTGGGCGTAACTTTCAACCAGTCGGGCATTCATTCATCCCTTCTCAGTTTTTCCCATGACATAGTAGCCCGGAACCGGACATCCCTCCCCCTGGCCACGGGAAGGGAAGACTTTATCCGGGCCCTGGGCCGCCACATGGAGAAGGCCCTGAATGGAGTGGAAAGGGTCCGGGTCGTCATGGCCGGTTGCTCCGTGCCGGGTGATATCGATTATGAAACAGGTGTTCTCCGCTCCTACTCATTCATGCCCGGCCTGGCAGGCCTGGATATCCGCTCCCTCATGAAAAACCTCCTGCCCGGCATACCTCTATTCCTGGATCATAACATCAACAGCATGATGTCCTATGTGATTCACGAGAACGGGATGATAGACAAGTACAAGAATGTCCTCTTTGTGTCGGCCCGGAGCGGCGCGGCTAACGGCCTGATACACAGGGGAGAGATCGTGACAAGCCGCGGTGAGTTCGGTCACGTCCAGGTCCGGGACGGAGATAAAGAGTGCTCCTGCGGCAGGTACGGCTGCCTGGACTGCTACTTCTCCTACAAAAGCTTCCTCGATACCCTCTCCCCTGACGAGAGAGAAAAAGCGAATGACACCCTTGAAGACAACTCCCGGGTAATCGAGTTCCTCACACGGGCATACTCCGACCCAAAAAGCCGATTACGGCGGCAGCTGGAAGAGAAGCTCCATTATTTCACCGTGGCCCTCATAAATGTTGTTAACACTACCGGTCCACATCTTGTAATCCTGACCGGTGAACTCCTGAAGATATACGGAGACCCGGTGGCAGAGATACGCCGTATCGCCTCGGAGAATCTTACGGACCGGGAGATTGTTACCCATTTCCGGGACACGGATATGATTTTCCGAGACCTCGGTACGGAGATCGCCTCCACCGGGGTCTGTTTCGAAATGATCCAGAAGGATTGGGGCTACTCAGCGGTTTAAGCGGGACACCCCATTCCCGGAAGGAATACCGGTAACCTGGTTACTTTGCCGCCTCAACCTGGGCCCGGGCATAGATATCATTGAATTCATCCAGACGGCCCGATTCGTGAAGCTTCGTAAACCAGTCATTGTAATCCCGTGATCCGGCGGGGAGAGCCTCCCATTCCCGCTGAAAGGCTTCCAGCATCGATTTCATCCTAACCACCTCGGAGAGTCCCGGTTTTTTCGCTTCCAGATTCTCGATGATACCCTGGTACGTTTTAATAAACTGCCTGAAATTGGCATCACCGTCTTCACTCTGCTCGCCGGGACCGTCCGATACGTTGGCCACCTCGGCGGTCATCTCTGCCTGGTTCCTGTTATACTGATAATTTACCTTATCCACCCCCTTTTCGGCCCTTCTGTTCTCAAAAAATGAAAGAATAACGTCAAACCTTCTCAAAAAGCGGATCCCGGTGATATCGGCAAGCCTGTAGAGAGCCCTTCTTAACAATGATGTAATACTCATTTGCCCCTCCCTCCTGTTAATGGTGATTCCCTTATGAAACGTTCCGGTTATTCTGTATCCTTAAAAACAGCTCCCGTCAAGGAGAAGATTTAACAGCATTAAGCGGCATAAAGAATTTAACAAAAGATGTAATCGGAGCTGAAACAGGTTGACCTTCGGGAAAGGATGAAGTTACTCTGTTCCGGTACGATAACGATTCATACAGGAGATATCATGGCTTTTTCAAACAGCATGTCCCGCACCGTAGACAAAATCGACCGGCTCCCTTCCTTTTTCAGGGTGCCTGTCCGCTCCTTCCTCTTCGGACGGGTCGTGCCCTTTACCGGCACGGCGGGTCTCACCTACCGGAAGGTGACGCCTGAAGAGGTGATCATCGAGATTAAAAACAAACGAAAAAACCAGAACCACATAAAGGGGGTCCACGCCACGGCCATGGCCCTAATCGCGGAGACGGCAACCGGTTTTGTCGTGGGGATGAACATCCCCGATGATAAGCTCCCTCTTATGAAATCCCTGAAGGTGAGTTACCTGAAACGGACGAAGGGAGACATGAAGGCCGTCGCCACGCTCACGGAAGAGCAGGTCGCCTCCATCCGCAACGACCCGAAGGGGGACGTGACCGTACCGGTCTCAGTAACCGATGAAACGGGGGAGGAACCGGTATCCTGCGAGATGGTCTGGGCCTGGGTCCCGAAGAAGAAAAAGGAATAAAAACAGAGTAATTATTCCTGAAGATGAGAGAACTCATCCCTCGGCAACGTTAAATGTAGTTCCACATCATCTCGAGGACGGCCTGGTCCAGGGAGGGGTAACGTTCCCGGACCATCTCCCGGATTCGGACAAGCTCCGGGTCCGGGGCAAGGTCATCCAGCCTGCGAAAACGGCCCATCCTTCTTCCAAGTATAAATAACTCCTGGTCCTCCTCCGGCATGGAGAGAAAGCGGTCCAGGATACCGAGCATTTTCTCCCGGTCACCGGGCAGCTTCCCTTCCACCTCCTCCAAAAGGTTGATGATATGGTCGCTTGCCAGGGTGGAGGATACCCCATCCAGCTCCCAAATAAAGAGCCGAATCTCCCGGACCTTATCGATCTCCCCGAGGGGAGTCCAGACCTCCTCCCTCATCAGTTCATGGAGGCCGGTGTCCGGCAGAGGGACCGCGGAACGGAGCCGGATGAAGTCCGGGTTGACACTGTTGCAGACCCGGGCCGACTCCCGGGCGTGCAGTTCCGTGTGCTCCCGTCCCCCCAGGCCGGGAATAAAGTAGAGAGAAAGCTCCATGCCGGCCTCCACGATCTTCCGCCCGGCGTCGATGATATCCCGGCTCTTAGCCCCCTTTTTCACGAGATCAAGGACCGGGTCCGCCCCCGATTCCATACCCATATGAATGCGTGACAGGCCGGCCTCCCGGAGAGATCTCATCTCCTCCAGGCTTTTCTTTGCAGCGGAACGGGTCCGGGCATAGCCGGTAATCCTCTCCAGGGAGGGGAAGCGCTTCACGGCATGGTTCAGTATCGTTACCATGTCATCGGTCTTTACAACCATGCAGTCCGCGTCCTGGAGAAAGAGGGAACGCATGCCGTGATAGACCCAGAAGGCGACCTGACGGACAAGGCCCTCCGTCATATCCATCTCCCGGGCCAGGAGAAGGGAATCCTCCCGGGTAAATATCCTCTCTCCGGTCTCTTTCAGGCTGAAAATGATCTTTCCGGCCGTGTCAGCCATAAGATCTATGTCGGAAAGGACATCCTCCACGCTTCGCCGGGAAAAGGTCTCCCCCTGGTAGGTGTGGCAAAAGGCACACCGGTTCCACGGACAATTTCGGGTGACCCGGAGAAGAATGCTTCCCGCCTCGCTTGGGGGCCGGATGGGTCCCAGTTCAAAACTATTCATGGGGTCCAGAGAACAGACTCTTCCCCTTCTGGCAAGGGGAATATTCCGGTTCTACTTCCAGGCGGCCAGGTACCGGCCGTCCCAGCCTTTCCTCTCCGGTCTTGTCCTTCTCCAGAGACTGTTCCGGTTACGGAAGGTATCGTACCCTACGGTGAGGATCTCCCGGTCGGAGGGATCGATCACGTAAAGGGTTCTCGTTGAGTCATCGTATCCGATAACCAGCATGTAATGCCGCTCAACATGGATAATCACCGGTCTGCCGGCCCGGACATGATTCATGAAGGAAGCGAAGCGTTCGGCCGATACCTCCCCTGTATCGCGGTCGTAGCGGGTCCGGGTCCGGTCGGTCTGAAAGCCCAGGCCTTGAAAGTAGAGCGAGAGGACATGGGTATTGGTCCCGGTAAAGCGTCCCCCCTTTCCCAGTGAAGCTTCGCAATCCGTCGAGTATTTCTTTTTCTGAGAGGGACTGTAATTCATCCGTTTATTGTAGGATGGATACAGGCTTGAGCAGAAGGTCTCGGCTATGTCCACGTTCGATATGTTTGTTACCCCGTAGTACTTCAGAATCATCTCCGCGCAGGTTGTTCCGCAGAGCTCACCCACCGGCTTCCCCTGGAAGATCCCCTCCTGGATAATGATCGGGATATCCAGTACCTTCTTCTCCGCAACCCCTGCCAGGGGAAAAATACAGAGAGCCAATAGCGCGAAAACTACTAACCTTTTCATGTCATCCTCCTTTCGGTCAATCCGTCACGCAGTAGTAAACGTTCATGGGTTCCTCCTTGCCCCGGATGCGAACCTCGTTCATGCAGACGGTTCCGTAGGTGCCGCTCAGGGCCCCGGACGTGGACTCGGAAATAAGAAGGGAGCGGTCGTATTCCTTGGTGAGGGCCTCGAGCCTGGAGGCCACGTTTACCGTGTTTCCGATGACCGTGTACTCCATTCTGTCCGATGAGCCGATATTCCCGGCCAGTACCCTCCCGGTGTGGAGACCGATACCGATCCGCATCGGAGGCAGACCCTCGACCTCCAGTTCACGGTTCAGTTCATCCAGTTCGTGGAGCATACAGTAAGCCGCCCGCATGGCCGCGTCGGCGTGATCATGCAGTTCAAGTGGAACGCCGAAAATGGCCATGATGGCGTCCCCGATATACTTGTTTACCAGCCCCTTCTCCGCCGACACGCACCGGCTCATCCTTTCAAAGTAACGGTTCAGCCAGGTGACCACCTCACCCGGTTCCATTTTCTCGGATATGGCCGTAAAGGAGCGAATATCGGAGAAGAGAACCGTTGCTTCTTTCATCTCGCCACCCAGATCCACATTCCCCTCCAGGAGATGGTCCCGTACCCTGGGATCCACTACCTTGCCGAAGGTATCCTTTATGAATTCTTTTTCACGAAGCCCACCAGCCATGTCATTGATACCCTCGCAAAGTTTCCCCACCTCGTCATTGGAGACCACCGGCACCTCCACGTCGTAATCACCCTTTTCAATCCTTCGGGCCGCCTGCATCAGCATGTTCAGCGGATTCTGGTAGGATCGGGAAAAGATAAAAGTAAGGAAAACCCCCAGGAAAACGACAGCGACTGAGATAACAGCCACTACTTCTCTCAGGGGAGCCAGGGATTTCCTGGCCAGGAAGATGGAATTGACAAGAAGCAGGGGAAAGACCGTCACGGCAAAGAAATAGATATAGAACCGGGCACGTATCGAGAACTGAATGGTACTTCGGATATGGCTGATCCTGTTCTCGGGAAAATAGACCGGAACAAGATATTTTCGCACCAGGAACTCAAGCAGATAGTAGCAGATAACGAAACAGAGGCTCCCGATGATTATCATCTCCAATGCAAAACGGAGCGGAACATGAGGGGGAAGATCAAGACCGCGGGTTTCAATGATAATCAGAAAACCGATCGCCTGGACCGCCCAACCTATGATAGAGAGCAGGCTGACCATGAGGGGAGAGTTAATCACCCTCTTTCGACTACGGTCATCAATATTTCTTTTCGAGGTCCATGGAAAATAGGGGGCGTACACGGGAAAAAGATAGATGAAGGCTATCAGGGAAGGTATCATAAAGGTGAGCGGCAGCATGAAGAGGTCTGTCCCTCCCAGGACAAGGACCGTGTAGTTCCATTCTTCTCCGCTCCGGATAATCTGATTCTGATATAGAGGAGCAAGGGAAAACATGGCCGTCATGTTGGCCATAAAAGATACTCCGAGGTAGATGCCGATTACCTTGAAGAGATTAAGATCCTTTTCCTGTTTCAACGGTTATACCCCCGAAACAAATGTATCTGAGTAAAGGCCTGACAGATGGTAAGTTCAAGTAAAAAATATGGGGAATGGATCAATGTAAAGGTATCAATTTCAAAATAAAAAAATTGTATATTCGTTAATCCTGATAGAACTATTTTTCAAGCCGGTTCTCCATTTTCAGACCGTCAACCCGACGCCCGGGATTACGGCCTCATTTCACCGGAAGAGGCTGTACGCAAGATGACGGGAGCCTCGGCGGACCGCTTTGCCATAAAGAAACGGGGATACCTGAGGGAAGGGTACCACGCCGATGTTCTGGTACTGGACTGGAACAGGGTGAAGGACAATAACACGGAAACAAAGACCGATCAAAAACCGGATGGTATCGAGTATCTTTTCATAAACGGGATAGAAGTCCTGCACAGGAGAACTGTACGGGTAAACGCAGAGGTATCCTGATATAATGTATCAACCGTGCCTGTACTTGATGACCCGGGCTTTCTCCAGGGTCACCAGGCCCTCCTCCACGGTCTCGTCGATAAAGGGAAGCAACCGGTTGATATTTTCCTCGGAGTCGACGATCTCAACAACCATGGGGAGGTCCTGGGAGAGAGAAAGGATCTTCGCGGAATGGATGCGGCTGTTGGCCCCGAAACCGAGCATGCCGCGAAGCACGGTAGCGCCCGCCAGGTTAAGCTCCCTGGCCTTCATGACAATGACCTCATAGAGGGGCCGACCGTCATGCTGGTCACTCTCCCCGATAAAGACCCTCAGTAATACAGAATCTTCCGCCAGTTTCATGTCACACCTGCCTGAGAACGCTTATGATCATCCTGCCGATAACTATACCGGCCAGGGCAAAGAGGAGTCCAACAAGATTATTAAGAAAGAGATTCATGGCAACAAGCTTATACTCGCTGTCACGGAGAAGGGTTATAGTCTCCAGTGAGAACGTGGAGAAGGTGGTGAAACCTCCCAGGAATCCGATGGTAACCAGGGCACGAATGTGTGACGGCACGATGATCTCATGGAAGAGGGAGAAGGTTAGACCTATGAAGAAGGATCCGGTCACGTTGACCGCCAGGGTACCGTAGGGGAAGACACTGCCCACTCCCTGGGTAACGGCCGTTGATACGAGGTACCTGGATAACGAACCCAGGCCACCCCCGATAAAGATGAATAAATATTGCACGGCTCAAACCCCTTCCTGAAGATACATACCGCAGGTATCATACCGTGGTATTTATTCAAGAGGTTTCTTTCGGCGAAAAAAACTCAGGTCATTCTTCGTCCTGGATCTCTCTCTTCATTTCTTCAAGCAGTACGGTTTTCTTCATGGCTGTGATCGTGACTATGGATACAGACCTTCCTATAGTATTTAATATACTTTTAATGTACTATCAGAAGACAGGAAAGTCAAATACAGAAAAGATGGAATGCCGGATAATCAACTCCGGTCTTTCACCTTACCCGAGACAATACCGGCCAGGTAGACCATCCAGATAACAAGGCCTGTATGGAGTACGTCATTGGCGGAGAACCAGATACCCTTTTCCCATAGCCTCTCCGTGTACCCGG
Source organism: uncultured Leptospirales bacterium (assembly GCA_964645775.1). Taxonomy (GTDB): domain Bacteria; phylum Spirochaetota; class UBA4802; order UBA4802; family UBA5550; genus CAZYBU01. The sequence continues at coordinate 11,663 of CAZYBU010000049.1, read as the reverse complement.
CCAGAAGATACCCGTAGTAGGCCGCCATAACCAGGAAGAGGATGATCCAGGCTATGACCAGGTCCCGGTTCATACTATCGCGGCGCTCCCTGTATCCACGGATGTTAAAGACGAAGGCGGCGATAATACCCGGTATGCAGAAGAGGAGCATCAGCTCGAAGGATACCATGAACCAGGAGGGAATAAGGGCGCCTGTCAGGGCCACGGCGAGATAGAGTCCCGTGTTGGCCAGGAGATAGATTTTAACCCATGACCTGTGTTTCTCATTCAACGTGGACCATGCCACGGCGTAGACCATGGCGTTAACGCTGGCCACCTCGAAGATCATGTAGAACACCTCGAACCAGCTTGTCCATGAGCAGGTCTCCTGCCCGGCGCACTTGATCTCCCATGCGAAGGCCTGGTAACTGGTGCCGGCCAGGACCGTGCCGATTCCCCAGAGGAGAAGAGCGATACCCCACCAGGTTTTCGATTTCTGATCTTCACGCCCGCGGAGAAAAACGATACCAGCCAGCAGTGTCACAAGGGCCAAAAAATACACTATGGCCGATGAGCTTGGCTTGGCCAGAACCAGGCTTTGCGAAAAGATTTCAATATTCATATAGGGATATGTCGCCAGCCACTCTTCGGGAGTGGTTCCCGGAGACATGGGAATGCCAGCGAGCCGGCCGCAACCTGTCAGGAGAGGTAGAAGTATAATAGCTGATACAACGGAAAGGACCTTTTTCATGACCGGCGCTCCCTGAATGTGACTTTATGGCATCACTATTTGATACATATAGATAGTTATTATTCCTGAAATTGCTTTCAATGCAACCAAAAAAAGAATTACTACCCCCCGCCGAAGGCATCGGTGACAATAGAGTTTTTTTACAGCAAATAAAGTTAAGAAATACATACTGTTGTAAAGGTAAATGTCAATGAGAAATATGACGACCAACCATGCTTAATTATTCCTTCTTCTTCTCCGGTCGATATTCTTCGGGAGTAAATTCGTGAGAGAAGAGGAAGAAACCGTGTTTATCCTTGTAGGAATACCTGAGGGTCACCCCCTTCTCGTTCAGTATCTGGATGCTGCTGTTGTTCTTGAGGTACTTCTGGATCATCCCGTAACTCGACTTCTTGATCTTTTCAATATCCATTTCCTCCCTGTCCATGTTAACCAGTGTGTAGATATACATCAGGGTCGATTCAGGAAGGGCCATTGTCGTGTCGAGCCTTGTTTCATTGTCAATCATAATGGGACAGTGATGGTTTATCTCCTTTGAGAGAGCCATAAGCTCATCATCGATAGATAGCTGTTTCGCATCCGAGATGGCAACGGACTCAACAATGCCTCTGAGTTTTGCCACCACATCCGGACCATCCTCATCTCTCCATGCGATAGCCATTACGAAGGCACGTTTACCCTGGATCACGTACCAGGCTTCCGAAAGAACCCTGTAGGTTTTTTCCCCCTCCAGGGAGAGGGTGTAAGAAAACTTCATCCAGGCCGCCGGTTTCCCGTCAACCCCGGTCTTCCGGGGGCCCTCAATTATTTTGACGTCATGGTAAATCTGCGAAAGGGACTTTGAAATCATGAGGAGGATATCCTTCGGATTCGCGGAAGGATTACCGGGATAGGTGACTTCAACAGCGAAAGAAGGGTTGGGACCGTCATAGGGTTCCGGGTACCTGGCGATGGTGACAAGGTTCGGTTTGAAGTACTTCAACATCTGCTTCTTTATATCCCGGTCGACCATGTCCATCTTCTCCAGGCCGGCTTTCTGGTCCTCCCCTGAAAGGTAGTGCCAATCATCCGGTTTCTGAACAGAAAATCCGGAATCCCGGTGAACGAAACGGCTGGAATCCGCCATGACAGTGGATGCAATAAGCAGAATAACGGGAAACAACCTGAGAATCTTCATCTCTTTCTCTCCGACTCTTATGATCCCATCTTCTTCTCTATCTTTGCCCAGGTGTCCCTGAGAGACACGGAACGGTTAAATACTTTTTGATCTTCCGTGGAGTCCTTATCTACTATGAAATAGCCGTGCCGGAAGAACTGGTATATGGAACCGGTCTCCGCATCGGCAAGGGTGGGCTCAACCATGCAACCGGTCAACTCCTGTAGGGAATCGGGATTGAGGATGTCCTGGATTTCCTCCCCTTCCTGGAAGTTCCCCGGATTCTCCCGGATAAAGAGGTGATCGTAGAGGCGGACCCGGGCCGGGACCGCCTTTGCCGCGTAGACCCAGTGCAGGGTCCCCTTGACCTTACGCTCAACGGTGGCCTCGCCGCTTTTCGTTTCAGGGTCATAGGTGCAGCGGATCTCCCTGATACTGCCATCCTCGTTTTTTTCCATCCCGGTGCATGTCACCAGGTAAGCGTGTTTCAGGCGCACTTCTTTCCCGGGTGAAAGCCGGAAATACTTTTTCGGCGGATCCTCACGGAAGTCTTCAGCTTCGATGTAGAGTTCCCGGCCGAAGGGGATGGTCCGGGTGCCGGCTCCAGGGTCCTCGGGATTATTTTCAGCTACAAGTTCTTCCTCGTTCTCCTCCGGGTAGTTCTCAATAACCAGTTTCACCGGATTGAGTACCGCCATGACTCGCTTGGCCTTTTTATTCAGGTCCTCCCGGAGGCAGTGTTCAAGAAAAGCGACATCCACCATATTATCGGCCCGGGCCACACCTATTCTCTCCGCGAAGTCACGCAGGGCCGTGGGCGTGTACCCCCTTCTTCTGAGACCGGCAATGGTCGGCATGCGGGGATCGTCCCATCCGGAAACGTACTTTTCATTCACCAGCCGAAGGAGGATTCGCTTGCTCATAACCGTGTAGGAGAGATTGAGACGGGCGAACTCTATCTGCTGGGGATGGAAGACAGCGAGCCTGTTCAGGATCCAGTCGTAGAGAGGGCGGTGGTTCTCGAACTCCAGGGTACAGATGGAATGGGTCACGCCTTCAATGGAATCGGACTGTCCGTGGGCGAAGTCGTAGGTAGGGTATATATGCCAGGTATCCCCTGTACGATGATGGGGAGCGTTAACGATCCGGTACAGCACCGGGTCCCTCATGTTAATATTGCCGCTGGCCATGTCGATCTTCGCCCGGAGGGACTTCTCTCCCTCTGCGAACTCTCCCTCCTTCATCCGGGCAAAGAGGTCAAGGTTCTCCTCCTCGCTCCGGTTCCGGTAAGGGCTTTCCCTGCCCGGTTCATTCAGGGTCCCCCTGTATTGCCTGATCTCCTCAGGAGAGAGCTCGCAGACATAGGCGTCTCCCTGGCTGATGAGCCGGCAGGCCCAGTCATAGAGCTGCTGAAAATAGTCCGAGGCGAAGTAGAGATGCTCTCCCCAGTCGAAACCGAGCCAGCGCACATCGTACTTAATCGACTCAACGTACTCCTCGTTCTCCCGGGTCGGATTGGTATCGTCGAACCTGAGGTGGCAGCGGCCGCCGTATTCCCGGGCCAGGCCGAAGTTCAGGCAGATCGACTTGGCGTGGCCGATGTGAAGGTACCCGTTCGGCTCAGGCGGAAACCGGGTGATCACCTTTCCATCGAAACGGCCGCTGACGTTATGCTCGCGAATGATCTCCTTGATAAAGTTGGAAGGGGAGCCTTCCCGTTCATCCATCTGACCTGGCATCTCATCCTCCGGAATACATCAATGAAGGCAGAGTTATCACTCCCTGAAAAGATGGCAAATACATTTCCGGGAGAAATGGAGTGATGCTCGTATTATCATTTCAGATCATATTTTTTTTGCTATAGGATGTTCATATTCTGTTTGCATTATCATCCAGAATAATGCAGGGTCGTAATAATTTTAAAAGGTGACACCTATGAACAAAGAAAGACTTAAGAAGAGCCTGGCCGGTATAAGTATAGCCGCCCTCGTGGCAGGCGGGGCCGTAGCGACGAGCTGCAGTAAGGGTGAAAGCAGCTGTGGAAACAAAAAACAGGATAATACAGAACAATCTTCCGACCAGAAACAACAGGGTGAAGATCTCAAGTACTGAGTTCAGGCAGGAGAAAAAAATCTCTCACAATCATATCCCGGTTATCTTCAGGATAGTTCATGTCAGGACAGGATAATACCAAATCTCTCAAAGAAGAAAAGGGCCGTCTTGAATCGTTCCTTTCGGAGCTTCCCACGTGGCAAAAAGAGTGGGACGGTCCCGACAGACTCACGGTTAACCCTACCCTCCAGATAATAGAGACGAACTGGAAACACCTGCCCGATAAACTCAACGGCAACCGGGAGCCGGTCCCTTCCGATTCTCCTGTCATGGTTCTGGTCTACCGTGACCCGGAAGATCAAGTGAATATCCGCGAAGCGGAGGATGGGGAGCTCCTGGCCCTGAAGATGGTCCTGGAGAACATCTCCCGTCCTGAGCTCATGGGCCTTACAGGTTTTACCATCGGCCAGGTCGACGCAGTCATTGACCATGCTGTGGAGAGAGGTATCCTGCTGAAACCTGGGCCCCTTATTCAGAGGGCCGGTGACTTTCCCCGGGGAGAGAATATTGCCGACAGACATTTTCGAGCCGAATACTTTACCCTCCAGTGGCACCTTACCCAGGCCTGTGACCTTCACTGCCGCCACTGCTACGACCGGGACAGTCGAAATGCCGTGACCCTGGAGGAAGGGAGGCGTACCATCGACGAGATGGTCCGGTTCTGCGAAACGAAACGTGTCCGGGGCCATGTAACCTTCACGGGAGGCAATCCTCTGCTCCATCCGGACTTCTACGAGCTCTACGAATACACGGTGCGTAACGGGTTCTACACCGCCATCCTGGGAAACCCGGCCACCCGGGAAGAGATCGACCGCATCTGCGAAATCGCCGTACCGGAATACTTCCAGGTGAGCCTGGAGGGCCTGGAGGAATACAACGACTACATCCGGGGAGAGGGACATTTTCAGCGGACCCTGGAGTTTCTCGACATGATGCAGGATACCCCTGCGGACACCATGGTCATGCTGACTCTGACCCGGGACAACCTGGACCAGGTTATCCCACTGGGCGAAATTCTGAAGGGCCGCACGGGAGGATATAACTTCAACCGCCTGGCCCTCTTCGGAGAGGGAGCGGCCCTTGCCCTTCCGGATAAGGAAGCCTACCGCAATTTTCTGCGGGAATACCTGACCGCGGAGAAAGAGAATCCCCTGCTGGGATTCAAAGACAACCTTTTGAACCTCGAGAAGTACCTGCGTGGAGAGGACCTCTTTTCCGGCTGTACAGGATTCGGATGCGGAGCCGCCTTTAACTTTGTTTCCCTTTTATCAGACGGACAGGTCCACGCCTGCCGCAAGCTCCCCTCCCTCATCGGCAACCTGAACGAGAATTCCCTTCTGGATATCTACGATTCGGACCTGGCGGCAAGGTATCGCATGGGGACCTCCTCATGCGCGGAGTGCGACATCCGTCCCCTCTGCGGAGGGTGCCTGGCCGTTACAAAGAGTTTCGGCCTGGACATCTTCACGAAACGGGACCCTTTCTGCTTTCTCGAGGACCCCGATCCTGCCGAAACGATTACCGGGAATCGCCGTTTTTGACAAAAGGACCCGGTTGAGTCTCCCCCATCAAACCCTGAAAAAGGATTGCTAAAATATATATTTATTTTATACTATACACGTTAAACTGATCAAACTTCGGCCATTATGTCATGATTCATAATCTTTCCTTTCAGGTCGGGTCGATTGTTCCGGTTTACTAACCTCTCAACCACTGGAGATACCATGAAGACAAAAATTACTGAACTTCTCGGAATCGAGTATCCCATCATCCTTTCCGGCATGAGCTGGATAAGCACACCTCCCCTGGTGGCGGCCGTCTCCAACGCCGGGGGCCTGGGTATCATCGCCTCTGGCGTCATGAACGCCGAAGAGACCCGCCAGGCGATCCAGGAGACACGTAAGCTTACGAAAAGGCCCTTCGGCGCCAACGTTACCCTCTATTTCCCCGGCGCTGAGCGGAACGCGAAAATCATTATAGAAGAGAAGGTGCCGGTAGTGAACTACTCACTGGGCAAGGGGGACTGGATCGCGAAAGCGGTCCACGATTACGGAGGCAAGGTGATCGCCACGGTTGCCACCCTGAAGCACTCCCTGGCTGCCCAGAAGGACGGAGCAGACGCCATCATTGTCACGGGCCACGAGGCGGGGGGCCACGGAGGTGAGGTGACCTCTCTGGTTCTCGTTCCCGGTGTGGCCGACGCCATGGAGATACCCATTATCGCGGCCGGAGGGTTCGGCGACGGCCGGGGACTGGCAGCGGCGCTTCTCCTGGGCGCGGATGCCGTGGCCATGGGCACCCGTCTCATGAACTCTGCGGAGAGCCCCGTACACGAGAAACAGAAAGAGGTTACCAATAAACAGGATATATTCAATACCGTGTACACGGACCGGGTCGACGGCCTGCCTGCCCGTGTCATGAAATCCGAGGGATCGAAACGGCTCATCAACAAGAAACTCAATCCCTTCAGCGCCCTCTTCAACTCCAGGCGCATCGCCCGCCTGCTGGGATTCCCCTGGCTGAAACTGGCCATGGGCATTATGTTCATGGGTATCAAAAAATCCCTGCAGATGGCCCGCATGGCCATCGGTTTCGATGCCTTCAAGGCCGGCACCATGGATGGGGACAATAAAAAGGGAGTCCTTCCCCTGGGACAGGTGGCCGGTATCATCCATGAGACCCTTACCGTGGAGCAGATTATCCAGCAAACTGTCAGGGAAGCAAAGGAAGCGCAAAAAGCTCTGGAAGAGAAAATGAAATAGACCCGAACGGGAAAACCTGGAGGCACGCCATGTCCCTTATGAAATGGGAAAAGGATGAATCCGTAGCCATCCTCACAATGACGAACAACGAGAACCGGATGAACCTGGATTTCGCCCATACCATGGTCTCAACCCTGGAGGAGATAATGGAGGACGCGGAAATCCAGGCTCTGGTTATTACCTCTTCGGACGAGAAGAACTTCTCCCAGGGGGTGGACGTACCCTGGCTCATAGAAAGGAAGCAGGCCGAGGACTACCAGGCCATGCGCGACTTCATGTACCGCATGAACGACGTCTTCAAGGCACTGCTCCTCTACCCGGTCCCGGTCATTGCCGCCATTAATGGACACGCCTTCGGAAACGGGGCGATCCTCTCCTGCGCCTGCGACTTCCGGTTTATGCGTTCAGACCGGGGATACTTCTGCTTCCCGGAGATCGACGTGAGCATCCCCTTTCTTCCCGGCATGATATCCTGGGTACTGAAGGCTGTGCCCCGGTACAGGTTCCACGAAATGGCCCTGACCGGGAAACGGTACACGGCCCCGGAACTGGAGGAACATCACATCATCCTCAAGGCCTGCGACAACCGGGAGGCCCTTATGGAGGAGGCCCTCGCCTTCGCGAAGACATTGCGGAAAAAACGGGGCATCTTCGGCGAGATGAAAAAGCGGATGCACAAAGAGATCATCGACACCATAGATAACGAGGACCCGGAATACGTGGAACCCCTTTTCATCATCGTTCAGGAGTGAGGGGAATGTAGTTCCGAGCCGCGTGGGGACCCGGGTACTGCCCGGGTCTTTTATTATGGTTCTGAAGTTTAACGGCACGGGCCGGGCACCGGTGGTAGCACCGCAGGCACAGGATACAGGTGTCCGGAGTGAACCTGTAGGCATTCTCTTCATCCAGGTAAATCGATCCCCTGGGGCAGGACTTCATGCAGAGGTCGCACCGGGTACAGACTACCATGTCCGCGTAAAGACGTCTCTTGTACTTCTCGTAGACCGGAATACCCATCCTCTGGGCGATGTTGTCCAGGGGCGTGTACCAGCGGCTACCTTCTCGATTTTCCGGCATCTCGCATGAAAGCCTTTCGACCAGCGACTCGACCTTCTCTTCCAGCTTTTTATCCACCCGCAGGTTCAGCTTCGCCAGCCAGCTACCTTCCGGGACCTGCATGGCCAGGTCCGTTCCGGGAAAGAGAGCCTCCAGGTTGGCCACGGGACGGAATCCCTGTTTCACGGCCCGGTCATGGAATTTTTTCGCGCAGTCCGCGGCGTAGAGTCCCATGGTCCAGAAGGTAAAGAGGGGCATATCCTCAACCCGGCATTTTTTCAGGGCCTCGACGATCGGTTCAGGCGGAGTGGTATGATACACGGCCGAACCGAATCCGACTAGGTCATATTCCCTGATCGACCCCGGTTCAAATTTTTCCACCGGGACCGTGGTAACGGAATGAGCTGCGTCATTGAGCCTGCCGGCGACGAACCGGGCCAGGTAGCGGGTGTTCCCCACTCCCGAGAAATAAACGATGAGTATCTTCATACGGAGTAATCCTTCCGGTCAGGCAGGGAATGACCTCTGATAATCAGCGGCTTTCCCCATCCCGGACAGAGACCGGGTCATATGTCAATCCGGTTTGGGCAGGATGGATCACCCCATCCTGCCTCAATAATGTGGATTATAAAGGAACAAATATCAAAAAATATCCATTTATATTGTTGAAAATTCCGTAATTCAAATGCAAGCTACCCGCATGTGGATCACAAGAGATATCGAAACGAACCTTCAGGCTGCCTGGCCGGGTATCAGCCCCTGCCCTCTTTTCTTCTTTTCTTGTCCTCGTACATGAGCATGTCGACCCTGTCCAGGGCGCTGTCCAGTGAACAGGACTCATCCTCCGGGAAAAGGTCATAGCCCATGCTCAGGGATAGCTCGTAGACTTCATTCTCTTTCCTGTTCCAGGTCTCCACGTTTTGATGTATCCTCTCCACGGCTTTTTTGAGACCATCGGGATCGGATGTTTCAAGGAGAACAAGAAATTCGTCCCCCGCGTACCGGGCAACGGTATCACCGGAGCGGAGAGATTCCTGGATAAGACGGGCCGTGTTCCCCAGGGCCTGGTCCCCGACCAGGTGACCGAAGCTGTCGTTTATCGACTTGAAATCATCCAGGTCGATCATAATAAGAGCGAACATTCCCCTCCGGGAGGAGATGCGGCGTTCAATGATACTCTCGATCTGGGCGCGGTTATAGATGCCGGTCAGATAATCGAGAGTCATCAGGCTGTTCTGAATATTAATGTAAACAATCAATATGGAGAGGGTAAGCGCCGGCCACATGATGGTAACGCCGTAGATCACAAGCTGAAGAAGACTTGCCACCAGGGGCGGAATAACAAAATAGATAAGAGCCAGGCAGGTGTTCCGGTCGACCTTTTTCCTGTTCCAGAGGATAGCACCCAGCGAATAGAAAAGCAGGGTGTACCATCCTGCCGCGTAAAAAAGAAACAAGGGTCCGCGGGAATATACATTGTCATGGCCGACCTGGAATATGTACCCTCCCCAGGTACTCGCGACAACGGGAACAGCGAAAAAGAAGTTCACCAGGCCGAGGATAATAATACGACGGCTCAGTCTCTCTCTCCTGTGGAAGAGAGTATAATCGGAGTAAAGAATCCAGATTGAAATAACAACGGTATTGAATATGTAATAGATTACCGTCACGACCTGGAGGAGATAATGAATTATGCTCCCCTCCTTTCCATCGATGACCAGGAGGAAACTGTCGGTTGCCATCAGAATAAGTGTGGAAAGGGCAAGTATCTGGAAGATCCGCTGATCCAGGGAGATACTGACCCGTACCATATGGCCCCGCAGAATTATCACCAGGACCAGGATGCAGAAAACGTTCAAAGCTATCTGATTAATAACCGTAACCGACATACTCATACCCCGAAGCTGCCTGATCGCATTTTTACACAGCGCTCTTTTATAAAGATAACCAGAATCTATTTTCTCTCAAGCTCAGCGGCCCGTTTTCTAACGGCCCGGTAAAAGTCCGGAAGGGTCTGACGGTACACAATTTTCTGGAGAAATCCGGGCGTATTAAAGTCCGGTTCCATGTCCATCTCGTAGATCAGCTCCGTCCGACCATTTGATATTTCATTCATTTTCCATAGACCGCGATTTCTCCGGAATGGACCTTCATGAAGACGGTAACGGACAACCCTCTCAGCCGGATACTGTGTAACACTCAAAACATATTCCATCTTCTGGAGTCCCACCCGAATCTTCTTGTAAACCAGAAGCACGTGCCCCTTCCGGCTCATGACCCTGCTCTCCAGGGAACCGGGCATGTAGGCATCGTGATTATTGTACTCGTTAATAATGTACCATACCCTCTCCGGAGAGGCGTCGATGATCCCTTTTGCCCGGGCCAGGAACCGGCCATCTTTCTCCGTGAAGATTATCTGGCACGGTTTCTCATCGGCAAGGGCAGGATACCCTGCCGTGAGCGCCAATAGTAACAGGAAAACAATCAGATTCTGGAATCGAAAACGCATAAATGCAGTTCCTCGAATGGGAAGTATACGTCAAGATTAATCCCTGATTTATTCGTACCCATATTATACTTGCGTTAAGCGCCGGGGCAGGATACCGGGATATAAATCTGAGAGCCTGGTATGGTCCGCATAGTTACACTTCTTTCTGCCATTCTTATGACGATCCCCTCCCTTACCGCTGAAGAGTGGGGCTATGTCTATCACAGAGCAAAGGAGCCGGTTGAGGAAAAGCTTTCAGGCTATGACCGGTTATGCGTCACCGGCGTCCTTATGGACGCGGAGAAAGGAGTACGAGTGGCAGACTTCCCTCTTCTGAAAAACTGCCTGCGGGGAGAATGCGCCGGAAAGGAATTCTATCCCCTGGTGACCTTCGCGTCCTACAGGGACGGTATCCGCGTACTTTCCGGGGGCGCGGCCCGGGACCGTGTCCTTGACGGCCTGGCCCGTCTGGTCTATTTCCGTGGCCTGAAAGGCCTGCACTTCGACGTGGAGCATCTTCCACCCGCCCGGAAAGTGGAACTGGCCCGGTTTCTGGGCCAGGTACGTGAGCGCCTTCCGGGAAAGGTCATAACCATGGCCCTCTTCCCGTCCCTCGACTACGATGATCCCAGACGTCACCTTCATGATTACCGGCTTTTATCAGAGGTTCTGGACGGCGCGGTTATCATGACCTACGATTATCACAGGAGCGGCACGGAGCCTGGCCCTGTCACGGACCTGGACTGGGCCGAGAAAAATATCCGTTACGCCCTTCAGTTTTTTCCCGCGAAAGCCGTGTGGCTCGGCGTCCCGGCCTACGGGTACCTGTGGCGTAATAGAAAAAAGGTCACGGCGGTATCCCTCTCCCGGGCCCGGTGGCTGGCGGACCGTTACGGCTCCCGCCGACACGGTTCAGGATGCCTCGTGATCGAGGGAACCGACAGAAGGGGCCGCTTCACCCTCTACGCCCCGGATAAGCAAACCCGTTCAAAAATGAAGAAGCTGGCGAAGAAGCACAGCCTTGCGGGAACAGCCACCTGGCGGGCAGGACTGGAGTAGGTTCAGTCGTATTCCGGCCGAATGTGCCAATCCCGACACTGTCGAGACTTCTCCCTTCGGGCTCAGCGAAATTATACTAAAACAGCAAAAAGTCAGTACTTAATCTCCGCAACAATAGCGAAGCAAAAAGGACCCTGCCCGGAACGGATTCCGTAATGTCCCGCGCCGACAAGTCCCGACTTCATCGGGACTAAGCACACCTTAAATGATCCTTTACTATTTGCAACAATAGCGAAGCATGGATGCTGAGCTTCGAGTGGCCGCCGTTCAGGATGAACCCCGGCCACGAAAGGTAGACCT
>CAZYBU010000048.1:0-22220 GCA_964645775.1 uncultured Leptospirales bacterium | reverse complement strand
TCCGGCCCACCACCCGGCCCGGGACATGCAGGACACCTTCTGGACCGAGGACGGCAATCTCCTCCGCACCCACACCTCCGCCATACAGGTCAGGGGCATGGAGAGCATGGAGCCCCCCTTCCGGATCATCGGACCGGGCCGGGTCTTCCGTTACGAGGCCACGGACGCGAGCCATGAAAACACCTTCTACCAGGTGGAGGGGATGATGGTGGACCGGGAGATATCGGTATCCAACCTTATATTCGTCATGAAGGAACTGCTGCGCGAGATATTCCAGCAGGAGGTTACGGTCCGTCTCCGGCCCGGTTACTTCCCCTTCGTGGAGCCCGGCTTCGAGCTTGACATTCACTGCCTTATCTGCGGAGGTTCCGGCTGCTCGGTCTGCAAACAGTCCGGGTGGGTGGAACTCCTCCCCTGCGGACTGGTGCATCCAAACGTCCTCCGTTTCGGGTTGATCGACCCGGATGCCTGGTCCGGCTTCGCCTTCGGACTCGGCCTGAACCGCCTTGTCATGATGCGCTACGGCATAAATGATATCCGTCATTTCTTAAGCGGCGACGTCCGCTTCGTGGAACAATTTTAGGGAGTCTGTCATATGTGGTTATCCTGTAACCTGCTAAGCACCATGGTCGACCTGGAGGGGATCCCTTCCGATGAACTGGCCCTGCGGCTTACCATGGCCACGGCCGAAATCGATTCCGTGGTCCACTGGAACGAGCACCTGAAAAAGATCATCACCGTCCGGGCGAAGAAGGTGTCGTCTCATCCCGGGGCGGACAAGCTCACCCTGGTGGACTCGGACACGGGCTCCGGGGTCCTTCAGGTAGTCTGCGGCGCCCCCAATCACAAAGAAGATGACATCCTGGCCCTGGCCCCGGAGGGGACCCGCCTGGGAGAAGATTTCGTCATAAAAAAGACGAAGATACGGGGAGTGGAATCGAACGGTATGCTCTGCTCTGAACGGGAACTGGGTCTCTCCGACGATCACAGCGGGATCATGGTTCTTCCACCCGAAACTCCGGTGGGCGTGCCCCTTTCTGAGATATTTCCGGAATGGGTCGACACCCTCCTTGAAATTGACAACAAGTCAATCACTCACAGGCCGGACCTCTGGAGCCATGTCGGTTTCGCCCGGGAGATCGGGGCCCTCTTCGACAGGGAGGTCCGTTTACCCGCAGACATGAATCTGCTCAACTCTCTGCCGGAATCATCGGACCTGAAGGTATCGATCGACTGTCCGGCCGAGGCTCCCAGGTACAGCGGACTGGTGGTCAGGAACATTCGGATCGCCGAGAGCCCCGACTGGCTCAAAGCCCGGGTGAGCGCCATCGGGATGAGACCGATTAATAACATCGTTGATATCACCAACTATGTCATGGCCGAGCTGGGCGAGCCGATGCACGCCTTTGACCGGAAGAAGCTCCGTGGCGACGAAATACGGGTACGCATGGCCTCTAAGGGAGAAATCCTTACCACTCTGGACGGCCAGGAGCATGAACTGACCCCGGAGGAGATCGTGATAGCCGACGGTGAGGGTTCCATAGCCCTGGCCGGGGTAATGGGAGGAGGCAACAGCGAAATCCAGGACGACACCACGGAGATCGTACTGGAGGCGGCCAATTTCAACCCGGTCAACATTCGTCGGACGGCCCACAGGTTCACCCTGCGGACCGAAGCCGCCGTACACTTCGAGAAGGCCCTCTCTCCAGAGATGACGGTCCAGGCCATCCTCCGATGTTACGAACTCATTACGCAAATCATACCCGGGGCGGAGGCGGCCTCTCGACTGCTGGACGCTTATCCCGCCCCCATCGAGACCATTGTTATTGACCTGACAACGGACCGTATCCGCAGGGAACTGGGGGAGAAGATTCCGGACGAGAAAATCATCTCCATACTCAGGTCCCTCGATTTCGGCATAAAGCAGGATGGGGGAAACCTCACCCTCACGGTACCCCATTACCGGGCCACCCGTGACGTCTCCATAGCCGCGGATATCGTGGAAGAGGTAGGCCGGATCTACGGATACGATAGCATAAAACCGACCCCTCCCCTGGTGGTCTGCGAGACCCCGGAGAAGAACAACTACAGGTTCTTCGAGCGGAAGGTTCGGGAGATCCTGGCCGGCCCCGGCAGGATGGTAGAGGTCCGGGGGTACTCCTTCACCGGCTCGCGGATACTTGAGGCACTGGGAATAAATGAAGAGAAGGAACTTCATCTCGCCAATCCCCTCTCCAGCGAGCAGGACCGTCTGCGCAGGAGTCTGGTGCCGGCCATGATGGAACATCTCGATATCAACCAGAAACAGAGGGAAGCCTTCGCCGTCTTCGAGGTGGGCCGGACCTACATGAAAAACGGCCGCGAATCCAGGGAGCTGGCCCGGGAAAACCGCCGTGTCTGCGGCGCCTTCTACATGAGAAAATGTGAATCTCCCATATTCTATCCGGCAAGAGACGCGGCCCGTCGCCTGGTCGATCATCTTCGTCTGGAAGGCATCGAGTACCTGCCGGCCACGGATTCCCTTCCACCCTACGCCCATCCTGGCCGAAGCCTGAGAATAGTCCACGAAGAGAGGGAAACGGGTCTGATCTTTGAACTGCATCCGGCCGTCCGGGAACGGCTCGACCTGGAAGGGGAAGCGGCCCTCTTCGACATCGATCTGGACATACTTTATGACCTTCCACGGCGGCCCCTCGCTTTCCAGGTACTCCAGAGGTTCCCGTCGGTACCCTTCGAAGTATCGGTCATGACGGAAGAGACAAGCTATTCCGGAGATATCAGGAACACCATCCGTAAAGCGGGAGGCGAAAGGGTCCAGGCCGTCTCGACCCTTTCCGAGTACCGCGGAGAACAGATTCCCAAAGGGAAGAAGTCCCTCTCCTTCCGGATCGTGTTCGCTGATCCGAAGAAGACCCTCTCCCCGGAAGAGATAGACTCCCTGCAGAAGAACATCGTCAAGGGACTGGAGAAGGAGGGTCTGACCCTTCGATAACAGGAGGCCTCTCATGGCAAGCGGCAGTTTGGAAATTCTCTCCCTGGAGGAGATGAAAAAGCGGGTGGGGAGTGAGCTCTTCACCAGTGACTGGCTCGAGATCGACCAGGAGAGAATCAACGCCTTCGCGGAATGCACAGAAGACCGACAGTGGATCCACGTGGACGAGGAGAAGGCGAAGGAAGGTCCCTTCGGAGCCCCCATTGCCCACGGTTTCCTTACCCTTTCCCTTCTCACCAGGCTGAGCTCCGGGAAGGGGATCGTCCCGGAGGGAACGAAGATGGCGGTGAACTACGGGTTCAACTCAGTCCGTTTCACAGCTCCCGTTAAGGCCGGTTCCCGCATCCGGGACCGGGCTGTTCTCGAGGGAGTGGAAGAGAAAGAGGGGGGCAGGATACTGGTAAACACCTCCCACACGGTTGAGATAGAGGGAGAGGAGAAGCCGGCCCTGAGAGCCGGGTGGCTCTTCATGTTCTATATCTGATTCAGGCCCAGAAGTTCATCTCCCGGCTCTGCACCAGCGCGTGGAGAATATCGCTCCGGGTTATGATACCTTCGAGACGTTCTCCCCGGGAAACCACCGGCATGCACCGTATCCGGTTATCGAACATTACCAGGGCCACGCGCCGTATGTCGGTCACGGCCGTGGTGGCAATGACATTTCGTATCATCAGGTCCCCTACCGCCAGGTCTTCCTTCTCCCCATGTTCCAGCCAGGATGTCCGGTAGAGGATGTCCCGGTCACTTATGATTCCGGTCATCCTCCCCTGATCCATGACCGGGAGATGGCGAATCTCTTCGTCCACCATCCGTTTCCAGGCATCCGCCAGCTCCTCTTCGAGATCCGCGGTCACCACGGGCCGGCTCATGACGTCAGCCACATGGAATATGGAAACATATTCGCTTCCCGATTCCAGGCCTTCCCTGTAGGCCTCCACGGCCTGACGGCTAATGACCGGTTCTCCGCCCGCGCTTTCCCGGTCTCCTCCCTCGCCCTCTTTCAGGATGCGCCTTGCCCTGGCCTTTCGGTCCACCCGCATCCTGGCCGACTCCTGACGTATGATCTCCAGGGTCGCGTCCTGCCGTATTCCTTCCGCTGTAAAGATATGGAACATGGTTCCTCCTTTTCGCTCACTTGATCAAGAATGACTAAAAAGTCCCGGTTGCGCAAGAAAAAACAATTGCGCGCCACGGCCCTTCCCGTTAGCAGTCAGAGGGAGGTAAACAATGGAACAGATTCATCTCTACGTAATGGCCGGGATCATCGCCGCCGAATATCTTCTGGAAACAATCCTGGACCGCCTGAACTACCGGGCCTGGCCCTCCAGGCCGCCGGCCGAGCTGGCCGACTACATGGACCGGGAAGTATTCCAGCGATCCAGGGAGTACAACCGGGACCGTGACAGGCTTTCCCTGGTCTCCTCCACCACCTTCACAGTCATTCTTATTATCTTTCTCCTGGCCGGCGGATTCGGCTGGATCGACCGCCTGATTTCCGGCTGGATCGACCATCCTGTCGCGACATCCATACTCTTTTTCCTGCTTCTCGGTCTCCTCTCCATGCTCCTCTCCCTTCCCTTTTCCATCTGGTCGACATTTGTCATAGAGGAGCGTTACGGTTTTAACCGCACCACGCCCGGGACCTTTATCCTGGACAGGATCAAATCCCTTATCCTGACCGCTATCATAACTTCACTGCTCCTGGCCGGTTTTATCATCTTCTATCGGGCCTTTCCGGAACTTTACTGGATCTACGCCTGGATCATGATAACGGCCGTCACACTGTTCTTCACCACTTTCTATACAAGCGTTATCGTGCCTCTCTTTAATAAACTGACTCCCCTGCCCGAAGGGGAGCTCCGTTCGGCCATCGAGCAGTACTCGGAAAAGATCAGTTTCCCCCTGAAGGGAGTATCCGTTATGGACGGTTCCAGGCGGAGTTCAAAGGGCAACGCTTTTTTCAGCGGAATCGGCCCGAGAAAGCGGATCGTCCTTTTCGACACCCTGATCGAGAAGCATGAGACGGGAGAGGTCCTCTCAATCCTGGCCCATGAGGTGGGACACTACCGGAAGAGGCACATTACCATGGGCTTCATCCTCTCCTCGATCACCATGCTTGTCACCCTCTGGGTCCTGAGCCTTGTGATCGAGAGCCCGGAGCTTTCCCGGGCCCTGGGCGCCGACTCATGGCGGATCCACCTGGGGATGCTCTCCTTCGCCCTTCTCTACCAGCCCCTCTCCCTGGTCCTGGGTGTGGCCACGGGCGCCCTTTCACGAAAAAACGAGTTCGAGGCGGACAGCTTCGCGGCCGAGACTTCTTCGGGTGAGGACCTGGCCCGGGCACTGAAGAGACTATCCACGGATCACCTGAGCCATCCTGCCCCGCACCCGGCCTGCGTCTTTTTTCATTATTCCCATCCGCCCGTGGTGAAACGAATCAAAAGACTCGGGGAGATGGAAGGATGAGCTTACCGATCCAGGTTTATCTCCCGGCAGGCCGGGAGCTCACCATGGACTTCACTCAGTTCCATGGTTAGGCAGATGATCTCTCTTCGATTAAGGTGAGCGAAGAGGACGGCCTGCCGCCGGGAACCGACGCGGTAGATCAGACAACCCTCCTTCTCCTCGAGGATGGCCTTCACAAAGGGAAAGGAACCGAAACTTCGGCCGATGAGAACCGCCTCCGGGTGGAAGACCACGATGCCTTCGCGATCGATGATATAGAAGAAACCTGTCTCTCCCACCCTGTAGTTCTCCAGTCGCCGGACCCGGGAACGGTCCTGCTCAACCATGCGGCTTATGCGATCGAACTCCTCCCGGATGGCGCCGTACTCGGGACGGACCTGCCGTCCGCAGGAGATCGCGAAAAAAAGCAGGATGAGAATGACACCCATAAATTGTCTCATAGCCGCAGGATGAAGAGAAAAAACAGAATGTAAAGCAGTAAATACATGGCTTGACGGCTCTTCCCTCAGTCGATTATCTGGACCTGACATGCAATCCATTCCACTTACTATCGGTATATTTTTATTCGGTTCCCTCTGGGGGAGCTTCTTCTATACCCTTGCCCTCCGAATAATCGGCGGTGAGTACTCCACGGTCAAAGGACTGCTGGCCACCCGGTCACGCTGCCCTCACTGCAAAAAAACGATCCATCCGTTCTTCCTGGTTCCCCTGGCCGGACACCTCCTGGCCGGGGGAAGATGCCGACAATGCGGAAAACCGATCTCCCCACTCTATCCTCTCGCGGAGATCGCGGGGGGTGCCACGGCCCTTATCGCGGCCCACTTCTTCGGAACAGGGCTCACCGGCATGGCCTATTTGCTCATTATATACATTCTTCTGACCCTTGCCTGTATCGACGCGAGGACCCGTACGCTTCCCAATTCCCTTGTGGGAATACTTGCCCTGATCTCACTCTACCCGGTACTGAGCGAAGGACACCTGGTGAACAGCCTCTGGGGCGCCCTTCTCATGGGAGGTATTTTTGTGGTTATTCTGCTTATATTTCCAGGTTCCTTCGGAGGAGGGGACGTAAAGCTGGCCGTGGCCCTCGGTTTTCTCCTTGGAACCGAGCTTTCCCTTGTGGCCCTGGAGACGGCGATCATAACGGGAGCCCTTACCGGCATAGTATGGGGAGTGGCATCGGGCCGGGGCCTCCGCAGTTTTATTCCCTTCGGACCCTTCCTGGCCCTGGGAGCCCTTGTGGCCCTCTTCTACGGGTGGGAAATAATCACCCTCTATCACAGAGTCATGAATTAGAAATTCTTCCGTGGAGAGGAATTATTTTCTATCAGGAACCCTCCACCAGTCTTTTCAGTTCTCCAGAATTATCGGCCGGGTTTTCAACCACTCCCTTCTCCGTGACAATGGCCGCTATTTTCGAGGCCGGCGTAACATCAAAAGAAGGGTTCCGGATCGAGATTCCCTCGGGCGCGATCTGGACGGTCTTCACAAAGGCAACCTCGTCAACGCTCCTCTCCTCTATGGGGATATTCTCCCCGGAGACGGTCTCCAGGTCGATGGTGGATACCGGCGCCGCCACGTAGAAGGGTATGCCGTGCTCCCCGGCGAGGATGGAGTGAGTATAGGTACCGATCTTGTTGGCCGTATCTCCATTGGCCGCGATCCTGTCGGCTCCCACAACAACCTTCTGAATAACGCCGCTTTTCATGAAATGGCCTGCCATATTGTCGGTAATAAGGGTGACAGGTATACCGTCACGGTAAAGTTCCCAGGCCGTAAGCCGGGCCCCCTGAAGATAGGGCCTTGTCTCACAGGCGTAGACCTGAATATTCTTTCCCTCCTCCACGGCGGCGCGGATAACACCGAGGGCCGTCCCGTATCCTCCCGTGGCCAGGGCACCGGCGTTGCAGTGAGTCATGACAACATCACCATCCTCGATATACCGGGAACCGTTC
Source organism: uncultured Leptospirales bacterium (assembly GCA_964645775.1). GTDB lineage: Bacteria > Spirochaetota > UBA4802 > UBA4802 > UBA5550 > CAZYBU01. Next base: position 14,807 of record CAZYBU010000048.1, on the reverse strand, counting down.
TTTCCCAGGGCCCGGTTCGCCTCTATATCCTCTTCCAGGACCTTCTTCGCCTCCTCTTCCAGGCGGCCTTGTATCTCCTCGATCTCTTTACCCTCTTCGATGATCTTTTTCATCCTGCGGATAGCCCAGAAGAGATTCACGGCCGTGGGACGGGTCTCCGCGAAGGAATCGAGAATCACTTTCATCCTCTCCCTGAAGCTACCCGTATCCTTCTCCTGGAGGTTCTTCGCGGCCAGGGCGATCCCCATGGCGGCGGCGATACCTATGGCCGGGGCGCCCCGGATAACCATGTCCCGGATCGACACCGCGACCCCCAGGTAATCGTAGTAGGTATGATATTTCTCCTCAAGGGGGAGGAGCCTCTGATCAAGGATGGAGACGGAATCACCGTTCCATTTAATTGTGTACATGGCGTTTCTCCGTCTTAGACTCGTTTCTGGCGATACTGTATTTTTTCATCTGAATAAGATTACCCTTTTCGTTCCAATCAATCTCGTCCATGTGGACCCGGATAATAAAAAGGCCCCGCCCGCTGGAGAGGAAGAAGTGCTCCGGGTCCCGGGGATCAGGCAGCGACCGGTGATTAAAACCTTCACCCTGGTCCTCGATGGTGTAGAGGACATATTCCGGGGTCAGTTCCATCTGAAGGGTCGTTATCCTTTCCCTGTATTCAGGCCTCTTTCTTCTCTTTTCAACTTCTTCGTTGAAGGCCTTAATTCCGCCCGTCTCCCGTATTTCGGAAGGGATGGCCAGGTTTCCGTGATACATGGCGTTACCGGTCGCCTCTCTCAGGGCCAGGGTTATGTTCTCGGCCGTGGTGGCGTTACAGAATCCCATGGGGATAAGACTTGCGGTCAACCGGTAGGATACCGCGTTGATGAGGTCCGGCTCAACGGGCAGCTTAAACTCCAGTTTTTCAAACCGGCAATATCGGGCGTAGTCTTCGGCCAGCTGCTGCTCATACTGTCTTCGCAGGATGGACCGTACGGAGGATACCACTTCGTTCAGGTCAAAGGGCTTGCGGAGAAAATCGGAGGCGCCGTAGCGAAGGGCGCTTATGGCGTCCTCTACGTTACCATGACCGGTAATGATAAGAACAGGGACGGGGTCATCCATGGAGCGGAGGCGCCGAAGAAGCTCGATACCGTCCATCTTGCGGAGTTTGATGTCCGTAATGACCAGGTCAGCCTTCTCCCCGTTTTTAAGCAGGTACAGGACGTCTTCAGCCTTCTCCAGGGATATGACGTTGTACCCCAGGCGGGAAAGCTTCTTCTGTAAAGTGTAGCGGATTATCTCCTCGTCATCAACAACCAGTACGGTCTCACCCTTTGTTGCCATATCAGTGGCTTTCCTCATCCTTTCCCATAATCAGGTGCCCCATCTTGTCTCTTTTCGTTTTGAGATACCCGATATTCTCGTTCCTGGGAGGTATCTCGATAGGCACCCGTTCGACGATCTCAAGGCCGTATCCTTCGAGACCGATGACCTTCGTCAGGTTATTCGTAAGAAGCCGTATCTTATGCAGACCCAGGTCCACGAGGATCTGGGCTCCGATGCCGTAATCCCGGAGGTCCGACGGGAACCCCAGTTCCACGTTGGCCTCCACCGTATCCAGGCCGTTATCCTGGAGATGATAGGCGGCGATCTTGTTATGAAGGCCGATTCCTCTCCCCTCCTGCCGCATGTAGAGAACGACCCCTTCCCCTTCATTATTGATAATCTCCATGGCCCTGTGAAGCTGGGAGCCGCAGTCGCACCGGCGTGAGGCGAAGACATCGCCCGTGAGGCACTCGGAATGAACCCGCACCAGGACGTTCTCCTTGCCCTTGATCTGGCCCTTTACCAGGGCCAGGTGGGGCTGATCTCCCACCTCGCTCTCATAGACATGGACCGTGAACTCGCCCTGGTCCGTGGGAAGGCTGGCCGTGGCTCCACGGTGAACCAGGCGCTCCTGGTGCTGCCGGTACTGGATAAGGTCCGATATGGTCGCTATTTTGAGACCGTGTTTCTCTGCGAAGACTTCCAGCTGGGGCCGCCTGGCCATGGTTCCATCTTCATTAAGTATCTCGCAGATAACGGCCGCGGGCCTGAGTCCCGCCATACGGGCCAGATCCACGCTCCCTTCGGAATGGCCGGCCCGGACAAGGACGCCTCCCTTTCGGGCGGCCAGGGGAAAGATATGTCCCGGCCTGCGGAAATCGGCTTCCGTGGAGTTCCCGTCAATGAGGGCCTGAACGGTCCGGGCTCTGTCATGGGCTGAAATACCGGTGGTGGTCCCCTCCCGGGCGTCAACGGAGACCGTAAAGGCGGTTCCGTACCGGTCCTGGTTATCGTCTACCATAAGTTCGATATTCAGTTCACCCAGGCGCCGGGCCTCCATGGGGGCGCAGATAAGTCCCCGTCCATGGGTAGCCATAAAATTTATGGTCGCCGGGGTTACATGCTCCGCCGCGATGACCAGGTCACCCTCGTTTTCTCTGTCTTCGTTATCCACGAGGATTATCATATTCCCCTGTCGTATGTCTTCCAGGACTTCAGGGATAGTACTCGATTTCATGTTAATTTTCCTCTCACCGGTTCTTCTGCGCATTACAGCAGGCCCCTTCCCTGAGTCAAGGGGTTTTGAAAGAGTATATGATCTCATTTTCCCCTTTTTCTATTGACGTTTTACCTTGCCCGGCCTCTATCCTGTCACTCATGAAAGACTTTTCCGAACAGAGAATCGAAGTCCCGGAAGAACACGTCCATGATGGAGAGCTGACCCGGTATATCATGTCTATTCCGGCCCTTTTCTGGCGCATACACCTGGTCCAGAAAAGCATTGAGTTCCTGAACGATTATGAATTGCCGGAACTGGGAAAAGACTCACGATTACTGCTTCAGAACAAAGAATTCGCCCGGAAAGTGGTCCTTAACGAGGACGCCCAGAAGCTCTCCCATTTCCTCAGGTCTTTCCATAAAAACAAGAGAATCCAGACCATCATCCGCGTACACCCGGAGGGAGGGACTATCCGCTGGCTCAAGCTGACCGGCCTTCCCGCTCCCCATGATTTCACATACTTCCACGGTTACATCATGGATATCACAGACGCCGTGGATGATATCCTCTTCATGGACGCCCGCTGGGGAGGCATATCCAACCGTATTGAACTCTTCGACACGCCGGTCCTTCTTCTGGAGATGACAGGCCGGAATCTCTATGCCGCTAACACGGCCGCCCGGAATCTTTTCGGCATATCTGATGCCAGTGAAAAATCCCTGCGGGACCTCTTCGTAGAGATGGATGAATCGAGGCTATATCGAATTTTCGAGCACCTGATATTCCACGAATCGTGGGACGGCGAGCTGCAGTACCGGAGAAGCGATTCCCGTACCCTGAGGGCCATGACAACCATGCGCCCCCTGGTCGCTGACGGGTACCAGCTCATCTGGATCGCTCTTCACGACACACCGAACATCCATACCGGAGAAGAACGGGAGTGCGGCGGCCTCTCCGGGGAAGAAGAAGCTCTCCTTAAAGAGGAGATACGCCGCAAGGCCGAAGAAGGTTCCATGAGCGGCATGCTGGAGGCCCTGATACGGTACCAGCCCCAGGATCAGATTACGGATTCGATCCTCTATTCACACATCAGTTCATCCAGGGATATTGTTATCGTATGGGGCGAGGGAGAGCCCTTCCAAAATCTAAGTGACGGGGCACGCTTCCCCTACGAAGGGACCATCGCGGAGAACATAGACAGCTTCCAGCTTCCCTATCTCATCGTGGAAAATACCCTGGAGAGCATAAAGCCGATCGACTGGGCTCTCTTTATACCGAGCGGCGTGAAATCCTATTTTGCTGTTCCTTTCTACGAAGAAAATATTCTCAAGACCGTCCTCATTTTTTGTTCCCAAAACGTTCACGCCTTCCGGGAGAGCCACTATCAGCTCTATACCTGTCTCTATGAAAGCTTTTCCGAATACCTTCCCCTCTGGAGAGAGCGTAAGACGGCAGAAATCCAATTCCCTTAATTGGACCTACCAATATATTTTTATATCATTTCCCGGCCATAATTTACCTTTTTTATTTGACAAAACCTGAATATACTGCATACTGGTACTATCAATATATTATTTGGTATGACCAATATGAACAAATCAAGAACAGACCAGGTATTTTATAATCTTCTCACCTATATTGCCGATCATCCGGTAAGACCGGGTGAATCCCTTCCGGCCGAGAGGCGGCTGGCGGAGATATTCAGCGCCAGCAGGAACTCCGTCCGCGAGGCCATGCGGATGCTTCAGACCCGAAACGTGATCGAGGTTCGCAAAGGAAGCGGTTGCTATGTAACCCGGCGCATCCTTCCTGAGGATCTGGACAGATTCACGACGGAAGCGACACATTCAGCCGATTACTGTCCGAACCTGAGACATCAGATCGAGGCCCGGACCCTCATCGTGCCCAGGCTGGTTACCCTTGCCATGCCCCACATGAACGAGGAGTATATGGAACGCCTTGAGCAGAACCTGGTGGGCCTGAGCCAGGCGATCCTGGCCCGAGACATAGAGAAGATCATAGAAGAAGACACCCGGTTCAACCGCATACTGGCCCACGCCACGGGAAACTCCATTCTCCAGGAGATGCTCCGGAGCCTGGAGTACCACTCCTGCAGCGCCCGGGAGGTTTTTGTCCGCATGTCAGACAGTCAGGTAAACGAACTTTTCGCGGGATACGTGGTAGTTCTTAACGCCCTTCGCACAAAGAATACGGATAACGTTGAGACCCATGTCCAGAGACTTCTCGACATCATGAAGTCCATTATGGATGAGAACGGTACATCACAACAGGAAGAGAACATGACAGAGGAGAGTGAGAAATGATTTCCCGCAGGGATTTTCTTCAAAAGCTTGCAAGAGGAGATCTTAAAGAAAGCCCGAATACGGGTAAACCTGACGAGGCTGGTCTCTACACAAAGATAATGGAGCTCGGACTGGACCCGGCGACTATGACCCGGGATCAGATGGAAAAGGTCCTCGCCGGTGACCCTTCGGAATAAACCCTGTTTTACAGGGATACTACTGGTTTCAGGAGGTGCATTATATGGAACGTTTTGGCACCAATTTTCTCGAGGAACGGAAGCTGATCAAGCGTTGGCCGGGACCCATCCCCGCCCTTGTAAGCCTCGTCCTCACGGTGGCGGTTTTCTACGCTACCTGGTGGATCTTCCAGGATCCACGGGGCCTCATGCGGATGTACACACCCTATGTGGGGTATATGTACACCCGGTGGTGGCTCATTATCCTTATCTGGATGGTCTATCTTTTCGGATACTGGCCCTTCAGGCGGAATTGGCTTGAGAAGACCCATCCCCTCATTAAAGGAGCCGTTCTCTCCGCGATATCTGTGGGCGTACTCCTCATTCTCATCAAGGGATTTTTTGAGGGCATCCTGGGTAACTTCGGGCTCGCCTATTTCAACCCGGGCCAGTTAACTCAGCTGGAAGGTATAACCGAGTTCTTTGCCGTCGAGTACGCGGCCCTGGCTATTCTCATGTTCGCGGCCATTGCTTCGTGGCTCAGCCCCGCGTGGGTTGTGGCGGCCGAGGAACGTCCCTGGCAGGAGATGAAACAGCCTTCAAAGGGTTTGAGCATGCTGGTTATGACCTTCTTCCTCAGTACAATCGTGTATTTCATAACCATGCACTCCCATATGGGCATTCTCTACCACCCCTGGCAGGAGTTCACGGCCATTACTCCGCCCTACTGGCACCAGTTCGCCAACACGGTATCAGGTAACTTCCACGTATCCTGGATCATGTGCGCCACGGTCTCGGTCTGGCTCGTGGAAACCATCTGGGAACGCTATCCCTTCAGCCTTATCAAGACGGGATGGCTCAGGCGAGTGGTCGCCTTCTTCGGAATTATCGCCATCGCCTTCGCCATGCACTTCTTCTTCTTCTTCGCGCAGGAGCTGGCATGGGGAGAAGCGGTCCGTGGAACAAGGCGGGATTTCGCTCCGGACTGGAGATGGCTGCATGTGGGTGAAATGGCGGTGTTCTTCCTGGTACCGGCCCTTTTCATCAAGTTCTACATGGGCAACTGGCCGAACAAATTCAGTCTTCCGGTCAACGTCCTGGCGCGTACAGGTATCATGATCGTCGCGGGCCTGCTGCTCTACGCCTTCTACTACCGTACGTCCCATCTCTTCCTGGGAACCCAGAAGGGATTTTCCCATCCCCAGCAGTTCCCCATGATACCGACGATCTGGCTGATTAACATCTGGCTGGTCCATCACTGGTTCATGGACAACTGGCCCGGATGGAAGATGGTACCCAAGACGGCTGAAGAAGTTGAAGAAGATGAAGCCGCCGAAAAGGCAAAGATTGCCGGCGTTAAATGGTCACCACAGCTTGGCTGGGGCCTCGGTGTCGGCGCTGTCTCCGGCGTTCTCCTCTACTTCATCCTGGTCTGGGTAATGCCTCTTATTGGAAGCATTCCCATCATACCTAAATAACTCAGAACAAGGAGGAAAGAATGTCTGAAGATAAAAAAACGACACGGAAAGATTTCCTCAAAGGCGCGGCCATGGGTCTCGCAGGCGGAACCCTGGCGGCCATGGGAATCTACTCCTATTCTCCCTGGCGCAAAACACACTTCGCTGAGAAGAAGCGCAAGATGCAGGATATAGGAGTCTGTAAAAGCGTGAAGGTAACCAACATATCCGAGACCTCCTGGTTCGATAATGGAACCCTCATGGGTGACATCAAGGGAGCGGGCGGACTGCTGGTTAACCAGTATGACTATAACTGGCCCCCCTTCGCGAACGGCAAAGGACTTGGAAAAGGTTCCTACGAGGAAGGCATGAAGGAGATCAAGCACCTCCTGCCTGACCGTCTCGAAGAAGCCTGGGCCATAATCGAGAAGAAGAGCGTACACCCGGAGAACGCGGGAGGCTACGCCGCCCTACTCGAAGTCGAGGAGATGGACGGCAAGGTGCACAAGTACCTTCTCGATTCAGGGTGGTCCTACAAGTGGACCGATGAGTGCTTCAAGCGGGAAGGGATCGACAAGATGCTCCAGAACCGCGAGATTGAGGCCCTTTTCATCTCCCACGAGCACTTCGACCATTTCTGGGGACTGCCGGTCACCATGAAGTACGACCCGACCATTACCATATACATTCCGGAAGGGTTCTATAAGGAAGGCCTGCAGTATCTCAAGGACAGCGGCCACAAAGGGAAGGTTATCACGGTCAATAACGGGCTGAAGAAGCACATCCCCGGTATGGCCTCCTTTGTATTCGGTGTGCCGATCATCTGCCGGGTATACGGGGAGCAGTCCCTCTACTTCAACGTGAAGGACAAGGGCCTGGTAAGCGTCACTGGCTGCTGCCACCAGGGAATTATCCAGTTCGCTGAGACCGCCCGGAATGAGATCCAGTACGAGAACAACCAGTTCCACGGCATCTACGGCGGACTGCATATCTCTCCCTTTGATGACTGGGATCCGAAGTACGACGACCTGGTCATCTCCCTGGGAAAATACGATTTCGAGAAAATCGGATGCAACCACTGCACCGGTGTTCTCTGTGCCAAGAAATTCGTAGCCCGCGGGTACCCCGTTGTAAAGGGTACGGCCCGGTTCCGCTCCAAGGACGAGGTCTACCTCGGAAACGGGGACACCATTACCTTCGGATAATGAATAATCCCCCTACCGGGCCCGGCAGATGCCGGGCCCGGAATTCTTTTTATGGAGAATACCATGCGCCTTACAGAATTTCTTCCCCGCAATAACCAGGAAAAGGGAGACGCCTATATCCAGGAGTTTCTCAGAAATATCATCATAAGGGCCAATTTCGTGCCGGCCATCCGCTACCACCTGGGATGGAGAGGCGTGAAGGAGATCGCCAACGGTCTGGAAGGATGGACCATGAAGATAGACGGTTGCGCGGGCGTGTTCGGACTTCTCCTGATGGAATCAGAAAACGCGGCTGCCGCCGTAGAGGGGCGTTATCTTGTTACGTATTTCCCGGACCCGGAAGAGGACATCGTGGAATCGATTCCGGTCCCGGCAGGCATTATCACCCAGCGGGATGATTATCTGGAGAAGGTACGGTCCTTCACGGCCCATCAGGAGATGGTCGAACTTTTCGGCATAGGCACGATTCTTTTACAAGTTCACGGAAAGGGAAAGTGGTCTTCCCTGGTCATGGAGACACGGGACCGGCTCAAAACCCTTAATGAACAGGGCCTCTATGTTACCATAGACGGTGATAGAAAAGAGGTAGTCGCGCCCGGGGAACTGGAACAGGATGTACCTGCTCTGCCCCTGGTCCGTTCCCTGTACGAGGTTTTGGCCGGTTCCCTCTCACTGATCCTCGAACAGCCACCCTCCCGGTACGCGGTCTATTCCGGGGCGGGTCTTCTTAAGGTTATATCCAGTGACGGAAGCCTGAAAGAACTGGAGGATCGGGAAACCCGCAGATGGGAGTTCCGCCTTACCTGGGGAGAGGCCTATCCCGACCTGCCCGGAAAGAACCTGGAGCTTCTCTGGGAAGGGGAGAAGGAGCATCCCGTACCCGAAGCCCGCTGGTGGAACGCACACAGACTCCGGGACGCGTCATCCATGGACAAGAAGATCCTGGGGATCGACGACAGGCCCGAACTTATTGTCCTTTCCGGTTTCCTCGGTTCCGGTAAGACCACCTTTCTCAATCACTTCGTTGAGTATCAGCAGCAGTTCAACCGCTTCACGGCCGTGATCCAGAACGAACTGGGCGAGAAGGGTGTGGATAATCATCTGTTGGAGAGCGATTACGCGGTCATGGAGCTGGATGAAGGGTGCGTCTGCTGTTCGCTGGCAGGAAACCTGAAATCTGGCATTTCCCGCATGCTGGATGAATTCCATCCCGATTACATTATTCTCGAGACAACGGGCGTTGCCAACCCGGCCAACCTCCTGGATGAAGTCATCGAGCTCCAGGATCTGGTCCGTTTCGATTCCGTTACCGTAATCGTCGACGCACTGAACATTGAAGCAAGCCTGGGAGCCTTCAGCGTAAGCCGGGACCAGCTCCATACGGCTGATATCATCATACTGAACAAGACTGAATCGATGGCTAACGGAGAGATCGATAGATTAAAGAACGTTATCAGGGAACACAACCCCCACGCCCCCATCATACCGGCCTCCTACGGTGAGGTGAACCCGGGGCTCCTCTACTCCAGCGACAGGGACATCCCACTGGAGCATGGCCCGGGTGATCACCATCATACCCACGATATGGACGGTCTGGAAAGCGTTACCCTGAAACCTGGAAACCCCCTTGGTCGGGATTCTCTCGTGAAAACCCTGGAGAACCTCTCTCCTTCCGTATTCCGGGTAAAAGGCCTGGTGGAACTTGAAGAGGAAGGAGGCGTACTGGTCCAGTATGTTTCCGGGCGATACGAGATATCGATTCATGAAGGAACCATCCGTGAACCGTTCTTAACGGTTATCGGACGGAACCTCCGGGAAGAGCTTGATTCCGATTCTCTTCTCCAGCTACAGAGCGCAGGGCGCTCCTGAAATGGATCCCTGAACAACGTGGCGCAGGAGTGGAATACAACAACAATAATCTGGAGGCTAATGATGAAAAAAGGATTTACGCTGGCAATGATGGTCCTGCTGTCCGCCACGCTGATGCAATGCGGCAGAGGTGAGGTTATTCCGGAGATGAAGGAATTCGTTAACTCTTTCGGATCCCAGGAAAAACTCACGGCCGTCATTGAAAAGTACGGGACTCCGAAAGTGGTCCCCGAGGCGATGCAGGCCTGTGATCTTGAAAAACCGATCATTACGAAAACCGAAAAAAAAGACGGTACCTTTTTCTACACGGCTGAAGCGACCGTCGCGAAGTGTGAACGATCGAAAAACGCCGTGGGGACCACCCGGGTTTTCACCATGGGCTGGAAAGACGGCAAGATCGTCTCCTTCGAATGGAAGGGTCCTAAGAGCGGTAACGTGGAATACTGACCGTCAATTCATCTGATAGAGATACTCCCTGTACAGTAAAAGAGGGTGCCTGAATCGGGCACCCTCTTTTTATGGCACCACAAAAAGTCAGCTTTCAGAGGTCTCTCCTCCGGACCTGGATTCAAGCTCTTCAACCCTTCGCCGGAGTTCCTGGTTTTCCCGAGCCAGCGGGTCGGCGTAACGGTACCCCATTCCGCGACCGCGACCGCGGGCTCCCCGTCCGAATCCTCCGCCTCCACGGAATCCGGCGCCCCTTCGGGCTAATCCCGGAGTACCGCTGGTGTAACCGGGAACGTCATTGCCTGTGCAATATCCCTGTTGTCTTCCTGTCATGGGACCCGCGCCTTCAGGTCCTGTTCTGTCACCACCTGGCATATCAGCCTCCTTGTTCATTCATAATCATTTTCCCGGGTATACCATCCGCCCCGACGGCCCTGGCCGCCTCCTCGACCTGCTCCCCTTCCTCTCCTCTGCCTGCGAGGCCCGGAAAGGGAATCATCGGGGGTAAAACCGGCTGTTACAATGGACCTCCCCTCAGTCAGGGCAGATGCGACCTTACTCCTGGCCCTCTGCAGAATGCGTCCCAGGGTCGGTCTGGAGACCTGCATCCTTTCCGCGGCCCCGCTCTGGTCCAGGCCCAGGTAATCGCAGAGCCTCAGGGCCTCCCGTTCATCCGCGGTGAGAATAACGGCGTCTTCCGGCGGATCGCTTCCCGTGTAAGGAACGAACACCATCTCACCTGTCACATCATCGATCCATCGCGGCTTACGGGGTCTAGGCATACCCTCTTCCTTTATGATCATATGCTCATTACAAATATAGAGAATGTAAACACCGTTGTCAAGAGCAGGTTTTATTTTTTTGTCACTCCCCGACGGGCGGCATTTTCCGCATCTTTCAACCGGCGGCCCCGGAGACGCCAGCAAGCAGATCGCCCAGTGGGCCATGGCCCTCAGGGGAAAACTCACGGTCGATGACATGGTTAACGCCGACCTCCCCTACGCACCCCCCTTCTCTCTGGCCATCGACCATATTATCGCCACAGCCCATATAATGCAGAACAAGCTTTCCGGATGGATGAAAGGGATATCCGCACGGAACGTAAAACTGAAAGTAGACAGCGGAAAGGACCTTTTCCTTATCGATGCACGGGGGCCTGATGAATACAAGGCCATGAGACTCGGCATTGGTGAGAAACGTATACCCCTGGGCGCCCTCAGAAAGCGGCTTAACGAACTACCTGAGGACAGGGACGCAGAGATCATCTGCTACTGTAAAATATCCCTCAGGGGATACGAGGCGGCCCGTATACTCGAGGGTCACGGATGGAAAAACGTAAAGGTCATGGAAGGGGGCGTCATGGCCTGGCCCTACGATAGAGAAAGATAAAAACAGGCCGGTATGATTCCATGCAGGTGCGCCTTCTCAACAGGATTAAGGCCCCACCGGCATTCCCGGTGGGGCCTTTTCACCCGCGAAACACTCTTTTGAAATTTTCACCTGAAAGGGGAAACAGCAGATCATCCCTCTCCAGGGCCAGCCTGAGAGAAAGGGGTGCCGGCAGTAAGGTCACAGGAGTAAAAAGGATGGTATTTGCAGCTCCTTTAACACTGATAAGATTTATCACCATCTCCTCCTTCAGGCGTACATTCACCAGCATCCTCAATGAAAAACAGAGAAGCCATACAGGTACTGATCTGCGGACAGAAAATTCTTGACGATGCTACAATAGTTTATCCTTGTTATATTACAATAATTTTTGGGGAGAATAGTAACCTGTGATACAGCAAGTTCCGGCGCCCTGGAGACTCAAAGGGAAAGGATATATACTGGTTTACCGCTTCCGCAACAGGCTGGAAGACTCAAACTTCCCGGAATATATGCGCGGTAAAGAGATGAAAGGGTTCGGCGCAATCATGGCCATAGATTACCTGAAATCGGACGCCGGACCCTACAGGGAGCTTCTCATTATCCCGGGCACGTACCACTTCCAGGCAGGGGACCTTTCCGGGAAAAACCGTTCCATATCCAACATCTATGTCTCCACCCTGGAGAGCGTTGAGAATGGCCGGAAGAACTGGGGCATCCCCAAGGAACGGGCCGAATTTGATATTCAGAAAACAGGGAAAAACCGGGAGACCGTTCAGGTCTTCCGTGGAGATGACTTAGTATTTCAAGCTAAATTCGAAACCGCGGGGCCTTCTTTCCCGGCCCATACGTTTTTTCTTCCCAATACCATTACCCAGGTACTGAATGATACCATTTACATAACCCGCCCCCGGGGTCGGGGACGGGCCCGTTTCTCACGACTGAAGCATATCCGGGCAAATCACGATCACTTTCCCGATATCAACCCCTTCTTTCCGTTTTCTGTCATTAAAATGGAAAATTTCACTTTGACCTTCCCGGAAGCGGATATCCATCCTCTTCCGAAATAATAAATGAAGGGAATGGAAACCCATCCCCTTCATTAAAAAGTTTTTCATCTAACAGTCTTACAGTTCCACTTTGGGAACATCCTTCAACGCTTCTTTAACCAGGGCCTCTGGATACTCATAGTCCTCCAGCTTGCCGGAGAGGTACATATCGTAGCTTGCAAGATCAAAGTGCCCGTGGCCGCTCAGGTTAAAGAGGATGGTTTTCTCTTTCCCCTCATCCTTCGCCTTGTTCGCTTCCAGGATGGCTGCGTGAACGGCATGGGAAGCCTCGGGAGCCGGGATGATGCCCTCGGAGCGGGCGAAATCGATGGCAGAACGAAAACACTCCGTCTGATGAAGGGCCATGGCGTCGATGACGCCGGAGTGTTTCAGTGAGCTTATGATCGGCGCCATACCGTGGTAACGGAGTCCCCCGGCGTGAATGGAGGGCGGCATGAATGAATGGCCCAGGGTATACATCTCCACGATAGGCGCCATCATGGCCACGTCGCCGTAATCGTAGATAAACTCACCCTTGGTAAGGGTGGGACACGCGGCCGGTTCCACGGCGATAATATCGATTTCTTTCCCATTGATCTTGTCCCTGGCGTAGGGAAGAGCAATCCCGCCGAAATTCGAACCTCCACCAACGCAGCCTATGACCACATCGGGATAATCCTCGACCATGGCCATCTGCTTCTGGGCCTCCTGGCCGATAACGGTCTGGTGCAGAAGTACGTGGTTCAGAACGCTTCCCAGGGAGTAGTGGGTGTCCTCCCGGCTGGCAGCCTCTTCCACCGCTTCGCTTATGGCTATACCGAGGTTGCCGGGATTGTCCGGGTCCTTTGCCAGGATGGACCGGCCGAATTCCGTGCGGTCACTGGGGCTGGGGACAACCTGGCTCCCCCATGTCTCGATCAGGAATTTACGATAAGGCTTCTGGTTGAAGCTGACCTTAACCATGTAGACCTGTAGCTCGATGTCGAAATAGTTGCAGGCAAGGGAGAGGGCGCTTCCCCACTGTCCGGCACCTGTCTCCGTGGCAAGGCGGTTGATACCTTCGGCCTTATTGTAGTAGGCCTGGGCAACGGCCGTGTTCAATTTGTGGCTTCCGGCCGGGGATACGCCTTCGTACTTGTAATATATCTTCGCCGGAGTGCCCAGTCTCTGTTCCAGTCTCCGGGCCCGGTAAAGAGGAGAAGGTCTCCAGAGCCGGTAAATATCCAGGATGTCTTCCGGAATATCGATTTCCGATTCCTGGCTCATCTCCTGTTCCAGGAGACCTCCCGGGAAAAGAACCAGAAGTTCATCCGGAGTCAGGGGCTTGCCTGTCACCGGGCTTATGGGCGGTGACATGGGACCGGGCATGTCAGGCAGTACGTTATACCACTTTCTGGGCATCTCCTTTTCGGTCAAATGGATCTTTGTCGATTCCTTGGGCATGTCATTCTCCTTGGAAAAAGTATCTTTATTTTTGACCCTTTTCTCCGCCCGGTTTAATAAACTCGACGGTTACGGATTCCGGGTCCTTGAGGATCTTCGACCCTCTCGTTATCTTGCAGAGACTGATACCATGACGCCGGGCGATCTCCCTCTGGGGGATGCCTTCAGCCAGGTTCTTCATGAGCTCCCACCGGAGCTCCAGGTTCTTCAGCTCGGCCGGTGTAAGAAGCTCTTCCAGGATGCGCTTCATCTTTTCCCGGTCTCGAATGCTGACAAGGGCGTCTGCGAGTTCGTTCATCATGTTTCTGCAAATAGAAACGTAAGGGTCGTTTTGTAAAGTAGTTTTTTTAATTTTTTGGTGTTTCGTTTTTGTGGCACTTGGGGATCATGGGGCATGAATCAGTGAAGGGTGATGGGTTATCAGTGATGAATGAAGAGTGAAGAGTTATGGGTGATGAGTTATGAATAATTTCCGACACGTCGGAACTTGTTCTCGATGAAATCGGAATTTTGACCAGCTACCCGCCCGTCCAGCCCCGCGGCAAAAAGCGGCTCCCTGCAGGGATGCCGCAGTGTCCAGCGCGGACACCTCCCGATTCCCGGGATTCCAGGTATAAAAGAACAAAAAATTGGTTATTAATCATCGCAACAATAGCGAGACATGGACCCTGCCCGGAACGGATTCCGTAATGTCCAGCGCCGACAGGAGGTCGAAATTGCGCTGGACCGAGCTCCGAGTGGCCGCCGTTCAGGATGAACCCCGGCCACGAAAGGTAGACCTTACATGCCAGGTCTTTCAGGAAAGAATGAGTTATATAGTACAGCAAAGTAAACAGGACCGCTGGTAACATTCAGAAGAAGTAGATATTCATTCACAGAAAAAGGAAAAAAGTTCATTAAAAGCAAAAGAGACTGAGGCCAGGAGGGCCGAAGGAAACGAGGGGATGTAGG
>CAZYBU010000047.1:330-22315 GCA_964645775.1 uncultured Leptospirales bacterium | reverse complement strand
TATTAATATTACTTTTTGCTCTCCTTTTACCGTTTAGGAATAATTAGTGAAAAAACTTCTATATTTTCGCCGTTTTCGGCGGCAGGGATAATAATTCATTTTTATATGCCCGTAAAAGCATCTTCAGGAATAGTTGCAAATTTAAAATACTGAGAAGAGGGATCACGCGTCAAGGATTTCCCAAGGATTTTCAGTAAATACTGTAATAATTGATAATTTCCTTGACTTTATTCAGGGTTAAATGCTTACTGTAATTAATATCAACCAGGAGGAAACTCTTGTCTGTTACAATAACTGACAGCGCACGGGATAAACTTACAGGGGTCATGCAGGACTCCGAGTACGAGCAACCGGCCCTGCGCATCATCTTTGCCGGCTTTGGATGAGGCGGTCCCCGCCTGGGACTGGCTCTGGAAGAGCTGGAGGATACGGAAGACCATATTGTTGAACAGAACGCTATCAAGATTCTTCTTGATGAGCGAATCAAAAGTTACATTGATACGGGTCCTAAAGTCATAGTGGACTATCGTCAAACACCTTATGGAGAAGGGTTCATTATTGACGGCGAAAGCACCTGTTAGAAAAAAGGGCCCCGATAAAATCGGGGCCCTTCTGGTTTAACGATTACATTCTGTTTCAGCGGGTTGCCATGTCTGTCTCGAAAAAGGCCTGGGGATGGGCGCAGGTCGGACAGATATTCGGCGCTTCTTTGCTAATATGAATATGCCCGCACTTTCGGCATTTCCAGCGGACAGGCTCCGATCGTTTGAAAAAGGTCCCGGAAGATACCATCTCCTTCAGGTCAAGGAACCTGGCCTCGTGTTCTCTCTCAACTTCAGCGATGAACCTCCATGACCGGGCGATGTCCTCGAATCCTTCTTCTTTCGCGATACGGGCGAATTCTGGATAAAGTTCCGTGTATTCCTCACGCTCACCGGCGGCGGCCGCCTTAAGATTTTCGGCCGTGGTGCCGATGATACCGGCAGGGTAGGAGGCCGTAATTTCTACCATCCCCCCTTCGAGAAAACGGAAGAAGGTTTTGGCGTGGGATTCTTCGTTTCGCGCCGTCTCTTCGAAGACATCGGCTATGTATTCATACTCTTCCTTGCGGGCCTGTTTGGCGAAAAACTGGTACCTGTTTTTCGCCTGAGACTCTCCTGCGAAGGAAGCCAGAAGGTTTTTTTCTGTTCGCGTGCCTTTAATCGATTTCAATAGTCATTCCCTGAACGCGTAGTAGTATCTTTTCGGTGAAGTGACAAGTCCATCCTTCTTCAGTCGGTTAATGGTTTTTGCCGCTATCTCTTTATCAAGACCGGCAATCTCGGCGATCTCTCCAGTCTTGAGCTGTTCTTCAGAATTTTTCATCACCGAGAGAACAGTTGTGTCATCGGGCTGTATAATCACATCTCCCTGTTATTCGCTCGACGGGGGAGTAAAGGTTCTCTGCCCGAGTTCCCTGTCGAGCATGAACAATCCTCCGCCCGAAGTACCGGCGAGTTTTACTCTCTCCAGAACTTCGCTGGCCGCCGCTTCTTCCTCAACCTGCTCCGATACGAACCATTGAAGCATGGCGTTCGTGGCATGGTCTTTTTCTGCTATGGCAAGGTCCACCAGATCGTCAATGCAGGATGTAATATGCTGTTCGTGATTATAAGCCGCTTCGAAGATATCCTGGGGAGATTTCCATTCTGATTCCGGTTCCTTGAGTGCGGCGAGTTTCGGGGTTCCACCCCGTTCAAGGATGAAATGGTAAAACTTCATCGAGTGACTATACTCTTCCTTTGCCTGGATTTCCATCCAGTGGGCGAAACCGGGAAGGTTATTCAGATGGAACCAGGTCGACATGGAAAGATAGAGGTAGGCCGAGAAGCTTTCCTCGGTAATCTGTCCGTTGAGGGCGGATTCTATTTTCGGTTTTATCATGATTGAATGTCTCCTTTATTTTATACCGGCTTTCCAGAGACCGTGGAGATTACAGTATTCTCTCGCATAAACATCGCTGCCACTTACGGCAAAATACGCCTCAGGTTTGTCGCCCGGTTTAAGGAAGGTCAGATAACTGTTCCCATCCACGACAAGCTCAATCCATTCGATGTAATGCTTCTCCTCCATGGGGTGATCCACGCTGCCAACCCGTACGAGAAAACCGTCGCCTTTTTTCTCAACTACGGGGACATGCTTTTCCTGGGCGGCGTCCGTTGTATTCTCGGTCAGAAGGGTCATGGGCTGGCCGCAGCAGACAAGGGCCGAGGCACCCGCATGGAGTATCTCAATAATGTTGCCGCAGACTTCACAGCGGTATATTTCAAGTAGTTTGGTCATGGTTTTTGGCTCCTTACTATTAATGTTCCGACATCGTTTTGCCTTTAAATATCCTGTAAACATAGAAAGTATAGGCGAGCATAATGGGTACTCCTATCCCGGCTATGATCAGCATCACGGTAAGGGTTAACTGGCTGTTGGAGGCGTTTATGATATTTATGTTCGCTTCACCTGGAAGGTTGTTGATAACAAGATTGGGGAACATGTAGGTCCCGGTGATTCCCCATAAGGAGAGGAATGACAGGGATGACATGAGGAAAGCGGGAAAATCTTTCTCTTCACCGGCGAAGCGTTTAACCATGAAAAGGGCGCCCAGGCTGACTGCGAGGAAGACCCATCCTGCTAAATTGGACAGACTACCCTTAAGAAAGATAAATGCCAGGACAGATGTAAGGGCCAGCAGTATGATATAAGCGGGCCATATCTTATTGACAGTTTTTTGGGCTCGACTGTAGAGCCCCCCCTCGGTTTTCAGCATGGCATAGGTGGCCCCCTGCATCAGAAAGGCGGTCAGCCCGAGAAGTCCCACGCTGAGGGGAAAGGGACGAAGGAGGTAGAGGAATCTCATGAGAGGTCCGCCCCCATAGTACTCAAAGCCATCTTTCAGGGGGATACCGTTCATTATATTACCGAGAGCAACGCCAAAGAGGAGGGCTGGCAGAAAACTGCCCAGGAAGAAGGTTGTCTTCCAGACACGACTGTTTTGATTATCCTGATTATAGAATTCGAAAGAGACGGCCCGGAAGATGAGGGCCATGAGAACAAACATGAGGGCCAGGTAGAATCCACTGAATACAGTGGCGTAGGCATGGGGGAAGGCTGCGAAAAGAGCCCCGGCCCCCGTAAGAAGCCATACCTCATTTCCGTCCCATACGGGTCCTATGGAGTTGAGCATTACCTTTTCATCCTGCTCGCTTTTGGCCAGGAAGGGCATAAGTGAGCCGATTCCGAGATCGAACCCATCCAGAATAGCGTAGCCGATAAAGAGGACGCCGATGATGATAAACCAGATTATCTGAAGAATTTGTATATCCATTAGTTCCTCCCTAATAACCCGCCTTGGTGGATTCCGGCCCGTCCTGAATCAGCTTACCCAGTATCTTCAGGAACATATATAGGAGGAGAGCGTATATGGCTATAAACATGATGTTGGAAAATATCAGCTCTCCCACCGAAACAGTAGGCGAATATGCGTCCGCTGTTCTTAAAACATGATAGACGGCCCAGGGTTGACGTCCTATCTCGGCCGCCATCCATCCGACTTCATTTGCCAGGATGGGCAGCGGGCTTATGATGAGCAGGAGCCAGAGAAACCATCTTGTTTCGTAGAGCTTGCCAGTAACAAGCATGTAGAGTCCTATGATGGCAACAAGTGCGAAAAGAGAGCCAAGGCCGATCATGATATGATAGGATAAGTAAACAGGCCAAACGGGAGGCCACTCGTCCCTTGGGAAATCGTTCAGCCCCTTGACCTCATAATCCGTATCAAAATCGATAAGAAAACTGAGAAGACCGGGAATGGCGATTTCAGCATAGGTTTTCTGAGCGTCTTCATCGGGAATACCTATGATCGACATGGGAGCGTTCTTCTGGGTTTCCCACAGTGCCTCGAATGCCGCCATCTTGGCCGGCTGGGTCTTGGCGACCTGGATGGAGTGCATGTGACCTGTGACAAACTGGAGAGCAGACATCACAATAAAAAGCCCCAGGGATATCTTGATAAGTGTACCTGCGAGGGCCTGCGCGCGTTTTTTCAGGAGATACCAGGCAGAGATGCCGGTCAGGAAGGCTGAACCTGTTATCCATCCGGCTGCTATGGTATGCGTAAACCTCTCCATAGTGGAGGGGTTGAAGGCAGCCTCCCAGAAATTCGTAAGTCTGGCAACACCGTTCACGATCTCGTATCCAGCCGGTGTCTGCATCCAGGAATTCGCGATGAGTATCCATAAAGCGGAGAGATGGGAACCAAAGAAAACAAGAAAAACGGCCACAAGGTAGGCCTTCTTGGATATCTTTTCCCGTCCGAAAATTACGACTCCCAGGAAAGTCGATTCAAGGAAAAAGGCGAAAATCCCCTCAGCCGCCAGTGGTGCACCGAAGATGTCGCCCACAAGCCTGGAATAGTTGGACCAGTTGGTGCCAAAGGCAAACTCAAGAACGATACCTGTGGCCACACCGAGAGCGAAAATCAGAGTCAGGAGCTTTACGCCGAAAAAGGAGAGCTTTTTGTAATCCTCGTTGTCTGTCCTGACGTACATTGATTCAAGGATAAGCACGATCAGGCTTACTCCGAGAGTCAGAGGAGGGAAAATAAAGTGGAACCCTGCCTGAATGGCAAACTGAATACGTGATAAGAGAACAGCATCCATGGGAGTCTCCTGGTTTAATTATTCTTCAGGTTCAAACTGATCTTTTTCGACTCCACAAACCGGGCAAACCCAGTCATCTGGAAGATCTTCGAAGCTGGTACCGGGAGCTATGTCGTTGTCCGGATCACCGGCTTCAGGATCGTAAACGTACCCGCAAACTGTGCATACATACTTCTTCATATTGATTCTCCTTTATGATTGGGTTGCTACGAGAGATTGCTGTAACGTTTACAGGAGTTAGCAATCTAAAAATATTTTATGCATTTCAGTTTTGTAACTTTCTCCGGGTCATGTCACTCTTTCAAGCATTTTTTACAAATACCCCGTAAATAGATATGACTTTCCTGGATCCTGTGACCGTCGATAGCGCTGATTTTTTCTTCCAGTTTGGGATCCATGGGTATATCATAAATCTGACCGCAATGAGTGCATTTGAAATGCCCATGGAAGGAAATATCCGCATCATATCGTACCTCTTTCTCCTCGATAGTAATCGATTGAATGAGGTTTTTATCGATCAGGAGTTTAAGGGTGTTATAGACGGTCGTTTTGGAGAGAGTAGGTATTTCAGGGTGAAGTTTCAGGTATATCTCGTCCACTGAAGGATGAGTGGGGTGATTTACCAGATACCCGTATATTTTTAACCGATGAAGTGAGGGATTAATACCGAAATTGATCAATCGGTCCCGGAAGTATTCCGTATCAGGTCTATTCATAGTGTCAATTATATACGATTCCGCACTTCCGAGGCAAGTTTTTTTTCCATTTCTGTAATAAATGTTGCGTCCGGAATATACTGTACGGAGATGGGATCGAGCATATTCAGCTTGCAGGATGCAAGAAACTCGTGAACATTTTTTATGCTTTGGCCTCCCCATCCGTAAGAGCCGAAAGCGAGACCTTTCCGGTTTTTGGGAGAGAGCCCCCTGAAATAGGTTAGAAAGGATGCCACAGTTGGAAGCATGTCGTTATTCAGGGTAGGTGAACCTACACAGATATATTCCGCGTCGAGGACCTCTGTCATAATATCTGAAATATGGTTATTCTGAAGATGAAGGAGCCTTGTTTCGTATCCTTCTTTTTCGAAGACTCCCTGGATGGAGCGAGCCATTCTGGCAGTCGATTCCCACATGGTGTCATAGATAATGAGTGCCCGGGATGTGTATCTGTTTTCCGACCAGTTACGGTAATGTTCCAGGATAGCTTCCACGTGACTTCTCCAGAGAAGCCCATGACTGGGTGCGATCATACCGATTTCCAGTCCATCAAGGGCCTCCAGGGCCTTCTTTACCTGTGCGGCGTAGGGAAGAACAATATTGGCGAAATATTTGCGTGCCTCCTGCATAACGATATCCACGTGATACTGGTCTTCGAAGCGTTCCGAGGTGGCAAGGTGCTGGCCAAAGGCGTCATTGGAAAACAGGAGCTTCTTTTCCGGACAATAACATACCATGTTATCCGGCCAGTGAACCATGGGAGTTAACCTGAAGGTGAGAGTATGCTTGCCGGTGTTAATCGACTCCCCATCCTCAACCGGCCGGATGGTGAAATCGGAGCCAAAATGATGGATCAACCCCTTTTCACCCTTTGATGAGCAGATTACTTCCGCGCCGGGTGAGTGCTCCAGAAGGAGAGGGAGTGCGCCTGTGTGGTCCATCTCCACGTGGTTCACTATAATTCGTTTAATCTTTGAAGGATCAATAATGCTGGATATTCTCGCGAGGGAATCCCCGGCGAGATAAGACTTAACCGTATCCACCAGGGTAATCTCATCATCAATTATGAGGTATGAGTTATAGGTGGAGCCTTTCTGCGTCAGATAGCCGTGAAAATTACGGAGATTCCAGTCTATAGCTCCGGTCCAGTATATGTCGTCAGCGATCTGTATCGGTTTCATGATTTTTCCCTTAATAATTGTACAGGTTTCATTTTTGCCAGGATTCAACAAAATCCAGCAGAAGACGAAGCCCAAAACCTGTTGCATGCTTTGGCCTGTAGCCTCTTTTTTTCGAGTACCATGCGGCGCCGGCAATGTCGATATGGGCCCAGGCAACCTCTTTCGTGAAGTGTCGTAAAAAGACTCCGGCTGAGATAGTGCCGGCGTTCTTCTCTGATGACATGTTGGAGATGTCCGCGATATCCGATTTCATTCTGTCATCGTAATCTTCGAAGAAAGGAAGACGCCATATCTTTTCCCCGGTTAATTGCGAGGCTTCCGTGAGCGCATTGTGCATATCATCGAAGGGTGTCATGCAGGCGGCCACTGTCTCTCCAAAGGTAACGATACAGGCCCCCGTGAGGGTTGCCACGTCGATCATGGCAGCCGGTTTAAGTTTGTCCGCGGCATAGGAGATGGCGTCAGCAAGAACAAGCCTTCCTTCCGCGTCTGTGTTCCCTATTTCAACAGTCGTGCCATCGTAGGCCCTGTAGACGTTTCCTGGAAGAAAGGAGAGACTGGAGAGCATGTTCTCGGTTAGAGGCAGCAGGGCATGGAGGTTCTTTTTCAGGCCGAGTTCTACGGCCGTTTTAAACGTATAGAGAACCGTTGCGGCCCCGGCCATGTCCATCCTCATGGTCTCAATATGACCGGTTCTCTTCAGGTTGACTCCTCCCGAATCAAATGTTATTCCTTTACCTACCAGGGCCAGGAATGGTTCTTGTTTGCCCGCACCCCTGTAGGTGAGGACAACGAACCTGGGAGGACGCCTGCTCCCCATACTCACGGCATGGAGCAGTCCCATGCCCATCCGCTCAATCTCTTTCGGGCCATAAGCCTGACATGTCACGTTTTTTAACTTTTTCAGCTTCAACGCTTCCCGGGCCACGTCTTCCGGTCCGGCATGATCCGAGCCACGGTTAACCATGTCACGGCACATGTGAGTATTCCGGGCGACGACTGAAAGTCGATCGAGGTCTTTCTTTATCCCTGTATCCGTTGAAAGGACCTGGATTTTATCAAGAAGAGGGGATTTTTCCTTATTTTTCTCGGAGACGTATTCCACGAACCTGTAGTTGGCCAGTGCGATGCCTTCTGTGACAGGAAGCAGCTGGTCCCTGAGGGACAATCCGGGGACAGGTATATGAACACAGGCGATCTCGTTCCATTTTTTGTCTCTCGCCTGGTTGCAGATTCCTGCTCCCAGGTTTCTAAGCCTCTCGGTCGTGCAGGACTCGGCGGGTCCGACTCCTGAAAGAAGGAGAGGCTGCCCGTCTCTGGAATGAAAGAAGAGGGAATCATCCTTCTTCCCCATAAAACCGGAGAGATCCGGGGTTCCCTGAATAGGCAGCTCTTTGAGAAGGGTTTCCAGTTCAGGTAAGCCTTCTTCACTTACGACTACGCATATCAGGGCTTTGGAGGATAGGGATTTGATTGACGGGATTCTTGATAGCTTCATCAGCAGGATACCATTTTTTTTCAGAATTTTTCTGATTGTAAAATCATTCTGCAGCTTTCGTCATTCTGCTCCAGGACCATTTTTCCTTTAAGAAGAGTCCCTTCAAGGATTCGAACCTTTTTATCAGGCCTCCAGGTGCCGGAGTCGACCTGTTGGACATATCCACGGTCATGGGAAATCATCCCCTCATAGTCAAGATATTTCTTCCTGTGACGAGGAAGTAAACGGGTACGGATTTCCCGGCCCTGGAGGAGCGCCTCCAGGTCGTCTGGAAGGATCTGGAGGGTCAAAAGGCTATCCTTTTTTATCTCTTCGAAAAGAAGATCGTAATGAGGCGAATCCGTTTTATGATAGAGAAGGGTAAAACGACACATCTCAGGCCAGGCTAAAATCGATACGCATAAGCAGAGGATCCACCTCCGCGAGACGCACCTCAACCCTGTCTCCGATTCGAAACCTCCGGCCGTGACGTCGCCCCACCACGGTATAGGAATCTTCAAGCACGTGGTAATAGTCATCTTCAAGGTTTCTCAGTGGTACCATCCCTTCCACCGGAGTCTCCCTGAGAGTCACAAAAAAACCGCTTCGCGACACACCGGTAACCATGGCGTCAAAGACCTCTGAGATTCTGTCTTTCATCAGGCGGCAGGATTTTAACTTGATCATGTCCCTCTCGGCTCTCATGGCAAGGCGTTCCCTGTTAGAGGTTCTCTCTCCTATCTCCACCAGTTCTGCCGATGAGTAAGGATGATCCGTGCCGTCAATCAGGCTTTTCAGACATCTATGGACAACCAGATCAGAGCACCTTCGTATGGGTGACGTGAAATGGGTATAGTCCTGGAAACCAAGACCGAAATGCCCCAGGGGCTCTACGCCGTAAAAGGCCTGCATCATGGAACGAAGTATGAGATAGTTGACTACTTCCTCGACATCCTTCCCCCTGATTTTTTCAAGTACCTTTTGAATGAAGGTAGAGGGAGAATCTGTCCTTCCAGCGGAAATTCGAAACAGGCGGAGAACCTGCTTCATCTCGGAAAGGGAGTCGCTTTCGATAGGTTCATGGTTTCTGTAAAGGGTGGGGATATCCGCTTCTTTGAGTCTCCTTGCCGCAACCGTGTTCGCACTCAGCATACATTCTTCGATGATGCTGTGGCTCCGAAGTCTCCGGGCATGTTCCGCGTCCGTAACCCGGTCCCCCTTGTACTTGATTTCAATGTCCGTGAGGTTGAGGTCGATTCTGCCGGATTCAAGGCGCTTCTCTTTTAGAACGTTTGTCAGTTTATCCAGTTCCGCAAGGAGTTTTTTCTGGGAGGAGTTGCCGGTATCCTGCAAAATCGCGTCAGCGTGTTCATAGGTAAGCCGTTTGTCGACACGTATGACTCCCCGGAAGAAACGTGCATCCAGCTCCTTCCCTTTGGAGTCGTAATCGATCTCCACGCTCATGGTCAGGCGATCTTCCCCTTCCCGAAGGGAGCAGAGATCATTGGAGAGTACTTCGTGGAACATGGGGATGACCTGGTTCCCGATATAGTAACTGTTGCCCCGTTCGAGGGCTTCCCTGTCCGCCCGGCTGCCGGCCGGTATGAATGTGGAGACATCTGCGATATGAACGGAGAGGGTCCTGATATTTTTTTCTTTCTTCAGCGAGAGGGCATCATCAAAATCCTTCGCTGTCTCACCATCTATGGTTATGGTGAATTCATCCCGGTAGTCCTTTCGTTGGACGGTCGTATCCTTCAGGAGCTTTTCTATGGAGGGCAGATCCTCAGGCCTGGAGGGTGGGGTGGGGAGGTCGTGCTTGACGCAGATCCGCTCAAAATCATGAGATTCGTCATCAGGGCTGAAGGTTGTGGTAATGCGACATCCCGGATGTTTTTTATAGGAGCCTTTTTCAGGTACTACTACGGCCATGTCTCCTACGTGGACCTTCCGGCCATCCAGGGGAGCTGCGAAGGGAACATCACTCCCTTTCTCGAGTGGTTCAAGATAGGCAGCCTGGTCGTCAACCCCGGTAATCCTTGTTATTACCGGGGTCTGATTACGGGCAATGATCTCATCCATGGTTCCATGGAATTCACCGCGGCGATAATCATAGACAGTCACATGTACAATATCGTTGTTTCCCGCGCTTCCCCTCTCCTTCCGGGGGATCATTACCTGAAGTCCGTCGGGTCCCGTTACCATGCCTTCGCCTCCCTTTCTGGTGGAGAAAGGTCCCGTAACATGAAAGGCGTGCGTTCGAAGGCCGTTTTTCTCAATACGGAGAAAACCTGACGCGAGGCAGGCGTCAATGGTTTTGTTTATAACGTCAATGTCCTTGCGAGGAGAGGAGGCGGAGGACCTGCGACGTCTTTTGCTTTTTCTCGCCTCTTCCCTTCGCTTGCGGGCGTCCATGAAATGATTGACAACATCCCGCCGTGTGTATTTTCCCCTTCGAGAAGAGAGATGTTCCAGAACCTTCTTTGAAGATAGGGGCATACAGATCAGCCCTTTTCGCAGTCGGTTTCTTCCACCCCGGAGGAGTCGTCATTATGGTTTTTCAGATTCTGGATCTCAGCTTCCAGCTCTTCGATACGGCGATCCAGCTCGCGAATCTCGTTCACTATATGCCGGAATTCTCCCCGTTCGGGGTCTATCGGCTCGTTCTTCTCGAGATAGGGGAAGAGGATGTCCGCCAGATGAATCTTAAGTTTCTGTACGTCAGAGTTGATACGTCGAATGTCAAGGGTCAGCTTGGCAATCTTTGTATATTCCTCGGTCCTGTTGACGATGATTTCTGAATATCTGCTTAAAGAATCACCCGCGTTTTTAAAAAAACCCATGAATACCCGCCTTCTCAACTCCTGATATAAGATTAGCTGATGCCCTGATTTGAAAGGTCATCAGGATACTGCCTTCAACACGTTTGTGGCGATTACGAGTCTCTGTATCTCCGAAGTGCCCTCATAGATTTCGGTAATCCTTGCATCGCGGTAGTGCCGTTCGACGGGATAGTCCCGCGTGTAACCGTATCCTCCGAGAATCTGGATCGCCTTATGGGTGACCCTGTGGGAAGCTTCAGAGGCGAAGAGTTTGGCCATGGCGGCATCTTTGGAATAACGCTGTCTATCACCAGTGCCTATGTTCTGGGCTGCCCGGAAGGTCAGCAGACGGGCGGCATCGATATCGGTAGCCATGTCAGCAATCATCCATTGGATGGCCTGGAATTTTGAAAGGCTCTGTCCGAACTGCTTTCTTTCTGCAGCGTAAGCCACGGCCTCGTCAAAAGCGGCCTGCGCGATTCCCACGGCCTGGGCGGCGATGCCGACCCGTCCGCCATCCAGTGTATGCATCGATATCTTGAATCCCTGTCCTGCTTCTCCAAGAAGGTTCTCTTCGGGGAGAGAGCAGTTGTCAAAGACAAGTTCCGTTGTGGATGAGGCGTTAATTCCGAGTTTGTCTTCTGTTTTGCCTACGCTGAAACCGGGTGTCCCCTTTTCAACGATGAACATTGAAAGGCCTTTGTGTCCCTTTTCCCTGTCCGTTGAAGCCATTACCACGGAAACATCTGCCACGCCGCCGTTGGTAATAAAGTTCTTTGTACCGTTCAGGACCCATTTGCCGTCCTTCAGTTCAGCAGTCGTCCTGGTGCCGGCCGCATCGGAGCCCGCGTCCGCTTCAGTAATACCGAAACAGCCGATCCATTCACCGGTGCACAGTTTCGGGAGAAACTTCTTTTTCTGTTCTTCGCTACCATAATAATAAAGAGGGGAGAGGCAGAGAGAATTGTGAGCGGAAAGGACAACACCGGTGGAAGCACATCCCCGGGATATCTCTTCAATGGCTACCGCGTAAGACAGGTAGTCCATGCCTGAACCACCATATTCTTCAGGATAGACAACACCCATAAGCCCCATTTCGCCCAGAGCCTTGACGTGGTTCATGGGAAATTCATGGGTTTGATCAAGTTCAGCCGCTATCGGTTTAAGTTCGTTTTCCGCGTAGGAACGGCACATATCCCGAACCATCTGCTGCTCTTCGGTTAATTCGAAGTTCATGGGAGCCTCCAATGACAATACTTTAAGATATGACAGGTTCTGATACTTATCTCAAGGCCCTGAGAACGCAATAGTTTTTTTATTGCCACAAAAAAACAGGAGCGTATTCTGTCAGTAGAAAAAACTAAGCACGATACAGGATAATAATGAATAGACATCTTCTCTTTTCCGGTGTGATCATCATGTCCCTCACGATTATTACTGGCTGCAGCCAGTGGAGAGTGGACACCATGAAATCGAATAAGTTTCTGACGATTCCCAGGGGAAATGGGGGTGGAGAGGTACGGCTCGCTCTGGATGAAAAGGGGATCAAGGACCTGACTCTTGGCGTTGAAATAAAGAAAAACAGGGTTATACTTGCCGATTCCCTTTCAAAACGTGTACAGGTTATCGGATTTGACGGCAAACCTGAATGGATCATAGGTGACACGGCAGGTATTGAAGGAGAGGAGGTCCCGGTCGTTCCCTTTAACTTTTCCATAATAGGGGCCTTTACCCTTGACAATGAAGATAACCTCTATATTCAGAACAGACTTGCGGATATGCAGGGAGATCATAAATCGGGCATTTCCCCCTCCTACATACTCGTTTTTAGTAAAATGGGAGAGCTCCAGTACACCCTGGGGCAGGGAGGTTCCCCTGGCACTCCCTTTTATTACATTGAAGAGATGTTTATCGATGGAGATGGCAATCTATTCGTTATATCCCATTCATTTCATTCATGGTCCGTGTTTCGTTTCCAGGGAAAAAAGAGAACATTTTATACCAATCTTTCCCGTCTCTCCTTTGAAGAGGAAGAAGACGGAGAGACCTATTCGGGAAAAATCGAGAATGTTCTCATCTTCAGCAAGGGGGACCGCCTCCTGATATCTGTTGCCTATTATAACAATAAGAGATTTAAGTATCGGAAGGTCTTCACCTATGATGTTGACAACAGGGCCCTGGGAGGTGTGATCGCGACCCTGCCGGACCCGAAGAATGTACTTTTCAACATAGTTGATGACAAACTTCTATACTTCTGGGATATCGTAAACAATGAACTCCGTTTCATGATAACTGACATGAAGGGGAACCGGATCAATACGATTCAAATTGATCCACCGGAAGATCATTCATATTATTCGAAGGTCCTGGGTTACAGAAAGGGAGGACTGTATTCTTACCATATTGGAGAAAAGGGGATAGATTTTTATAAATGGGAGTAAGGATCGTCACATCCGAAGAGATGCGGGAAATTGACCGCATAACCATGGAGGAATACGGGATGCCGGGCGAGATCCTCATGGGAAACGCAGGGAGGTTTATCGCTGATACCGCTCTTGAGATGGCCGGTGACGATGGACATATCCTGATAGCAGCAGGTCCAGGCAATAACGGAGGAGACGGCTTTTCCGCGGCCTGGTATCTGGCGGCCAGGGAGAGCAAAGGCGATCCTGCACCCGAGATTGTTATTCTCCTCTGTGTATCTGAAGAAAAGATCAGGGGATCAGCCCATACCTTTTTTATGATGTGCCGAAAACTTGGTCTGAAGATAGTGCAACTGGATGCATGGGCCGAAATCGATTTTAATTCTCTCGATCTTATTATCGATGCTCTCCTCGGAATCGGAGTTGAAGGCAGGGTGCGTCCTCCTCTGGATAAAGTTGTACGCCGGATAAACGAATCTGGTGTCAGGGTTTTATCCGCTGATATCCCGTCAGGTCTGCCCTCAGAAGGTCCCCTGGACAGGAAACTTGAAACGGTTGAGGCTGATGTAACCGTTACCATGGGGCTTCCCAAATATACCCTGGTCACCTGGCCAGGCAAACGGTATTGCGGGCAGGTGCTTGTGGCTGATATCGGTTTTCCCTCGGTCGTGACCGGCAGAGCCGGTGCGGGACAGGTGGTTGATGCTGAGTATGTGAGTCGCCGTCTTGAAGGATGGAAAGAGGGTGATCCAGATACCCATAAGGGAGAGCGGGGGCGCCTTATGATTATCGGTGGATTTACCGGTATGGAAGGAGCCCTTCTCCTCACGGCAAAAGGCGCTCTCAGGACAGGTGTCGGCTTATGCTACGGCGCCACAACGGAAGAGAGCAGGATTATCGTTGCCGGTCATCTGCCCGAATTGATCACAATTTCCCTTTCCGGTAGTTCCGGTGATGAAATCCATGATCTTATTCAGCAATACAGACCGGATGTCATTGTAACAGGTCCTGGAATGGGACGGAAGGATTCGGCCGGGAAGATTTTCAGGTCCATCATGCTTCACAGTCAGAACCTGAGTATATCTCTTCTGGTAGATGGTGACGGTCTCTATCATCTTTCAGAACTTGTCAGGGAGAAAAAGGTCGAACACGACAGGTTGATGATTACACCCCATTTCGGTGAGGCATCGCGTCTTTTGGGTCAGGATGTGGAAATTCTTCAGCAGGATCGGGTCAGGACGGCCTGTGACCTGGCCGGGGTCACAGGAGGGACGACCCTCCTCAAGGGGCCGGCCTCCATTATTACGGATGGAAACGAGATCCTTGTTAATACCACGGGAAATGCGGATCTGGCAACCGGTGGAAGCGGTGATGTCCTTTCCGGCATTGCCGGCGCGCTTTTAGCCGGAGGGATCCCATCCATGGAGAGCCTGGCCTGTGCCGCCTGGCTGCATGGAAAAGCGGCTGAAAATCACGCTTCCGAAGAACCTTACAGCGCCCTCCTTTCCGGAGAGATCCCATCCTGGCTGAGGTTGCCTGGAAAAGTATGAATTAAGGATTCCCATCTCTATGCAGAATCCGGTTATTGGGATACCCTCTTTGCAGTGTATGTAGATGAAGGATATTAAACAGGAAATGAACGGGGAAAGGATATACGATCAGATTTGCCAGAAAGGAGTTTTGTTTCTTTTCTATGAGGGAAACATATCTGTGGCCCTGAAGGTGGTTGAGGCTTGTCTGGAGAGTGGAGCTACCATAATCGAATTCGTCAATAGAGGGCCTTGTGCCCAGGACGTATTCAGGGAAATCAGGCGGCGGTTCCCGGCAAAGGAGCTCTGTCTCGGATTGGGCACCGTAAAAGATCAGGATACGGCCTCCCGTGCGATAACAGAAGGAGCGGATTTTATTGTGAGTCCCTTCCTGGACAGGGAGATCGGCATTACCTGCAATGAAGCCGGAATCGCCTGGCTTCCCGGCTGCGCTACCGTGACGGAAATACACACGGCCCGGCAACTGGGGGCCCATATATGCAAGGTTTTTCCTGCTGACGCCGTTGGAGGACCATCCTTCTTGCGCGCAGTCCGAAGCCCTATGCCGGAGGCGCTTCTTCTCCCCACGGGGGGCGTGGATCTCGATGAAACTAATCTCCGGGAGTGGTTCCGGGCAGGAGCCTGCGCCGTGGGTCTGGGTTCAAAAGTCCTTTCCCGGGAGCGGATTGAGGGAGAACAATATCAGGAAATTAAGGACCTGGTGCGAAAGAGTGTCAATCTTATCTCAGATATCCTTCATGAGGTTAGATAACCTGAAATAAATGATGGGCGGGTATTATGGCAAATATCCTTGACACTCGAAAGGGTTGCGGCTCTATTGTTTTATCATGCGCCCGTAGCTCAGCTGGATAGAGCGTCGGACTTCGAATCCGTGCGTCGGGGGTTCGAATCCTCCCGGGCGCGCAGAGCCAAACGAAAACCCCTGGAATTTTCAGGGGTTTTCGTGCGAATACACCTCCTTTGTTGATTTGCCATCACATCAAATAGACCATTGTCAGTAAAAGTGTCAGCAGCATTTTGGTCCACAGATCAGGTAATTGCGGGTCAATGTGGTTTTAGAGCAATTAATGGTATAATGGTCTTAAACCAAAGATCGATGAGATGGTAATATGATACCAGCGCATACATATGAAGAAATCAAGGTTGTTCTTTATAAACGGTCAGGATCTTCGAAATGGCTTCAGATCGAGATAAAAGGGATCAAATTCTAATAGAGCAGTTGAGCCTGTACTGCCATCCTGCGGAACTACGAAGCCGTGTTTTACAGGTGGAATGGGTGAGGGGGGATGCCTGTGTCCTGCCCGGCGTCATGGAAATGTTATTCTCCCTCATGGAAGAGGAAGAAGACTCGATGGTGCGTGCGGTGCTGGGCCATTAGTTTCTCGTCTCCATTCATCCCTGCATGTTTGATAACGGCAGGCTTGCGCGCTTTCTCATGAATTTCCTTCTGGTGACCTCCGGCTTTCCCTGGACGATTATCCGAATATCAGAGCGTTCCCGATACATGTCGGCCATCGATTATGCTTCCACCTATCTCGACATTCGGCCCTTAGATGAGGTTATCATGCAGCAGATGCAGTACAGGCAGGGGAGGTGAGTGAGGTGAGGATTCGCATTTTCCCTGGAACGCCAATCCATATACGACTGCCCTCATAATCGCTACAGTCCGATGAAGTAACCGTGCTCGCAGATACGACGGTCTTACCCGGTCGTTAGATGTGCAGTGTGGTGAGACTGCCTTCAAGCGTCATATATATTAAAATCTGACTTGTTACTTATTGATCAGATTTGTCTTCATTTTCTTCTGAAGAGTTCATCAAAGCATAAAGATTAAGCGGGGGTAATATAATTGTTTTAGGAAGACCTGCCTTGAGCATTCGACCATGAACATCCTCACGTATATAAGGCCATACGATTGCTGCGGCGTGATTATCTGCAAAATGTTTCAACGACATATTCTTTTCTCTATCTATTGTAAATATCCCAACATAAGATACCTTCATGAAAACTGGATCATTTTCAGTATTTACTGTGAGAGTTACATTGCATGCCAGTCGACTTTCATCTTCCGCCAATGAATTATTAATATTTATGGACAAATCAATGTTCAGATCCTGTGGAATTGACGGAGTTCGCCTGAAAGTGGATTCGGCGAGCAGTATATTCTCACAACGTATGCCAGGTTGTTTGTGTATATCCATGCCTATATTGCTGTGTCCCACTGCGTAGTTGTGGGTTCACTTTTTGTTGTAATGTTCCTTTTATCAATATCCGCTACTTTCTCTGTATAATCCTTAAAAGAGAGAACTTTCCCATAGTCATTATTAGTTTCTATCGCAATAACAGTTTGCTTGTATTTCTTCCCCAGTTTAAATAAGACTCGTGCAACATTCTTAATTGACATGTTTTCATTTCCAGATAATAGTCTTGAAACATATCCTCTGCTGACGCCGAGCATCCTGGCAAGTTCAGTCTGGTTAATACCCTTCTCTTCCATTGCTTCACTTATGAGATTTGCGGCATCGAGGACTGCCGCTGTTTGTGCGTATTCTTCCTGGTAAAGGTCTTTAACATCATCAGAAATTGAGTCATTGAACAGTGAATATTTACTCATATCCTCCCTCTCTGCGATACTTCTGAAATTCTGACCTAATCTTCTTCATTCTTCTGATTTCACCAGGATTTGTTTCCTGTGACTTCTTCACAAAATAGTGAGTCAGAACAATGACACTTCTGAAGGTTTTATCATAGTAAAACGGAACACGCAAGCCAGTATCCACGTTTTTGAATTCCCAGAAACCATCTTCCAGTTTATTTATCTGTGTCTTGTTATTCCAGTTTCCGCTGGTACTGAACTTCTTGAAATAATAGTCAAGTTTCTTGTAATCCTTGACTGACTTATCTTTCTTTACCCCTTTTCTTAGCTTCACCTCCGTAGATTCTTTTAGCTTAATAAAGAATTCCATGAAAGGTGAATTCCCATTAGAATTAACGGCAGCGATAATATCGAACTGCTCTCCTTCCTGTATGATATACCCACCATACTTTCTTTTCGGTTCAGACATTCTTTATGTTTACTTATAAGTTAAATATACTGCATTTATGTAAACCAGAAAACCATAAATTATCAAATTATCCTAGTTTTTTAGTACTTTTACTATCTCATGCTTAACATGTGTCAAGTTGTTTTGTAAAGTTTGCTAAATATGTGACATAATCATTTTATGTATCAGGATCTATATATAGAATCCTCATCATAACCCCCTGCCAGGTCTCCCTCTGAAGCCCCTCACAATCTTCACTGTCAGGCATTTCCATTAACTTTCCCTTTGATACATGCAACATGACCGCCCCGGCAAGGGCGTCGAGGAAATCGTCCTCTTTGAATTTCCCCGGTTCTTTATGTTCCTGGTAATAGTTTCTGATATTCAATTCCGGGACCTGTCGTTCCAGAATGGCGATACGATTATCTTTGCCATCTCTTCTGCTCTTCTTCTCTTTCACGGCTTCGTTATTGTTTAGACAGGCAAACGCCACCTCTGGATGAAACTCAAGCAGGGTCTCTCTCATGGTAGCATCACTCTTTATCAGGTCATCAACCTCGATGAGCTTGTCTTTCAGTTTCCACGTCTGGACAGGGACACCTCTGCCGGTCAGCGTCCTGTTTAATTCACTGCCCTTATCATGGGTATTTTTATCAAGGGCCTTCCGCGCCGGCACCGGGAACACGCTGCTGGTTTTCCTGGGCCCGAGGAATTGTCGAGCTAGCCTATCACAACACCGCATTGTATTCCCTTCTTCCAGAAGACCTATGGGCATGTCTATCAGGATTGGCGTTGAGTCTTTGTAATCTTTGATGAAGGTTTGTAGTTGCCCCGACTCAATCAAATCATGTCGAAGTTCTTTCACATCTTTCGATAGGGAAACAGCAAGCCAGCCCGATTGGCACCCGTCGATGGCGATGTAGTGTTTCATAGCTTTTGCATAATCTGGAACATGGAATATGTGTAAAGCTATCTACTAATTAATCTTATAGATTTCACTGATACTCAATTGATGTCCCTGTACAAGCAAAGCAAGTGTATTCATGATCAGCTCGGCTCGCTTCTTAATAAACACATCAAAATCTTCCTTAAGTTTCTTCGCCTTGTTTTCTTGCGATAGACCTTCATACCCTCCATTCGCAAGTTCTTGTATTGGTATAAGATGCGACTGCAACCGCTCACGAACAATATCTTCAGTGGTCCATTGATATCTATCTTTCATATATTCCAATGGATCTTTTCTTCCAATTGAGATATTCGTTTTGTCGGTTATCAATGCACAATTCAAAGCAAGGTAGCTGTTTATTTCTGCCTCTTTAAGCAATGCGTCTGGATATATGTGATGGTAATGTCTATTCTCGATATTAACTTGATCGAGTCGAACACCTGTTGAGAAATCAAGGGCTCCCAAACGACATGCGACAGCAAGAATAGCACGTCCCCTTATCGTAGCTCGTTTTGGCCATTCGGAAGTAAGCAACTCTTCAATTTCCGCTAACTGATGGTCCTTAAATATCGGAACATCCTCGATAGTAAAAGGCTCACCGTTATCTTTCTTATCCTGACAGATTACTCTCTTCAATCCGATATAGTCCGAGAAGGCGTGAGTGGCGGCAGAGTTTTCGTAACGATCACTGAAGAATGAATGCCATATATATTTCTTCAACAGCAATTCATCCTGTCCGAGTTTATCACCAGAATCAGGGATATCTCTATACAACGCAGCAACAACTGCGAGAACCGCGTTGGTGGGAAGTCGTTGTCGATCATATATCCCTTCATTTCTAAGGAACTCTGCCATGCGGCTCAGACCTTTCTTCATTATATCCCAGTTCTGGACCATTATCTTTTTATCCATTTCCCAGGCCCCCCTCTGGTTGGGGAGTTGACTTTGTAAAAGGGCAGATGTAGTCATAATCATATTGGACAGATCTTCATATCGTGAAACATTCGGATCATCCTGATCAAGAGCTTCCTGCAGATCATGCAATGATTTTCCCATGACACTTTCAACTTCAGCGACAATTATATCATATGTTGATAGTGGCTTGCTGTTTGTATTCATATTAATGAATACATTTAACGCTATAGATTTATCTGTAGTTGAAGGCAGTGAGAGGAAAGGTAAATTGTAGTTAGATATGGTAGAGCGAAGGTCCTTTATTCTATCGCTTAATTGTTTCTGGAAATCATAGAACTTTTTAAGTTCTTTCTTATCGCCCTCGGGCTCAAGGTCTTTAGTTGCTTGTTCTATCCAGATATCAATATCTTCCTGTATGTCCTCTGGTTTTAACAAGTGGGTTGGAATAAATCCTCTTTCCAGACACTTCGCAGGGTCATCACACCACAAAGGATACTTTGCTCCATTCTTTTTATAATACCTTCCTTTCGAATAGATAGTCATATTTTCACGCTCTTCATCTTTATCATAATTATCAAATTCTTCAAGATAAACGTAATAGGTTTCATGTTCATAGTTGTTATGAAAGGCTCTCCATAAAGCTGTTAGTCTCTGTTGGCCATCTAACAGGTGTTCATAAGTGCGTGTATCAATCTCGGGAGCCGTTTCCAGGTATCTCGAAATGAATTTCTCTTCATCACCGATCTCAAGAATAAGTGTTATACCAAGGGGTAGATTGTGGATTACCATTTCAAGCAGGCTGCTTATTCTATGCCTGTCCCATGCCTCAAAACGTTGGAATCGTGGAAGTTTGATTTCTCCCTGATTTATCTTGCTGTACCATTCTTTTAATTTCCTGTTTCTAGCTTCCATGGTTCCTCCATCATGTAGTCTTCACTCCTTCCCCGTACAACCGGTCCCACGCTTCAAGCACATCCTCGGAGTTCTGTCGCAAGATCCTGTATGAGACTGAAGTCGCTTGGTACTTTCATCCTTCTACCACCTCTTTCTGTTTTATTGTTTCTAAAGCAGATACCTAATCGGGAACTTCAATCTTACGGGCAACCGCGCCAGAGATCAGGACCTGCCTCTTCTCTTTCAGTAGCTCTATGTGTCTCCGGGTTTTCTTCACCAGAGTGTCGAGTCGAGCTTATTAGATTCATGCCCGTCATGCACCCTCGCTTAGAACTTCGACGACCTCCGCGATTACCAGCAGTTCGCCTTCGACATCGCCCGTCAGGACGATAGGCTTGAACTCAGGGTTGACCGGTTTGAGGTTGATTTTGGTGTGGTAGCAGGTGTCGCCTGTAGTGTTCTTTTCGCTCTCGTAGCGTTTAACGGTGTAGCGCTGGCCGGTCTCAGGGTCCGTGGTATCGCGGAGCTGGACGAGGACGGTTTTGCCTTGGCGTGTACCCTCGACCGGGGCGCGGAAGAGGCACCATGCGCCTTCGGGGATGGCAGGTTCCATGGACCTGCCGACGACCTGGGCGACGAACATCCCGGACTGAAGCTTTCGTCCGGTCTTGACCTGCACCCATCCCTCGGGCTCCACGCTCTGAACATCACCAAAGCTACCGGCAGCAGCTTTCAAACTATACAGCGGC
The DNA here is from genome assembly GCA_964645775.1 of uncultured Leptospirales bacterium. Taxonomy (GTDB): domain Bacteria; phylum Spirochaetota; class UBA4802; order UBA4802; family UBA5550; genus CAZYBU01. Next base: position 907 of record CAZYBU010000047.1, on the reverse strand, counting down.
ACGCAGGTTACATACTTGCCCTTTTCGGTCGGATCAACCCGGACAAACGGCTTTCCCTCGCTCGGATATTCTTCGTCTTTGGTTCCCTCCTCTGACAATGGTGCCTCGGACCAATCCTTACACAGCACCTCAGCCTGTTCCAGCACGAGCTCCGTCGCCCGCTGCTGCATGTCAGGTGGATAGCCAAACTTTCTCAGCACGCGTTTCACCAAGACTCGGATCTGGGCGCGGGCATTCTCTCTGACCTGCCAATCGATGCTCACGTTCTGCTTGACCCGTTCGACCAGCTCTTGCGCGAGGGAACGAAGCCGGTCATCGCCCATAACCTCCTTGGCGCTTTCGTTGTCGGCCAGGGCGTCATAGAACGCGACCTCATCGTCGCTCAGGCCCAACTCCTGTCCGCGAGACTGAGCTTCCCGCATCTCCTTGGCCAGGCGGATCAGTTCGTCGATGACCTGGGCAGCCTCGATGGCCCGGTTCTGATACTTCCGCACTGACTGCTCGAGCATTTCCGCGAACGAACGCGCCTGCACCACGTTCTTCTTCATGCGCGTCTTGATCTCGTCGTTGATCAGCT
>CAZYBU010000047.1:0-320 GCA_964645775.1 uncultured Leptospirales bacterium | reverse complement strand
TGGGGTAGGTGCTGCACGTCTGAGAGGAACTCGTCCGACAAGATCGAGATGTCGGGCTTCTCCAACCCCGCAGCTGCGAAGATGTCCACGACCTCGGTCGAGTACACCGCACGCGAGACGAGTTGCCGAATAGCAGAATCCATCTCATCCGGAGTTTGCTCACTTTCAGACATCGTCGCCTTGACGAGCGCGGCCCGAATCTCCTGGAACAGACCCACCTCGTCTCGTATCGCCATGGCGTGCTCATGCGGCACTGCCAGTGCAAACGCCTTAGACAGAGCCGTCACCGCCTGCACGTAGCGCTTCTTACCGCCTGCCTG
>CAZYBU010000046.1:0-22780 GCA_964645775.1 uncultured Leptospirales bacterium | reverse complement strand
TTTGTTATTTTTGCTCTCCTGAAATCTTTTCTGCGAGGCCTTGTTCTCCTGAATTCCGACTTCGTCGAGATTACTTTTTCCTTTGACTTTTGCTTTCCTCAAATTTCTATTTCGTGTGGGTGTTAGCGCGAACACCCCCACACCCCCGCGCGGTCCAGCGCAATTTGGGTCGACGCCTTTTTAGCCCTCCTGGCTGGCGTCGACATTACAGCATCCTTGCTGAGAACCTCCTGTCGGCGCTGGACACTGCGGAATCCGTTCCGGGCAACTTCCTTTTTGTCTCGCTATTGTTGCGGAGATTAGATATCAGGTTTTACCGGGATATTACTCTGGCACCTAAATGTGTCTCTGGCACCTGTTTTTTAACAAACGATTGCATAAAAACCTGATATCTGATCAATATGAACAAATCAGGCGGTTGTTATGAAAGCAGAAGAAATCAAATCATTCATGGGTGCCAGAGACATTACTCTGGAGATGGACCAGGCCGAGAGACTTGCGGTCTTCTATGACCTCCTGGTAAAGCATAATGATGAGATGGATCTGACCCGTATCCGCGGTAAGGAGGATATTCTTACACGGCACTTTTTGGACTCTATAATTGTCGCTGAATATGTACAGATCCCCGAAAGTTTACTGGATATCGGTACAGGTGCCGGATTTCCCGGAATTCCCCTCTCAATTATGGTGCCAGAGACGCATGTAATTCTCGCGGAACCCCGTCCCAGACGGGTTGAGTTCATGAAAATGGTGATTGAGAAACTGGATCTGTCGGGAATCGAAATTTATCCTCACCTGGTTGGTGAACATTCGTTCTTTGATGTTAAAGGGGTTATCACCCGGGCCATGGAAAAAAGCGGCGAGACCCTGGAGCGGGTCTATCATTTTCTGGATGAGGGTGCCAGAGTAATGTTGATGAAGGGGCCCGAGGTGGATCGGGAGGGATATCTTGATTTCGCACATGCAGGATACCGTTTTCTGAAGGATTTTGCCTATTCATTGCATAAAACGGAACATAAAAGGAGGCTCCTGGTATATGAAAAGAACACTGATTTCAGAAAGAGGACCTTTGTTATCCCTCGAAAAAGCATTCCGGCTCCGGGAATCCACATAGAATCTGGGGAGAACCGGCAATTCCGTTCCCTGAAGCGTTCTGCTGAAGGGCAGAACCTTAAAAAAGAGGGGATGGTGGTGGTATCCGGCCAGAAAATTGTACGGGAATTGATTAAATCCAGGAATGATATCATTCGAGCAATTGTGGTGCCAGAGAACTGGTCCTGTGAAGATACCGATATACTTGATTTTATCGATCAGATGGATTCTGAAAGGAAACTTCTGGTGTTCAAGCGTTCCCTTTTCAGGGAAGTAGATGTCTCTGGCACCGATTACCCATGCCTGGAGGTATGTGTGCCAGAGATGATCCCGGTGCCAGAGACACTTTCAGGGACTGTGGTTGTTCTTCCCTTTCAGGATCCGGTCAACATGGGGAGTGCCATACGTTCAGTCCTGGCTTTCGGTGTTAATTCTATCCTGCTTACTGAGGAATCATGCAATCCCTTTCACCCCAAATCGATTAGAGCTTCAGCCGGGACTGTTTTCTCTGGCACCTTTTTTCATGCTGGAAAACTGGAAGATATTGGAAAAGTGGCTGAGAACAATGAGATGACCACCATTATCCTGGAGATGGGAGGTGATCCGGTTTCAGATTTTCTATTTCCGGAGAATTGTATGATTATTCCCGGGATTGAAGGCCCCGGGGTGCCAGAGACACTCCGGGGTGCCAGAGTTGGCATCCCCCTGGCTGAACCTGTAGAGTCGCTGAATGCGGCAATCGCCCTGGCGATTACCCTGTATGAGGCGAAAATCCGTCAATCTCCTTCAAATTCACAGAGATAATAAAGAGAATACCCCTCATTCAGTATCTTTTCCCGTCCTCCGATATCAGGCAGATCGACAATAAAGGCTAATTCAACGACTTCTCCTCCGAGCTGCTCAACGAGTTTCGCCGCTGCAATGGACGTTCCCCCGGTTGCAAGAAGATCGTCGATGAGAAGTACTCTGGCACCCGCATGGATCGCGTCTCTGTGCATCTCAATAGCATCTGTTCCATATTCAAGTTTATATTCAAAACTGACGGTTTCTGCGGGAAGTTTTCCTTTTTTTCGGATAGGAACAAAGCCAGTTTGAAGTCGATCGGCCAGTCCACCTCCGATAATAAAGCCGCGTGCTTCGATTCCGGCAACAAAATCGATTTTGTACTCCTTATATCGGTCTCCAAAGGCACTCATAACGAGCTGGAAACCTTCAGCGTCATTGATTAGGGTCGTTATGTCCCTGAAAATTATGCCTGGCTTGGGATAATCGGGAATATTTCGGATCTTTGATTTTAGTTGTTCTTTCAGATTCACTTTTTTCTCCTGTTGCGTCTGTTTCTTCGCTACTATTTTGACTACTTTGTTTCAGAGTTCTGTTAACGTCTGAATGGCACCAAACTAAAGTGTCTCTGGCACCAAAAACTGGCAACAAAAATGGTGTCGTTATGGCGCAAGAGTGGTTTAGTTATTATTATACTAAAGGTTGTCAGTAAATTTAATGAAATATGAGGGCATGGTGTGTGAATAATCAAGAACTATTATGAATAAACTCAGAATTCATGATTATGTCACATTAAGCAGGGTCACGAAATGATCTGTTGACAACAGATCATTTCAGTTTGACAGATCTGGTTCTAAATTCAGTGAACCGGTAATCCCAACATTTGTCTGTATCGAATCTCGTATTCCCGTAGAACCTCTACTCGTTCCTTAAAAACTGCGCCAAGATATTCAAAATATGCGTGTATATCGACTTTCAGGGGGCCTTTGTAATCCTGATCCAGGTAGTAATTGATCCCGCCATAGGGATAATCCCTGGGATCACTGACATATTTGGCCCTGACAGCATTGTAGGCCAGGTACCAGTTGACCCGAATGAATGATTCGACAGGATTTTCCGATTGCTGGATGATCGTATCACCATACCGTTCGTTCCAGAAGGGGCCAAAGCGTCCGGTTTTCTTATTATATTCCCGGGCGAAGCGGGATTTTACCGTTTGCATAATTTTCGAGATTTTCGCACCTCCGGGTAGAGTGGTGATAAGATAATGGAAATGGTTGTGCAATATTTCAAAATTGTTCAGCTTAAAATGGAATTTTTCCCTGGCCTCGTCAAGAATGACCATCATTCTCTCTTTCCAGTACGGATCTTCCATCAAATCTAAGCCCTGCGCGCATCTTGAGTAGACATGATACGTCAGATTAGGTTCCTGAATTCTTCGTTTTCGTCCCATGGTTTTCCCCCTGAGTGGTCTTAACTGGTACACGTCGGAGGAGGGAGTTTTGAAAAAAAAATTTGGGAAAAACTGACATTTTTTTATTTCTTTATCCAGATAGTTAAATTTGAGCAAGGGGACCAGGGGTGCCAGAGACAACTTTCATATAGGTTACTCTGGCACCTGTCTTTGTCTCTGGCACTGATTCAGTCTCTGGCACTGATTCATCTGGCACTGATTCAGGCTTTTGGGTTACTCTGGCACCTGTTTACTTTTTTTGTAAAAAACCATGAAAATCCTTGACTAAATCGATGCGTTTCTGTATAAAGAAACGCATGGACAGGTACCAGAGATATATTTTTAATCAGTACTGGTGGTGGCTTAAACTCTATCTGTAAATGGAGAGAGGCGGCCCCTGCTGTGCTGAAAACCGCGGTCTCTCCGCGGTTTTTTTGTGCCTGGATAAATTAAAGATTCCGGAGGAAGAGATGCTCCTGCCTGAGTATACAGAATTTCGTGATCTGGCCCGTCGTTATAAACGGGTCGTCGTTTACAGGGAACTTGCCGGGGATATGCTTACTCCAGTTCTGCTCCTGCACCGTTTCGCACGCCACAGGCACCTTTTTTTACTGGAGAGTGCGAATCTGGACCGCAGTTTCTCCCGTTTTACCTTCTTCGGAATAAATCCGGAGCAGGTTTTGACTGTAAGGAACAACCAGTTTCATGTTGAAGATGAGGATGGGACCATCAGTGAATTGGATGAAAATCCTGTTGATTACCTTATTGACGCGCTTGCGGGAGAGGATAGCTATTCCCATCCTGAGTTGGGTTCCTTTTCGGGAGGATATGTCGGTTTTATGGGATACGACATGGTCAATTTCATGGATGTGTTGAGAAAACCGATTAGCCATGAGAGTGAGAGCCTCTCCATGGCCTATCTCAGGGTCAATGAGTTCTATGTTTTTGATAATCATCTGAAGAAGCTCTATGCCGCGGTATCGGTTCAAACGGGTGGTATCCCGACAAAGTCGAAACTTCGTTCCGGCTCTGGCCGAAACTCTGGTTCTGGTGCCATAGATATATCGCTGGAGGAATTGTATTCGGGTGCCAGAGAAAGGACCCTGGAGATGGCTAATGAAATCCTGATGAGCAGCGGTAAACCGGCTTACTCTGGCACCATGCAGGGACAGCTGGTCGATTTTCGGCAGGATGAGTTCATGGAGGCCGTAACCGGTCTCCGGGGGGAGATTGAACGGGGGGAATGCATCCAAACGGTCCTTTCCAACCGGTACGAGGTCCAGGGAGAGACCAATCCCATTAACCTGTACCGGACAATTCGTAACATAAATCCTTCTCCGTACATGTTTTACCTGAAATTCGGTGACGAGGTCCTCCTGGGTACCTCTCCGGAGATTCATCTCAAAATAACGGAGGGGGAAGCGGTGTTGAAACCGATTGCCGGGACCTATCGGACCGATGGCAAGGGTATTGAAAAGGTCAAGGAGGAACTTCTTGCTGACTCCAAGGAGGTGGCCGAACACCTTATGCTCCTCGACCTGGCTCGAAATGATCTCTACTCCGGTTGTGATCCGGAGAGCGTCCGGGTGACAGAGTCATTCAGGGCTGAAGTCTATTCCCACGTGGTTCATATCGTATCCGAGGTGCGCGGGAGGATCAGGGAGGACCTTCCTCCACTTAAACTCTTTTGCAACACATTTCCGGCCGGAACGGTCTCCGGGGCTCCCAAGGTCCGGGCCATGGAGCTCATCGACCAGTATGAGAAGACCCCGCGGGGATTTTACGCCGGGTGCGCCGGGTATTTCTCCTACAGTGGCGATATAGACACCTGCATCATCATTCGAAGTGCTCTGGCACGCCCCGGGTCGGTCATCCTCAGGGCCGGAGCCGGTATCGTGTACGACAGCGTGCCAGAGAAAGAGTACCGAGAGGTCGAGAACAAACTGGGGGCCCTGTTTGACGCCCTGAAGCAGATTCCCCTTCTGGAGAGCCGAAATGTTTTTACTGATCGATAATTACGATTCATTTACCTATAACCTCTACGCCCTGTTTATTAGCCAGGGTGCCAGAGTAAACGTTATCAAGAACGACCGGTGGGTGGACGCCGATGAGTACGAGGGGATCATCATCTCTCCGGGGCCGTCATCACCGGAGCATTCGGGCCAGACCCTGGAATATTTGAAGCAATATATAGGTAAAAAACCTGTTTTTGGTGTCTGTCTCGGCATGCAGTGCATCGGTTTCGACCAGGGATACAAGATTCGGAAAGCCTCGACCATCCGGCATGGGAAGACGGATACCGTGGAACTGACCCGGGAATCGATCCTTTTTCGCGGGGTGCCAGAGACATTCCAGGCGGTCAGGTACCATTCTCTCGCTGTGGAGGTAGAGGGGGAGCCGGTTACGGCGACCTCTGGCACCGACGGTACGGTTATGGCCATGGAGGACCGGGACAAGATGTACTTCGGGGTCCAGTTTCACCCCGAATCCTTCATGAGCGAGATGGGTGAACGGATTGTCACCAATTTCCTGGAATTCGTCAAGGAGAAGCAGTCCCGGGACCGGGGACGGGTTGAGGAGGCCCATACCCTCCTGCCCGTGGTCCTGAGCGGTGAGAAGCTCGATTTTGATCGTGCCAGAGTATTGTTCGAGGGGATGGTTACAGGAGAGCTGACCGAAGCCCAGATGGCGGCGCTCCTGGTCTCCCTGCGGAACCGGGGAGAGACCGTGGATGAGCTGGCTGCCCTTGTGGCCACCCTGAATGCCCATAAACGGACCTTTAACCGGAGTGTCTCTGGCACCATAGACACATGCGGTACCGGCGGGGATGGAAAGTCCACGGTGAACGTTTCCACGGCCGTGAGCATTATCCTGGCGGCCATGGGACATCCTGTGGTCAAGCATGGTAATCGGGCCCAGAGCGGAAAGGTCGGTTCCGCCGATATCCTCGAGGACCTGGGCCTGGACCTGAATTATATTGAAACAGGACCTGAAGAGTTCTTTGACAGGCACGGATACATATTTATGATGGCGCCGCATTACCATCCGGCCCTCAAGGGGATCGGAAAGGTACGCAGGGAACTCATGATGCCGACGATTTTCAATTTTGTAGGCCCTCTTGTGAATCCGGCGGACCCGGAATACCAGGTCATCGGCGTTAACCGGAGCGACCGGCTCCAGTTCATAGCCGAGGCCCTGGAAAAACTTGGAAGGAAGAACGTGATTATCTACTCCTCCCGTGATGGTTTCGACGAGGTATCCTCCCTCGAAAAAACGGACGCGCTTTTCATCGGGCAGGATGGGATAACCTCCTTTGAAATCGATCCCTCGGCCTGTTTTAAGCCATTTGAAATGCCGGTGGTCGAAACGGAGGAGGAGGCAAAAGATCTTTTCATCCAGGGTATGACCGGTCGGGCGGGGAAGATCGCTTCTATCCTTGCTTTGAATACCGCACTGGCGTTAAAACTGGTGGAAGGAATTGATATCCCCGAAGGGTACAAAAAGACCCTGGGGGTCATTGAATCGGGCGCGGCCGCCCGAAAGCTTCAGGAGATTACAGGTGCCGACCTATCTTGACGAGATTCTTGAGCATAAGAAGAGCGAAATTCCGACCCTTCCGGAGGGACCGGAAAGGGAGAGGCCTGCTTTCGAATTCAGCCGTTCTCTCGCCCATAGTCCTTTTATCGCGGAAGTTAAGAAAGCTTCTCCCTCGGCCGGTATCATCGCCGAGAACTTTGATCCACTGGCGCGGGCGCGGCTCTACGAGGATGCCGGGGTGGGGGGGATCAGCGTGCTGACCGACGGCAGGTTTTTTGGGGGAAGTTTTGAATTTTTACGGATAATCGGAGAAGAGGTGGACGTTCCCCTTCTCTGCAAGGACTTTATTATCGACGAGAGGCAGATAGACCTGGCCTGGGGAACGGGGGCGGACATGGTCCTCCTTATCGCGGCCGTGCTCGATAAGGACCGCTTGAGGGACCTGGCTTCCCACGCCTGGGATCTTGAACTGGACGTGCTCTTTGAACTGCATGACATGGAAGAGTGGAAAAAGATCGAGTCCATTGATCCGGCGGTCGTGGGAGTCAACGCCCGCAACCTCTCCACCTTTGACATTGAGCTGGAACGTTCCGCCGCCACCCTGGATTTTTTGCGGCGCAGGTATCCGGAACTTCTCCTGGTGGCGGAGAGCGGCATACGGTCTCCACTGGACGTGGCCCTGTACCACGAGGCGGGGGCAGACGCATTCCTGGTTGGAACCCATCTCATGAAATCTGAGGACCCGGCCGCCGAGCTTGAGAGTCTTCAGATGGGTCTGGAGTGATGTTCGTCAAGGTCTGCGGAATCCGGGACGAGGAGACCCTTGAGGCGGCGGTGGAGCTGGGGTATGACGCTGCCGGTTTTGTCTGTCATCCTGCGAGCCCCAGGTATGTCAGGTCCGAAAGGGCCGTGGAGCTGGCTCGGAGGGCCAGGGGGACAATCAGGAGTGTGGCCGTAGGCTTGAGATTCGACGAGGTATCCTGCCTGAAAGACGAGGTGGATTTTTTACAGATTTACGAACCGGCGGAGTGGAGCAATTTGATACTGGCCGGTTGGGAGCCGCCGGGCGAGGAGAAGTTCAGATTTTTTTTATACGACGCGAGTCTCGGTTCCGGTGAGTTTAATGAGCCGCCAGATTGGGTGACAGGTCTCCGGGACCGGCTCATCCTTGCCGGTGGGCTTAAACGTGAGAACGTTGCCCGGCTTGCGGCAAAGGTTCAGCCCTTCGGGGTGGATGTCTCCAGCGGAGTGGAACGGGAGAGGGGCGTGAAGGATACAGGTTTGATGAGACAATTCATTGAGGAGGCCCGTAATGGAACCGGTTAACGGTTTTTACGGTCCCTACGGGGGACAGTTCGTGCCCGAGACCCTGATTCCTGCTCTGGACGACCTTGAGGAGGCCTACCGCAGTTTTACCGCTGATGCGGATGAGCTTAAAAGATTCCACAGGTACCTCCACGACTACGCCGGCCGGCCGACTCCGGTGTACCTGGCGGAACGTTTCAGCACAGAATACGGGTTCGAACTTTTTCTGAAACGGGAAGACCTGCTTCACACGGGCGCCCACAAGATCAACAACACCATCGGCCAGGCCCTGCTGACACGCTTTATGGGAAAGAAACGGGTCATAGCCGAGACAGGGGCCGGTCAGCACGGAGTTGCCACGGCGACGGCCGCCGCCCTCTTCGACCTGGATTGCGTGGTCTACATGGGGGTACTGGACGTTAAGAGGCAGGCCCCGAATGTCGCGAAGATGAAGATGCTGGGGGCGGAGGTGGTCCCTGTCACTGAAGGGCAGGGGACCCTGAAGGAGGCGATCAACCGGGCCCTTAAGGACTGGGTCTCCTCCTTTCGGGATACGCATTACCTGCTGGGGACCGTGGCCGGGCCTCATCCCTTTCCGGAGATGGTCGGGTTCTTTCAGTCCGTGACGGGTGAGGAGGCCAGGTTCCATTTTCTTGATAACCTTCCGGATGCGGTTGTGGCCTGTGTGGGAGGTGGAAGCAACGCGGCCGGTATCTTCCACGGTTTTTACGAGGAGGATGTGCGCCTGGTAGGTGTCGAGGCCGGGGGCCGGGGAGACTCTCTCGGTGACCACGCCGCCTCCCTGACCCTGGGCCGGCCCGGTATATTCCAGGGCGCCCGTTCGTACCTTTTACAGAACGAGGCCGGCCAGGTGAACGAGGCTCATTCCGTGTCCGCGGGCCTCGATTATCCCGGTATCGGCCCGGTCCACTCCTGGCTTAAGGACCGGGGACGGGTCGATTTTGTCCGCGCCTCGGACGAGGATGCCCTGGCCGCCTTCCATGAACTTGTCCGCCTGGAGGGGATCTTCCCGGCCCTTGAATCGAGCCACGCCCTCGGATGGACCATCTCCGCGCGGGACGAGCTGGCCGGAAAGATGGCCCTGGTGAACCTGTCGGGCCGGGGGGACAAGGACTTCGGTATTATTCAGTCCCTGGAGGCATCGAAATGAAGGGAATCTATCTCGTGGGAGGGTACCCGGACCGGGAAGGCTTCAAAGAGGCGGCCCGGGTCGTGGCGGAACGCGGGTTCGATTTCCTTGAGGTCGGTATTCCCTTTAACGATCCGGTGGCCGACGGCCCGGTCATCGCGGAGGCTGCCCTTTCTGTCATCGAAGCGGGAGTAACGCCGGAGATGATCATGGAGGATGTCCGTTCGATCCGGGATCTTCCCCTGAAGAAGTACGTTATGACCTACGCCAATATCGTGGATGCCTTCGGACTGGAACGTTTCTCCCGGGAAGGGGAAGGGCTCCTCTCCGGGGTAATTTTGGCTGACCTTCCCAACCGGATGCGTCCCGCGTTCTGCGCTTCCGGCCTCTCTTTGCCGGTTATCCCCTTCGCCACTCTGGAGACCCGGGAGAAGGACCAAGACCTGCTAGCAGAAGCGGAGGGTGATTTTATCTATTTCATCGGGCTCCGGGGCATTACCGGGGCCCGGGCCGATTTCCGGGACCCGGACCTTATCTCAAAGGTAGAACAGATACGGGACGCATGCGGTAAACCGATAGTTATCGGTTTCGGTATCAAGGATAGAGGCGACGTTGAGGCGGCCCTGGCGGCCGGGGACGGTTTCGTCGTGGGTACCGAGGCTGTCCGCCGCCAGGATGACCCGGATGCCCTGAGGAAGTACCTTCTTTCATTGAATCCTTCATAAAAATCGCCAAAACCCGAACTTTTTTTTTCATATTCCCTCACCCGGACGTGTACCTCCCGAGACCAGTTACGGGAGGAACCCATGCGGAAAACCAGATTCGCACGTTCGATTATATTCAGCCTTATTATTACAGTGGCCCTGATATCATTCATGGGCTGCTCAAAGAACAGGGGAGCGGGAGTTCCCCTGACAGCGGAACCGGTGGAGGATGAAAGGGAGATTCCGGGCCAGGAGATCGATCCTGATTATACCGGAAGCCATCCACTCTTCAGCGGAAGTCCCGGTTTGCCGGTTATGGAGAGCAGTCTTCAATCGGTACCGGATGATGCCACCGGCTTTGATATTTCCAACGATTATGACGGGGACGGTATCCCCAATGACCGGGAGGTGGTGACCAATCCCTTTGTGGCCGATTACCCCCGCATCGTGACAAGGGTGGCGCCGCCGGTGACCATGGAACTGCGGGTGAGCGAGACCTCGGTCACGGAGAACCATTCGGAGATTATCGAGAAGAACGACACGAAAGATACCATCTCCAACAGCATGGAGAACCGCCATTACACCCAGATGAACGAGAAGACGACGCCCTACGTCGTAAAGGGATCTTCGTCGAATTCCGGCTCGGCCTCTAATTCGGGGGGATTTTCCGCCAGCGTGAGCATACCCTTCGGCGGAGGCTCTAAGGTCAGCGGGAACTGGAGCACCTCGGAGTCCTTCAGCCGGTCGAAAATGAGCGAGAAGACCGTATTCGAGGACGTGGACTATATCGATAACCTTGACCGGAACGGGATCGAGTTCACCAGCGACACGGTCCAGACCATGGCCAGGAATTACCGGCGCAGTGAAGTCTCGAAGAGTACCTTCGAGATCGGTCCTAACGCCGGACTTGTTCGGGCCGGGCTCTTCTTAAAGAATCAGACCATGGATATGCCGGTACGGATCAGCGACGTGGTCTGCACCCTCTCCTTCCGCACCCCGGCCGGGGCCTACCTGCCGGTGAAGACCTTTAAACTCCGCAACGAGGACTACTCCGAGTTTTCCGAGGAGATATACGGCGGCGAGGAACTTGGGCCCTATACCATCGAGATCGACGACCTGAACACCCACGAGGTGAAGCGGGCCCTGAGCCAGGGATACGTTCCCCAGGTTCACGTTGTCAGCTACAGGATGAACCGCGTTCAGGATTCAAACTATAATCCCGGTTACGAGAACCTGAAGATCGTTGAGGAGACAAGCAAGGGCCGGACGGCACAGATTCGTATCGTCGGTCCAGGCATGAGGGAACTCCACCGGGTGGCCGCCTTTGACGTTGACGATCGGGGCAGGATGGTGCCTGGCCTCTCCCTGAAAAAAGCCCTTTTCCGTATTTACAGGGACCGCCTCGCGGGAGGTGAGAAGTGGGAGAGGGACCGTGACGGCCGGGAACTGACCGTGGCCGACAGTGATCTCAGTTGGAAGGGAGGTACCGTCGGGTCTGATACGTCTCCCTGCTCGACCAACTGCAGGGGGAACAACTGGAGAAAGCTCGAGACCTATGTCAAGACCTGGACCGACGAGTACAACGTCGAGCACCGCGTGGAGACCATCAAACGGATCGAGTCGTTGAACAAGTACAATCCCTTTAATCCGGAAGACAACGGATCCTATAACCCGAACGAACTCCTGGAGCGGGAAGAGATTAACAAGATGCGTTACTGGGTTATACTTCATAATGGCCGCTATTTTACCGGTGATCTGAACGACCCGATCTGGGCCGGGGAACGGTATGAGATCGTTCTTGTGGACATCATGGATTTCAACGATCATTTCGAGGACTTCTACTACACTCCCCTCCAGTCCCTGGAGCCCTTTACCCTGAACACGCGGTGGAACCGGGAGACGAACCGGGGAGACTTCGCCCGTTCCGTATACCTGGGAAGGGTTATACCGGGCGACGCCGTGCGTCTTGAGGTCGACCTGGAGGAGACGAGGTCCCTCTTCTCTCCCGGTAATCCGGATTCAGGTGTCGGTATCCCCGCGGTCTACGCTCCGGAGGAGGTGGCTCTCAGCAATCTCTACCGGGATTTCAGGTATTCCATCCGGCAGGATGAAGGCCTTCCGGAGGGGATCCCCCATCCCTTCAGCCACAGGGTAGAGGGAGGCACGGACAGCCTGAAGGTCATCATCGAGGAGTCACGTTTCGCCCATAGCTACGAGGTATCCTTCCGTCCCGCCGGATCGAGTCAGTCGTGGAGTAGTGTGCCTGTCACGGCCGGGGAACTCTCTCTCGGGGGCGGCGAGGTCTATATTCACAGGGGGACCCTGGATATCGGCGGCGACCCGGTCGGCCCCATTTCGGGTGACCGGGAGTACGATGTCCGGGTAACGGCCCGGGGCCGTCAGTACGGCGTGGAGATGGAGGTCGCTTCCGCGACCAACGGAAAAGAAGAGGCCCGGGACTTCGTTAACCACGCGGCGCCCGGGATTATTCCAAGCGGTTTCTCCTACAGCGTCAGCGCACGGGAGGGGGAGATGCACGTTCGTGTCTCCGAGGCCCTGAACCTGGAGTATTATCTGATCCGCGTAACCGGACCACACAATTACAACACGGTTATCCTGGAGAGAAGGGGGCACCCGGGACTGAACGTCATAACCATGCCTGTGCCGGAGGGAAATGTTACGGACCCGGGTGTCTACTCCGTGGAGGTCTTTGGCGTTAATGACAGCTGTTACGATGGGAGTACGCTGGATATGGGAAGGGTCCGTCCCTCGGACACCGGTTCCCTTTACTGTACTGTACCCTTTGATCCTTACCAGAGACAGAGGGAGTTCGCGGCCGGAAAAAGCGGTATTTCCCATGACCTCACGGATATCGACCTGGAGGTTAACTTCAATGACGGGACCGGCTGGTATCGCCTGAAGCTCTCAAGCGACGATTACGCGGATCGTCTCATCGATTGCAGGTTCACCAGTTACATGGAACAGGACCGCCAGCGGTTCGTGGTGACCTTTCGGCCCCCTTCCGGGCCTTCCGACCCGGAATTCCCTTCGGCATGGAACGTCTTTTCCGGAGGCAGGGAGGAGGTGGACGTTTATGTCCGGACAGTGGCGGCTCCGGTCTACAGGGAGAGTATCTGGCCGGTTATCCCGGAGGGTGGAGAGGGCGCGATCGTGACTCCGGTCGATCTCTCCAGGGAGAGGTTCCTGGAGGAGTGGATCTCCTTTACCGGGAGCGACGCCTCCCGCATGGATGATACTCTGGCCGGCTTTACCGTGGATGATCCGGGTGAGGTTTCAGGCCGCGACTTTACTCTTTACGGGCTGGACAGAAACTCCCTGGTCTTCTCTCCCCTGCGGGAGATGGATTTCCGGGTGCGGGCCTCGATCATGGAGAGCATAAACGCCACGCAGGTCCAGGAGCTGGACGCGCCCGGGTTCACGGCCGCGGCCGGCGACCGGTCGATCCGGGTAACGGAGATGGCCTCCCAGTACGCGGACAGCTTCACCCTCTTCTGGAAGCCGGGCAACCATGTGGGTGAATACGAGGATATATTCCGGTATCCCTGGGAGAGTTCCGGTCGGATCGACCCGGACGTGGAGGGACTCTACCGGTATACCATCGAAGGTCTCACTCCCCACCAGGAGTACGTCATCGCCCTTCGGGCCGAGAACCGGTACGGCATGAGCGCGCCCCGTTTCTACCTGGATGACCCGGGGCAGGATGGGATCGATAACCTGGTCACCCTCATTCCCTATACCACCGTGCCTCCCGTGGAAGCGCCTTCCTTTTCTATCGGACTGGGAGAGATAGAGGATGACGTGAGCTGCGATCTGCTTGTCTCGAACCTTGCCCTTCCGGGAGAGTGCCGCTACCGGGTCTACTGGAAGAAGGCCTCGGATGATGATCTTGAGGAAAACTGGTCCTTTATCGACACCTACGACGGGAACAGGGAGTCCCTGGCCTTCGGACCGGCCACTGTCTCCATTCAGGGAGTGGAACTGTGGCAGAGGTACCATGTCCGGGCCGCGGCCCTGACCCTGGGAGACGTTGAAGGGCCTATTTCTGAGACACGGACGATTGTTACGCCGGAACGTTTGTCGACAGAGATTGAGAAGCCGGAATGTGTAAACCAGGGATCTTGGACTTCTCTTAGTTTACATTTTAAAAACCTTTCTCTTGTAAGAGGGGCTGTCCGGGCAACGTTATACTATAGTTATGACTATTCTTACTGCAAGAAGTGGGACAGTTACAATGATTATTGCCAAAAAAGCAGAAGCGGACATGTGAGCAAAAGCCACGTATTCGAGGAGGACCAGGATGATTTCCTGGCCGGGACCATCGGGGGCCAGGCGAATCGGAGAATTTACAATATCCAGGCTACCATAGTCCAGGAGAACGAGTACGGGGAGACCATCATGAGCCCCACCTGGTCCTGGTAGGGGGCGGCTGTGACAACAGGGGGCGGCAGGGCCGCCCGACCGTCACAGGCATGTCCGGAGAAAAGGGGCCGGGAACGCGGCAGCCGTTCTTTTTCGAAAGTATCTGAAGGGAGAGGCAAGCCCTTCCTGGCCGGAATTATGGCTCTCCTTCTTCTTTTGGCCGGATGTTCACGTCATGATTGGGGAGTGGGAGGCGGAAAGGGAATCTTCTCCGAGGCGCCTTCTGGAAGCGACGTTCTTTCCGCGTCCACGAACCGGAGCGAAAAAGATGACGTCACGGCCCCGAAGCTGGACCCGGCGTCCGGGACAGGGTTCGTGGCCCCTCCGGAGATCGGAAACTACGGGAGCGTTAACCTGACCTACCCCGTGGAGGTCCCGGCCGGCCGGGCCGGGATCTCGCCCGGGGTGAGTCTTTCCTATTCATCGTCTTCCGGGGACGGGCTCTGCGGCATGGGATGGAATCTATCAACAGGCCTGGGTGTCATTGCCCGGACCACGAGCCATGGCCAGCTCTACTATGATCACAGGGACACCTTCACCTGGAACGGCAAGAGGCTTGTCAAGGTATCGGGCCCGGCCGGATCGGAGATCGGGACCTACCGACAGGAGATCGAAAAGGACTTCGCTCTCTTTGAATACGACGGCGCCCGCTGGAAAGTGACGGATAAGAGCGGCACGGTCACCATCCTGGGGGACGTGGAGGAACACCGCACCTTCGACCCTGAGGAGCGGTCCAGGGTCTACCTGTGGCATTTTTCGCGCCGGGAAGACTTAAACGGCAACTTCATGACGGCGGAATATGACGACGCGGCATACGCCAGAACGAACATTCGTTATCTGAAGAAGATACGTTACACGGGTAACCGTTCCGCCGGCATGGATGCCAACCAGTTCGTCCGCTTTACCTACCGTGAGCGGGAGGAGGCCTACCTTTCGAAGGCGCCCGGCTTTATCATGAGAATGGACCGCCTTCTGGAAGAGGTCCGGGTGGGATGGGACGACCCGGAAGGTTCATCCGGTATTGAGCTGTGGAGTTATAAACTTATATACGAAGATTCCGATGAATCGGGAAGACCCTTGCTTATGAGAATCGATTCAGACAGAACGGCTACCTCTCCACGCTTTACCTACAGCGAGACGGAACATACCCTGGTCTGGCAGAAGGTCCGCAACGCCTCGGGAGGAGCGGGCGACCCTGCAAGCGTTCGGTACTTCGAGGGTGACTTTAACGGGGACGGGATATCCGACATGGTCTGGTTCAACCCGGAGACAGGCGACTGGAAGGCGGCGGAAGGGACACGCTCCGGAGGGTACACCTTTCCCGTCTACGGCAACCGGTACCGGGGATACGATACCCCGGAGGAGATCCAGTTCTTTAAAGGGAACGTGACCGGTGACTACAACGGGGACGGCCGGAGCGATATCGCCTTCTACCTGCCGGAGACGAAGGAATTTATTGTAGCGGAACATAACGGCCGCACATTCGACTTCGTTAACTACGGACATAATATCCTGAGTGGCATCGATATCTTTTCATGCGAATGGTTTTCCGGGGACTATGACGGAAACGGCCTCTCAGACGCGGTACTCTTTCATGAGCCGACGGGCCAGTGGCTTCTTATGCGTAACAGGGGCAAAAGCTTTGAGTTTATTATCTTCTCCCGGCATTTTAAGAATATCTTTCGGGATGACTATATCCCCGATTATAACCTGGACAGCGAGTATACATCGGACTCGAGCCGGTACGGCCGTCACCGGGAGATGATCCACTTCTTAAGCGGCGACTTTAATGGAGACGGCCGGAGCGACATCTCCATCTATGACGAACGTTCCGGCGTCTGGTACGTGGCCGAGAACTACCGGGACGAAGTTAACGGTTTTCGCCTGGAGTGGATCAAGTACGCGGACTATTCCCTTCCCGTGGATTCACTCTTTACCCACGACCGATTTACCGGAGATTTCAATGGAGACGGATTTTCCGATGTGCTGGTCCTGGACCGATCTTCGGGAAAGTGGTGGCTGGGGGAGACTGGCGACCGTTCGATATCTTTCCGGGTATTCGGGTCTACCCCGGAGCACAGGGAGATTACCCGGTGGCTCCAGGGAGACTTTAACGGCGACGGCCGGACCGATATCGGGTTCTATTCGGAAACGGACGGAAGGTTCTGGATCGGGGAGGCCTCCCCCGGAGGGTTCCGCTACCGAATCTACAGTGACATGTCCCATGGACCCGACGAAAGAAGGGTCATGGAGACGTCCCTTCCGAAAGACGAAGTGAATATGCGAAGAAGGGGAGAAGTGGTTACCGACGGATTCGAGACCTCCATAGTCCATTACGTCTATGACGACAGTTACCATACCGACCGGGGAGAAGAGATCTTTTCCGGCTACTACTCCGGTTCCGAACCGGAACTCCTTATCTATCGGAAAAATGATAACGGGTTCTATACCGCGGCTCCGGGTGACTCTCCCGATATCTATACGGGAGTGAGCATGGATGTGGACGGCGAAACCTCAAGGTTTATCGGTCGGGGACGGATCGGAGCTTCCGTGAAAAATTCTACCGGAATCTTTGCGTATCAATATAACGACCAGATATTCGGCCCGACGGAACATTCCATCATTAAAATAGGCAAAGATCCCTTCTGGGGCGCGGACACGTTTCTTAGTTTCACGTCATCATCCTTTGATTATACGACTACCCCCCATATCATGGACGACTTCACCGGGAGCGGAGAGATGAGCCTTCTCTATCCGGAACCGGGTTCAGGAAGCTCGGCCCTGAGGCATGTCACCTCCGGCGGAAGTGAAGACCTTGCACTCCACGGTGACCTCTCGGAATATGACCTCTATGAGATGCAGGCCTCGGACAAGCTGGTTCTCTTCTCCGCGCCCCTGAGCGATACCACGGGCGAGAGGGCGAAACTCCTTGTGGTGGATACACGCTACCCGGATCACGTCTGGTACAAAGGCGAAATTTCAGGCACAAGCGTAACCTTTACGAGGCTTTCCGGCACGGCGAACCTTCCCGCGGGGAGCGGACCGAGAGAGACCTGGCTCGGAAAGGGAAATTCGATGATCCTGGCCCGGTCCGGGGAGCAGGTGACCTTCTACCGATACGAGGTATCCTCCGGTAGTGTCACGAAATATGTATATTCCATGCCCGGTGGCTACACCTGGGAAGGGGGCCGGGACGCTTCGGGAAATCCGATTCTGTCCCGGGAAAACGGCTTTTTCTATGTCACGTTCAGTGGAGACTCCCGGCAGATACGTCCCCTGGAGAGCGGTGAGGTATCCTGCAACCGCCCGGACCTTTACGAGAGATACTACCCCTTCCGGTGGATACAGGGGGACTATAACGGAGACGGGAAGACCGACATCGGCATCTTTCACCTGAACGAGTCGGAGTGGTACTACGCGTTGTCCCGGGGAGAGGCGCCGGATGTCATGACCGGCGTTGAGAATGGGATCGGGGGGAGGTACGGATTCGAGTATGAGAACTCCACCACCATGGACAACACCGGGGAGGACGGAGTGGCTCATCTGCCCATGAACTACCTGGTCTGCACGTCACTAACGATCGAGGACGGCATGGGAAACCGGGTGCGGACCGATTACCGTTACGCGGGCGGGTACGCCTTCAGCGCCTTTATCGACGGGTACAAGGAGACCGATTACTTTGGCTTCAGCGAGTTTCACGTTATCGACGCCTATGGAGGGGAAGAGGTATCGTATTATAACACGACGCCTTACGCGGATTTCCGGAAGAACCGGGCTTTGGCCGGGGCCGTGAAGGAGATACGGGAACTGGGAACGGACAAAAGCGTCTACAGCGTGACGGAACATGACTACATCATCCACGAGATAACCGACGGGACCCACAGGCCGAGTTACCTGATCGAACCGACGAGGGTGAAGACCAGAATAAAAGGGACCGACGTAACGACCGTGGAGTCCCGCATTGAACTGGAACCCGGGAAGTATGAACTGAAGAGCCGGAGGGAGACACGGACCGACCACTACAGTGATTCGGTACGGGAACCGGTCAGCATAACAAGCTTTGAAAGCTACGAGTCCATTACCGCGACTAACGAGACGAGGCTTATCCGGAGGGTGGAACATGAAGGGAGCAGGAGCGAGTTAACGACCCTTTATGATTACGATGACCCGGGAAATCTGACGGGAAAGCGGACTTCGTATACCGGGTCCGGCCTCGACCCGGCGCCGGATAGAATTTTGCGGTTCGAGTATGACCGGTACGGAAACCGGACCGCGGAGATCGATTCGAGCGGTTCCCCTTCCCGTAGGGTTGAGACAGAGTATGACGATAGACTGAAACAGTACCCTGCGCGGGTGGTGAGACACGTTGGAGGCCGGGAGCTTGCCACAGGCTACGGGATTAACTACGATTCGGCCTTCGGAAAGGCGGAGCGGGAGACCGATCCCAACGGGAACCGGGTGATCTATGAATACGACGAATACGGCCGACTGGAGAGGCAGCGGGCCGACGCCCCAGGGGGCCTTGCCACCCTGAACAGCTACGCCTACAGCGATGAATTCCCTTTATCGGCGAAGGTGACACAGCATACAGGCACCGGGGACGAGGATATTAAAACCCGGGTCTACGCCGACGGTATGAACCGGGTCATAACTACGGTCTCGACCGGGAACAGGGGCATGACCGTTGCCGCGGGACCTGTTACCTACGACGCGGCGGGACGGGTCATCCGGAAGGGACAGAACGTCTATGTTCCATCATCGATGCTGGAGAGGTTCTCCCCTTCATTGATGGAGAAGAACGCCACGAGGACGGAATACGATAAATACGGACGGGTCCACAGGGTGACCCTTCCCCGGGCCGCGGGCGAGACAGGGAAGACCGCCATTACCACGACCTACCAGGACCCCTGGCAGAGTACGGTGACCGATCCCGAGGGCATGAAGAAGATCACGGTAAAGAATGGACGGGGACTGATTCTCTCGGTTGAAGAGAGAGGTACCGGGGAGACCGGGGAGGTATCCTCCAGAATCGGATTTGCTTATGACGAGGCGGGCCGGCGTATCAAGAAGATGGAGCTGAATGAAACATCTATGAGCCGGAGTATAGACCCCTCCCTTTTCTCCATGGGTGTGCTGGATGATTCAGGATACAACATAGCCCAGTGGAGGTACGACGGCTTCGGGCGTGTGACCGGAGAGAGCGACCCTGACCGGGGGTATACCCGGCAGGTTCACAACGGGTTCGGGGAGGTCACGGAAACCGGGGACGCCCGGGGAATGACAACCTTCATGGAGTACGACAGCCTTGGGCGGATGACCCGCAGGGAGAGACCGGAAGGTATAGTGACCTATATCTATGATTCGCACAGCGAGTCGGCCAACGGCCTGGGACGGCTTGTCCGGGTGGAAGAGGAGGCCGGGGAGAAGAGACTAAGCTACGACCCCCTGGGAAGGGTCGTCTCGGAAAAACGGACGATCCAGGGAGATAACCGTGAGTACCTCACGAAATATGCCCACGACCTCCAGGGGCGAAAAAAAAGTATAACCTACCCGGAGCCGCAGAGCGGCAACCGTCTTACGGTAACCTACGAGTACGGTTCCCAGGGCATACGGAGGGTCCGGGCAAAGAACGGGTTTGCCACCACGAATATCGTCGAGAACATGGAGTATGACGAGCAGGGTAACCTGACCCTCCAGGTGCTGGGCAGCGGCGTTGTAACGAGTTATTCCTATGACGAGAAACAGAGACTGGTGCGGAAGTATTCCACGGCCATGAGTAACGGGGAGCGGAAGATACTCAGCGACCGGACCCTCACCTGGCGGAGGGACGACCTTATAACTTCGATTAGCGGTCTGGCGGAGATCGGCACGGACGGGGACTACGCGCGGACAACGGACATGAACTATTCTTACGATGGACTGAAACGCCTTGTGGACGCGGAAGGCATCCAGCAGAAGGAGACGACTCCCGGACTTGAAGAGCTGGAGACAAACCGCTACAGCCGGGCCTACCGCTACGCGGAGAGCGGCAACCTGATACGGAAGGTATTCCGTGATCCGGATACCGGGGCCGAGACCGACAGGTGGAACTACACCTACCGGAACCACGCGGTAACGGAGATACACTCCACGGCCCGGGGGGCACGGTTTATCATGGGATACGACGATTCAGGCAACATGACCCGGAAAAGGGACCTTTATTCTTCTTTAAGCAAGGAGATGGAGTACGACTCCCGGGGAGATATCGTGGAGGTCACGGACGGAAGCGGAACACTGAAGGGGAGGTACACCTATGACGACCAGGGCCTGCGGGTAAAGAAACGTGCCCTGCGAGTGGTTGATGGAAGAGAAAAATATGTGGAAATCCTTCATCCATCCATGTATTATGGGCTAGAGAGATATACTAACAGGGATGGAACTGATCCGGGAAGCGGAACCGCTGAAGTAAACCATATCTACGTGAATGGGATCCGCATCGCGGCCCTGAAACCGGACAACACGGTGCGGTATTACATGACCGACCAGGTGGACTCGGTGAGCCTTGTCCTGGACGGCCAGGGAAAGCCCGTTTCCAGGTTTGAATACATGCCCTATGGGGAGACATGGATTTCGGAGAAGGATGAAAGGCTTGACGAAACTCATAATCCGAAGTTTAATTCCCAGGAGCTGGACCATGAATCGGGGTTTTATTATTACAATGCCCGTTATTACGATCCGGAGATAGCGAGGTTTGTCTCACCGGACAGCGTGATTGACGGGGAGTATTCC
This sequence comes from uncultured Leptospirales bacterium, assembly GCA_964645775.1. Classification (GTDB taxonomy): domain Bacteria; phylum Spirochaetota; class UBA4802; order UBA4802; family UBA5550; genus CAZYBU01. The sequence continues at coordinate 1,548 of CAZYBU010000046.1, read as the reverse complement.
CCTGCCGGATGGAACCGGTACATGTATGTGAAGGGGAATCCGGTTGGGGTCGGTGATCCGAGTGGGAATTGGTCAGTTCAGGATTTCAGAAATCCATTGGAACGAATGGGCAATTATCTCCATGGCAGAGGATGGAACACAAACCAGGAGGTTGCCAGCGCGCGGAGTTCAACAGAAAGAGATGTTAAGAAAGTTCTTCAGAGATCGAAGGACAAAGACCGGTATGTTAACAATACATCAAAGAAATATGTTTATCAGGATGAAGATGTTAAAAATTACGGACGTGGTGCCTGTAATGTCTCTTCCATATCAATGATTACAGGCGAGGATCCTAATAAAATAGATAAAGAACTATCACGCAAAAAGCTTGGTAGAGGACATGAGCAAAGTATATATGGCCATCTTCATAAAGAAGGGTATAAATCAAAGATCCTGGCAAGCGGGTATGATCGTAAACCGGGGGAGAAGGATTTTAAAGCAATGAGGAGTGAGCTTAAAAAGGGAAAGCTTATCCTCTATCACATGGCAGGGAGAAACAAAAAGGTCGCTGGTCACTATCTTGTTCTGAAAGGGTACAGGAGAAGAGAGGATGGAGAATATGACTATATTTTTCATGATCCCGCGGGAAACAAGAAGAAAGGATACTGGAGAGGAAGGGAGGACGGAGAGAATGTTACATACAGTCGAAAGGACCTTGAGAGGTGGAAGATTCGTGGAACAGTCAGGTCTGTTCATAAAGATAAGTAGTTTTATTATGCTGGTATTTACGATATTAATACTGGGTAGTACCGTATATACTCACCCAAACGATAAAGTGTGGTGTAATGAAGATAACTGGGTGAAGCGTGTTGAATCGTCTGATAAGAAGATAATCGCTTCCAGCGTCCATGCCTCAGAAGGAAAATATACATATGGCGCTGAAAACCTTCTGGATAAGCGCCAGGATACATGCTGGTGTCCCAAAGGGGATGGTATTGATGAATTTATCTTAATGAAGATTCCTTATAAATCAAGGGGAATTAGGATAATAAATGGTATAGCAATAAATGAAAAACTATTTATGATGAACAACCGAGTAAAGAAATTGTATGTTGCATTTATTGGAAAAAGTGATTCATTCTTGAATACTGGTATGTGCGATGAAGAAAATAATTATGCTGTTTTTTATCAATTAACACCTGATAGCTTTGTTGAATTGAAAAACCAAAAAAGTCCTCAAGAAATCATTTTTAAAAAATTTGAGAATCTTGATTGGGAAAGATATGATTTAGATAAACAGAATATTTACCTTATGATCGGTATCGTTGATATCTATAAAGGAACGAAGTATAATGATACCTGCATCAGTGAGATTGAGATCATTGAGTAAATGAAACCAGTGATTAAGTACCTGAGACTAATAGTAAAAACAATAATAATAACAACAAGATGTTGAGGGTAATACAGAATACAATAGCCGGTGCATGGAAGGTATATAAAAAAGGTTACCATCATCAAAACGCCACTTGCACCTGAAGGGGCAAGTAGCTTACGAATAAAGGCAGGATG
>CAZYBU010000045.1:0-22881 GCA_964645775.1 uncultured Leptospirales bacterium | reverse complement strand
AGCGGATATATAGAGCAATTTTTAGAAAATTCAGGTTAAGGAATTAATACTGAATTATAAATATCTCTCCCATCAGTGAAGATACTCCGTTTTTTTGGTACTACGTTCTTCTTCCCTGTCTTCCTCTTTCTTTTTCGCATACAGGTCAATCTGTTCCGATATAACCAGTAAATCCCTATCGTCAAGATACGAAAGTTTTCTGTCTTCCGGTATCCAACCTGTTTCGAAGACCATCTTCATTTTCAGCCCCAGAATGTATTCACCGTCACTCATGATATCGATCAGTATACCTTCAACAGGGGCATCACCTGCCCTTCGGAAAAGGGTCTGCAGCGCCCTGAGGGTATTCTTAACCGTATTGTTTGGCTTTTCCATGATACCTCCCTTGCTCATCAGCAATCCCCATCGTTACATACAACGAAAATAGCTCAAAATATTGGTCAGCACAAAGGCAAGAAGCAACGTAACAAGTATAACGTTCAGCCATTTTGGTGTTTCATTTTCCATAGCTCCTCCTTCTGGTATGTAGGACGAAAATCAGGAGAAGAATTTCGGATTTTTTTGGGAGAATAATCCGAAATGGCCCGGAACAGGTTATTCCCGGCCCATCCCTTTTTTCATTCTTTACTGAACCAATATACTGAGGGAGGTACGACAGAGAGTGTCGTTGTGGGAAGATGTGTGAAATAAGGTTCTGAGCACTGAACCCAAAAAGTGGATTTATTGAGTCAACATAATGCCAGACAGATTATTTATCACTTTATTATATTCTCAAGTTTTTTGTGCCTTTCAAAACCGAATATATGCTTTCAACATACCCAGATTACTTGAATTACAATTTTCTCTGGTTTGTCCGGTATATGTTTATGCGGGATATATGGTTCCCCAGGGTCCATCTATTCTTATTATCACCTTGGCCAGGAACATATCTATTTGTTTCAGAATGTGACGATAAATATCTAAGAGGAACTATAATCGGTTCATTCTTTTCCATTCACATCACATCTCCTCTTCTTCGAAAGTGAATCCCATCTGTTTTGCTGATTCCTTCGGTACCTTATACGCTGTGCTGTTATCCTGTACCGGTTTATCATCCCTGCCCGGGAGCTCACCAAAGGTAAGCAGGTAGATATAATTTTTAAGGAACGCCTGGAGGTTAACCAGTGCCTGGTTAACGGTTATGCCATTGAGCAATGGGCTCTCAGCCTTTATGACCTCGTCACCGTTCTGTACAAGGGAGCCGCCCGACTGGACCAGGCTATCAACCTCGTCTTTCATTTTACGTGCAAGGGAATCAAGGTTCCTCCGGAGTTTCTGTTCCTCCAGGACCAGCTGCTTTTTAAGGGTATCGTAGCGTTTTACCATGTTAACATACAGGGCCGAGGACGGTGAAGGAAGGTCCATATCATTCAGGGCCCGGGCCTCCTCGTTAAAACGGCGGAGGAATACGTCAAGCCTGGATGCTTCATCCAACAGGTAATTAACCCGTTCCTTAACAGACATACTCCCAAACCGGGTCCTGCTGGAAAGGAGCCAGGAATGGTGGTCATGGAACTCCCGGAACATCCTGCGCATGATGGAAAAGGCAGGCTCCTGGTTAACCGGTTCGTCAACCTGGTCATCCTGGTCTGCCTCATCAGGTTCGCCCGGTGGTGAGGGTGCATCCTTTACCCTTGATGCAGTACCATCCCTGTCACCATCTTCCTGCCCTGCCCCTGCTTCTACAGGCTTCTGTACCGGAACCGAGTCGGGAATATCGTCCAGCACATTATCAAAATCTTCCTGTAACACTGTGAACAGCATATCATCCAGTTTCATTTCAATGCGGGGATCATCCATTGAAAAAACCTCGTCTGCATAGTAACAGAAAAGGTAATGAAGCCGGGGGACCAGGTCGCCCACCAGTATTTTCAGGCCCGTAATGCGGCACGGTGCTGGACAGCGGAACGTTCTTCATCCCCGGAGACCAGGCCGTAATGGAGAAACAACCGGGACAGGGTATTTTCCAGGGCCGTCCTGTTGGGCCGCACAAACAGCAGGTCCCGGTACAGCTGGAGGAAGGGACGCTTCAGTCCATAGACCGGTTCTTCAGGGTAGTCATGGAGCGTTGCGGTGATGGTATCCATGGCCTGGTAATCGGACAGGGCCAAAAGCTCGTAGACCAGGTCAGCATAGAGGATATTATCCTGGGAGAGCCTGGCCATGATCCGCCCTGCATACTCACTATCCGGGCCGGCAACCTGGTCAATGGTATCGTGGAGGCCCTCAAGGGCTGCAAAGTACCGGGTTACCAGCCGGTCTTCCAGTTTACGGTTAAACTGTTTTGAGCCGGGATACAGGACCCCGCGGGTATAGAGCCACACAGCCATGTGGAGGCAGGCAAAAAATCCCCTGCTGCCATGGACCTCCTGGACCGATAACTGCCCGGTTTGCTGGTGGTCCTTTTTGCTGCTGTCCTGTTGCTTTCTTCTCTGCCGGGCCTGCTGCTGTTCCCGTGACCTGTGGCGTTCCGATGGCAGCGTGCGTTTTAACGGACGGGTACGCTTTGCCTCGGGCTGGGCACTGCGGTGTTTTTCCAGTTCCTCGCCCATCCGTTCCTGGATCTGTTTTTCGACCCGGCGGAGTTCGTCTTCAGTATACCGTGACTTATAATCGCTCATGTGCCTGCTTTACGTGGGTATGTTCATACTGACTGGTACTCTATTGTAATACCGGGAAACGGGTGGTTTTGTCAAACAGAATAAAATGGAGGGAAGGATTATACTCTCTGCAGCAAAAAATCTGGAAGATACATACGAAAAATACCATCCCTGTTGCTTTCGGGAAGAGCATCCATTGATAATACTATTTTGGGATAATTGTCTTTTATTGCCATGAGAGAGCGATACTCACGTTCAACTGTTTTTTCATCACTAAGAAGATAGGCAACCTGGATATATAATCGGCCTGAATTGTTCTCGGCGATAAAATCAATCTCCTGGGATTCAACAGAACCGATCATTACCCTGTATCCCCTTTTTATAAGTTCAATAAAAACAATGTTTTCCAGGTAGGCATTGATTCCCTCCTGCCTGAATCCGCTGAATGAATGGCGCAACCCCAGGTCGGTGATGTAATACTTTTCATTTGTTTCGAGGAGACGTTTACCCTTGATATCAAGCCGCGGGACCCTGGAAAAGACAAACGCTGTCTCAAGATACGAGAGATAATTATAGATGGTTTCAATACCCAGTGAACGCTGTTCTTTTTTAAAATAAGCAGCTATACTCCGGGCAGAGAAGGTATTTCCAATATTATTGGAGAGGAACAACACCAGCTTCTCCAGTAACGGGACATCGCGGATATTGTACCGGGCCACAATATCTTTCAGGATAACAGTATCCTTAATCCCCGCGAGATACTGGTAGATATATTCACGCTCATATTCAATATGATGAATACCGGGCATACCGCCCAGTGTAATAAATTCATTAAAAAGATCTGGAGAGCCCTCCTCCTCTCCCCTGAAAACAAGGTACTCGGAATAGACCAGGGGCATAACATGGAATGACACGTAGCGGCCAGAAAGAAGCGTGGCATATTCACCGGAAAGCAGCTGTGAATTAGACCCGGTAACATAGATATCAGCATCATCATCTGCAAGAAAAGAACTGACCAGTTTTTCCCAGCCGTGTATCTCCTGGACCTCATCAATAAACAGATAGACCTTCCCCCCTGCTGCGTTCTTTTTCTCCCGAACATACTGGTGAAAAACCATACTGTCCTGTAAATGCCGTACGTCTATGGACTCCATGTTAACCAGGAGTATTCGGCTTTCGTCAACACCCCGGGCAACCAGGTGCTGAACCATGAGGCGCATGAGAGTACTCTTTCCCGTCCTTCTCATGCCGGTAATCAGCTTGATAACCGGCCTGTCAACGAAAGGGGCTATTTTATTAACAAGATCGTCTCTTTTATGCATTGGGCAGCTCTTCATGTTACCATTTATGTTCGATATACCCGACAAAATATCAAATTTAAGTATTTTTGTCGAGTATATTATACATAAATTATATTTCAGGAACTGGTTTCGGCAGCATTATCTTTATCAAGCATGACACACCTGATTTCAGGAACATTGAGAACAATAAACAGATTAGTAAAAAATATTCGCGATTCGCGATTCGCGGATGGGTATGTGTTGGCTTTAACCTGTCCCAAGGGCACTCACCCTGTCCCGGTACAATGCACCAAAAACTGTAGCCTTTCCTTCACCAGACATGAATTATCTCTTAATCATTTACAGAGGGATATCAGATGCAGGTTTTCATCAATTTCTTCCTTAGGCCTGCCATTATAGATCAACACCAACAACTTACTGCAATTAAACTTCATCATAGCTAAATCATTTTTCAGCTCATTGACAAATTCTGCAGAATCGTCATTATAAACCTCGAAATACTGGGTTGTATCAACTATTACCATGAGGTTTATGCCAGAATAATCTTTGATATGTTTCTTTTTAAGATTCTTAATTATTTGAAGTTTATAATTATACGCCCGATCAGAAAGGGTATCATTATCGTCAAATCGTATATCAGAATACCCCCGTTCAATCATCATCTGGTGATCAAGATAGTCTTCTTGCCCTCTTAAAAAAGAAGTAAACTCAAAATATTCTGTTTCTTCTTCATATTTTACAATGGCATCATATCCCTGGTTTCCCAGCTTAATAGACATGGTAGCTTGTGGCTGACAAAATCGAGACTTGCTGTAATAGTAAAGAGGGATGAACTCCTCCAAAAACTCTTTAAACAAGCCTGTTTTCAGAAGGGCCATGTTGAAATATTCTTTTTCAGTACGTACACTATCGTATACATACTGAAAATATTGTTCCATCTCAGCAGGTGACCTGAATTTCTCTATCTCAAAAAATAATGAATCTGCCGATTTAACTACCCCGTTGTCGTCTTCTTTAACCATCACTCACTAAACCCAACCTCAACCCCTACTCAATCTCCTCTTCCTCAAAGCTGAATCCCATCTGTTTCGCCGATTCCTTCGGTACCTTATACGCTGTGCTGTTATCCTGGAGGATTCTTTCTTCATTGGAAGAGGCTTTTATCCTGAAGGATATTTCCAGATCGTAGTCCCTAAGAGGAGAAATAAAACTCTGAAACACCTGGCTGTAATCGGCGACATCCACCCTCCCTGAAATTGTAATGGACCTGAACTTTCGCGCGTCTTCATCAATGACAGGTCTGCCCCCGCCTCCTTCTATAACAGTTGTAGCACTTTCCTCATGGATACCTTCATCTGTTTTTGCTTCCACTTCAGTTTTTACAAGATCACGGTATTCCCCCGGATCGACAAGCCAGTAGCTTTCATCGGTCACATCCAGGGAAGATATCTGTTCTCCAAACCACAGACTGGTGTACGCACCCTCATCCCCGGTACCCACGGCAAAAAGGCGGCCATGACAATATTTCTGAACCGTTTTTTCTACTGCTTCAGGTCCTGTAACCATGGGCTTGTCATCGTACCGCAGAAAGGCCTCATAAAGGTCCTTAACCCTCAGGGATTTTCCCTCCACTGGCAGCAGGTTTTGATTCTTCAGAAGGTTCTGACCCAGGGAGTCGAGCATCCATTCTTCATCTTTCAACCGCTGTGACACATTATATACAATGTGTTGCGCAAGGTTTGCCTGCTCCAGGTTTATGGGGAGGATATCGGGACCGTCACTGGCACGATACCGAATAAGGGCCTGGTATGAATTAACCAGGTGTTTACCCAGGTCCCGGTTTGCTTCTTCCAGCTTCTTCTTGATATCCTGTTCCTGATCAGCATCAAGTTGCCCCCGGTACTCGTTTTGGATGGTTTTACAGGCCAGCACTTCCCGTGCTGCCTGCTGTAACTGGCTTACCCCCTGTTCAAAAGGAGCCAGGAAAAGTATGGTATTCCGGTAAACCCGTTCGTGTTTGCCTTTCTTCAGGGCCACCTGCTTGATATATGCTTCGGTATTCTTTGCAAGCTTGCTGTCCCGTATACCATGATCTGGACCAAGAACAATGAGAGTGGGCTGCTTTTGTTCAGGAATATCAGCCTCTGGTTGAACAAGAATAGTAAACAGCGTTGATGCACCTCGTACCTGTTCCAGGTGCTCGGTAATGAGAGTGGCAATACTCCCGGCATCTACATCCTGTCGGGACTTACTTACCAGGATATTGATATTGGGCTTGGTGTGAAACCAGTATCTTTTAGACGATACCGCGCTTGTATAATAGAGATAGTAGGCACTTCCCTCCAAAAGGTCAAGGGCCCCGTTCACATTATTATGATTAAAGGTATCGGGTTTCATGACACAGAGCTTTATGAACCTCACATCTACCCCCCGGTTACCGCTGTCAGAACCGAAGGATCCCAGAAGTATGGTTGACGCTATGCCCTGGGCAAGGTTATAGTTTCCGTATTCGGATTTCTCCTGGTCTATATGAAAGGCGTTGCTGGAGCCCCCTGAAACATCTCCGGTTATGACCGCATCATAGCCCGGCCCATAGAGTTTCTTCAACTGGCCGGTCAGGGCATCCAGGTTCTCAAAGTATACATCCGAGGTATGGATTAGCCCATGACTACCGGTGAGGCTGTTCTGGCGTTTCCACAGGTCAGCCACGATGGATGCAAGGATACGCAGTACCCCCCTGGTTCGCTGGAAATCATGGTTGCTTGCCCATCGTACCCGGAACATATCAATAAGTTCAGGATGGAAAGGGTAAGAACGTTTCAAGCGCTCCCTGTATTCTGACTTAACAGCATAATCAGGCACTTCAGTCATGAGGCTGCTATACATGCCGTGGTAATGGTCTATGACAGAATTTATCTGTGCTGCATCGCCCAGGTTCTCAAAGAGGCGCTGGCGTATGACTTCGAATATTTCCTCATCAGCAACGGGCTTGGTATCAGCACTGACCCTTCCCAGGCGATTGGTAAGACTATGAAGGATTTCAGCCCCCTGTTTTGAACTGGCCACCTCGGATTCACTGGCAGGCAGGGTGGCGACAAGTACGCATTTGTCATGAGAGCTTACCGCTTCTGAAAGAGTCTGCATAAAGCTGATGGTCTGGTCAGCCAGGTTTGAACTGCCTACGGTCACACCAGAAGCAGCAACACAGTAATTTGCCACCTCGTCGAGAAGAATAAGAGAAGGGCCTGCCGCATCCAGAACCTTTCCAAAGAGATTGCCCTGGGGAACGGTACGGGCCTCGTCGTTCTTACGAATAATCTCGTATGCCTTCATGCCTCCCAGCTGCCAGGCAATCTCACCCCACATGGTCTGTATGGTATTATCACCTTCCATACGGCCCTGGGTTGCATCATTGGTACTGTCGGTGAACACAGCAACAGCGGCATCATTAAATTCTGGTGTTTTCAGGACATTGAGTAAATCAGGTGCCATGGCGGTTATACCCTTTTTGCCCAGTTTCACCAGGTGGAACAGAGTAATGAGCGTATGGGTTTTACCGCCGCCAAAACCTGTCTGCAGGGATATGACCCTGTTTTCCGAGTCCTGGCCCCCGTTAAGCCCTTTAATGACCCGGTTGGCCACGGTCTTTATACCGCTGGTAATGAAGGTCTTCTCGAAGAATAAGGCCGGGTTCTGGTACACCTCCCGGCTGTTTCCCCGGGCCACATCAGCAAGGCTGGCAGCAAAAACTGATTCATCAAGATGACCCTGGCGTATATCCAAATGAGGCTGAACATTCTTGAACCAGGGTACAAGAGTGCCTGCTTCAATTTTGTCGTTTTCTACATTATTTGAATCTTCATCGCCTCTTTGCAGTGCAGCAATATCTTCCTCAAGCTCATCAAGATCAAGCTCCCGGGCGATGGTTATCATTCTTGTAAAGGCATTATCAATTTCCAGTTTATCGATATCCTGGTAATGATTCGTTTTGTGCCGGGCATCAGCCAGCTCATCAAACCAGGTGGGCAGCTTGGTGACATTCTTCTTGAAGTCCTTGCGTAGCAGGTCCTTGAACCCCAGAGCGAAGCCTTTAAGGTGATGATAATCGATGAGGGTAACAGGATTATCTTTATTCTTTCGGTCCCTGTCCCAGTTCTCTTTCTGTTGTGGGTAAAGAGAACCATAAAACGTACCCTCCCATTCACCATATTCCAGTTCCAGTTGTTCAGTGATGTATTCCCTCATGGCCTCAAGAAAAAGGCCCAGGGCTTTATGGAGTTGTACCGTTGCTTCTGCCATAACTTACCTCTTAAAATAACTCAGGCTGTTCATCTGGTGTTGTATCTACATTCTGGGCCTCGCGGATAATACTATCCTTATCTGCCAGAAGGCCCAGGGCAGCAGGATGGTCTTTGCTTTCCGGGTCTAATACCTCTGCCAGTGCAGTCAACACCCGCCAGAAGGGCTCTGACCCCCGGGGGGCATGACGGGCAATGTATGCCAGCAGAGCCTGCCGGGCCCCGGTATACTGTACGAAAGCACGGTGTAACACATCTATAAGGACATTATCCTTTCGCAACCCCAGCTTTGTATCAATGTCAATTCGTTCAGTTCCTGAAAGGAGTCGTTCTGAGTTTCCTTCCTGAAGCAGTATATGGTGACGTACTAAATCGGCAACATCGACATTGAGTCCTACCTGGGTAATACGCCGCACATCATCGTGATCTGCCTTTTCAAAACCAAAGAGGTTGAGCCAGCCGATGTAAAAGCGGGTCATTTCATCGGCATCGATATCGCTGATAATGGCATTAAAGGCCGCATCACGGGCCATCTCTAAGAGTTCTGCCACCGTCACTTCTTCACCGCTGGCCTTCTCTACCCGCTGGTACTGGCCGAATACCGACACCGCCGGCCCAAAACAGGCAGTAAGAAGATCGGCACCTCTAAAGCCCAGGGCAAGGAGGGTGGCTACTTCCTTTTTGATAGTTAACTCAATCTCTTTCTGTACAGTGCGGAAGTCGCCAATACCGCTTTGGTTATAAGGTCTACAGCTTACTGTTATTGACGATGCGAGAGCAGCATTCCCCATGGCAATCATGCGGCTTCCCATTTCTGTATCAACGGCCCAACTTGAGGTAATATTCATTGATGAATTAAGAATTGAATTACAAAGGGTTGTCCAGGCACCGGTACTCTGGTGGGCAAACATGATACTTATGACCCCGGATGTCTGATGCTCAAGTTTTGCAATAATACGCTGCAATGATGACTCAAAATGATGAGCAGCTTTATCATAGTCATTGTCGTGATGATGCTTCAGTGCTGTACACTCATCACTCTTGGGTGTCTGAGGATAGGCAATGACCTCAGGATAGACATCTGCCAGGGTACGTTTGAGCCACACATAGAAAAAGTCGGCCAGGTCGGCATAGGCAATGGCATCGAAATAGGGAGGATCGGTGATTACGGCAGATACCGATTTAGGGTCAAAATGAACTGTCTCGGCAGTAGAAGAACTTATCACGGTTCCAAAGGGTTGTGCATTACTTTCATCATTAATATATCTAATAATCCATAACAGTTGGTTCTGGATACTACCTGTCGAACCTGAAAAAGGGTTTGATTCAGGGTAATCAAATATCATCGGTATTGCTTGACGAGAGAATGGGTGTTCAAGTTTCTCTCCTGATACATGCCATCGACCAAAACTTGTCAACACCGGTGCAACCCGATCAACCAGTATCCCAAAATAGGTCACCACCGCCCTGTGGTACTCATCCAGGCTACCATCAGGGCCCTTCAGTTCTTCTTTGATTTCGTTCATGCACTCGACAAAGGTCTGCATGGCCAGAAGTTGACGGTTAGAGAACATCTGGCCCCAAGTTGATAGTCCCCAAGTACAAGAAGGCATCGCTTGGGTATATTTAACTGGCATTGCTTCTGAAGGTGATTTCAAAGAGTCTTTGATCGTCGAGACAACCTGTTGCTCTGAATCTTCAGGAATATGATATGTTTTACCATTTTCCGAATCCTTAATAATAGCAAGAATCATCTCTCCATTTGTTCCAGCTTTGAATTGTTCTTTCAGTTGTTTCGACTCAGTAACATTGTTACAAATTGGACATTTGAGATTGGTTCTCTGATTCCAGCCTTCTATATCTTGCTTCCCCTGTTTAATCTCAAAGCTAATCTCCTTCCCCTTGATCACCGGGTTCAGGTAGACCTTCTTCTTATCTTTATTTACCAGGTAGAAGTCTCTCAGCAGCGGCACCTCTGCCCCACAGCTGGGGTTGGCGCATGTCGCGGTCCGTGCCCAGTAATAGGCCACCGGTTTTCGTCCCTTTTCATCAGCCGGGTAGTAATGGCCGATGCGTTCTTCTGCCAGGGCAATAAGTTTATGGCTGTAATAATCTACATCAAAGGATAAGCGGTTTTCAATTCGAACGGAAGCACTATTCCTTTCAGTAGGGCTCTCCGCATAGTATGCATCCAGTTCTTCCTGGCCGTATCTCTCAAGAAAGGCAACTTTTGAATAGACAATGGGTTTGCCATACTTCTGGGGAAACTCCAGGCTCCCCTTCTCTATAACAAAGGCCACGGGGTTGTAGTCGTTTGCATAGCTGCGGCATCCAAGGCGCGCCGATTCCAATGGAATGGCTCCGCCCCCGGCAAAGGGGTCATAGACCAGAGGCATGCGGTCTAAAAAGGCAGATATTGCTTTGTTTAAAGCTTCTTCTTTTGATGCTACGTCATCACTTTTAATATGTCGATCACTGGTTGAATAGAGGCTCTTCTCTGCGTCCTTGATTGCTTTCCAGTGTTGTTCAAAGGCATCCAGGTTATTATTCTCAGGGTCGTGGGCCACCCAGATGAGCTTTCGGGCGATGTTCAGGACTTCCTCGTTGTGGCGCGTCTCCCATCGAATGAGTGAATGTTTGGATATGACATCCTTAGCATTGGTCTTCCTCCCCTGCTTCTGGTTGGCAATAAATGTCTCAGAAAACTTACCGATAAACATGAGCAGACGATTTCGGGGAGTATCCTCCATGTTCTCAGCGCCGGCGGTATAAGGTATATCTGCATATGGCTTATAGACATCAGGTTTGCCGGTAAGCAGCGTTGTTACGGCCCGGCGGAACGCTTCGGGACAGTGGGGATCATCAGGGTCTGGCACCAGGCTTGCAAATACAACGGCACGGCATACCGGCAGGGGCCTTCGCGCCCACCAGAGGTGCAGTGTGGATATGTGCCCGTGCCTGATCGACTTGTCCCGCACACTCTCAGTGGATATTTCTTTTACCGGCAGTGCTACTTCTATAAGTCGTTTAGCTTTGCTATTCATATAATTTCTTTTTTTTGGGGGTATTTTTATTGACTTTTTTTTATATAGTTACGTATATTTTAACAAGCGGTTACCAGCGGATCGTCATTAAGACGGTTCCACCTTCGGGGGTAATCGCTTTCTTATTTTTTTACCCTTCCGTCAACCCAATCTAATATTTTTCGACCCATTTCATGGTTATCAAGATTTTCTGAAAGTGATAAAATTGTTTCAAATGTTTCCTGGTGAATGGGACTCACCTTTTTCCCTATTTCGTGTTCATGGTACTTCCGCAAATAATAGAGGATAAGGTCAAGGAGCTGTATTGGATAGCTTTTTGATGAATCAACAAAGAACCCTTTCTCAATGACCCTTTCCATTTTAAGATCATCGCCGCGTGCCTGCCTCAGTGTTTTCAGCGACTGCTCAATATCTGTTATACTGCGATGTTGATCAATTATAAATATGCCGAGGTCATTCATCTTTTCAAGATACGGGGCGGCACCAAGACAGATAAAGGGAAAGGCCATGACATAGGGATCGATTTTTATTCCCTTGCCGTACTTCCCTTCACAGTATTTCTGGTAATCTTTCTTAATGATTTTTCTATATAAAACCTGTAATTTTTCTTGTATAATATAATTGAGCAGCTTGTTTCTTAAATCCCTGGTCTGGTCTAATGAAAAGTTATCAAAATACTTTTTGCGCGAAACCAGGTCCATAGTATGAAATTCAAATCCTTCCGGGATATTGCCGCCGAATGCATCATGAAGGATATTCATATACTCCATTTCACATCTTTTCCAATTTACCTGGTCAATCATCAAGGCCCCGAGTACAAACACCGGCTGCTGAGGGTCATTAAAGTTCGTACCGGTATCGCCTGATTCATCTATATAGATAAGGATCATTATTTGCCAGCCTTTTCCCTCCATTCGTCACGGGTGCAGAAATACTGAATCCCTTTGCCCATAATTTCAAATGACAGGGCATGGGCAGGATCATTAAATCGATAAAGTTCAGGTTTGTTTTTACAATTCACAACGATATACAGCCACGCGCTATCACCGAGTTGGGCGAGGCGGTTCATTTCGTTTTCTGACAGCATGACGCCGTCATCGCCGCTTCGCCCTTTGACTTCAATGTATCTCTTCCTGTCATAGGGGCCGGTACTTTTAATGTCATAACCAAGATTATCAGCAGATACATCTACAGGATCCCATCCCTGGGTTGTCTCGTATTCCATGGCTGTATCCATGGCTATCCGTTCTGCATCATCATCACGACTCATGCCAAAGGTTGAGGCGTACTGGACATCTGAAAGGGGCACAATATAGGCACATCCTATCACTTCCGGCGGTTTTAGTGACAGCTCCTGCATTCTGTCAAGCATGGCGATGCGCTGCCCCCTGCGCTGTTTCAATTCTTCTATACGCTGCTGCTTGATAGTGAGTTTCTCTTCTGCTTTTTTATCTCCATCAAGCACCTTCGCCTGGAGTGAGTTTACCTCGTCAACCAGGTCAAAGATCAGGTTATCTACCGCTTTATTCAGATATGCCTTACGATTCTCTGTATCAGTAATTACTCGTTCTCGTACAGACTCCAATTGTGGTTGTGACAGGTTTTCGTAACTCCAGCTTTCTACTTCGTCACTTGATACTGGATCAGGTGGCGTAACTTCAGTTACTAAAGCTGTTGGCGGGTATAGATTGATAAGCTTGGCAGGGTTAGTCGCTTTATAGGTTTCATTCATATTCAGGACAAGAGAGATAGCCTCATCTGCAATACTTTCATCACTACCAGTTACAATCCGCTGATCTGTAATTGTTGAACGGACCAGATAAGCGAAACCAGCTTCTTTCTCTTCAGGGCCGATTAGGATAGTACCGCTGAGCATATCATCACGGTATTCATTGATGACAGCTTCAATGAGGGCATCAAACAGTACATTACCAGGATTAATATAATGAATATGTTTCCCTTCTCTCAGCTGATAATGAAGGAACCTTTCCTTATCAAAGCAAAAACGAAGGTTTTGAATATTCACAGATGCATTGAACCGGTTTTTCATTATTCGAATAAGAATATCAGGTACCTGGGTAATACGGAAGGTATATTCATCTTCCTGAACAAAGCCACCTCCCAGTGAACGAAAGGCTTTCTGGAAGAACTCACGAATATAGATGGGCTGCAATCGTCTTTCGTCTGAACGTTCTTTTAGTTCCCTGGCATGGGTATAGTCTACATCACTATGGGCCATGACAGTCTTCTGGTGTTCTACTTTCTCCTGCACTTTTTCCAGAACAAAGCGATCATCTATTATTTCTTCTAAGCTGGAATCTCCATCACCGAATGTACTGGCAATAATATCATCAAGATCAACATCTTCAAGAACATCGGATATAACATCATAAACTCTGTCGCTACCCATTTGCTCTCTTATCTGATCCAGTTTACTAAGCAGTGTTTCCAACACCTGCCCTTCTCTTGTATTTCCGGCTACCAGATTCATTACGACTACATCATCTTTCTGGCCATACCTGTGAATACGTCCCATTCGCTGTTCAAGACGATTTGGGTTCCAGGGGATATCCCAGTTGATGAGGTATCGACAGAATTGCAGGTTTATACCTTCACCAGCTGCATCTGTAGCCAGTAGTATTTGAGCACCACCTTCACTAGATGAACGAGCGAATTTGTTCTGAGCGTCCCTCCTGGCATCAACAGGCATACTGCCATGTATGACAGTTGTTATATAACCATTATTATCCAACTTCCCTTTTAGATAATCAAGAGTATCTTTGTGTTCTGTAAAAATGACCAGCTTCTCACCATCGAGTATACCCTCAGAGCTGATTAACTCCTTAAGTTTTCGATACTTCTGCTCTTCATGTTTTGAATCATATATTGATTGTGCTTCATCAAGCAGTTCCTTAACCTGTGTTGCTTCTTCACGAATCTCTGCTGGACTTTTAGCCGTGGTGAACAACTTCCATTTCTTTGGATCAGCAAAGATTGCTTCAAGCTGATCACGTTCATCATCATCGAGTTCATCATATTCATCCAGTGAATCAATATCCATCTCAAATTTACTTCTGTGTTTCAGGAGATCTGGATTACGTGTCAATTCTTCCAGGAGTCCATTGAGTGCATTGAAACGATTACGCAGTGTTCTTAATAAGGCATATATGGAACTGGTTAGTCGTCGTTGCATAACCATAAGTGCGAGAGAAACATGGATATTGGACTGTTGCTTTGCTTCCATACGTCTCCTGGTTAAGTATGAAGTCATATGGTCGTATAGAGTCTTCTCGATGTCCGTCAGTTCATAAGATACTGTCCTGGTATGGCGGGTCTTGTAGAGAGGTTCATCATCCCAGTCTTTCATCACCTCTTTGAGACGGCGGATAAAAAAACGGTTGATACCTGTCTCACTCAATTCCTGTATACGTTCATTTACTAAATCATCTGTTGCAAATATTTCAGGATCAAGTAACTGGAGAAGATTACGAAATGTATCCTTACGACCACGATGGGGAGTCGCAGTAAGAAGAAGTAAGTGATCACTCTTGGTTGATAGTTCTCGAATAGTTTTATATCTCTGGCTCTCATACCTTTTACTGGTATACTCAAAAGCTGAGAGTTTATGTGCCTCATCCACAACGATTAGATCCCATGATGTCTGGCTTACTGTATTGAGAACATCTTCACTTCTGAGGAAATCTATAGATGTTACTAATCGATCATTATTACTAAAGATGAGGGGATCTGCTCTAAAAGCAGCTCTATTTACGAGGTTGAATGGGATGTTGAATTTAAGCCCCATCTCCTCTTCCTGCCACTGCTTCGTTAGACCACCAGGTGTAATTATCAAAATCCTCTTGATGATACCACGCATGAGCAGCTCTTTAATAATCAAACCTGCCATGATCGTCTTTCCAGCTCCTGTATCATCAGCCAGGAGAAATCGTATCTGGGGTAAAGGAAGTAGATACCTGTATACAGCTTCAATCTGATGCGGCAAAGGATCTACGATACTACAGTTAACAGCATAAAGAGGGTCAAACTGGTAAGCAGAACGTATTCGCACCGCTTCTGAATAGAGTTTGAATCTGGATGGTTCACCCTTGAATGAGAATTCGCCTTCACGGGTAACTACTTCCAGGTTATCAATATCTTGACTTGAAAGAACGATACGGTTGGTTTTATTCGTCGTTACCCCGGTATACTCCACAGCCCATGATGATCCCATCGGTTTAAGGGAAAGAATCTTTACAGACTCACCAGGTACAAGGTTTTTAACAATCTGGTTTTCTTTTATCGTCATTATTGCCTTTTTGAACATTCTATACAACTCTGGCTCTATCTTGTCAACGACTCAATTATGAAACAGGTCATTCTGTAAACCATCTTCATGGATTTAAAGCTCATTTCACATACCTCGTCTAAACAGTGAGCAGACAGGCATACCCTGTCACAACCACTCTACCTGCGAACTCCCTCCCCTTCGTCTCACCTCCATAATCCGGGGAAACTCCTCCTTCACGTCCGACAGGTGGGTAATGATAAATATCTGGCGGTACTTCTCCTGGAGTTTATGAAAGGCGCCGAGTATCTCCATGCGGCGCTCATCGTCCTGGCTTCCAAATATCTCGTCAAAGCCGAGGAATCCCATGGCGCCGCCCCCTTCCAGTTCCGATATTACCCGGCTGATGGCCAGGCGGAGACACAGGTTGGCCAGGTCTTTCTCTCCGCCGGAGAAGCGCTCTATCGGGTACTCCTCCCCCTGGTCGGATATCATGAAACCGAAGTCGTCATCCACGGTGATGGCCTCGTAGAGTCCGCCGGTCAGCTCCTCGAAGAACTCGCTGGCGTAGCGTGACACCCTGGGACGCACCCGGGCGAGTATCACGTTCTTGAACTCATCCAGGAAGGTGTCGAGCTTTTCAAGGGCCTGAAACTCTCCGCGGTTCCGCTCTACCTCCTCTCTACGTCCGGCGTCTTCCTCCAGTTCCCGTTTCGTTATCTGTATCCGGTGGGTTATCTCCTGGAACGTCTCCTTCTTCTCCGACAGATTGTCGCGTATAGTGTCCCGCTTCTTCTCCGCATCTTCACGGGCCTTCTCCGCATCGTTGTGCGACTCTTCCGAGTAGGGTATGGTCCTGAGCGCGACATCCTTCTCATTTTTTTCTTCCTGGAGCTTCTCTCTGTTTTCGCTGCTGGCCTCTAATTCCTCGATCAGCTTCGGGATCCCTTTTATCTTTTCCCGCAGGGCCGTGTACCTGTCATGGATTTTCTGCAGTTCATCCAGGGCAGACTTCACCTCCCGGTGCTTCTTCTCATCGTAATCGACAGTGCCGCTCTTCTGTATCTCGGTCTCCAGGTTTCCTGCGTCTTTCTTCTTCCGGGCTGTTTCTTCGTTTATACGCTTCTGCTCCTGCTCTTTCTGTTTCTTTAAAGAGGCCTTCTCTTTCAGCCCGTCGATGGCCTCCTTCCGGGCCTTCTCCTTTTTCTTCAGGTCAGCCAGGCTCTCTTCCTTTTCTTTCAACTGCGCCTTCAGTCGGTCAAGTTCCTCTCCCTGGTAACGGGCCAGGTCGGCGTTCAGCTTCTCCAGGGTTGTCTCGTAAGCGTCTTGTAAAGGGCGCAGACAGGTCGGGCAGGATGAGTCCTTCCCCGCCTTCGTAATCTTCTCTATGCTTTCACTCCGTTCTTCCACCAGGCCGCGGACACTGCCGATCCCGGAGTTCAGCCGGTTTATTTCGCTGTTCCCCTTCTCAATCTCCTTCTCGAGCCTTTTCAGCTCTTCCCCGCTCTTCTTCAGCTCATCGTCAACTCCCGCGAGCTTTTCCGCCTCCTTAACTGTCCGGGTACTCTCCCTCTTAAGCCTCTCTATCTCCTTCCGGAGAGTTTCCGCCTGTCTCAACAGTCCCTCGATCCGGGTATGCTTCACCTGCATTTCGTCGAGTCGTTCCTTCTCCTGCCGGGCAGACAGGTATTCCTTCTCCCTCGGCTCAAGTCTATCGGCCTCGACCTTTTCACTCTTTAACTCTTCCAGCCTATCCGTGCCAGACTGTATCGTCCTCTCCAGACTCTCTATCTTCACCGCCAGGTTCTCGACTCCCGATTTCGCCGCGGAATATTTCTTGTAAAGTTCCTGCTGCTCCCCGGACCGTTCCTTCGCTTCCCCGTAGACTTTCTCGGCCTCTTCCAGCTCTTTCTCCTTATTCGCGGTCTCCTCTTCCAGGGCCGCTCCCTTCTCCCTGAGTTCACCCAGCAGGGCCTTTTTCTTTTCGACATCCTTCTCTCCCAGGAGCATCCTCTCCTGGCCCGAGACCTCGTTTTTCAGGGTATTCCTGTCCCTGCGGACCATCTGCTGTATGGTGTCGATCTTTTCCATTCCGATCATCTTGCGTACCATGGAGCGGCGTTCGCTCCCTTTAAGTTCCGTGATGGCGTCCAGTTCCTTCTGGCCCGAGAAGATGGACCGCCTGAAAGGTTCCCTTCCCATCCCGACCAGTTTCTCCACCTCCTCGTTGACTTCGCGTGTCCCTGTCGCCAAAAGCTCATCATTGCCCCTGTAAAGCTGTCCCCTTGACGTCAGGTTCTTCCCCCGGTATTCCCGGATGACACGGTAATCTTTCCCTTCAATTTCGAATGCCAGTTCCACAGATACAGGCTCCCTCTCGCCGGCACCGCTTGTCCGCAGGTAGTCCTTGGTAAAGGGTATCTCCCCGTATAGGGCCATGATAATGGCTTCGAAAAGGCTCGACTTGCCTGATCCGTTCCGCCCGATGATACCGGTAAGGCCTTCCGGGAAATCGACGGCCTGGTCCCGGTACTGCTTGAAGTTTTTCATGGTAAGTTTTCGTATTATCATGCCACTCTCCCCTTACTCTCCTGTTTCGTACCTGGAGAAGTAATCCCTCGCCATCTTCATGTACCGCCTGTATTCCTTATCATTCTCCGTGTTCTCTTCCAGGAAGGATTTGAAAAGGTCATCCAGGCTCTCACTCCCCATGTCACTCTCCGAAAGGCCGCTGCCGGTCCTGAAAAATTTACGGTTCGGAATAACGGCCAGCGCGCCGGGGAACTGTTCAAAAAGCCAGGTATTGGGCAGGTCCACGCTCTGGGCCGGCGAAATTCCGTTCAGGTAGACGCTTACCAGGGGAGCGTCGCCCTCCACCCTGGATGAACATTCACGGATCTCCTTTTGGATCTCCTCTACCATCTTGTTCTTGCAGTTTTTCACGTCAAATCGATACCAGGGCCGTACCGGCAAGGAAACGAATTCTATACTTTCGAGCTGGTCGTCCCCCAGTTTGGCGATAATAAAGCCCTTACCTTTGCCCGCCTCACGGTCACTGAACCTCTCCGTTGAACCGGAATAGAAGGCGTTCTCCAGGCCCGCGATCTCCTGGAAGTTGTGCCAGTGTCCCGCGGCCGTGTAGTGAAAATCCTTCAGCATCGATATCTTTTCCCCCGGGAACATCCTCTCACCGTACTCCTCCATGAGAAAATTCTTTCCGATCGACGTGTGAAGGAGCAGGATGTTGATTCTACCCTTCACGGGTTCTATCGAATTGATCTCCCGTGAGTACGCCTCTTCATCATTCACGTGAGGAAGGCCGTGGAACAGGACACCGTCAAGCTCCACCTTCTCGTATCTCTGCTCAAAAACGGGGTACACATTATCCAGGGACCTCAACGCCTCCAGTATAGGACTGGTATAGATCGTCCTCGGCGTGGAATGGTTCCCGGCAATGATCACCAGCGGTATACCGGCCCCGGACAGACGCTTAAGCTGGCTAAGCCCCTCCACCATGGGCCGGTTCGCGGGTGACGGCCGGTGAAAAAAATCTCCGGAGTGGACCACCACATCCGGCCTGATATCCAGTATGCGGTCTATGGCCGTGGAAAAGGACCGGTAAACATCCGCCTCCCGGACATTCACTCCATCCGGGCCGACCCTGTCCAGGTCACTATACCCCAGGTGGGTATCGGAAATATGTACGATTCTGCAACTCATGGCACCTCACTGTTCTCTGATTGTTCTTTTATGCCGTTTATTCTCTTCTGCCTTCAAGTCAAAAATCAAATTCGCAGGATGGCTATTACCAAACATACATTATCTGTTAGACATTATATCAATAGTAAAGAATTTAAACCCACGCAAGGTAGACACTTAGAGTTCATCTTCCTCCACCTCACCCCTGAGACAAACCATCACCACAATAATCCGAAAAAAACACCCAGAATATACTGAGCCGGGTACGACACACAGTGACCTTCATACCTGTTACGTATTTATTCTGTTTCAGGCGCATCTTTTCCAAAAAATTCCGAAATAGTACCTCGTCCAGTCGTCTCAGGGAACATAGAGCAAGAAGGGGTGTACCATGGCTGACGAAAAAAAAGAGGAAAACAGCGTGCAGGCCCGGATTATATCACGCATGTTCGTCATCGAGAAACTGGTAGAGAAAGCCTATTGCGAGGAGAGGTATGAACTCTATACCATGTTCTCAGCCAAACTCGCTGAACTCTGCTCCTGTCTGGATAACGATCACCTTGCGATATGGCAGGATTTCGATTCACCGGTGGACAGGGATGTGGAAAAGATCCCCGATTATCCCTTCCCCGGAGAGGGTATCCGAAAGCACGGATTCCATGGATAGTGGTAAAAAAAATTCACTAATTTAAGGAGAATAAAGGAGGTTAGTATGTTTACAATGCTTTATCTGATAGTGAGTTTTGTGTTGATTCTGTTGTATGCGGTATCACCGAACATTATTGTTCCGGTGATGATTGTAGTTGCAGCGGTCCTTCTTCCTCTTCAGCTCATATTGGCTGTAATACAGTACTTTATATTTGGAGAGAAGGATTAATGATTATTGAGCTGGTCAGTATGCAGGAATCAGATCACAGCCGAGTGTTCATGTTCGCATTAACAGACACCGGTTGTGATCTGGATAACCTTACAGCTGAAGTTCAAATTACGGGAAAGGAAGCCCGTGTTGAACTTCAGACAGAATTGGGAAGTACAGTATTCAGTGACAATGTTTTAATTATAAACGAGAGATCAGTCGCAGATATTGTTACTTCCTGTGTAGATAAATATCGTTCGCAATTCGCGAGTTGCGAATAGCCGCGCCCCTTGTGGGCGCGTGTATTTATGAAATACTGTCGATCCGCTGAGACAGTAGAACCCTCCAGGAAAGCAGGAAAGAGAGCATGTAGGTCCGTTCTCTTTTCCCCTCCCTATTTATGAAGCTTATACAGTATAAGGAGGTATCGTTATGCAATTCGCTGTTCTGTTAATGCTGATTGAAGGAGTCATAACTTTCACCCTCATGAAGAGAATCATGGATGGGATTCTTAATATGAAGAATCCAAGGATGAAATGGAAGGCTCTTAAGATCCTGGGTCATCCCATGGTCAGCTTCGTAGCAAACCTGGCAATATCAGTATTGCTTACTCAGTTTACAGGAGGCGGCCTCAATGCAGGATTCGCAAATCTGGGATCTTCAGTAATCGTCGCTTTCTTAATTCCTATGTATGTTCGAGCCAAAACGGCCGGAACATCCGAGAAGGAAGAGTTAGAACGCATGGAAAGAAAACGCGCCTATGAAGAACGCAAGAAGCGAAGAGAAGAAACAGAAAGCCAAACCAGGGGTGTGAACAACCAGGGCATCCGCAGGTTCTATGAACTTTACCCTTTTTTTCGGCTGCGTGGGCAGAGGGAACACGGTTTCCGGTGATTATCTGGGAAAGTACGGTTATG
Source organism: uncultured Leptospirales bacterium (assembly GCA_964645775.1). Taxonomy (GTDB): domain Bacteria; phylum Spirochaetota; class UBA4802; order UBA4802; family UBA5550; genus CAZYBU01. The sequence goes on along the minus strand of CAZYBU010000045.1, from coordinate 1,842 downwards.
GTGATGAAGAGAACGGTTTGTTGTTTCATGGGGTTTCCTAATTACGCATGCAATAATTTACGGCCCGGGGAGCGTGGTATTTCGATGCCGTCTTCATAACGCTGTCCATGAGCCATGCAACCAGAGCCTCGGCCAAAAATGAGGAATCATCATCGCTCCAGTAAATAATTATTTCGTATTTATTCATGGTTCACCTAAGAGACCTCTATCCCCTGTTCCTTTACGACACTGATCAGAGGAGAGGAAAAATCGCGGTTAAACCTGCTGGTTCCCACAGCTACCGGTTCTATTCTGTAATCGACATCTGCCGCGTAGACCCAGGGACGGGAAAGAACAAGATCATCATCGGTATCAAAAATATCGGCCACAAGCATAAGATCAATATCACTTCTGTCGGAAAAGTCACCGGTGGCATAACTGCCGTATAAAAAAACCCGGTCGATTTTCATGCCGTTGGCATATAAAACATCAATGTATTTTCTTATCAGTTTTCTAACCGGTTCATTAACCATTGCAGCTCCATTTCTGTTTTATTAAGATATTCCCGGGCCGGGTCATGCCTGAGACTACACCCTGTGTCGTCAGGATAGCGGCCTGAAATCTGGTATTTCATCAATACCGCATAAAATAATTTTCTTTCTTCATCAGGCGGAAGCGAACACTGTTGATACAGGTAGAGCAGATTATGTGTTTTCGGGGCAAAATCGCCATGAACCTGGACATAAAGTGCCTTCAAAATTTTTTCAACAGCGAGATGACAGAAAAAAGGCCGTGCAAAAAGCGTTCCTTTTCGATAAGGATCTGGGCTGTTGACATATCTTCCAGCGAGCTTTCTTTCCAGTAAATAATTTGTCGTTTAGAATCCATTAATTATTTCAGTCCATTTCTTATCTATTCTATAGGACTATTTCTATGTCAAGAATGTTTCATTGCCCAAGCCCCCCGGCTATACTACTCATTCAATTTCATAAATGCTAAGGTGATCCGGTTTTTGCCATACAGAAACAGGTTTGATAATCTCGTAATCATTCTTCATAACGAATAATTTTTCTTTACGTCAGAAAGGGTGACACCGGAATCATTATGGGATTCTGCTTTTGCTGTTCGCAACTCCTGTAAATCGTAATAATCGTCCAGGGCATCGGTCAATTCAAGATATTCTTCGTAGGGAAGAATAATAAATTCTTTCTTTCCATTCTTTTCTATGATTTGGGGATTTAGTTTCATAATTCCTCACTTGTATGCATTACTGCGATGCAGTATTCTATAAATATATAGCACATCATCCTGAATTTCAAATAAAATTCGATACGATCCGACCCTCAGGCGATACCCCCCCGCCTGCGGCCACCACCGTGCAACCAGGAAATAAAAGCCTGCATTTGACATGGATGTCAAGGTGTCGCCGAAGACAGGATGTCGGAAGGCGACCCAGATATGCACAGGATGTACAGATGCGCTGGCCTTAACAAGGGGGGCAGTCTTTACGTCTTGCATGAAAGGGTAAAGTTCAATAACCCCCTTATTAAGGGGGTCGACAGCGAAGCTGTCGGGGGGATCAGATAATCATTAAGAGGTTTTCGGAGATACCAACTAATACGTTTTTGATATCTCTAGCTTTGCCTGAGTGATTATCAAAACTATATCTATAATTACTTAGTGCTTTTTTATTTGCTTCAGATGGATCAAGTAAATACGCTTTAGTAAGAGAGATTGTTTTGTCTCTCTCTTCGCTGTTCATCTCCCGTATCAGCGGCCGCAGCTCAGCAAGTCTATTATCTACCGCCCGGGCGTAGTGAGCCTCAACCTCGTCGTGGGAAACATTAATCCCCATCTTTTCAC
>CAZYBU010000044.1:0-23303 GCA_964645775.1 uncultured Leptospirales bacterium | reverse complement strand
GGCGCCCTTTTTGGTTCTTTTTGGGCGAACAAAAAGAACAGAACGATTCAGGAGAGCAAGATCTCGCAAAAAAAGATTTCAGGAGAACAAAAAGAACAGAAAGTTGGTTTTTAATCATCGCAACAATAGCAAATCATGGATCCTGCTGGGGAGCAAAACCTGAAATAATAAGAAATAATGAAAAGTAACAACCCGGGATTACTGACAACAAATCAGTAAACCCGATTTTATCAGTTGACGCTGAGAGAGCGCCTTCCCTACTGTACAAAAGGGAGTGATACTGAGATGCCCGATCTTGAACTTAAAATACGAAGCAGGGACATCGACACCCTGATAAAGCACATCAGCGAATACAATCCCGACGCCGATCTCGACCTGATTCGCCGGGCCTACGAGTTCTCTGACATGGCCCACGAAGGCACGACCCGGTTCTCCGGCGAACCCTATATCACCCATCCCCTGGAAGTAGCCATCATCCTGGCCCGCCTCAAACTGGACTGCACGACCATCTCTGCGGCCCTCCTCCATGACATCGTGGAAGACACCGGTTTCAATCTGAACGACATCCGGAAGGAATTCGGAGAAGAGGTAGCCCTCCTGGTGGACGGCGTCACCAAGATATCCCACATAAAGAACCGTTCCAGGGCCACGGCCCAGGCCGAGACCCTCCGCAAAATGCTTATCGCCACCATCAGGGACGTGAGGGTCATCCTCATCAAGCTGGCGGACAAGCTCCATAACATGCGGACCATCATGTTCCAGCGTCTGGACAAACGATACCGTATCGCCCTGGAAACCATGGAACTTTACGCTCCTCTGGCACGGCGACTCGGCATGAACCGCGTCAGCTCAGAGCTTGAAGACCTGAGTTTTTATGTACTCTATTTCGAGGAGTACATGGACCTTAAACGAAGGGTCCAGAAACGGGAGAACGAGGTCGAAGAGTACCTGAACAACGTACGGACACAGCTTATCGATCATCTCGGCAGGATGGGGATTGACTTTGAAATAGAGGGACGGGCCAAACATCTCTATTCCATCTTTAAAAAGATGCAGGAGCAGGATAAGAACTTCGAGGAGATATACGATATCCGGGGAATACGGGTAATAACCGATGAAATCCGGAACTGCTACGCCATCCTGGGAACCATACACACACTCTGGTCCCCCATCGCCTCAAGATTCAAGGACTATATCGCCGTTCCCAAGGCCAACATGTACCAGTCGCTCCACACAACGGTCATCGGTCCCGAGGGCCATCCCCTTGAAGTCCAGATTCGGACCCGGGAGATGCACGCCACGGCAGAGATGGGTATCGCCGCCCACTGGCTCTACAAAGACCATATCGGTCCCAGACGGGCCACCCCGGAACTGGCCATCCTCCAGAACTTTTCCGAGACCTATAGCGACACCAACAGCTCCCGTGAATTCATGACCGACCTGAAGATGGACCTCTACGAGGACGAGATCTTCGTCTTTACCCCGAGGGGAAAGATCATCAACCTGGCCAAGGACGCCACCCCCGTCGATTTCGCCTACGCCATTCATACCGAGGTGGGAAACCACGCCAGCGGGGCGAAGGTAAACAACAAGATGGTTCCTCTTCGTTCACGCCTCCAGAGCGGCGACATCGTCGAGATCCAGACAAGTAAAAAGGCCCACCCTTCCAGGGAATGGCTGAAGTTCGTAAAATCATCCAACGCCCGTTATAAAATACGAAACTGGCTGAGAAAGAACAACAATCTGATCCAGGAAGCAGAACGGGACGCTGCGGCGGCCGAGGAAAAGCGCAGGGAAAAGGAAGCGGAAGCCCGCGCCTCAGTGAGCATACCATCCGATGAACATATCAAGCTGAAAAAACTGTCGCGCCAGAAGAACACTCCCGTAAGTGTGGCCGGCGCGTCCAATGTCATGATTCGACTCTCTCAGTGCTGCCAGCCCATCCCGGGAGATGACGCCGTCGGTTTCGTCACCCGGGGCCGGGGCATCACCGTGCACAAGCGTGACTGTCCCCAGCTTAAACGGCTCATGACGGAACCGGAACGCCTGATCAACATTGTATGGGAAGAATCCAGGGACAGCTACTTTCCGGTTAAGGTGTGCGTCAAGGCCATCGACCGCCCGAACCTTTTAAAAGACATGGCGGAAAAGATTTCAAACGCCCACACTAACATCATAAAAATGGAAGCGGAGGTAAAGGAACAGGACAATGCTGTGCTCAAATTCGTCCTTGAGGTTACAAGCAATGATCACCTCAATGCCATCATGGAGAAGATACGGTCCCTGAAGAACGTGACCGAGGTCTTCAAAATGAACGAGAAGGTTATACTCAAGTAGATGGAGGTCATCCTCGGTTCAGCCTCCCCCCGCCGCAGGCAAATACTTTCCGGTATCCTGCCTCACCTGAAAAGTCTTTCGCCCGATGTGGACGAGCGTCCGGGAGAGAATGAAAACCCCTTTGACTACACCCTCCGCATGGCCCTGGAGAAATCGCGATCCCTCCAGGATCAGCTTCCGAAAGAGCGTGATCTTCTCCTGATAACATCTGACACGACGGTCACGGCAGATTCACTCATCCTTGGAAAGCCGGAACATATCCGACAGGCCCGGGAGTATCTTGCCCTTCTCTCCGGCAGGGAACACTCCGTTATAACGGCCCTTAATCTGGCATGGAGAAACGACGGCGCGTGGTCCGAATCGACCAGCCTGGAAGAGACCCTGGTCCGATTTCGCGTACTTACAGACCGAATCATCGACACCTACCTCTCCCTGATCGAATGGTCGGACAAGGCGGGAGGATACGCCATTCAGGAGGAAGGGCGCCAGATCATCGACTCCATTGAAGGATCTCTCACCAATGTCATCGGGTTCCCCCTGAGGAGATTTTTTGCCATGACAGCGGAGCAAGGTCTGGCAGAAAATATATTGACTCTTCGCACAGCAGGGGCAACATAGCCTCAGTCCGGGGGGGCATTATGAGCAACCGAAAACAGTACATCATAGACCGAAGCTTTCAGCTTCGCTACACCTTCACGATCATAGGTGTTGTTTCCTTTATAACGGCGCTTATTGTCGGTATCATCGCTTTTTCCGTGGTCCTGAACAACGAGCGGATACGAAACATTTACGAGATAGAAGCTTCCATCATGGATTTCTTCTCCATGCAGGCGGAGTCCATCGAGGACTCCACCTACCAGCAGGCCTTTGAAGCGAACCGAACAAATCATAACCGTAACATGGAACAACTTAAAGATATCATTACCCGGAACCGCTATCTTCTCATCGCTCTGATGATCATCGTCCTCGCCCAGGGTGTGCTCCTTTACGGGCTTCTGATCCGGCAATCCCACCGGATTTCCGGGCCCATTTACGTTATGTCGAACCAGATACGGGACATCCTGAGCGGGAAGTCCCCCAGCATGAGGCCCCTTCGTGAAAAAGACGAACTCAAGGACTTCTATGACCTCCTGGGACAACTGCTGGACCGCTACGATGAAAAAGAATCCCCGGAGACCGGCAACGAGGAGTCTTCATGAGCGGTCCGATTATCGACGAGTCGGAACAGAACCTGCATCGCGTCACCTTTCCCGACGGTTCCCGTCTGACCGTCATCGGCACGGCCCATGTTTCCCGGGAGTCCGTTGACCTGGTCCGCCGTATAATCGAGAAAGACAAACCGGACACCGTATGCATTGAACTGGATGAGGCCCGTCTCGAGGCCCTGACAAAAGAAAACATGTGGGAAAACCTGGATGTCATCCGTATCATCCGGACAAAACAGCTCTTCTTCCTCATCGGACAGTTCATCCTTTCATCATTCCAGAAACGGATAGCGGAGAAGACCGGGAGCGCTCCCGGGGACGAATTCCGGGCCGCCGTAGAGGAGGCCGGGAAGAACGGCTCCCGGATCGCCTGCGTGGACCGGAATATCGGGATTACCCTGAAGAGGGCCTGGCGCCTCACCTCCTTCTGGCAGAAGATGAAGATCTTTGCCGGCCTCTTTGCCGGAAAGGACGAGGAGATCGAGAATCTGGATATCGAGTCAATTAAATCCGCGGACGCCATCGAAGAGCTGATCAAAGGCTTCGAAGAGGAACTCCCGGAGGTAAAAAACATCCTTATTGATGAACGAGACCGATACCTTGCCGGAACGATCATGAAGGAACGGGAAGATAACAGCGTTGCGGTGGTAGGCGCCGGACACGTACCCGGTATCCTGAAACTTCTTGAGAACCCTCCCGGCGATCGGGAACTGGAGGAGATCGAAACCGTCCCTCCCCCTTCTCGCCTGGGAAAGGTCCTTCCCTGGGTCATCCCCGTTCTGGTGATCGGTCTTATCGGCTGGGGCTTTTTGAGCGGCCGCAGGGAGGTCGCGGGCGACGTGGTCCTCTACTGGATACTTGTAAACGGTACCCTCTCAGCCCTGGGCTGCGTACTTGCCCTGGCCCACCCGGTCACCATCCTCGCCGGGTTTTTGGCCGCCCCCCTGACAAGCCTGAACCCGACCATCGGCGCCGGTTTCGTAACCGCTCTTGTCCAGGCACTGACCGCCCGGCCCAGGGTCAGGGACCTGGAACAGATTCGCGACCGGGTCCTGGGGATAAAAGATTGGTGGAGTAACCGACTGACCCGTCTCTTTCTGGTCTTTATCTTCTCATCCATCGGGTCATCCATCGGGACCTTCGTCGCCCTCCCGGCACTGCGCCGCCTCATCGGCTGAGGCCCCGTCAACGCACGACTCAAGCAGGTCAAAAGAGCGTATCCTCTTTTCATAATGGTACTCCAGGTAATGCGTAAGGGTCAGAAGAAGGTCGCGGATTGAATCGACTTCCCAGGGACGGTTTTCCACCTCACGATATTTTGTCCGGGGAATGAGATAAAGGAGTTCCCGCGCCTCTTCACCCACAGGGCTTCCGCCACAGGAAGAGCAGACCGGTTCCCCGCACTCCCTTCTGACGCAAAGCGCCTCCTCCATAGATGCTCCACAAGCCTGGCACCTGGAGAAGTCAGGCAGGATACCCTGCCGTGCCAGGAGATGGACGAGGTAAAACAGGGCGACAAGACGTGGGCGGGAGCTTTTCTCAAGCGTCTGGAGGCCCAATTCGAGAAATTCATAGAGGCCCCTTTCCCCTGAAGCGGTACTTCGGTCCGTAATCTCGAGAATATACAGAAGAGAATAGAGCCGCAGGATGTCAGACCGGAAGGGGATGGTGTCCCGCAAGCCGGTGTACTCACTGACCACCTGGCTTTCCCTTTCCGGGTGATTATAATGAAGAAACTCTACCCGACTGCCCGGTTCCGTGGCGGTCCGGGACCGGCGCCGGCTCTTTCGCACGCCCTTGAAGATATACTCTCCCTTACCCTCCTCCCGGGTGTAGATTCGGCAGACCAGGTCCGCCTCACCCAGGTTCCTGGTGGCGAGAACCACGCCGGTGTATCGGAGGATATCCATGATTATTTCCTGGCAAGAGTTACCTGAATGCGGTTGATGACCGTGCCGGTTATGTCCTTGATTTTAAAGGTAAGGCTGCCATGGCGTATCATTTCGTCCCGTTCCGGTATTTTGCCGAAGAGGTCGAATACCATTCCGCCCACTGTATCGAAATCGTCCGTGGGGAGATTAAGGCCCAATTTCTCATTAAAATCGAACAGGGGCATCCTCGAATCGACCTCCCAGCTGTTTTTGCCCACCTTGATGATCTCCGGCAGGGCCTCGATGTCGTACTCGTCATGGATCTCTCCCACGATCTCCTCAAGGACATCCTCCAGAGTAACGATACCGCTTATCCCTCCATATTCATCCACAACGATGGCAAGATGGAGTTTTCTCATGCGAAATTCCCGGAGAAGTTCTTCCAGAGGCATGGTCTCAGGCACGAAATAGGGTTCATGCAGGTATTTCTTGATCTGAAACTTTTTCGGCTTCTCGGTAAGGATGGGCAAAAGATCCTTGGCGTAGAGGATACCGATGACGTTATCTATGGTCTCCTCGTAGACCGGGAGGCGGGAGTGCCCGGCGTCGACCACGAAACGGACCAGGGTTCGGAGGTCGGTGCGTGAATCGACCGCCTTGATGTCCACCCTCGGAATCATTATGTCCCGGGCGTTCTGATTCGCAAGCTTAAGAACCCCCTTCACCATATCATTCTGCGTGGCGGTCATCATCTCAAGATGAGAAAGATTGATACCGTTTATCGGTTTCTTGCGCACAAAGGGATTTTTACTGAATGATGAAAGAAGATCCCGAAAGCGAGAACTTCCAGGCTCCGAACTGTCTGAGGTCATTGCTTGTAGCTGGTATCCTGAATAAAGTATTAGAGTAGCACCTTATGTGACCGGGTGACCATTTGTCAACTCGATTTTAGGTCCCCTTCTGCCAGAGCGTAAAGCTCTTGATCACGTCCAGACTGGCTTCAGCCGCTTCGGCGGCATCTTTTCTTACTATATTACAATCATTGTAGAGGCTGTCCGTGAGAAACTTTCGGATAGCGATATAGACATCCCGGGTGGGATAAAAAATAAAGGCGAAAAAATCAGACTCCTTTTCCAGTATGGTAAAGGAAGAGTAGAGCATCATCGGTTCCCTCGCAGTCATGATCTTTTCATTCCCTTTCGCCGTTATGACATCAAGTTCATTTAACCTGTAGGGGATGGAGCTACCTTCCTCCCGGTTTACCGGGTCTATCGATTTGTAGGGATAGGTGGCCGGTTCCACCAGCATGTGCGTCCGGTTTCCGTCGCTTTTAAAAACGATTCCCTCATTTATTTTGTACACATCCTTGACGTTTCGGTAGGCTGTAATTTCATAGATAGCGTAGGCAGTCCCCGGCGAAAAGATCGCGGATATGATAAAACCTCCTTCCGGGGGGATCTCTTCCTGCATATATGCCTTGATAAGGTCCATCGCCTTTGCCATAAATATCTCCTCTTGCCTGCAAAAAAGAATACCAGCTTTCCCAGAATGACTATAGTATGGGGAAAGGGGCAGAAAATCAATCAAATTATTGGAGTTGCTACATGAAACAGGCCGTAACCAGGTGCAGAGAATATATCCAGAGACCACTCACCGGAGACATGGAGACTCCTGACGCGAAAGAGATGGCGGAATACTTTCTTAAATCCGGCATAACACCTTTACTGGACATCCTTCCCGGGATTGAATCCTCGCCACCTTTTCTTTTCAGGGATGAAACCCTCAGGGAGGGCCGGTCTCCTTCCTGGGAACTCCCCGATTTTCTTGATCGGATGGAGGGGGAGACGGTCCTCGTAAATATTCTTGCCATAAAAAACGGAAGGGTCCCGGCCGGACTCTCTTCCCATGCTTCGCTCATCCTTATACCTCCAACCCGGAAAGCGGGTAAACTGCTGGACAGAACATTCCCGGGGACTCCCCGGGCCGCATCCCTCGGTGAAGCCATTCTGTTCTATTTCCTGTTCAGGTCAGGACTCCTGGGGCTTCGTTCAACGTTTCCCTATGACCTGCTTATGGTGCCTGAGATTCTTGGCTTCTCCCGCTTCGCGACAGGGGTAATGGTTTCCGAGGCCTCGAAGCGGGACATCTCCATGATTGTCACGAACCTTTCATCCGGAAGCACGGAAGAACAGATGCTTGAAATGGGGGTCCGGGCTATAGCGGTTAATCAAGCTCTTACGCCTGATTCAATCGGTTGACAGATCAGTCTTTCTGGTGCAGTATTAACTATCCCCGGAAAAGGAGCCTATAGCCAGATGCTGGTCCTGTCCCAAATATCTTTCCTCTCCGCTTTTCTCGGGCTCTTCTTCGGGTTCTATGTTCTGCTGCGCAATCCCGGTATTCGTCTGAACAGGGTATTCGCGCTCCTCTCCTGGGGATTCGCGATATGGTCGCTCGGATACGCCTATATCTATTCCGCCCGGGACCCGGAAACCGCGATGTGCTGGTACCGGTTCTCCTCTCTCGGCTGGGCCAATGTCGCGGGCGTTGCCCTTCACTTCATCCTTCTCTTCACAGGACAATACAGGCTGCTTCGCAATCCCCTCACCTATCTGGTAATGTACCTGCCCGGCATCATCTTCACCATCCGGTCGGCAAGCGGCATTCTCTACACCAGCAATTTTATCATCACGGAAGGAGCCGTGGTCGAGGTCATAGCCCTGGATTCGCCCTGGTTCTTCGTTTACCTGGGATTCAACTTTCTTGCCATGATGACCGTTATCGTTCTATTAATTCTCCACCTGAAAAAACCCCTTCTGGCCCGACAGAAGAAACAGACCATTCTTGTTCTCATTGCGTTTATCGTAACAACCATCTCGATCTATTCTCTGAACATCATCTTTGTCATTCTCAATATTGGCCTGCCGGTCACCGGCCACCTGGCCTTCATGATCGGGATCGGGACCCTCTGGTATGCCATGGTCCGATACCGTTTCATGACCATTACATCCAACCAGGTAAGCGAGGAGATCGTTGCGAGTATTTCCGATCCCCTGCTCCTGGTCGATCTGGATGGTATCGTTGTCCACGGCAACCAGCAGGTGCTTCACCTTGCCGGCAGACCCCTGGGAGAGATCGTGGGGAGTCCTTTTGAAGAGATACTGCCCAAAAACCAGGTCGCATTATTCCGAAAGGACAAAACCCTTTCTCCCCGCGACCTGGATGGAAAGACCCTCTTTATTCAAAAAGAAAAGGAAGGTGCTCTTCCTCTCCGAGTTTCGGTCTCACCTGTATACGACGAATTCGGAGACCTGATCGGATGTATTCTTATCGCGAGGGACATCGGAGACACCCTTGAACTGGAAAAAAAGAACCGGACGATCATGCAGGAACTGAGGCTGGCCCGGCAAATACAGATGAATCTCATCCCCCAGGAGATGCCTTCCATCCCCGGAATCACCATAACCGCTCTCTATCATCCAATGGCGGAAATCGGCGGCGATTACTACAATTTCATACGGTATCGTGATGACAGGGCTCTGGGACTTTTTGTCAGCGACGTGGCCGGACACGGGGTACCAGCGGCCCTGATAGCGGCCATGGTTAACACCCTCATTACCATGGCAGGGGAAGAGCGATGGCAGAGTGACGGCCTGCTGAAATACATTAATGATAATATTCGAGAAAACGCTTCGGATCACTTTCTTACCGCCCTTTACGCGGTTTATCGGCCTGAGGACAGGAGACTGACCTACACAAGGGCAGGTCATTCGCCTCCCCTGATGGTCCGGGACGGAGAAGTTTTTCTCCTGGAATCGAGAGGTCCGCTTCTTGGCGTCAAGGACGATATCAACCTGGAGACGAAGGTCCTGGAGTGTATGCCGGGGGATATCATTCTCCTCTATACCGACGGTCTGACCGAAGCCACAAACCATAAAAGAGAACCCTTTGAAACTGTTATTCACGATGTCCTGAAGGACGCCGCCTCCGCCCCAAAGGGCGAAAAGATATACTGGATATGGGAAGCCCTGCTTACGTTCCGGAGAGGGGAACCCTTCGAGGACGATGTTCTTATTCTCTGCATGGAAATTGAGTGAGGACCGGCATAAAGCCGGTCCTCACTGGAAACACCTCCTTTTTTGTAACAGTGTAACTTGACAGGTCGGAGTATGAGAGCGTCTTATCCCGTCTCAGCGACCGGTTCCGCCACGGAGGCGGTGTGACGGGATTCCAGAAAGCGGATCTCGTTCCCAATGACCTTGACCCGGGACTGGACCTTACCTTCGTCATTTTCCCATCTGTCCTGACGCAGGTAGCCTATGACGATTAGCCGTTTTCCCTTGTCCACATGGTTTGAGCAGATCTCCGCCACCTTCTCCCAGGTCTCCACGTCGATGTACGAGACCTTCGGTTCGCTCTTCTCGCCGTAGAAGTGATTTACCGCGAGAGAGAAATTGCATACCGTCTTACCTGTTTTTGTTTTGCGTACCACCGGTTCGCGGGTTACAAAACCGTCGATGGTGGCTGATGCGAAGTTGTACATGGGGTTCCTCCCTTGTGTATCAGTTATATGGTACACGCCCGGGAGGGAGAATTTGAAAAAAAAAATTCAGTTTTTGGCCGGTTTTCGGATCCTCTCCATGATCCGGGTCAGGAGGTCGAGGTAAGCGGACTGAGCGGCAAGAAAGTCCCGGACCTCGGGCCTCTTCTCCAGTTCCTCCCGGAGGAGCCTGCTCTCGGCGGTCTCTTCCAGCTTCTTGCCTTCCAAAAGTTCGACATTGATACGCCCCCCCATTTCAATGAGGCGGGAGAGGGTCTCCCTGGCCTCCCGGCTCTGCCGAAGGCCTTCTTCCGCCTGCTGAAAATTCCGAAAAACGGAGGATTCTCTCAGCATGGAGGATACATGCCGGGCCTGGTCCAGGACCTCTTCCCGTGTCCGTCCCATGTTACCAGAGGACCTCCATGGGATTTATGAGCTTCCCCTTCTTCCAGATGGTGAAGTGGAGATGAGGCCCGGTGGAATAGCCGGTGGACCCGACCCGGCCGATGATCTGTCCCGTGGCCACATATCTTCCAGACCGTACATAGATGCGGGAAAGATGACCGTAGAGGGTCCTGTACCCGGCATCATGCTGAATGATAACCGCTTTGCCGTATCCGCCACGCCAACCAGCGAAAACGACCTTCCCCTTACGGGAGGCCCCCACCATGCGGCCGTAAGGGGCCGCGATATCGATGCCGTTATGAAAACTCCTGTTTCGAAAAATAGGATGCCTGCGTTGCCCGAAGAATGAACTGAAGCGCCCTCCGAGAGGAGGACGGAACATCTCCCGGACTTCAAAACGGGCGGCAAGCTTCTCCTTCATATCCCCGGGGCCGGGCCTGGCCCCCTCCACGAAGACCGCCACGGGCCTGGCCTCATCCCGGTACTTATACCACTTTCTGTACCCGTCCGGCAGGTCCTGAACATGAACATCCGAGGTCTCCACACCGTACTGCCGGGCCAGTTCCGGTATGGCATCGAGGTCATAAAGAAATCGAATAACCCCCTTTTTATCCGGCACAACAATGACCTGGTCCAGGCGGGCCAGGAGGTCGTTCCAGTAGGGATTGGCGCCGATAAGTGTGTCTATGTCGACGCCTCCATACCGGGCCAGGGTCCAGAAGTTATCTCCCCGGACGATCCGGGTCACACGCAGTTTCACCTGATCGAAGCGTACCTCCTCCTCGATGTGAGAAACATATTCACTGTTGGAAGAAAAGAGCTCCCGGGTATCCACAGCGCCCGGAAGGTCTGTTCTATAATTACTCCTGAGCCAGAAAGCTCCGGTCACACCTGCCAGTATTACAATAACCAGGATAGCCATGGATATCCTGATCGCCAGAACATATCTTTTCACGAAGGGATCTCCCCTGACTGTTATTTTAAGGGCTTTACTCAATACTCTTTACCACCTGTTCTTCAAACAGAAAAGAGGACAGCCGGTTCAAACATTATGCCGGTTGCCGTCCGAATTAATCGGGTCATGGAAGATTGAGATGTCGCACACGTCTATAGTATTCCATTCATAAGTGAACAATTATGTCTCTCTATCACTTCCCCGAATCATGTCAACAAAAAATTCAGTATTCAAATTTTAACTATATCCCTTCCGGGAGGCAGTCCAGAGTTCAAAAAATCACTTGATTTACCCGCCCCCGGTGAAATCCATGGGGGCAAAGCAATACTGAGGATAATAAGGATGATTTCACGATACAGTCGGCCTGAAATGGCCTCTATATGGGAACCGGAAAACAAGTTCCGCATCTGGCTCGACATCGAGCTGGCCGTGTGCGAAGCCCACGCCCGGAGGGGAATCGTTCCTGCTGAAGAGATGGAAGAGATCCGGGAAAAGGCTTCCTTCGATCTGGAACGTATCTACGAGATAGAGAACGAGGTTCACCACGACGTGATCGCCTTCCTTACCGCCGTGGCGGAGAAAGTGGGACCTGCAAGCCGCCATATTCATTACGGGCTGACTTCGAGTGACATCGGAGACACGGCCCTCTCCCTGCAGATGCGACAGGCCGGTATGATTATCCGGAAGGAGCTGGTCCGGGTCATCGACGAACTGAAAAATCTGGCTCTGACCTACAGGGAGACCCCCTGCATGGGACGCTCCCACGGCGTACACGCGGAACCGACGACCTTCGGAGTTAAGATGCTTTTGAATCACCAGGCCTTTACCCGCAACCTGGAGCGTCTGGATCGGGCGCTGGAGACCGTCTCCCATGGCAAACTTTCCGGGGCAGTGGGTACCTTCAGCAACATATCACCTGACGTGGAACAGGAAGTATGCGAAAGTCTGGGTCTCAAACCGGACCCGGTTACCACCCAGGTCATTACCCGGGACCGTCACGCGGAATACATGAGCGTTCTGGGGATTATCGCAGGAAGCATGGACCAGCTTGCCACGGAAATCCGTCACCTCCAGAGAACCGAGGTCCGGGAAGTAGAAGAACCTTTCCAGAAAGGGCAGAAGGGCTCTTCCGCCATGCCCCACAAGCGTAACCCGATCCTATGCGAACGTATATCCGGTCTTTCCCGAATCGTGAAGGCGAACGTTGCCGTCTCCCTGGACAACATGGCCCTCTGGCACGAGAGGGATATCTCCCATTCCTCGGCCGAGAGGGTCTCCATTCCGGACTCCACCCTTGCCGTGGATTACCTTCTCGACCGTCTCGCCTTTATCCTTGCCAACCTTCACGTCTACCCTGACGCCATGCAAAAAAATATCGAGAAGACAGGAGGCCTCTTCTACTCCCAGTCTTTTCTCCTGGCACTGGTGGAGAAGGGAAAGAGCCGGGAGGATGCCTATTCCCTGGTCCAGACCCTGGCGATGAGAGTATGGGAGGGGGAAGGGAGCCTCAGGGAACTGGCCTCTTTTGAAGAAGAGATAGCTTCCCTTCTTTCGGAAGAGGATCTGGACGCCGTTTTCACCCTGGACCGCTACCTCACCAATATCGGCCATCTCTACAGGAGAACGGGCCTGGAGTGAGATGACACGCCGATTCATTATCGAAACATTCGGTTGCCAGATGAACCGGAGCGATTCCGAACTCATGCGCCTCTCCATGGAAGGGGCCGGCTTCCTGCCGGCCGAAGAGATGGATGAGGCTGACATCATCATTTACAACACCTGTTCCGTTCGGCAGCACGCTGAAGACAGGGTTCTGGGCCGCATACGTTCCATCCCGGAGAGAAAGAACCGCACGATCGTGGTGGCAGGATGCATGGCCCAGCGCCTCGGAGAAAAGCTGGCGGACGAGAACATGGCTGACCTTGTCCTGGGTCCCTACAGGGACCCGGACGCGGGTATTCATCTACTGGACTATTTCCGCACCGGGGAGAAGGGAGCGCACCTCTCCCTTGATAGAAAGGATTTCGCCCCCAGGCTGGATGCCCGTCTGGCCCGGGGTTCATGGCATGCCTGGGTCACCATTACACACGGCTGCGAGAACTACTGCGCCTACTGCATTGTTCCCCATGTCAGAGGTAAACTCATATCCTTCCCATCGGAAAAGATCATAGAGCATATTCGAAGACTGGCCGACTCTGGAACCAGGGAGATTACCCTTCTGGGGCAGAACGTGAACCAGTACGGACAGGACAACGGAGAGATACCCTTTTCCCGGCTCCTCAGGAAAGCCGCCGGTGTCGGGGGAATCGAGAAGATAAACTTCCTTACTTCCCATCCTGCCGATTTCGACACTGATATCGTCCGGGTTATGGCGGACCACGAGAAGATCACCCGCGCCATTCACCTCCCCCTCCAGAGCGGATCCGACCGCGTCCTGGCCGCCATGAACCGGGGTTACACTCTATTCGGCTATAAAAAGGTCATCGATACCATTCGGTCCCGCGTACCGGATGTATCCCTCTCCACGGACCTGATCGTCGGTTTCCCGGGCGAAGAGGAGAGCGACTACCTTGCCACGCTGGAGAGCGTCCGTGAGATCGGATACGAGGAGGCCTTCACATTCGCCTACTCACCGAGAGAAGGAACGCCCGCCTTCCTTCTGACCGAAGAACTGAGCCGGGAAGAGAAGATAGACCGCCTCCGGGGCCTTATCGACATTCACCGGGACCTGGCGGTCAAAAAGATGAGCGAACGGATAGGGAGCCGTGACAGAGCCGTTCTGGAACGTGCCAGTCCCAGGGACGGAGATGAACTCCTGGGCCGGACCTTCCATAACCTGCCCCTGGTTTTGGCCGGAGGGGAAGAATACCTGAGACGGATTATCCCGGTGGAGATCACCGGCATCCGGGGCGCCACCTTGCAGGGTAGACCCCTTGCCTGAAAAAAGCGTCATAACGTTTCTGCTTCTTTCACTTCTCCTGGTCCCCTGCGCCCTGGAGGCCTCGGAATCCGAGGACCTTAAGGAGATCCAGACCAACGCCGACCGCTGGGGCCGCCGTGAGCTGGAGAAGAAACTTTCCGGTTTTCTCTCCGCCTATCCGAAGAGCCGTCACAGGGCGGAGGTCATGTTTATCGGCGCCGAACGGGAGGAAGACCCGACGGAGGCCCTGGAGAGGCACCGTGAAATATTAAAAAAATATCCCGATTTCTCCCGGTCGGCACGGGTGCGCCGGAACATCTGCCGCATCCTGGGGCTTCAGGGCGACTGGAAGGAACTGCACCAGGAAGCGGAAGAGGGGGTGCGAATATACTCGCCGGGAAAGGCCGCGGTCTTCTTTCACTTTCATCTCATCTACGCGGCCATGAGGATGGGGGATCTTGATCAGGCGGTCGCCTACTGCGACCGTCTCATGGAGGACGACCACAGTTACCTTACCATGGCCCGTGTCCTTCTTATCAGGTCATATATCTCGCGCAGGATGACCGGCTTCTCCAGGGACTACGCCTACCGACTCCGGGAAATCATCATAGGATTCGAACGTGCCCATATCGAACAGAGCACCCTGCTTCTCCTGGGTGATTTTTACATGGCCGTGAGGGAGTACAACCGGGCATACTCCTCCTTCCTCGACCTGGTTAAACGCTATCCCCGTTCTCCCGAAGCCCGGGTTGCGCGTGAAAGAATCAATAAACTCAGGCCGCATAAACCGGAGTACGTGAAATACATCCCGGAACGGGAAGGGCTTGACCGTTATGATACCATCAATATACAACCTGAAATGGAGATTGATGAGAATAAAGGGAAGGAGCAGTACGCCGTATCTATCGGCCCCCTCCTCTCCCTGAAATCGGCCAGGGATATCGCGAATACCGCCAGGAAATTCGGAAACACCCGAATCGTCCAGGTGCGCAGAGGATACCTGGTCATAACCGGCTCAAACCGGGACAGGGAGAAGGCCCTGAGAATCCGTGTTCGCCTGGCCGAAGAGTTCGGCATCAACGGCCACCTGATCCGTCTTGACCGGCAGGATGGCCGACAGTACATCTATGGAGATTGACCCGTGGACAGTAAAATGACTCCCATGATGAGGCAATACTTCGAGATCAAGAAGAAGCATCCTGCCGAGATTCTCTTCTTCCGAATGGGCGACTTCTACGAGATGTTCTTCGAGGACGCTGAAAAGGCTTCACGTATTCTCGATATCGCCCTTACATCACGGCAGAATGATATCCCGATGTGCGGCATACCCTTCCACGCGGCAGAAAGCTATATCGCCCGCCTCATAAAGGCGGGCGAACGGATCGCCGTCTGCGAACAGCTGGAGAAGACCCCGACAAGCGGAACGGTCGTGAAACGGGAGGTGGTCCGCGTCATCACACCGGGAACCGTCGTGGAGTCGAACCTCCTCCCATCGGACGACCACAACTTCCTGGCCGCACTGGTAACAGACGGGAAGAAGGCCGGCATGGCCTTTGTCGATGTCTCCACGGGAGACTTTTTCATAACGTCCATGGATAGAGAATTGAACCGGGTACGTTCCGAGCTGGCCCGCTACCATCCGGGTGAGCTTGTCCTTCGGGAAAAGGAGGACGGACCTGATTCCCTGAGGGAGAGCATCGAGGAGATGGGGATACCGATCCACAGGATCAATGAGTGGCTCTACGACCAGGACTATCTGGAAACTCTTATCCGGGAGACTTTCGGGCTCACATCCCTGCGTGGACTGGGTCTGGATGAGGAGATTGAAATCATAACCGCAGGCGCCATCCTCCAGTACGTCCGTGACACCCAGAGGCAGGCCATAGACTACCTGCGTCTTCCCCGGAGAACGGCCGCCGGGGAGGCCATGCATCTCGACGAGGCCACTATCGAGAACCTGGAGCTGACCCGAAACCTCCAGGACGGCAGCCGGGCCCGGACACTCTTCTCCGTTCTGAACCATACCCGGACTCCCATGGGAAGACGTTTCCTTGAACGGATCATCCTGGAGCCCCTCCTGATACCGGGAGAGATTGAGCGGCGCCTGGACGCGGTTCAGTATTTTCACCAGTACCATGACCTGTCTGACCGGATAAGAAACGAACTCTCGGGTATACGGGACATTGAGCGCCTCCTCTCCCGCTTCCGCCTCTCCCGCATCCTCCCGAGAAATTTCCTGGCCCTGGCCGGCTCCCTTACCTCGGCCATGAAGGTCCGATCCGAGCTCATGGAACAGCCATCCCTTGTCCTGGCGGAACTGGCCGCCCGCGTCAGTGACCTCTCCTCCCTGGCCGAAGAGATTCTGGCCGCCGTGGACGATGAGCCGGCCCTCTCACCAGAGCAGGGACAGGTCATCAGACCCGGTTACCTGGAAGAACTGGACCGGCTCTATGAGCTTAAGACCAGCTCCCGGCAGTGGATTCTTGAATACCAGGAGGAGGAGAAGAAGAGGCACGACATACCCACCCTTAAGGTTAAGTACAACAGGGTCCTTGGGTATTACATCGAAATAAGCAAGGGACAGGCATCAAAGGCGCCGGAGGAATACCTGCGCAAGCAGACCCTTGTGGGATCTGAACGTTACACCACGGAGAAACTCCAGGAGTTTGAACGGGAAATACTCTCCTCGTCCGACCGGATCGTGGATATTGAAAACCGCGAACTTGAACGTCTTCGCGGGAGGGTCCTGGACTGCCAGAAAGAACTCCAGGAGAGCTCCTCGGCCCTGGCGGAGATCGACACCTTCCTCTCCCTGGCCCTGGCCGCCCTCAATCATAACTACGTCCGGCCCCTTCTCCGGGATGACACCACCCTGATTATCGAGGAAGGGCGTCATCCCGTTGTGGAAAGGTTCCACACCTCCGAAGTCTTTATCCCCAATGATGTTCGACTGGACGACCGTGAGAGCCGCATCAAGATCATTACGGGGCCCAACATGTCGGGCAAATCAACCTATATCCGCATGGCGGCCCTCATGCAACTCATGGTCCAGATCGGCTCCTTCGTGCCGGCCTCCCGGCTGGAGGCCGGAGTGGCCGACCGGGTCTTCGCCCGGGTCGGGGCCTCGGACAACATTGCCCGGGGTGAGTCGACCTTCCTGGTGGAGATGAACGAAACGGCCGCCATCCTGAACAACGCCACTGAGAGAAGCCTCATCATCATGGACGAGGTGGGACGAGGGACCAGCACCTACGACGGCCTCTCCATCGCCTGGGCCGTCGTGGAGTATATCCTGCGATACCTGGGCTCGCGGACCCTCTTCGCAACCCATTACCATGAACTGACCGAACTGGGGCGCAGAGATGGAATCGAAAACTACACAGTCCTTGTAAAAGAATCCGTCCAGGGCGTGGAGTTCCTGCACAAAGTAGCCCGGGGCACGGCCGATCGATCCTACGGGATACACGTGGCCCGGCTTGCCGGTATCCCGGGACAGATCATATCCCGGGCTGAAAAAATACTGGGCCGCCTGGAGAAAGAAGGCGCGGGACGCAGGAAGGACTCACCCGACCCGGATACTGTTCGCTCTGAAGAACAGCTGGAGATATTCAACGCGGCTAACCACAGGCTCATACAGTCCCTGAAGAACATCAATATCGACTCACTCAAGCCCATTGACGCCATCAATGAACTTTACCGGCTCCGTTCCATGATTGATGATGGGAAGGAATTTTAATTGACGACCCCGCGGCGCCTCTTTTTCTGTTCAGATAAAGAAAAAAACTCCATGGTGTACAGAGGATGAACCTCAGGAACGCCTTCATCACAGCTATACGTGCCCTGGGCCGAAACAAGATGCGCTCTTCCCTGACCAGTATCGGGATCATCATAGGTGTGTTCTCGGTCATTGTCATGTTCGGTCTGGGGAGCAGCGCCCGACTGGCAATCAAGACCAAGCTTTCCGTTATGGGGACCAATACCATATCGGTGAAAGACCACCTGAGGCCCATTTCTGAAAGGGATATCAAAACCCTGAAGAGCTTCGACGAGATCGCCCACATAACACCAAGGCATAATGACGCGAACATGGTGGTCCGTTTCCAGGATAGCCATATAAAGACAGAGGTCCTGGGAGTATCCGACGATTACTTCAGGATCATGGAGAGGTACGCCGAGGAGGGCAGGCTCTTTAACGAGCGGGAGTCGTACCAGATAGCCAAGGTTGCCGTTTTGGGCAAGACTGTTGTCCGTGAACTTTACGGAGGGCGCAATCCCGTAGGTACGATCCTGATTCTGGAGAACCTGCCGGTCAAGGTCATCGGCGTACTTAATGAGAAGGGTGAATCCATGACCGGGCACGACTTCGACGACATGATATTCACACCCTATACGACTTATCTACGGAGAATAAAAAACCAGACTGAAATAACGACGCTATATATATCGGCGAGTTCGGAGGACCGTTTCGACGCGGCCTACGACCGTGTACTTACCTTCTTCCGGCAAAGGCACAACCTGCAGCCGGACCAGGACAACAAGTTCTACATCAATTCCACGCGGGAAAAGCTTAAGATGGCCAACGATGTCTCGGCCGCCATGGTCATTCTTTTGGCCGGAATCGCCTCCATCTCACTCTTCGTGGGAGGGGTGGGCATCATGAATATCATGCTCGTCTCCGTAACGGAGAGAACCCGGGAGATAGGTATCCGTATGGCGATCGGAGCCAAGAAACGGGACATCATGATGCAGTTTCTCATAGAATCGACCACCCTCTCCCTCGCAGGAGGTATTGTGGGTATCATATCGGGCCTGATAGTCTACTACTCCATAACGGTTCTGGTGGAATGGCCCTTCGTCTTTTCACCCGGCTCAGTCCTTGTCTCTTCTCTCTTCGCGGCCATGGTCGGTATCTTTTTCGGTTATTACCCTTCCAGAAAGGCTTCGGACCTTAAGCCTATCGAGGCGTTGAAATATGAATAGACAGAGACGGGAAAAAGGTATATCTGTACCCTGAGTCTGCCGATCATTTTAATGATGGCAGGATCCGTATGTCAGCAATAGAGGTATAATGTCCGTAACGCAATTTAAAGTAGAGAATTACCTGGCTAATTCCTTCATTATCGTTGAAGGGAAAAAGAACGCGGAAAACTTCTATATTATCCTTAAGGGTCGCGTCAAGGTAACCAAGGAAAACCCCGTAGTAGCGGAGGAGCCTTTCCACCAGCTCGGCCCGGGGGACTTCTTCGGTGTCGTATCCTGCATGAGCGTCCACGCCCGCATGGAGACCGCCATCGCCCTTGAGAATGTTTCCCTGATATCAGTGGACAGGGAACAGTTCGGTCTTCTCATCCAGAAGAACCCGACCGTCGCAATGAAAATCATCCGGTTCTTCTCCCGAAAACTGAGGGATTTCGACCAGGCCATCACCAAGCTCACTTTTAAAAACCATGTCGAAGAAGAGGACCCGGCCAATCTCTTTAAAATCGGCGAGTACTATGTCAAGAAGAAGGCCTATAACCACGCGAAGTACGCCTACCAGCGGTATCTCCAGTATGTCCCTCAGGGTGAACAGAGGGACAAGGCCATTGAGCGCTTGAAGGCCTTGAAAGCCCCCATGAAGGCGCCGGAACGGCCCGGTTCGGATAACATGAACCGGTCATACCCGGACAATACCATGATGTTCTGCGAATACGAGCCGGGTGATGAACTCTACATCATCCAGGACGGCAAGGTCAAGATCACCAAGATCGTGGAGGAAGAGGTACTTCTTGCTGTGCTGAAACAGGGAGATATCTTCGGGGAGATGGCTCTCCTCGACAACAAGCCGAGGAGCGCATCTGCTATTACCTTCGGGGAGGTAGCGGTCCTGGCCATCAACAAGTCGAACTTCGAGAACATGGTCCAGGCCCAGCCCCAGCTGGCTACCCGTCTCATACAGCTTCTCAGCGAACGCATCTGGACCGCCTACCGGCAGCTGGAGAACCTGATGATCCGGGACGCCATAGGCCGTATTTACGACACCCTTTACCTGCAGATAGAAAAACAAAAGATAAAAGTATCACCCAAACAGCCTCACAACTTTGAGTTTGGAAGCAGAGAACTTATTAACATGGTCGGTTTTCCCCCGGAGAAGGGGGACGCCCTTATGGTAGAACTACTGGAAGACAAACATATCACCCTTGAGGGCGGCAAAATCATCTGTACCGACCTCAAGGAGCTGGAAAAGACCGTCCTCTTCTACCGGAAAAAATCGGCCATGGAACGTAAACGTGAAGCCAATAAAAGTCAGAACACTTAAAACCGTCATCGTTTCTTTCGGAGTTTTTCTGGGTCTCATAACCATCTCAGTGGTTATACTTATCCTTCTTTTTCCGAAAGAGCGGATAACCGTCCTGGTGGCCGAAGAGGCGGGAAAAATGATCCATCGGAAGGTTGCCATTTCGGAACTGACCGTCGGTTTCCACGGTCTCCGGGCCCGGAAGGTCTCCGTTCACGATGGGCCGACATCCGATGACCCGCTTCTCCTTTCAGCCGGGGCCGTGGACATGGCCTTTGACCTCTCCTCTCTCCTTGACCGAAAATTCATCGTCCACGCCCTTTACATGGAGGACGTGAATCTTAACCTGCGATTTGACGAAGATGAAATCACCAATGTCGAAAAACTGATCCGCGACCTCCAAACTGAAAAGGACGCGTCAACCCGTGCAGAAATGGAACTCTCCCGCATCTCTTTTACGGATCTGGCGGTCAATGTCATAAATCCCCCGGACGATCCATTCGGCCCCCTGGAAGGGAGATGGGAGGCGACGGGTACAGTCGATCTTCCGGGAGGTGACCTCATTGAGGTAAGTGATACAAGGATTCATCTACCGGCAGGAGGGGCGGTCCTTGCCAATATCGACATAACCACAGGAGGAGATACAGCTTTCTCCATTCGTGGAACGGCAGAACTGGAGAACGCTGAGATCACCTGGACCTACCGGTGGGCCGGGGAGCGCATTCTGCCCTTTAATCGTGCCACGGGTATCGTGAAAAATCTTTTCATCAATAGCCGCCAGGTATCCGGCAACGCGGACCTGACAAGCGTTATTCACGGGTCGCCCCATGACGCGAAGATCAACGGTTTTTACCGGGTGGACTGGGAGGAGGAGACCGTGGAGCTTACCGGGACCAGGGTCGCCTTTCACCGGTCAGACCTGTTGCTGGCGAAGATGATCTACAACTATGGGACCGATTACCTGCTGATGGAAGGGAATTCAAAGGGAGCGACCGTGGCCGACCTCAGGGTCCCCTTTCCGGAACTGCCTGAGGAACTGGCCGGCACCGTGTCCGGGAACTTCAACTACGCGAACGGTATCATCTCCGGCAAAGTCGCCCTGAGAAAGATTTCCTATGGGAAGGGAGATCCACTGGTTCATGATCTCTCCCTTGAGACCGTAATCAATAAAAACGAGTTCCGGGTAGAAAATGTTCCCCTTGTCCTTATGGGTAACCGGGGAAAGGTCTCCCTTGCCGCCACAGGAGGGAAGAAGCCGAAGATATACTGTAACCTCACCATGCCTGATTTCGCCCCTCCCTCCTCCGACAATAAAAAAAAGACCTCTCTTCCCCGGGTTGAGGTTCCCCTTACCGTATCAGGCCGTATAATCCTGGGGAAGCTCCGGTTGAAACCCTGGATTCTCGAGGACCTTAACCTTGACTATACTCTGAGCGGAAACAGTGTAAACGTGCGCCGATTTTCGGCTGAAGGTTTCGGGGGTTCCCTTTACGGTAAGGGGGAAGTAAGCCTCACATCCTCTCCCTCTCTGAAAAGCTTTGTCTCTCTTCGGCAGGTTAAGCTCCAGCGAATCACTGACCACAGTGAAGAGCTGAAGAACAGGATATTCGGAATAGTGACGGGAAGGGGTACCCTGGAGCTTCCCCTGACCGATTTTTCCGTGAAGAAAATCACCGGATCATTCCAGTTCCGGGTAGACCAGGGCAAGATCGTGAACACCGGCGTCCAGAACGGTCTGGGCCTTCTCCTTTCGGAAATGAGGCATAAGCTCAGGGACCTGGAATTCAATTCCATTACGGGTGACGCGGACATTTCATCGGGTATGATCCATATCAATTCCTTCCGGTTCGAGGCGCCGGAGATCCGCATGCGAATGAACGGTTCAATGAACACCGATCTGGAGGCCCGTCCCTTTGTGAACCTTCATCTCTATTTCACCCGCCGGTTCATTAAGGACCTTCCGCAACCGGCCGTGACCCTCATGGGACTGGAGAAAAACTACAGCAACGGCTGGTTTCACCTCCCCTTTATCATCAAAGGTGATATCACGAAAAGCGGAAACATAAGCCGGGTACGGTAATCAGTACCGGGCGTCAGCGTACTCCAGCCATCCGCCGGCCCGGACCAGGGCTTCGTCAAACTCGGAAAGTTTGAAGGGGTAAGACTTTTTCTCTTCCTCAAAATCGAAGTGAAAGGTCTTCGTTTCCAGGTCAGTCTGAAGACGGACTTCCTTTCCCGCTCCCTTTTCAAAGATTTCGTCTATACTGTCACGGTCCAGTTCCACGGCCATCATCCCGTTGTTAAACATATTCTGCCTGTAAATACGCGCGAAGCTTTCGGCAATGACAAGATTGATCCCGTTTATCTCCAGGGCCCAGGGCGCGTGTTCCCTGGAGGAACCGCAGCCGAAATTCTCCCTGGTCACCAGGACCTGCACGTCCCGCAGGTCGTCCGTGTTGAAGCCCTCAAGTTTAAGGTCTTCCAGCAGGTACGGCTCCAGGGCCTCCTTCGTAAGCTCGGTAAGATACCGGGCCGGTATGATCTCGTCGGTATTTATGTCGCTCCTGTCCAGCAGGAACACCTTTCCTTTAAAGTCTTTCATTTCACTCCTCCCGCGCTGGAGACGCTTTCCGCCACGGCTATATGACCCGCCAGGGCCGTGGCCGCGGCCGATGCCGGACTCATGAGATGGACCATGCCGCCGCGGCCCATGCGTCCCTGAAAGTTCCGGTTGGTCGTGGAGGCGGCCACTTCTCCCGGAGCCAGAACACCGTTACTCATACCGAGACAGGC
>CAZYBU010000043.1:0-26081 GCA_964645775.1 uncultured Leptospirales bacterium | reverse complement strand
TTGACAATTCCAACCTATCAAAGGGGGGCCGTTATTAATATTACTTTTTGCTCTCTTCTACGCGTTTAGGAATAATTAGTGAAAAAATAATCATTTTTTATTGAGACATAATATTTTTTATTTGACGTAAGTCTTTTCATGATCATAATAACTTAACAGAAAGCTGATGGATTATGTCACATTAGCTCGTTTTTTAAAAAAAATATTAATTTTATCATCACAGTATAAATCGGAATTCAGGATATCATAAAGATTCCGAACATATAACCTGTGCCCGGTCTTAAAAAATATAGGGCACTGAGCAAGATCTTGTTGTCTCAATAGTTCTTTTATGGAGTTTCATAATGGATTCTGGCTCTTTTTCTCTCTATATCCGCAAACGTGACGGCCGAGTCGTACCCCTGGACCAGGACAAGATTACAGATGCAATATTCAAAGCGGCACAGGCCGTGGGTGGAAGCGACAGGGCCACGGCCCAGGATGTTTCCGATTCTGTAACAGGCATACTCTCAATCATATACAAGGACGGCCGCATACCCACGGTGGAAAATGTGCAGGACCTGGTTGAGAAGATGCTTATCGAGCGGGGCCACGCCAAGGTCGCCAAAGCCTATATCCTTTACCGCGAACAGCACAGGAAGATCCGGGAAGGAAAAAGCCTTCTTAACGAGGGTCTCGACCTTATCGACAACTATCTCGATCAGAGCGACTGGAGGGTCAACGAGAACAGCAACATGAGCTATTCCCTCCAGGGGCTTAACAATCACATCGCCACGGCCGTTACAGCCAAGTACTGGCTGGAGCGAATCTACCCCCCGGAGATCAAGGAGGCGCACGAGAACTGCGATTTTCATATCCATGACCTGGGCCTTCTCTCAGCTTACTGCGTGGGCTGGGACCTCAAAGACCTTCTGGTTAAGGGATTCGGCGGTGTGCCAGGGAAGGTTGAAAGTTCACCGGCCAGACATTTCCGGAGCGCCCTGGGACAGGTTGTTAACTTCTTCTACACCATGCAGGGTGAATCAGCCGGAGCCCAGGCCTTCGCGAATTTCGACACCTACCTGGCGCCTTTCATCAGATATGATGGACTGAGTTACCCGGAAGTCAAACAGGCGATGCAGGAATTCATCTTCAACATGAACGTCCCGACCCGTGTCGGATTCCAGACACCCTTCACCAATGTTACCCTGGACCTTACCCCTCCATCCACCCTGACAGAAGAGTACGTCACCATAGGCGGAGAACTCCAGAAGGAACAGTATGGCGATTTCCAGGAAGAGATGGACATGTTCAACGCCGCCTTCGCGGAAGTTTTGAGCGAGGGTGACGCGCGGAACAGAATCTTTACCTTTCCCATACCGACGTACAACATCACCTCGAATTTTGACTGGGACAACACAAACCTTAATCCCGTATGGGAGATGACGGCCCGATACGGAATTCCCTATTTCGCCAATTTCATTAATTCCGACATGGACCCGGAAGACGCCCGCTCCATGTGCTGCCGCCTTCGTCTGG
The DNA here is from genome assembly GCA_964645775.1 of uncultured Leptospirales bacterium. Classification (GTDB taxonomy): domain Bacteria; phylum Spirochaetota; class UBA4802; order UBA4802; family UBA5550; genus CAZYBU01. The sequence continues at coordinate 24,563 of CAZYBU010000043.1, read as the reverse complement.
ATAACAGGGTCCTCAGAAAAAGGGGTGGCGGACTCTTCGGCGCCAATCCTTTGACCGGCAGCATCGGCGTTGTAACCATAAACATGCCGAGACTGGCCTATCTCTCTGAGACAGAAGAAGAGTTCTTTGAGGAACTTGTCCGGCTTATGGACCTGGCCCGAGACTCCCTTGAAACCAAGAGAAAAGTGCTGGAGAGCTTTACCCAGAACCACCTCTATCCTTACACCCGTCATTATCTTTCCGATGTTTACATGCGGGATAAAAAATACTGGAACAACCATTTCTCAACCATCGGCCTCGTGGGAATGAACGAGGCATGTATGAACATGTTAAACACGGACATCTCCTCCGCCGAGGGCCGTGATTTCGGTGTTCGGGTCCTGGACTTCATGCGGGAACGGATTCTTCAGTATCAGGACGAAACTGGAGACCTCTTCAACCTGGAGGCCACTCCGGCGGAGGGTGTCAGTTACCGTTTCGCCCGCCACGATCGGGAACGGTTTCCTGACATCAAGGCCTCGGGTACCATGGAGCCCTATTACACCAATTCTGTCCATCTGCCAGTTTCCCATACCGATGACATGTTCGATGTGCTCGACCATCAGGACGATCTCCAGACCCGCTTCACAGGCGGAACCGTTGTGCACCTGTTTATTGGAGAAAAGATCGACGACATTGAACTGGTGAAATCACTGGTTAAAAAGATAGCCTCAAATTATTCCCTTCCCTATTTCTCCATTACACCGACCTTCAGTATCTGTCCGGTGCACGGGTATATCCCCGGTGCCCACAAGTACTGTCCCTACGACCATTCGGAGGAAGAGCTAAGGAGATACGGCATCGAGACCCGTTCCGGATCACGGAGCTGATGTACTATAGATACAATAATTATTTTTAGCTAACTTTATTATATACGCTTATTATTTTGGCTCGCCGTGCCGAGGATAAATGCATAAAGCGGTACACGATGCCGATACATATAACAGTTGAGTGAGAAAAGGAGACATAAAAATGGAAGAGCAACGAAAGGTCCCAGTAGAAGTCTATTCCCGGGTTGTTGGCTACTATCGCCCCGTGAACCAGTGGAACAAAGGTAAACAGGAAGAATTCAGCGAGCGTCGGGAGTACCGTATAAAAGACAGACAGATAGCCCCTACTTATGAATATCAGGGGAATCTATAAAACCTCCCTCATAGATTTTCCAGGCAGGATCAGCGCAGTACTCTTCAACGGTGGATGCAACCTTCGTTGCAGGTACTGCCATAATCCTGAGCTTGTTCACCCGGACCCGTCAACCGAGCCTGAACACACGGAAAATGAAATCCTCGCCTTCCTGAAAAAACGGGCCGGCCTCCTGGAAGGGGTGGTTCTGACCGGAGGCGAACCGACCATCGATCCCGGTATTATTCCATTTCTCCATCAGGTGAAAGATACCGGCCTGGCCATCAAGCTGGATACCAATGGTTTTCGCCCTGACGTTCTGGCCTGTATCCTTGAAGAAAGCCTGGTCGACTACGTCGCCATGGATATCAAGACCTCCCCCTCACGTTACCCGGAACTGACCGGACGTGATATATCCTTCGACACAATTCTTGAGTCTTTTTCTCTGCTCGAAAAGTCCGGGGTAACCTTCGAACTTCGGACCACCTGTATACCGGAATATGTGACAGAAGAGACCCTCTCCCAGGCGGGAGAATCCCTGGGCAGCGTGCCCATCTATTATCTTCAGCAGTTTGTTAATGACAACCCTCTTGTCGATCCGGAGTGGAAAGATGTTCAACCCTACCCGGTTCATCTCCTCCATCGTCTCTGTGACGTGGTTTCCCGCTTCGCCCTGAAATGCGAAATACGGGGCATTTGAAACCGGAATAATTCTTGACCCTCCCGGCAAGAGACAGTGGAATTTATTCTACTGTTTTGTGAAACACCACTTTCAGTTGTGAGGAAAACCATGTTTGAAATCCTGTTTGAGCCACTATATATCAATAAGACGGAAATACCCAATCGTATCATCTACCCATCCCTGGGTTTACTCTACTCCTATGACGGATCCGTTTCCGACCGTTATGTCGAGTTTTACCGGGAACGTGCCCGAGGAGGCGCCGGAATGGTCACCATGGGGCCCGTCGGTTTCGACCATGTGGGGGCAGGATTGATCGCCCCCTCCCTTCAGAGCAATGAGGCAATCCCCGATTTTAAGAGAGTTACGGACGCCATCCATGAAAGCGGCGCGAAGGCCTGGATACAGCTCTACCATGCCGGCGCCTACTCCTACTCCTTTCTTATCGGAGGAGAAAAGGCCGTCGCGCCTTCAGCCATACCCTCCCGCTATACCAGGGAGACCCCGAGGGAGATGACCCTGGAAGATATCGAGACGGTGCAGGATGCCTTTGTGAAGGGAGCAATACGGGCCCGGGAAGCCGGATTCGATGGCGTGGAAATCATCGGCTCAGCCGGGTATCTCATTACCCAGTTTCTCTCTCCCCTGAAGAACCAGAGGAGCGACCACTACGGCGGAAGCTTCGAGAACCGGACCCGCTTCCCCAGGGAGGTTATTGAGAAGATGCGTAAGGCCCTGGGGCCGGACTATCCCATTACCATACGCATGGCAGGCAATGATTTTGTTCCCGGAAGCAACACCAGCAGGGAGACCCCGGAGTTCGCCCGTGTCTATGAAGAAGCCGGAATCGACGCCATCAACGTGACCGGGGGCTGGCACGAGTCCCGGGTACCCCAGCTTCCCATGACCCTTCCCAGGGGCGCCTTCACCTATCTGGCCCGGGAGATCAGGGACGCTGTCTCTATTCCTGTGGCCGCGTCCAACCGGATCACCGACCCCTACATGGCAGAAGATATCATCAAAGACGGTCTTGCGGACATGGTAAGCCTTGGCCGCGTTCTTATCGCCGATCCCTACTGGCCCCGGAAGACGGCAGAGGGGAGACCGGAAACAATCCGCCCCTGTATAGCCTGTTCCCAGGGCTGCACCGATTCTCTTTTCGCCGGTAAACCGGTCTACTGTGCCGTCAATCCCGAGGCCGGGTACGAGAGCGAAAGAAAGATACCCTTAACCGATGATCCGAAGCATGTCATGGTCATCGGAGCCGGGCCGGGCGGTCTGGAAGCGGCCATTACAGCCGCGCGTATGGGACACAGGGTCTCCCTCTATGAATCCGGGAGCGAGATCGGTGGACAGCTCTGGATCGCCGGAACACCTCCCCACAAGCAGGAGATCTGGTCCCTCATCGATTACTTCGAGGAGATGATCCACGAGCTGGACATCGACCTCATCCTCAATACCGAGGTGGATGAGGTTTTGATCAGTAAAATTAACCCCGATTACATCATATCCGCCCAGGGAGGACGCCAGCTTCCTCCTCCCATCACGGGAATAGATAGCCCCCGCGTCATGAGCGCCTGGGATATTCTCGACTGTGACCTGCCCACGGGCAAACGGATCGCCATTATAGGTGGCGGGGCCGTGGGCCTGGAGACGGCCCATTTCCTGGCAGCAAAGGGGACCATAACACCTGAAACCCTCCATTTCCTCTTCACCTATAACGCGGAGGAGCCGGAGAGGCTGCGGGAACTGGTGACCAAAGGCACGAAGGAGGTGACGGTCTTTGAACTCCAGAAGAAGGCGGGCCAGGGTGTCGGAAAATCGACCAAGTGGGTCCTCTTTGGAGATCTCGAAAAACTCGGCGTTGAAGTCCTCACTGAGATAAATATCTCGGAGATCATTGAGGGGTTGATAAAGTATACCATGGACGGAAAGGAGATGGAGCGGGAGTTCGATACCATCGTCTTCGCCACGGGAACAGCACCGAACAATACCCTCCAGGAGACCCTCGAAAAACTGAACATCCCCTGGAGAGTAATAGGTGACGCGATACAGCCCGGCACCATGGATGACGCCATCCACGCCGGGTATCTCGCTGCCCTGGAGACAGAAGGCATGAAGGCAAAAGGGGGATCCAAAGTGTAAGCAGCCATTTACGCTTTTCTATATTATTTTTATGACATTTATTTGTTATTTTGATCCATTTTTTGCAAAAAACATTGACAGCTTCTGATTAATCACTCCAGCTTAAACCAAAATCATCCAGGAGGATTGGCATGCCACACAGGATTACTGAAGAGTGTACCGCTTGCGGTTCCTGCCTTCCTGAATGTCCGACTGATGCCATAAGTGAAGGTGATATCTACGTTATCGATCCTGACGCCTGTACCGACTGCGGGGCCTGCGCAGCCGTGTGCCCGGTTGAAGCTATCGTGGTAGAGTAGAAAAGACGTGAACAGGCAGGGCTCCCTGCCTGTTCACGTCTTTCACTCTCCCTTTCTTAATTCACCTCTGTTTCTTGACAAACGTGCTACACATTTTCTATATTGAACCCTATACAATCCGGCCATCAACATGGAGGAGGCATGAACATACTTGAGATCAGGGACCTGTCACTCGAGCTGGGGAAGACCAGAATACTTAGAAACATTAATCTGGACCTCTGGGAAGGTCATACCCATGCCATCGTCGGCACTAACGGGGCCGGTAAAACCACCCTTGTTCACACGATCATGGGCCTTGCCGGTTACGAGAACACCACGGGTGATATCCTTTTCCAGGGCGAATCCATCATTGATAAGGAACTGCACGAACGCGCCCGTATGGGAATAACCCTGGCCTGGCAGGAGCCGGCCCGTTTCGAAGGACTCAAGGTGAAGGACTATATCCTTGCCTCCGCCCGGGACAAGAGCATGGACACTGCGAGGGAAGCGCTGGATACCGTGGGACTTTCCCCGAAGGACCACATGTACCGTGCCGTGGATAAAACCCTTTCGGGAGGGGAGCGGAAAAAGCTTGAGCTTGCGTCCATCCTCGTCATGAAACCGAAACTCGCGTTTCTGGATGAACCAGATTCAGGTATCGACCTTGAGTCCATCCAGAGGATTTTCCAGGTTGTTAAAATCCTTCGGGAGGAGGGGACCACCGTTGTATTTATCACGCACAGCCTGGCGGTACTGGACCAGGCCGACCACGCATTTCTTCTCTGCCACGGCCAGCTGGTGGACAAGGGAGAGACAGCGAAGATTCGCAGCTATTTCGAAAATGAATGCATACCCTGTGAAATACATGACCCGGAATCCAAGGAAGGAGTACTTGTAAATGCCGAGTAAAAATCTTGAAGCTGACCTCTATGAAAGCCTTGAAGAGGACTCCCACGCCTACAACGACCCCGAAGTGGCGCGTCTCACTATCCATGAAAATGAAGTGGTTTCGAAGCAGGGAGTTGACGGCCTGGATATCGATGTTACACAGCTTGAAGATGGTGTCGACATTACCATCAAGCTTCATGAAGGAGTTGTGATCAGCAAGCCTGTCCACATGTGCTTTGGCGTTCTGCCCGAAAAAGGCCTTCAGCGAATCCTAATGAACATTACCATCGAAAAGAACGCGAAGATTGACATCCTTGCCCACTGTACCTTTCCCCTGGCCCTGGATGTTCAGCATCTCATGGACGCGGTCATTCGCCTCGAGGAAGGGGCACACTATTCCTACACAGAACGTCATATCCACAGCGAAGAAGGGGGACTGAGCGTTAAGCCGAAATCGAAAGTACACATCGGCAAAAACGCCCGGTTCAAGACCGACTTTATCCTCAAGAAGGGAAGGGTCGGCAATATGGAAATCGACGTGGAAGGTCACATAGATGACGGTGGCCTGGCCGAGATGAATGCAACGGTAAGCGGCCGGGGGCAGGATGGCATCCGTATCCGGGAGGTCGCCTTCCTTGAGGGAAGGGAATCCCGGGCCGTTCTCACCACCAAGGTCGCGGTGCGGGAGACGGCGAAGGCGGAAGTCTATAACAAGATAACGGCCACCGGCGACCAGGCGAGGGGACATGTGGACTGCAAGGAGATCGTTCTGGACAACGGGGTGGCCTCCGCCATACCGATTATCGACGTTCAGAACCCGAAGGCCCATGTTACCCATGAAGCGGCCGTGGGAAGCGTTGATAAAAAGCAGCTCCAGACCCTGATGGCCCGGGGCCTGGACGAGGATGAAGCGAGCGAGCTGATTATCCAGGGATTGTTAAGCTGAAGATGAGCGTTAACCGGATAACTCCTGAAGAGGCCCGTTCCCTGCTCAACCGGTACCTTGAGTCGACCTATATTATTCATCACAGTATCGAGACAGGGGTCATCATGAAGGCCCTGGCGGAACGTCTGGGAGAAGAGACCGATCTCTGGTACTGCGCCGGGATACTCCATGACCTGGACATGGACGTGATCGAGGGCAACTACTCCCTCCACGGTGATAAGACTGTCGAGATACTCAAAGAGGAAGGATACGACATCCCTGAGCTTTTCCAGGCCATTCTGGCCCACACGGAGATACTGGACGGATCAAACCGTAAGCGGAGCGCCAGGCTCGATTATGCCCTTGCAGGAGCTGAGAACCTGACCGGGCTTATTTATGCGTATGTCCTTATGAGACCGGGGAAAAAACTCATCGGCACAAAAGCTTCATCCATCCGGAAGAAGATGAAAGACCGGAGCTTTGCGGCAACGGTAAACCGTTTCGTTATCCAGGAGGGGGCGGATCATCTGGACATGGAACTCTCTGAGTTTATCTCCCTTTCCCTCGAGGCCCTGGAAGAAGTAGCAGATGAATTGGGAATGTAAAACCTCCCCCCTGCTCCAGAGAGTAAACACGCGGCCTGCTTTTTAATCTTTACACATTCACATCCATGATAGATATTCCATCCTGGAGGTTCTGGAAGAAAAGGCCCGGGCTCTCCGGGATCACCTTATCCGGGAAGGAGATGCCCTGGCAGAAAAAGCCATAACCACGGCCTGGAATACTCCTTTCCGGAGAACATTCCTCTTTTTCCTCAACAGTTATCCCCTTTCGTTCCGATACTCGGTATAAGAGACATATTGTATCGGTGAACACAATGCAACGAACCCTGATTTTATTCATACTATTCATTGTCCTGGTCTCTCCGGCCTGGTCCCTGACGGAGAAACGCCTGCAATGGTGGATCGTTCACAGGGACAACCTGGTTCAATCCCTGGAAAAGGAGACAACCCGCGATACTCTTACGGAATCGTACAGGGAGATCATCCGCAGGAGAATCGAAGGGGCGGAAAAGATGATAGCTCTGTTCAGGGAGGCCCGGGACAACAGGCTCCCGAAAGGGAAGGAGAAAAACCATCCCTCTGAAAGTGAAATCGCTTCCATGGTGGACTCTTACCTGACCCCGGCCTTTTCCATTACCTATCTCGATCTACTGGCCTCAGATTCAGGGAACGAGAACAACATCTCCATCGCGCGGAGCCTCGTGAGAAGCAGGATACACCGACTGACGGGGGGAGATCTGGACGATGCCGCGGTTCAGCAGATCATAGAGCATCGTTTTAAGAGGGAACGATGGAAAGTGCTGGCGCTGGAGCTTTTTATCGGAAGCATGATGCTATGCCAGGAAGAGATAAAAAAACAGGTGCGATCTGAAGTAGTAAAACAGACCCGGAGCCAAAGTAACAGGATAAACGCGGAAGGCTTTAAGGAACTGATAATCCTATCCCTTGAAAACGAACTGAAAAGCCGTTCCATTATAAACCGGCTTTCACACCTGGACGAGGCACTGGATACGTCCATCACCTGGTATGACATGAAGGAAACCCTGAATAACGATCTTCGTTTCTGTCGAACTATTGAAAAAGAATTCGCCTCCACTGGTTCATTCCGGGCCTGTATGCTTAACAGGGAAAAACCACCGGCCATCGACCACCTCATCTTTAAAGGGAAAAGCCGCGCCCTGAAAGAAGAGGTATCCTGGAAAAGGGAAAAAGAGACGGATTCTCTTCCCAGGCTCGACATTCCTCTTCCGGTGAAAGGATCAAGCCTTATTGATCAGATCGACCGGCTCAGATCCCGTGCCGTCCAGGTCCTCTCTCTTTCTTCGCCTCCAGGCTATATCGGGCAGGTGGAAGAAAGAATAGAAGAGATTATTGCCGGCGGTTTTCGCGAGAGCGACCTGGCTTTTTCCCGGGAAGAGAAGAAGATCGAATCCAACCCGGGGGTCACCTTTGAAAACTTTGAAACCTTCCGCAAGGCCCGGAAGAAAGAACTGCAGACCAAGGAGGCCATTCGGACCTACGCCCGGCTCTCCATCCGGTTTCTTGACATCATACGTCAGGGGGAAAAGGGAGACCCCGGCTCCATGCTGGATCGGAACCGGTACGTCCTTAAGCGCAGTAAAGAGTATCTCGACTTCGTCACTTCTCTCTACAGAAAAACCCTTCCGGCAGCTTCTATGGACGCTCCCCTGCTACACCGGCGTTTCACATCGGCCACCCGGAATATTGTACCTGTTATCCAGGAACTTACTGACAGGATGTATATCTCACGCCAGGAGAGATCTGTCCTTTCAAGGGAAGACCTCTCCCGTTACCGGGATCTTTCGACACAACTCGCCGGAGAGATCACCTCAAGCAGGGAGGAGATACGCAGCTATTATAACGAATACCATCAGAGATACGCCAGGAGTGCCCGGGGACGGGATCAGAAAAACACCGACATAGACAGGCATCTGGCGATCCAGGAGATGGTAACGCTCATGGACTCGGCAGATGAATACTGTTCCCTCTTTAGAGATCTCAGGTACAGGAACGAAGCCCTGGCCCGATACAGATTAACCTATACCCGTCTGCTCGACGAGGCGTCACGGGGTAAACTGACCCCGGACCATGAAAAAGTACTTTCCGAAGGCTCAATAATACCTGTTGTCGATTCCTTTGATCAAGAGAGACTGAAACGCGAGGCGAAGACACGCAAAAAGGCCAGGGAAGAGGCCTTGCTAAACTTTGAACGGGTCTATTCCCTCAGGGATTACTATAGACGACACGGGCATACTCTTTCCTTTGAGAACATATCGAAAGAGATTACAAAGCGAAAAGCCGCCTTACAGGATACCATGTCCGTGAAACTGGACGAATGGAACCTCAGGGACTCAAACCTGGATCAGGTCGACAGCCGGGCTGCTCTGAAGATTCGAAAGGTACTCAGTTATCAGCTCATGAGAAGAGATTCCCCTCCATCGGGTCATCCGGCAAGCCGCAGGGAAACCATGGAGGCCCATGGAGCCCGGCTCAGCTATCTTGTTCCTCCCGGCTGGTCAAGGCAGAAGATCAAATCCTCTCTGCCCCGTGAAATGAAAGAGAGACAATACGTCAGCCTGGATGGATCATCCCACATCGCGCTTGAAATAATGCCCCTGGACAACCGTACACTCCAGGAGGTATCTTCTCTCATGCTTAAGATGGACAGCCTAAAGATGGTAAAAACACGATGGGACAAACATGAAAAGACCGAATACCTGTGGCAGCTCGCAAAAGACGACGATGGTCGCATTGCCGAAATATATCTATTCACCGCGAAAGGCGTGGCAGTGCGCGTAAGTGGAAGGACCGACAGCGTACACTATCCCTTTCTCACACGCAGGCTTAAAGAATTTCTTCATTCAGTCGATCACTGAAATCGGCTATCTTCCACCAGGGACCCATCCAGGTCATCTCCTGGAGACCCCCGTCAAGCATGGAAAGGAATTCACACCGTGGAACCGCTACGGCCCCCATGGAAACAATATGATCCGTATGGACCTGGGCATCGATAAAGGCGAAGCTTTGAGCCTGCAACAGACATGTCAGGCGGATAAGGGCAACCTTGGAGGCATTGCTCACCCTGGAGAACATCGACTCTCCGAAAAACATGTTGCCCAGAGATACACCGTAGATTCCTCCTGCCAGTTTATCTCCCTGCCAGACCTCCAGGGAGTGCGCAAAACCTGCGTTGTAAAGGCGAATATAGGCCTTTTTCATCTCATCCGTTATCCAGGTGCCTTCCTGACCTGGACGGGACTCTCTGCAGGCCTCAATGACCGAGGGAAAATCCCGGTCGAGAGTGCAGTAGAAAGCACCTCTCCTGAGCACCTTCTTCATGGATCGGGAAATATGCAGGTTTTCCGGGTAAAGAAGGTACCTTGGGTCTGGCGACCACCACAGGATGGGAGTATCTTCAGAATACCATGGAAAGATCCCGGAAGCGTAGGCTGAGATCAGCCGTTCAATGGAAAGATCACCACCCATGGCCAGAAGGCCGGAATCATCGGCATTATCTGGACTGGGAAAGACTATATCATCGGAAAGTAAAAAAACAGTCATAAAAAAATAATTGATTTTTTCTGTAACAAAGTCATACTTGACGGTTCAATGTAACTATATCACAAAAACTTTAGTTACATAAAGTTTCCTCCGAAAAATTACACCTGCAAAGACCCCTACTCCCCCAGGGGTCTTTGCATATTAATGGGCCGGGCGGATTCCACTATGGGCAGAGCATAATGTCAGTTCAATCCTTTATTTTTACCCAGGCCCTGATAATAGCCCCTCTTGTGGCGGGATTTCTGGCTCGGAAGTTTCTTCGAAACACGGAGAATACTTCCAGACGAATTATCATGGTTAATCTTCTCTTCTTCGAACCTCCCATCATACTGTGGACAACCTGGGGGCTGGATATTACCCCTTCCCTGGCCTTTCTTCCCCTTTCCGGCCTTTTTCTTGTAGTCGTGGGCTTTATTCTGGGAAGGTTAACCGCCCCGCGCATCGGACTGGAAGGAGTCGATAAAAAGACCTTTACCATAAGTTCATCTCTTGCCAATCACGGTTTCACCATGGGAGGCTTTATATGCTTCGTCCTTGGAGGCGAAGAGGGTCTCGCCCTGGCATCGGTGTTCCTGGTCTATTTCATTCCCTATACATTCACCCTGATTTTTACCTACGCCCAGGGCAGGAGTGACGGACCTTCCTTCCTCTTTACCCTGCGGAACACCCTGCTTAATTTCAGAAACATGCCGCTTTTGGCGGCCCTTATAGCACTCTCCCTTAACGGGAGCGGACTGCCACGCCCCGGGGTTACCTTTCCCGTTTTTCCACTGGTCCTCAGCGCCATCACTATTTATTATTTCGCACTGGGGCTCACCCTGGAACCGGGCGCCCTGTTGCGGTACAGAAAGGAACACGCCTACCTTGCGCTGGTCAAGTTCATTGCGCTCCCCCTTATGGCCACTCTTTTTGTACAGGTTCTTCCACTTCCCCATGACTTCCGAAAGGTTATCCTTATTGAATCAATGATGCCGGCGGCCGTTTACTCGGTGATTACATCGATCCTGTTCAGACTCAACCGATCCATGGCTTCTTCACTTTTCCTGGTGAATACCGCCCTTTTTCTTGTTATTGTTATCCCTCTCTACTTTCTCACAGGATTAATCGATATGCTTCTTTAGTGTCTCAAAGACACAGGCTCCCATGATTCTGTAACCTTCGTCAGAGGGGTGTACGCCGTCCGAGAGGAAGAGGTCCCGGCGGTTCCAGCCCGAGGAAAGAGCCTCCTCCATGTATAGATGGCAAGGGGCCAGAGGCCTGTCACCTTCCTGCGCTATCCTTTCCATCTCTTTGTAGAACTCAAGAAGACGCTCATACTCCGGACCCTGAGGAAGATTGACAGATGTGAGAAGCATGGTCTCCGCGCCACATCCTTCCTCAATGGCGATGATCAGTTCCTCCATGGCGCGGCCAAAACCTGAGGCGCTGAAACCGGTGTAGAAATCATTCAGCGCATATTCGACGATAACCAGATGGGGATTGGCGGGAAAAACATCTATCCCAATACGTCTCTCACCTTCCACGGCAAGTTCGCCTGAATGCCCCTCAGCCTTAATCGTGAGTTTCACCTTCGGCCAATGCCTGCTCATATCATCCCTGAGATAATCGGTATATCTCCGGGGACACATCCAGCCAGCTGTAAGGGAATCACCCAGAGCTACGATTCTGAGCTCCTCCCTTCTCTCTATTCTTCCACGTGTCATATCAAGCATCGCGTCTCCTCCGATACTCTTTTACCCTTCGAAGTCAGTAATTATTCCTGAAGATGCTTTTAATTGCAAATAAATCCCGCCAGCGGCGGCAGAGATAATAAAGTTTTTACAGCAAAAAGGTTAAAGGATGATTGCTGCTTCGAGGCATAAAAGGTTTGTTTATAATATACAATTTTTTTACTAAAATTTTGATATTAATATTGATTTCTTAAAATTAGATTATTATATTATATTGCATAGAAATCCTTATATAGTTCATATTTATCCAGGGTGACAGGACCCTTCAGAGGAAAAGGATGAAAATTGAGATTACCATACTTGGCCTTTTGATTGAGGGAAACCTTTACGGCTATGAGATAAAAAAGAAAATCGTGGACCGGCTTGAGGATTATGTGGATATCAAGTTCGGGTCCATCTATTACGCCATAAAGAAGGCTGTCGAGAACGGTTGGGTTAAAAGGGTCGGAACGGAGAAGGACAGCGGAAACCCGGAGAGGTACATCTATGAGATCCTCCCGGCCGGTAGAAAGCATTACAAAAAACTCCTCAAACAGTATTTTGAGAAGAACTTGATCCATTTCGACATAGATATTATCCTCATGTTCTATAATACCCTTACGGACGAGCAGAGATCAACCTTCATAGAAGAACGGACGGCCCTGATCCGTGAAAAGCTTGATTCCCTGAAGAAAAAGATGGAGGAGGAGAAAAACTCCACCCGGCCAGACAACCTGCCTGTACTCCTCTATCTGGAGCATCATCTCAAGGCCGAGGTGTCCTGGCTCAAGGCTATGAAAAAGGAAAGCTAAAGGGTTTCAAGCAGATCATCCAGAAAATCAGCATCATGGGATGAAGCGGCCTCTTCCACATCACTTTTCAACTCCCGGAGATCCCTTCGTCCCCTGTCGAGACTTTCCGGTTTTTGGGAATCATGCTCCTCCTCCAGAAGCTTACCGTAAAGGCTTTCATTAATCGACTCGATACGGACGGCGTTGTAGTAATGGCGTCTGGCCAGGGCCGTGGCAACGTTTATCAGAATGGTTATATCCCTGCTTGCGATATCCTTGAGATCATTCCTGCTTACCCGGGAGATAACCACGTTGTTCTTCGCTTTAAGGGTTGCGCTTCGGGTCTCTCCGAGGAGAAGAGCCATTTCACCGATGACCGTACCCGGTTGATCAATGGTAGCGACCCGGTTGCCACTCACCTGGACATCGATTGATCCGGCCTTGAGGATGTACATCTCCTCTCCACGTTCTCCCTCCTCACATATAACCGCGTCTCTGGGATACTCGACATCGTTCCTGTCCAGGGCACGTGAACCGGTCTCCACGGTTACCGGCTGTTCGGACTTATAATAAGCCTCGCCGCGGGCGAACATGAGACTTGAAATCCTCTCTTTGATCAGATCGTTCAACCAGGGAAGTTTTCTTTTGTCGTATTCCTTCTGGAGCCGGGTCATGATCAGATAATACTCGATGGCCTCACCCCTCCGCTTGACATGGTCGCCACTCAGTTCCCTGTTCAGTTCACCGATGATCCGGTTTGTCTCCTTGACCTGCTTCGCCAGGACCATGGAAGCGTTCAGGATGAAAGAGAGAGTCTTCATGCCGGACAGAAATTTCTGGGCCGGGATCTTCTTTATCTGGCTTTCTCCCGAGGTGACGCTTGTCTCTATCCGATGGACTTCCTCCTTCATGACATGTTTCATGATAAGTTCCGAGGCACCTACGATCAGGTTTTTACCCTGAATACCGTACCGGTCCGATTCAGAAAGGTAAAAGATGACCCTTCCCTCTGCGAGAAAATAGGCGTCATCGCAGGTTCCTTCCTTTTTGTAGAGACTGATATAATTCTCTGCCACGATAAACCTCTTTGTAATCCTGTGCGCTTTTCTTGAGCCGGAAGGTCTTTATATGTCCATAATATACTATCGGCCTGAAAAGGACGATTAAAAAATTAATTGCCACCTTTGTCCGTAACCTGGACAAGGGAGAAGGATCGAAAAATGCGTGATAGAAACCGTGAAAAGGGATTCAAACTGGCGGGAAAGGCCATCAGGAAGTACGGGATGATCTCGGATGGAGACCGTCTACTTGTCGCCGTTTCAGGAGGCCTCGATTCCCTTGTCATGCTCGATATACTGGCAGAGAAACGGAGAATCCTGCCCATTACCTTTGAGATCATTCCTCTCCACGTGGAACCGCTCTTTCCCGATTACCGTATATTGCGTGGTTCCATTGACGAACTGTGCGAAAAGCATGGTCTGGATCTGAAGATAAGAACCGTCGATCTGAGGGATGACCTCTCGCGTCAGGAAGATGACAAATCCATCTGCCATATCTGCGCCCTGAAGCGGAGAGGAGAGCTTTTCAAAGCGGCCAGGGATCTGGAGTGTCAATCTCTGGCCATGGGACATCATGGGGATGACGCCATCGAAACCCTGTTTATGAACATGGTCTTTAACGGCACCATAAGTTCCATGCCGGGGACGCTGAGTATGTTTGATGGAAGGCTCAGGATGATACGTCCCCTTATTCTTATGCAGAGAGTCGATGTCAGGGGGTATGGACGGAGCGCCGGTTTACCGACGGAAAGGGAGGCCTGCCCCTATGAAAAACGGAACCGTAGAGAGGATATGCGCAATATCATCCGGGATTTTGAGAAGATGTACCCGCGGGCCCGGTCATCCCTCATGCGATCCATGTCCAACATCCATCATGAACACCTTCCATAAATCAGGAAGGCACATGAACAACGATCTCTCCCTCTTCCACGTCAACGATCGCTGAGCCACCTTCGCTCAGATCACCAAAAAGGACCCTGTCAACGAACCTCTTCTTGATGGAATCCTGAATGACCCGGGCGATCTCTCTCGCGCCGAACTCCCGGGAATATCCCCTCTCCGCGAGTAGATCGTAACAGGCATCCGTGATGGTCAGATGGACGTTCTTCTCTGCGAGCTGGTCTATGAAGATACCGGCCTCCCGCCGGACAATATCCAGAATATTTTCCTTTGAAAGGTGTTTGAAGGTGACGATCCCGTCCAAACGGTTTCTGAACTCCGGGGAGAAGGTTTTGTCAACCGCTTCGTCGATGGCCTCCCCGGTAATGATCCTGTCTTCAAATCCCATCTGGGGCTTACCTATCTGCCGGGCGCCGGCGTTCGAGGTCATAATTATAACCACGTTGCGGAAATCGGCCTTCTTGCCGTTGTTATCCGTAAGGGTGGCGTAATCGAGAACCTGGAGCAGGGTGTTGAAAATGTCAGGATGGGCCTTCTCTATCTCGTCAAAAAGGACCACCGCGTAGGGTGTCTTTCGGATACCTTCCGTCAGGAGACCTCCTTCCTCATATCCGACATAACCTGGAGGGGCGCCGATAAGCCGGGCCACAGTATGTTTCTCCTGGTACTCGCTCATGTCATATCTGTGAATGGGCATTCCCATCTGTTCAGCGAGCTGGCGAGCCAGCTCGGTCTTACCGACTCCCGTAGGCCCCACGAAAAGGAAGCTGGCAACAGGACGGTCCGGGTTGCCGAAACCGGCCCGGTTTCTCTTGATCGACTCAGCCACAGCCTCGATGGCACCGTCCTGGCCGTAGATATGCTCCTTGAGTCCTGATTCGATATCCCGGAGGCGATCCATTTCACGGGAGGAGATGCTCTTCTCAGGTATACGGGCAATACGGGCAACCACGGCCTCCACTTCATGCAGGTCTATAGTCAGAAGCTCGTCGTCTTCTTCGCAGTTCATGCGGGCGAAGGCGCCGGCTTCGTCGATAACGTCGATTGCCTTGTCAGGCAGGTGACGGTCATTTATATATTTGGCAGAAAGTTCCGCAGCAGCATTTAAAGCCTCTTCCGTATAGACAACGTGGTGGTGGTCCTCATAGTAATTCTTCAGGCCTTCCAGAATGGCGATGGTGTCATTAACCGAGGGTTCCGGTATGTCAATCTTCTGAAACCTGCGGGAAAGGGCCCGGTCCTTTTCGAAGTATTTCTTATATTCTTCATAGGTGGTTGAGCCAATGCACTTGATCCCACCGGAGGTAAGGACCGGCTTGAGCATATTCGAAGCGTCCATTGAACCGCCGGAGACGGCGCCGGCTCCCACGATGGTGTGAATTTCATCGATAAAAAGGATTACGTTCTCCATCTTCTTCAGTTCTCCGATGACCCGTTTCATCCTCTCCTCAAAGTCACCCCGGAATTTAGTACCGGCAATCATGGCCCCCATATCCAGGGAAAAGATCCTCATCTCCTTCAGCATTCCCGGGACCTTCCCCCCGGCGATTCTCTGGGCCAGGCCTTCGGTGATGGCCGTTTTTCCAACGCCGGGGTCCCCGACGTGAATGGGATTGTTCTTTATCCTTCGACAGAGGACCTGTACCGTCCGTTCAAGGATATCGTCCCTGCCGATCAGGGGGTCCAGCTTCCCTTCTTCGGCAAGGGCGGTCAGCTCCGTGGTAAAGGCTTCCACGACCCGGCCAGGTCCCTCGTTATCCTCGAACTCTTCAAGGTCCTCGTCATCATCGAAATCCGCGTCCGGATCCAGCCCATCCGGATAATCCTGGAAATCTTCCCCCGGTCGCGTTACCCCGTGAGATATGTACTCCAGCAGGGAGAGTCTCGAGATCCCCTCATTCTTCATGAAAAAGGAAGCGAAGGATTCCTTCTCTTCAAGCATGGCGGCAAGTACATCGCCAACATCCAGTATCTCCTTCTGGGCTGAAGTAGTATGCCAGAAGGCCCGTTCCATCACAGTTTGAAAAGAGGCGGACTGGATGGGTTCCGCGTCCTCCACCACCGGTATCTTTTCGCTGAAGAATTCCTCCAGGCGCTTCCGCAACCCATCCACGGATGCACCGGAACCGGTCAGTACGATTTTACCCTCCTCATTAAAGAGAGAAGCGTACAATATATGTTCAGGAGTGAGATACTCATGGCTCCGAGAGTTCGCCTCGTTATAGGCTGCCATGAGGATCATGTTCAATGATTCCTTTATTTCCATTAAGCCTCTAAGCCTCTTCGTAGGATGATTTCAGGGGGTACTCCCGTGCCCGGGCCATGCTGTGAACCTGATTAACCTTGGTCTGAGCCACGTCAAAGGTATACACCCCGCATTCTCCAACACCTTTTTGATGCACATCCAGCATAACCTGCGTGGCGCGGGCCACCGGCATGCGGAAAACCTTAACAAGGACCTCCACTACAAAATCCATGGAGGTATAGTGATCGTTATGAATGAAGACCCTGTACATCCGCGGCTCGTCCAGCCTCTCGTCAACCTGTTCATCGGCTTCAAACTGAACGCCACCGCCGGAGGGTCCACCTGCATGTGATGCCATGGACAATTCCTTCCTCCGGATCCTTTGAATCTCCATCACTTTTATAAGTATATATCCTGTAAAGACAGTTTTCAACCTAAAATATGGTATTTGAAAAGAGATCGCGGTTTCAGAAAAAACATCCATGAAAGGTCAGCTGGAGACAGCTTTATCCCTTGAAACCACTTTTCTCCAGGCATCTTTCTCCCAGTTAAGGATTTCATGAGGATAGAAGCGGTTCTTGTACGACATACTCCTGTTTTCTGCGATATAATATCCCAGATAGTAGTAATCGAGCCCCCACCTTTGACAGAGATCCACCTCCATAAGCACTCCCAGGATCCCGGGACTCAGAAAATCATACTCGTGATGAAACACGAAATAGACACTGGAAAGCGCCCTGCGGGAAAGATCGAGAAAGCCCACGGCAAAAAGTCGTCCATCCAGGTAATACTCTGTCTGGACACCGGGACAGGACTGCTGATAGAAACTGGCCATGAATTCCGATCTGTCCGAGTCTCTGCCGAATCGATGAAGGGAGTGGTCCCGGTATATCTCGAATATCTCGTCCCTGTATACCAGAGGATTGACGGTCATCTCCACCTTCCCGGCCCTTTTCAGGGTACGTCTCTGGCTTCGTGTAGGATGGAATTCCCTGACCGGGATTCTCAGCGGTATGCATTTACTGCAAGCTGGACAACGGGGCTTGAAATAGTATATTCCGAACTTTCTCCATCCCTTCTCCAGCAGCAAATCCAGGTCCATATCCGAAACTCTTGTGGCGAAGAAATAATTAAACCGGAGATCATGACCGGAGACATACGAACATTCCGTCTCTTCGCTGAGCTGCTGTTCCTGAATAACGATCATTTTATGATTGCCCTGATACCCTTACCTTTTTATGGTACACCAACACTTGCTCGGCAGGTAAAGAAAAAAATGGACGAGATGAAGGAAAATATCCAGATCATAGACCTTTATAAGTCTTTTGGTGACTTACATGTACTGAAAGGCGTTAACCTCACGGTCTATGAGGGCGAGATACTCTGTGTCGTAGGAAAAAGCGGCACCGGCAAGTCCGTGGTACTCAAGCACCTAATCGGCATGCTGTCCGCGGACTCGGGAGATATTATCGTTGACGGTATCTCTTACAACAAGGCCTCTCCGGAAGAGATGAGCCGGGTCTTTTCCCAGATAGGTATACTTTTTCAGGGCGCGGCACTCTTCGATTCCATGAATATATTTGACAACGTCGCCTTTGGCATGCGCCGCAGGGGATACAGCGAGGAAGATATCGCACGCCGGGTGCCGGAGCTGTTGACACAGGTCGGCCTTAAAGACGTAGAAGAAAAATCCCCTTCTGAACTTTCCGGAGGCATGCAGAAACGAGTGGGCCTCGCCCGATCCATTGCCATTGAACCGGATATTATGCTCTATGACGAGCCGACTACGGGAGTAGATCCCATCACGGGAGGGGCCGTGGACAGGCTCATCGTTAAGATGAGAAAAGACCTGAATATCACTTCCATCGTCGTTACCCACGACGTAAAATCCGCCATCCGTATCGCTGACCGGGTGGCCATGCTCTACGATGGAAACATCATCTTTTCAGGTACACCGGAAGATCTTACATCAAGCGAAGACCCCTACGTTCGACAGTTCGTTGAAGGAAGAGCTCAGGGTCCCATAGCCGTAGTCTGATTCATCCGGCCCATTAATCAGTGATCGTGACGGTGCGCGGTATCTTCGTGACCGGGATGGTCATGGTCATGATGCCCATGTTCTTCACTGTGATCATGGTCATGCTTATGAGTATCACTGGCGTGTTCATGGGGATGCTTGTGTTCATGTTCATGATCATGTCTGTGGGTATGCTCATGGGGATGGGAATGAGTCATCTCTCCATGATCGTGCTCATGCTCATGATGATGGTTGTGTTCATGGCTGTGTATGTGTTTATGTTCATGATCTCCTTTCATCGGCGGCACCTCTTTTTAGATATATTTTATCATCATACTACAGTATTTATTCCTTACCCTTATTTGCTATAACGAACTCTTTTATCCCCGCCGCCGAAGACGGCGGGATCTGTTTGCACGTTAAAGCATCTTCAGGAGTAAGTACTGATTATAATATACAATACCCGCCTAATCGTCAACACACAGGAGACATCCGGAAGAGCGTATTAAATAGTGGCTTTCATCAAATTATTATAGACAGCATTAAGGGAATAAAGATACTATCGGGTCCATCCGGAGCGGTATCCTGCCCGGAACATCAGATAAATGATTCAGCCAGAACCTATTGTGGAGGTCGCAATGTCAAGCTTTGATCACATTACCGGTACCTTTATTGGAAAGGGCGGTGTCGAGATCTTTTTCCAGAAATGGGTAGCCCCGAAAGCTAAATCAGCACTTATCATCTCTCACGGCCTGGGAGAGCATTCAGGTCGATATGGAAATCTCATTAATACCCTTGAAGGGAGAAACATCTCCGTCTACGCCCTTGATCACAGGGGACATGGTAACTCCGGAGGAGAGAGAGGACATGTGGAAAGTTTCATGGACTTTATCTACGACCTCAAGCTCTTCACCGATTTTGTCCGGGAAGAAAACGGAGGCAACAAGGTCGGACTTCTGGGACACAGCATGGGAGGAGTCATCGCCACAAAGTACGCCCTGACCTACCCGGAAGACCTTGCCGGGCTTATTCTCTCGTCCGCCGCTGTGATGCTGGCAACCGAAGTTCCGGGCTGGAAGACTTCTCTCGCCAATTTCCTGTCGAAATATATACCCTCCTTCTCCATGAATAACGGATTGAATGCGGAAGACCTCTCCCATGACGAGGACGTGGTTAAGGACTACGAGAATGATCCCTTCGTTCATGACAGGGTCACGGCAAGATGGTATACCGAGATAATGCAGGCCAACCAGGAATGCCTGGTTCGTTCCTATGAACTGAAGATGCCCCTTCTTGTTATTCATGGAAATGGAGACAAAATTGTTGATTACAAGGGAAGCGAGAGAATCTACGAGAACGCATCCTCTCCCGGCAAGGAGATCCAAATCTTCCAGGGCCTCTACCATGAGACTATGAACGAGAGAGAAGAGGAGAGGGCGAAGGTCCTGGCCGTTATCGAAAAGTGGATCGATAAAAACCTTCTCTCCGGAAAAAAGTCGGCCGCGAAGAAAAAGCCTTCCGCCGGCAAAAAAAGTTCAACGAAGAAAGCGGCTTCAAAAAAATCCGCATCTAAAAAGACTTCCGCGAACAAGAGCGGATCAAAAAGCGAAACGAAACAGAGATCGCCAAAAAGCTCTTCAAAGAAATCAACATCGAAGAAGACCCCGGCTAAATCGACAGCTAAAAAGACTGCATCGAAGAAAACTTCATCTTCGAAAAAAGGTTCATCCGGCAAAAGCACATCAAAGAAAAAATCCTGATCTTTTCCCATTACCTCCTGCTTATAAAGCCCGGAATCATTTCGGGCTTTTTTGTTACCGAACCGTATTATTTACCCTCACCATCGCAGAACAGCCTCCCTGTGTTACAAACGTGTTAAAAAGCGGCCTCTTTCGGTCATTCACCCTATCCAGCCTTGACCGAAATCAGACGTAAAGGTAAGGGTCATTCAACAAATCGATATAAGGAGAAAAAGGATGATCGATAAAGCTGATACCGCTTGGATGCTGGTTGCAACGTCCCTGGTAATGATTATGACGCCAACCCTGGCCTTCTTTTACGGCGGGCTGGTTCGGAGGAAGAACATTCTTTCCGTTCTAATGCAGACATTTGTAATTTTATCCATCGTGTCCCTCCAGTGGATTCTGTTCGGGTACAGTCTGGCCTTCGGGGCCGACCGTGGAGGAATAATCGGCGGCCTTGAGATGGCCTTCCTTTCCGGTGTGGGCATGGAGCCTCTGGAAGGACAGACCATCCCCCACCAGCTTTTCATGGCTTTCCAGATGATGTTCGCCGTAATCACCCCGGCCCTTATCGTAGGCGCTTTCGTGGAACGGATCAAATTTTCCGGGTTTGTGGTGTTTATCCTTCTATGGACCACTCTGGTCTATGATCCGATGGCTCACATGGTCTGGGGAGGCGGATGGCTCGGCGAACTTGGCGCCCTCGACTTCGCAGGCGGCACGGTTATTCACATAACAGCCGGTGTTTCCGCTCTTGTAATGGTGCTTCTCATGGGCAAAAGGAGAGGCAGCGGACCCGGAAGTTCACCCCATAATCTTCCCCTTGCTGTACTGGGAGCCGGTTTTCTCTGGTTCGGATGGTTCGGCTTTAACGCCGGCAGTGAGCTGGCCGTGGACAATGTCACGGTATCCGCTTTTATAAATACGAACACCGGTGCCGCGGCCGCGGCCGTAACCTGGATGATCATGGACTGGATACTTAACCGGGTTCCCACTGTCCTGGGTGTCATCACCGGTATCATAGCCGGCCTGGTTGCCATCACACCTGCCGCCGGTTTCGTTACCCCCCTGGCCTCAATCCTTATCGGCGCGGGAGGAAGCGTTTTCGCCTTTATTTTCGTCACGTATGTAAAGGCTAAGTTCGGATATGATGACTCCCTGGATGTATTCGGCGTTCATGGTATCGCGGGAATCTGGGGTGCCCTTGCCACCGGTCTCTTTGCCACCACAACAATCAACGATGCCGGGGCTAACGGACTCTTCTACGGTAATGCCGGACAACTTGTGGTTCAGCTTGTGACCGTGGGTGTTGCTATTCTCATATCCGCCCTGGGGACCCTGATTCTCTACAAAATCGTGGACCTTATCATCGGCATGAGGGTGGAGGAACGGGAAGAACATATCGGTCTCGATCTTACTCAGCACCACGAGACCGGATATACACTGATCAACTGAGGAGGCTGATCCATGAAATATATCATTGCCATAATACGGCCCCATAAACTGGAATATGTCAAGGCCGAGCTTGAAAAAGAAGAAATCCACCTGATGACGGTGACCGACGCCCTGGGGTGCGGCCGTCAGAAGGGCATCACCGAGGTCTACCGTGGCGTAAAGGAGGTCGACAACCTCCTTCGGAAGGTAAAAATCGAAATAGCGGTAAATGACGATTTTCTGGACCGGGCCATCGGGGCCATCTCCCGGGGAGGAGGAGAAGGCGAGATCGGTGACGGGAAGATTTTTATTTTTGATATGCAGGAATGCGTTCGAATTCGGACAGGTGAAAGGGGAGACAAGGCCATAGGTTAAATCTTCACATCTTTGCCCATTTTTAAAAAGCCCCGATTCGATCGGGGCTTTTTATTACGTTTCAGGCCGTATCGGATCGCATTAATCCGAGGACAGCTTCAATCTCTTCCACGGTCTTTACGCGAAGCAGTTCCAGAGCCCTGGCTCGGGCACTGTCGTAATCCATCTCATGGATGGTCTTCTTTACCTGGGGAATGGCCCCCGGGTCTACACTCAGGGTATCTATTCCGATACCGACCAGAAAGGGAATATAAAGAGAGGAGCTGCCCATATCCCCGCAAACTGAAACAGGTATGGAATTTTCCTTGCCGGCCCTGGCTACCCTCTCAAGTGAACGGAGTATGGAAGGATGGTGCGGAATGTAAAGATGGGCCACCTTTTCATTGGTCCGGTCCACGGCAAGTGTATACTGGATCAGGTCGTTGGTCCCTATGGAGATAAAGTCGATCTCCGGGGCTATATCTTCGACTACCATCACGGCCGAGGGAAGTTCAACCATCACCCCTATTTCAGGAGAATCGTTAAAGGCCAGTCCATCCTTCTTTAGCTCATCCCTGGCAAGAGAAAGGGCCTGGCGGGCCCCTGCAAACTCCTCGTAGGATGATATCATGGGAAACATGATCCGTATGGGGTAACCGGCCCCCGCCCGTAAAATTGCGCGCAGCTGTTCTGTAAAAAGCTTCTCATGGGTCAGAGAAAAGCGGATGGACCTCATGCCGAGAAAGGGATTCTTCTCAGTTGAATCACCATAGTAAGAAAGGATCTTGTCCCCACCGATATCCAGGGTACGGAATACCACCGGTTTCTCTCCCATAGCATCCAGGAGTTTCTTATAGATTACATACTGCTCTTCCTCTGAGGGAAAATCGTTCCTGATAAGAAAGGGAAACTCCGTTCGATAGAGACCGATTCCGTCCACCATGCCGCTTTTCACCCGGTTCAGGTCACTCAGGAGGTTAATATTTACCATTACCGAAACCCGGCGGCCATCCCGGGTAAAAGCCGGCTTCTCCACCAGCTCACGATTATTAAAAAGCTCTACCCTTTCACGGTTTCGTTTCTCAAAATTCTCGACAATATCCACTGATGGTTCCACGTAGACGTTTCCCACCTCCGCGTCGAGAAGCACCATAGTTTCATCGCTCAGTTCCAGCAGGTCAGACTCAGATGTTATGACAGCAGGTATCTCCAGGGAACGGGCGAGTATGGAAAGATGAGAAGTGACTCCGCCGCTAACCAAAACGATACCCCGTATCCCCTCGGCCGACATCCGGAGCATATCCGAAGGGAAGAGTTCCCTGACAATAACGATGTGGTCATGAAGCTTTTCTTCTTCGTGACGGATATCGAGCATGTTCTCCAGGAGACGTCTGACCAGGTCTTCAAGGTCCTGGACCTTTTCGCGTATACGGGTGTTTTGGCTGCTCTGAAAAATATCGTGGTATTTCCTGTACTGGGCCACAACGGCCTCATGGGAGGGAACACCGCTCCGGATAAGCTCTTCAATTCCCCGGGTAAAACTGCTGTCTTTGAGCATAAGAAGCTGGGCAGCGAAAATCAGAGAAGCGGCGTCATCCAGCCGTTCTTCCACCTTCTTCTGGAGGACTTCCAGCTGCTCCTCCGTCTCCCTCCGGGCCTTTCTGAAACCCTCAAGGGTACAAAAATCACTGCACGCCTCGCTGTAAATCTCATCAATATCAAATCGTCTCTTAAAGACCAGGGCGGGAGCGTGAGCGTATCCACGTGAAGCGACCTCACCCCGGATAAAACGGTTCTCTCTCCAGGTCCCGCTGCGCTCAGGCTTCTCCTCCCGGGAGATCATGAGTATCATCTTCGCGTTCTCAATCATGGAAGCGAGCTGGGAAGAGGTGGCTTGCAGAGCAAGAATGTCCTTCTGGTTAAATTGCTTCTTTGTTCCCCTCTGCACCACCAGGACGCCTACACGGATGGTACCCAGTACGATAGGTACAGCCAGGAATGTTTCGTAGAGCTCTTCAAATATGCCTGGAATGAACTTGTAATGGGCATGGAAACACTGATCATATCGGTTTCCTGAAAAGCATCGGAGCCC
>CAZYBU010000042.1:0-26973 GCA_964645775.1 uncultured Leptospirales bacterium | reverse complement strand
CGTCACTGGTATACCACCGCACCACCAAGCGTGCGCCCATGCCGGGCGCACTAAACAGGGGTCCTGATAGGGACCCCCGTAAAATTTCAAACAATATGTAAAGGAATCTACTCCGCGGATTCATCCGCGTACATAGCCTCGATCTCCTCTGCGTACTTTTCTTCCACGATACGCCGCTTCACCTTCTGAGTGGGGGTAAGCTCTCCGGTCTCCTGGGTCCATTCGGTATCCATCAGGGTGAACTTACGGATCTGTTCAACTCGGGCATACTTGTTCATGATCTTGTCGATCACTCCCTGGATCATCTCCTTTGCACGCGAGTCCTCACAGAGGGCTTTGGTATCCGATGAGTCGATCTCGTTCTTCTTCGCCCATTTTTTCAGCTCTTCCATGTTGGGAATTATGAGGGCGGAGAGGAACTTTCTCTTATCGCCAATTACGGCAACCTGTTCGATGTACTTTGAAGTCTTCAGGTCGTTCTCGATATTCTGGGGAGAAATGTTTTTGCCACCGGCGGTTACGATTATGTCCTTGATTCGCCCCGTGATAGCAAGGTATCCATCTTCGTCAATGACACCGATATCCCCGGTCCTGAAATAACCATCCTTCGTTGTAACCTCATCCGTAGCCTTCTTGTCCTTGTAGTACCCCTTCATGACCTGGGGACCCTTTATGAGAATCTCACCTTCATCCGATATCTTGATATCAGTCTCAGGAATAGGAGGCCCTACAGTACCCGGCTTAATGAGTTTGGGGAGGTTCGCGTTAGTAACCGGTGTTGTTTCTGTCAGGCCGAAACCTTCCAGTATAGTTACTCCCATACCAATAAAAAATTCTGCGTCAGAGACGGAAAGGGGTCCACCACCGGAAATGGCAAACTTCAAACGGTCCAGCCCCAGGGTCTCCTTAAGACCGGAGAAGACAAGCTTGTCGGCCAGATTGAAACGCTTACTGAAGAGAGGACCACGCTTCTTCTCCTCCCGGAGTTCATAGGGAAGGTTCTTCTGAGCCGTTTTTACTGCCCAGTTAAATATGGCCTTCTTTACGGCAGAGGCATCGGAGACCTTGGCCAGTATACCCGCATGGACCTTTTCATAGATCCTCGGCACACTGATAATTATGGTAGGCCTCACCTCCTGAAGATTTTGCTGTATCGTGGAAATATCTTCCGCATAGGCTATCTTCGCCCCAAGATATACGGGGAAATAATAACCGGCCGTCCTCTCAAGGGAGTGGGAAAGCGGGAGGAATGAGAGAAAAACCTCTGTATCATCAATGTACTCATTAATGACCATCATTATGTTTTTTACGTTGGAGACAAAGTTATTGTTGGTAAGCATGACACCTTTCGGATTTCCCGTCGTCCCCGAGGTATACATGATGGTCGCCAGATCATCCGGTTTGTTGGCCTTGATCTTCGTCGAAATCTGCGACCTGCTTTTCGATTTGGATCCCTTTTCCATGGCATCAGCCAGAGAGGTAACATCTTTCTTCTTTTTCTCCGGTGCATCGAACGAGAGCAACCCTTTGAGAGAGGGGAGCTGCTTCTTGACTTTCATAACCCGGTCGATAAATTCCTGGTCAGCCACGAAACAGAATTTAGATCCGGAATTCTCAAGAATATACTGAGCTTCCATAGGTGAATTGGTCGAATAGATGGGGACATTTACAGCACCGATGGATCCGATCGCCATATCGGCAACAAACCACTCGTACCTGTTCGGTGAGAACAGACCGACACGGTCTCCCTTTTTAATTCCCTGATCCAGAAGAAAAGCGGCTGTATCCAAAATCATCTCATTGATCCGTTTCCATGAGATGTCCGTATATTCACCATCTTTCTTATAAGCCACGCAATCCCTGTCGCCATACTTTTCCGCCTGATTCTGGAAAATGGCCGACATGCTGGTTTCTTTGTACATTGCCATTCAAAACCTCCACCCTGATAATAGTATTATTAAAATTGAGGGCACATCACTGTGCACTATGAGTGTTACCCCTATATATTCAAACTTATAAGATAGAATGTCAACACTTTATTCATATTGTCAGACCTCATGGTGCATACTTTTGATCTCCGTCGCATGTTTTTCTTCAATAACCGGTCGCTAACCGGTCGCTTTGCACTCCACATTAAGGCAGGCCCACCCATTTCATGACTCCACTCGTCATTAAGAAGCCTGAAAATTCTGATCTGTTCAAACCGGATATTTTTAATGCGGCCGGTTATGGCAAGTTACCCGTCCCTATCGATTACACCTCTATCTCCTGTCTTCAAATATACATCCGGTATAAAAACATCCCGGTTCTGGAACACGGCGGGCATCGTTTTCTCTTCAAATCTGCTCATCAGGTTTTTCCCGACTGCACACTGAGCATTAAGCGCTCCTGAGCCGTCGTTCAATACCATTTTTATATAATAATGGTACTGATCATACAACGGGCAAATGTCAAATCACAAACAGTCGGTACCTGACCGGCTGCGTCTGCAAAAATACTTGACAGTGGTTGCCATGGTAACGTTTATTCAACTCGAAGTTAACCGATCTGCACTTAGCCGGTAGACAGAAGGAGCACCCAGTGGCAGCCAGTAAAAAAGACAAAGAAACAAACATTACTCCCAAAAAAAAGGACAAGGAGAAGGAAGAATCTCAATCCGTTCAGGATACCCACGGAAACACCCATTCATCCCCTAAAAAGGGTACGGAGAAAAGTACCGGAAAGAAAAGCTCTTCATCCTCAAAAAAGAGTGAATCATCGTCGAAAAAGAAGTCAAAGAAGTCAGCGAAAGCTTCAAGCGGTACAAGCACTTCGAAGAAAAAATCATCCTCGAAGAAGAATGTGGCTTCATCAAAAAAATCGACCAGCAAGAAATCATCCTCCGCCGGAAAGAAGTCTACATCAGCCAAAAAAGCCCCATCCTCCAGCGGAAGCCCCAGGAAGGAATCCACTACCCGCACAAAAAAGAAAGATGAGAGTTCTTACCCCCTGGTACCGGCCAAAAAGAAGACTCCTTCCAAATCAAAAAAAGAAATCGCCATGGCAGACTCAGATGACGATGTCATCGATCCTGAATCCCTGTCCCGTGGTGACGTTCCCATGGGAGTTATCGATCACCTTGATGAATTCAGGTCCAGACTCCTTATCATCCTCGGTACCATAATCATCTTTACGGTGGCCGGTTTCTTTTTCTCTGACTATCTTCTCATGGTTCTTACGAAACCCTTTGACACCACGGGTCACAAGCTGAATATCTTCAAACTTACCGGAGGCTTTCTCATTCGTCTTAAGGCCTCTTTTGTTTCCGGTCTTTTACTGGGCATTCCTGTTATTGTCTTTCAAATCTGGCGATTCATCTCTCCTGCGATAGGCAAGGACGCGAGAAAATTTTCACGAAACCTGCTTCTGCTTGCTCCCCTTCTCTTTTACGGAGGAATTGCCTTCGTATTCTTTGGCGTTTTACCCTTCGCCATAGACATGCTCCTGAAATTTATCGGGAAGGAGATGCTTTCCACTATCGGCGCGGACGACTACCTCTCCTTCGTTATGGTTTTCGGCATCGCTATGGGACTTCTTTTTGAACTACCCATTATTGCGACCATCCTGACCAGGGCGGGTATTATTTCTCCTCAGTTTCTGGTTCAAAAACGCAAAGTAGCGGTCATTGCCATATGGATTGTTGCAGCCCTTATAACTCCCCAGGACCTGTTCTCCCAGATCCTTGTGGCTGTCCCCCTTATGTTCCTGTATGAGATATCGATCCTTATTTCCAGGGTTGTTTTCCGAAACAGAATGAAAAAGCTGGCACGCGAGGAAGAGGAACTCAGGAATTCCTGATTGGCCTTGACATTCGGTCACGGCATCAGTATTGTTCAGATATACACACCCTATTTCTTTCAAATCGCGAGGTTATCATGGCCATTACATATCTTGATCAGCTGGACCTTTCCAATAAAAAAGTGCTGATCCGTGTCGATTACAACGTCCCCTATGACAAAGAGATGAATATAACGGACGACAACAGAATCAGGGCCACTCTGCCGACCCTGGAACATTGCCTTAATGCCGGAGCCAGAGTCATCCTGATATCCCACCTGGGTCGCCCTAAAGGTGAGGTAAAACCGGAAATGAGTCTTCAGCCGGTCGCGAAAAGGCTCAGTGAGATTCTTGGACGTGAAGTACGTTTTATTGACGCCAACCTTGAGGATGGAAGCGCAAAAGAGGCCCTTTCAAACCTGGAAAATGGTGAAGTAGCCCTTCTGGAAAATATCCGGTTCTATAAGGGTGAGACGAAGAACGATCCTGACCTTGGGCAACGAATGGGTGAACTGGCGGATGTCTATGTAAATGACGCCTTCGCCACGGCCCACCGGGCCCACGCTTCAAATGAGGCCGTCACCCACCATATGGACACATGCGCAGCCGGTTTCCTGCTTAAGAACGAAATCGAATATTTCAGGATGGCCATGGAAAATCCTGAACGCCCCCTGGGTGCCGTTATCGGTGGCGCCAAGGTCTCAACGAAAATCGACGCGCTGAACAATATCATCAACAAAGTCGATTTCCTGATAATCGGTGGCGCCATGGCATTCACATTTCTAAAGTCAAAGGGTATTGACACCGGATCTTCCCTGGTGGAAGAAGACCTTACAGATACAGCATCAGAGATCATGGAAAATGCCAGAAAGAAAAACGTTGATATACTTCTTCCCGTCGACGTCATGGCTGCGGAGAACTTTGACAATGACGCCATGCGTAAGACCGTATCTGTCGAAGAGATACCGGCAGAGATGATGGGCCTTGATATCGGACCCGAATCGGTTATACTTTTCAACAAAAGGATAGACGAAGCGAAAACCATTATATGGAACGGTCCTCTGGGCGCCTTTGAAATGCCCAACTTCGCCGTCGGGACCGCAGAGGTAGGAAAGGTCATAGCGAATTCTGACCTTATTTCCATAATTGGCGGTGGGGACACGGTGACGGCCGTCAGTCAATTCGGAATAGCTGATAAGATGAGCTATATTTCCACCGGTGGAGGGGCCTTCCTTGAGCTTCTGGAGGGAAAGCAGCTTCCCGCATTCGCCGCCCTCGACAGATAATCGACCGCAAAAAACAAGAGGGTGTCCGATAAAAGCACCCTCTTTCAATTATCACGCTCCTGTCAATCGCGCCGCTGACCGAAATCCATACGCCGGGTTTTTCGGTCATACGGTTCCGGCGCGCGCAGTGCGGAAGGACAAGCCCCCTGACGAAGACAGCGGCGCGATACCGGCGACGCGAAGTGTCGTCGGAACTGCTTACTTTACTCTCCCTCTCCCTCCTGCTCCTTCCGGGCCTCAAGGTTAATCTGGGCTATAGCCAGTTTCGCAAGAGGTATACTGTAAGGCGAGGAGGAAACATAGTCCAATCCCACATCCATACAGAACCTGATATTATCAGGATTGGCCCCGTGTTCACCGCAGAGACCGATCTTGATATCAGGACGGGTCAGCGCTCCACGGAGGGATGCGATACTGATCAGTTCCTTTACCTCCTCTCCCAGTACCTTGAAGGGGTTTTCCCTCATCAGGTCGTAGAGGGAGTAATCAGGGAAGAAGGAGTTAGAATCATCACGTGAGAGTCCATAGGTGGTCTGCGTCAGGTCATTGGTTCCAAAACTGAAGAACTCGGCGTACCGGGCGATCTTACCCGCTCCCATGGCCGCAGCAGGTAGCTCGATCATGGTTCCGACCTTGTACTCCATCTCATCAATTCCGTATTCAGATATAACCTCGTTTTTAATGTCCCGTATTCCCCGGACCTCTTTACCTTCAATTTTCTTGCCATTTTTAATGAACTTTATCTCCTGCTCACTCATAACAATGGGAATCATAATCTCGGGAGTAATCTCAACTCCCTCTTTCCGGAGCATACACGCCGCTTCGAAGATGGCACGGCACTGCATTTCATAGATTTCCGGGTAGGTTATGGCGACCCGGCATCCCCTGTGACCGAGCATAGGGTTCATTTCACCCAATTCTTCACATCGAGCCTTTATGTCAGATGCTTTTGCGCTCTTCTTCTTGCCCTGCATATACTTGATGAAATCTTTCATACTGTCATTAGTACGAGGAAGGAACTCGTGAAGAGGCGCATCCAGCAGGCGGATGGTCACAGGGTATCCCTGCATGATTTTGAAGAGTTCATAGAAGTCAGACCTCTGCATGGGAAGCAGGGCCTTCAGTGCTTTTCTTCTTTCCGGTTCATCATCAGCCAGAATCATCTCCCGAAATTTCATGATCCTCTTTTCGTTAAAGAACATATGTTCTGTTCGACAAAGTCCGATCCCCCTGGCATAGAATTCCCTGGCCACCTTCGCGTCCCTTCCCTGATCCGCGTTTGCCCGAACATCAAACTTTTCAACATATTCATCAACAATGGCGAGGAACTCGTAGAGACCGTTTTTGTCAAAATCAGGCTCAATGAGTGATACCTTATCCATGTAAAGGGTGGGATCCTCATAATACGGCACGTTCATGGAGATGTAGTCCCCTTCTTTCACGGTTTTTCCAGATATGGTAAAAGAAGCCCCTCTTATCGCCACTTCGGGCTGCACCATGGCTACTTTTCCAAGACTCCGGGCCACAACCGGGGCGTGAGAGGAAAAACCACCTTCATTTGTAATAACACCCTGGGCAACCTCAATGGCCTTTACATCCTCGGCGTAACTGGAGGGCAGGCAGAGGATCAGGCGTGTATCACCACCATGCATAATGGCTCTCTTATGTTCTTCAAGAAGCCTGTCCGTGGAAAAAAAGACTCGACCGATAGCTGCTCCTGTCGAACCGGCTATTCCTCCCTGTATACCCTTAACTCCTTTAATAGAGGTGGGATCAATAATAGGGTGAAGAAGCTCGTTTAACTGGTCCGGCTTAATGCTTTCGATGAGATAATCCTTATCGATATCGCCCCTCTGGGCAAGCTCAAGCAGGGTCTTTATGTGAGCCTGGGTCGACTTCTCGTCAACTTCCCGCTGGTCCACCAGCCAGAACTTACCTTCCTCGATAGTGAACTTGATATTACGGATTTCCCTGAAGTTCGTTTCAACCTTTCGAGCTATCTCAGTCAGTTGATCAAAGTATTTCTTGTCGATATTTTTAATCGCTTTGGCTTTGCCACCATCAACGTCAAACTGGTTTTTCAGAAAATCACCCTGAATCTCCACATCTCCGGTAACAATATCACGGGTGAAGTAGTTACCCGAAAAGGACTTCTCCCCGAAGTTTCCATAAACCATTAACTGGATCATAATTGAAAGAGACTGATCCACATCGATATCCGAGTCACAGTAACGTTCTGCCGCCCCCTTGAGTATCAAAACCAGTTGATCATAGACATCATCACTGTATGAATCCCCGAAGAGGTTCTTATAGGCCGCCACAGCCGTTTTGAAATCACTCACCTTTGGCTTTTTCGGTATCTTCTTCTCAATGGCATCAACATCCTTCTCTTCAAGGGTAAGGATCTTTTTAGCGATACTCTTCATGAGGAAGTGATACTCACCCCAGGCAAAGAGTTCACCGGTAAACTTTCCGAATCCTTCCACTACCTCATCATTAAGACCAATATTATGGATAGAAGGAAAATAGGGAACATTAAGATCAGAACTGAGAACAGCTTTAACAAGAAGAGGATTCTCAGGATTCCCGAAGCCCTTGCCGGTATCTTTCTCCATGCGGGTAATATGCGACTTAATGTTCTCCTTGATATTTACCCGCGTAAGCTTCGCGGTCATCTCAGAGTCAATTATGAAGCCGGGAGCGATGGGCAGATCCATGTGGGCCAGTTCGATTATGCGTCTCCCCCTGATACCGACATTTTTGCCCATTCCGTCTTCTGAATGTTTTAACTTCTGGCTGAAATATATTATGTTATCCATGATTGTCTCCTTTTTATTCGCCGGTTATTAAAAGAGGTTCAGGACTTTGCCTACACCGATTTTCAAAAACTGTTCAAACCGGGGGCTCGCCCCTTCAAAAAGATACTTCTGAAGCTTAGATACACCCTTAATATCATCACCGGCAACCTGAAAAAATATCGAATCGCCATGTTTGACCTTGCCCCATTTAAAAAGAGCATTAATATCATTGATCAATTCTCCCTCATGGTAAATATAAACATCAAGGTCAGAAAACTTGGCTTTATAACTTTCAATAATCTTTTTCCAGGCTTCCACGTTTCCATTGTGGAAAAGTTCATTGGAGACCCGAACCGCGTATTTTGGAGTCACACGTTTGTTGCGGGATTCTGCCGTCTCCGGCTTCTTCTCCGGTTCAGGCTTTCGAGGCGCCGCGGTTTCATCAATAAAAGCAGGATTACTGAAAACATCCCGTCCCGCCAGCATATCCTGTACCGCGTTTATCGCGTTCGTTTCAACGTCCTTCTTCCCGTTTTTTTTATCTTTCACATAAATAACAGCAAGCTGGTCCGTTGAAAGTTCTCGTACCCTGTCCCAGTGTTCAGAGTTTTTCGGGTTTATAAGAAAAATTCTTCCGTAAGGATTAAAATAAACGATGACAATGTCAAGAGCCGTCCATTTGTAGGTTTCTTCGACAATCTTTTCGAATTCATTGACATGAGACGGTATAGAATAGGAGTCATAGCTGTAACCAAATTTGTCACGAATAACAGATCCGACTATGGGAAGTATCTGATCCGTCTCTATCTCCTTTTCATCAGTTAACTTGTTGATGACATCAGCGAGATTCCTGTTCGACTCAACATCGTCAACCACATCCGTTACCTTGTAAAAATGTCTCAGTGCCATATTAAAATTCTTTTTGCTGGCAAGAGAAAAATAGGTGGTTTCCATTTGAATGCCCCCGATTATGTTACTGTCCTGTAGGTTAAACTACACCCTGAGTAATTTCAAGTATTTAATACGTGACATAAACAAAAAAAAGGGGATGCGATTGCATCCCCTTTTTCTCTATCATGACTTTTTTACAGTTCTTTAAGTCCGCCCGATTTCTTTGACTTCCCGGAACTCTTGGGAGAAAGATCGACGGAACCCTTAACTTCGTCAGCCTGCTTGTAGGCGCCTTCGAAAAGGTCTTCCTGGGTTCCTGCCTCTTCAAAGGTTTGAGCGATATCTTCGCGAACCGTTGATCGACGCCGGCTGTAGGTGGCGAAAGCCGCGTCCGCGAATCCCTTGGATACTCCGTGGAGGAACTCGTTCAGAACGTTAGCCATACCCTTAAGCATATACTGCTTACGCTTGATCGTGGTGATATCGATATCCATGATAAGCCCGGGCTGAATATGGTGCGGATTAACCTTATAGGTAAACTCATTAAATCTTCTGTCGAGAAAACTGATACGCTCATCCAGGATAACCCTTTCCACCGGATTCTGGTATCCATGCATATCCTGCAGCATTTCCCTGAGATAAACGACTTTACCCTTCAGGTTTCTGATCCTGTCTTCGTAGGTCCTGTTGTTCTTCTCTACAAAGGAATCCTCATTATACATTTCGCCGAGTTCGTTCCACATGGGAACATCGGGATCCTGCTCCCGGGCGGTCTTCTCGCGTCTCCAGTCCCTGGGCATGATACGGGCGGCAAGGTCATTGAAGTCCTTCAGGGCCCGGAATCTCTTCTTCGACTCATAATGCGCGTGAACCACGTCCCATACCTGCTGGATCTCATCGGTAAAGGCTCCCATCTGCTTGTCGTATTCCCGCTTCTCATCCTTGAGCTGGTTCTGGTCCAGATAGGCGAGCCTTAGCTGATACCGTTCATCAGGCAGGATGCTTGTATCATTCTCATCGTACTCCTTGATCACACAGGTACGGGCGTTCTTCATGTTATTACATACCTGGTAACCGAGTTTACTGGTATCGAGGATGGACGTGATAGAGTTAATAACCGTGTTATATCCCCGGTTACGGATGTTCTCCTCGTCGATAATATGTTTGATATTTTCCCGGATGTTAAGGGGATCCCTCTCCTCAACATCGATCTCGGCCCGCAGACCTTCAATCTTGTCGAGGAACTTCTTGGCAAGGATCGTGTAACGACGAGACTTCTCATCCTCTTTTTCATCATCCGTGAAGTTCTCAATTCTCTTGACCTTCTCGAACATTTTCTCGCTGGCGTTCAGCTCTCTCTTGCCCTGATCAATCAGCTCATCGTTCAGGGATTCAATCTGCTTATCAATAAGATCCTGAATATGGGCCTGGATAGCATCCTTCATGAGGGACTCTACCGTTACCTGGTAATGATACATGGGGCTGATAAGCTCACTCTCGAGGATGTTAATGGATAGCTTAACATCGTATACATACTTGGGACGCATCTCATTGTCCTGAAAAACACACTTGAGGATAGCATAGGCGTTCTCGCCCCGGACAAATGCGCCGACATCCGTTTTTTGCCTCAGGATAGCGTTCGTATCGACTTCCAGGTCGTTTACCCCACGCTGAATATGTCCCTGGAGGTGACCGTACATGTTAACGATCGACTTCTCCACTTCACCGGTGTGAAACTTATCTGAGCCGGCAATCTTATCCAGCATTTCGGTAATTTCCTTGGGAGTGTATCGGGCCAGACCCTTGGCTTCCTCACGGTCGACAAAATCACGGATTTTCTTAATGAACTCGTCTTCCATGGTAACCTGATACCGGTTAAACATATTAACGTAGGTCTGGTTGATGTAATTGTAGAGCTTCTCCTTGATACCACCCATAACGTCGAGTTTGCCGGCGACCTCGTCTGGAAGTCTCGTCAGCACTTGATTGGCAACCTTATCTGCGGTTTCCTCAAGAATCAGCTTACCTTCCGAAACTTTATCCCTACCTTCCTGCGCCAGAGACTCGCGGGAGCCAACAGCACTCGGCATGGTGGGGTGTACCTTATTAGGGCTTTTAGGAAACTGAGCTAAAGACATGTACAGTCCTCCTTGCAAGGGAAAAGTAAAATAATTTTAAGGTCAAATTATCCTGCATTTTTATTTTTCATAAGATTTTGTACCAGCAAGATACGCGTGTCAACTGTATTTTGGCATAAAAGTATCTCTTTATATAATTTTTATCCAGTCCTTCTAAGCCTGATGGCGATAAACTCCTATTCACCAAAATACCTGAAAGAGATATTATCAATTTTGATAACATCTCCATCCTGAAGGGTTCCATCATCATCCCGGTTGACCATCTCGTATCCTCCTTCAAGGGGAATGACAAAAATGCCCTTCCGGGTCGCCCGAATAGCAATCCTGACAGTCGATTCAAGCTCACGGAGATTAACATCACAATCTCTCCCTTTTCCGATTACAACATCCCTGGAATTGAATCGTGTCAGGTCAGCTTTATGGGCGTAATCTCCCAGCACACCTTCATTCCAGTATTCGATATAGCCCCTGACCCTGGTACCATAAAAATACCAGAGAACAAGAAGAATAATGATAACAACAAGGGTGGCCCCTCCTGCCACAAGAAGGGGTACAAGAAGTGAACGACTCTCTTTTTCCCGTTTGCCTATATCATCAACAAGCTGCCCCTCTATGCCTTCCGCCGGAGTACCTGCTTCAATTATGGTTGTTTTATCACTTACACCTTTGAGCTCTTCTCGAATGCGAGCCATATTTTCGCTGTTTTTCAGGTCAGAAAAACTAATAAAGTATATCCACCAGTTCGTTTCCTTGTAGGGGGAGGTTACGCTTTTAATATTAAAGCTTTCATTTTTCTCGCCGGGAGGGGGGTCATCTATACCATCAGTCATGACCACAATGATGGGCTGCCTCTCCTCCTCGCTTTGAGAAAGTTCGTCAGCCTTTTCAAAGACTGTTTTCATCATTTCCAGTGTGTGGGTCCATTTACCTGTCGCTTCCGTCATTGAAATATATTTTTTCAAAATGTCACGGTCATTTTTGTCCTTAATCTCAACGGTGGGATAGACTTTAACGTCCACGTCAAAGGTAATAAACGTGACCCGGTCACCCTTTTCCAGAGTATCAATATAGCTACTGATGCTCTCCTTGACCTGATCCATGATGTCCTTCCCTCCCTTCCCTGTCATACTGAGGGAGGTGTCCAGGACCAGAATAACGTTCTTCTCTGCTGCTGAGAGAGGGGTAACCAGCAGGCACAGGGCGAATACAAGAATGAAACTGAAAATGACAGATTTTTTCATGACGAAACCCCGGTTATTGGCAAGATGAATACGAATACAGTATCTATACCCCGCCATGCCGGAGGTGTCAAGAGTAATTATTCAGGAGGGGATATGATTATTGCAAAAAGATTTCAAATCGTAATCGCGCATCAGTATTCAGGATAGTGTGGCTCTTCTCCCACATAATTTCTGAAGTCCAGATCCACCTTACGTTCAACAGAAAAGAATTCCGACATAAGTATGAAAAACCATTTAAAGGTATCCCTGCCAGTCTCCAGGGCCACGAATCCTCTCGGCTCTCTCCAGTTCTTGACCACGAGCCCCTTGTCAGCAATAGCCATGATCTCCATCTCCCGGGAAGCTTGCGTACCTGTCACATTGTAATAATTAATAATGTCGTTTTTAAGCTCCTGAAAGGGATAATCGCACTTATCGATGATAATCAGTGAAGGAATAATATAGGGGTCCTCTGTTTCCGGGTTGTAGGCGTTTATACCCTTTACCGTTGCCACCCTGGTAAGGAGCGTCCCCAGACTCTTGCGGGTAAGATTCGTTTCCAGATGAACAAAGGCATATATCAGCTCATAGGGGATGTATCCTCCCATAAGGGGTACGATATCCTGACAATATTCCTTATAGATCACCGCGTCCGCCCCTTCAGGGGAGTAACCGGTTGAGTCAATGATCGGA
Source organism: uncultured Leptospirales bacterium (assembly GCA_964645775.1). Lineage (GTDB taxonomy): Bacteria > Spirochaetota > UBA4802 > UBA4802 > UBA5550 > CAZYBU01. The sequence continues at coordinate 14,131 of CAZYBU010000042.1, read as the reverse complement.
TGGGTCCCCAAAGTCAATTCAGAGGGTATAATTTTTGAGAGGGCCTCGAGGGTTTTCCTGGGATCAAGTTTCGTCCCGGACACGCTTTTAGACGAAGATTTCTTTTTTGACGCTGTCTTGGACGTTGATTTTTTTGATGACGCTTTTGTTGTTCCTGATTTTTTCTGCAATCTGCCATAAAAATCAGTGAAATAACTCTCAATCATTCGAGTCAGTCTCCTTCCCTTGATATGTATCTCAGTTAAGGTTCTCTATTTCACAATGATGGCTGTCAATGAGAAAAAATGTTGCCGATGGGAGTCTATTATTTGTAGATTAGTGAAAGCCTGCGGTGTTCGTGATAGATTCGCTGTATTTTTGAGCCAACAATATACAGCAAGGGACCTCAAGATCTTCCCGTAACGGTCATGCTCCTTCTGGAGAAGACCCGACCGGGAATGCGGGGACCCACCTGGTTTCCAGGTTCAAAAAACCCTATCTACACGGCACACGCGGGCAATAAAAAGGCGGGGATTCTGTCCCCGCCTTTTTATTATTGTAATCACTCCGAACCTCCGTATTCGAGGCTCGCCACTCGCTTATAACCATCATGCCTCCATCGGGCGTGCTCCTCGGCTTTCTTGAACAGTTCTTTCGCCCGATCGGGAAATTCCTTCATCAGCGAGGTATACCGTATCTCTCCATGGAGGAAATCCTGGAATTTGCCCCAGTCAGGTTCCTTCGAATCGAGCTGGAAGGGGTTCTTCCCCTCTTTCTCGAGCCTGGGATCATATCTCCAGAGGTGCCAGTAGCCGCACTGCACGGCCAGCTTTTCCTCCTCCTGGGTTTTGCCCATCCCCCCCCTGAGGCCATGGTTGATGCAGGGCGAGTAAGCTATAATTACCGAAGGTCCCGGGTATGCTTCAGCCTCACGCAGGGCCTTCAGGTAGTGGTTCATGTTGGCTCCCATGGCAACCTGGGCTACGTAGACATATCCATAGCTCATGGTCATCACGCCGAGGTCCTTTTTCCGTATCGGCTTACCGGCCGCAGCGAACTTGGCGACGGCGGACGTAGGTGTCGCCTTTGAGGACTGTCCGCCGGTGTTGGAATAGACCTCCGTGTCAAGAACCAGAAGATTTATGTCATCTCCAGTGGCAACGACGTGGTCCAAGCCACCGTAACCGATATCGTAGGCCCAGCCATCACCGCCGATTACCCAGATCGATTTCTTAACAAGATACTGTCTCAGCTTCAGGATCTCTGAGGCAGCGGAGGTTTTATCCTTTTCCAGGAGGGGTATCAGGGCTGACGCAGCTTCTTTTGATTCATCTCCCAGTTCCCTGACCTCCTTCCAGTGCTCCAGGGCCGAAATCAGTTCTGAGGATGCCCCTTCTTTCTTTGCCTTTTCAATGAGCTCCATAATCCGGGTCTTCATCTGTTCGATACCGAGGTACATTCCGTACCCGTACTCAGCGTTATCCTCGAAAAGGGAACTTGCCCATGCGGGTCCATGTCCATCATCGTTTACGCAATAGGGAGTGGCCGGTGCTGAGCCGCCATAGATGGAAGAACAGCCCGTAGCGTTGGCAATCAGCATCCTGTCACCATAAAGCTGGGTAATAAGCTTAATGTAAGGAGTCTCTCCGCAACCCGCGCAGGCTCCATGAAATTCGAAAAGAGGTTTGGCAAACTGGGAACCCTTGAGGTTCGTCTTTGCTACCACGTTATCCTTGTACGTGACATTCTTGGCGAAGTACTCCCATTTCTCCACCTGGTCCATCTGAGTGCCAAGGGGTTTCATAATAAGGGCCTTTTCTTTGGATGGACATACATCCGCGCAGTTACCGCATCCTGTACAGTCAAGAACACTGACCTGTATACGGAACTTGTAGTCGGATATCCCCTTCCCCTTACCGTCCAGAAGATCCGTTCCTTCAGGTACGGCGGCCGCCTCCTTATCATCAACAAGAAAAGGTCGAATAACGGCGTGGGGGCAAACATAAGCGCATTGATTACACTGTATACAGTTCTCAGACACCCATTCCGGAACGTTGACAGCTATGCCACGTTTCTCGTAGGCCGTGGTCCCCTGGGGGAATGTCCCATCCGGCATGTGAGCGAAAGCGCTTACCGGAAGATCGTCTCCCTCCTGGCGGTTCATGACGTCAGCTACATTCCGTACGAATTCAGGTCGATCCTGATCCTCCTGAGGCTGTCCCCCTTCCAGGCTCTTCCACTCTTCAGGAATATCGACCTTTTCCAGAGCTTCGCCTCCCATGTCGACGGCTTTGTTGTTCATGTTGACAATATCATCACCCTTCCGGCCGTAGGTCTCTTTAATGGCATCCTTCATTAGCTTCTCGGCCTCTCCATAAGGGATAACCTCTGAAAGCTTAAAGAAGGCGGCCTGCATGATGGTGTTTGTTCTTCCGCCCAGACCAATCTCTTCAGCAATCTTTGTGGCATTAATAGTGAAGAAATTGATATTCTTATCTGCCAGGACCTTCTTTATGGAATCCGGCAGACGTTTTTTCGTCTCTTCAGCATCCCAGATGCTGTTTAAAAGGAAGGTACCGCCATCCTTTATGCCCCGGAGCATGTCATAAGTATTGATATAAGCCGGTACATGACAGGCCACGAAATCAGGATGATTTACCAGATAAGTCGAGTTAATCGGTTTTTCACCGAACCTCAGGTGAGAAATGGTTATACCGCCTGATTTTTTCGAGTCATAGGCGAAATAGGCCTGGGCGTAGAGATCGGTGTTATCCCCGATAATCTTGATGGAGTTCTTATTTGCGCCCACGGTTCCATCGGATCCAAGGCCGTAAAATTTACCGGCAAAGGTCCCCTTTGGTACGCTGTTAACCTCTTCAGGAACAGGAAGAGAGGTAAAGGTTACGTCATCGACGATACCTACAGTGAACCTGTTCTTCGGCTCTTTCATCTTCAGATTTTCGAAGACCGCGACTATCTGTGCGGGAGTGGTATCCTTTGATGAGAGCCCGTAACGCCCCCCCACGATGACAGGGGCGTCTTTTCTCTCGTAGTAGAGGTCACGCACGTCAAGGTAAAGAGGTTCGCCATTGGCACCCGGTTCCTTGGTCCTGTCGAGAACACCGATGACCTTAACGGAATCGGGCATTACCTCCATAAAGTGTCTGGCCGAGAAAGGACGGTAGAGATGCACCTTTATCATACCGACCTTTTCACCTTTGTCCACGAGATAATCCACGGTCTCCTGGATAGTGCTGGTTACGGAGCCCATGGCAATAATAACATATTCAGGTTTGTCATGCCCGTAATACATGAAGGGCCTGTATTTCCTGCCGGTCAGCTTCGATATCTCCTTCATGTAATCTGCAACGATATCGGGCACAGCGTCGTAATAAGAGTTGGCCGCCTCACGGTTCTGAAAATAGATATCAGGATTCTGGGCCGTTCCCCGGGTAACAGGATGCTCAGGATTCAGGGCTCTTTCCCGGAACTTTTGAAGAGATTTCATATCCACGAGTTTACCGAGATCTTCGTAATCCAGGACCTCGATTTTCTGAATCTCATGGGAGGTCCGGAAACCGTCAAAAAAATGCAAAAAGGGGATTCTGCTCCTGATGGCTGAAAGATGGGCAATGCTCCCCAGATCCATGACCTCCTGGACACTTCCACTGGCCAGAAGGGCAAAACCTGTAGCCCGGGTGGCATAGACGTCCTGATGATCGCCGAAAATGGAAAGGGCCTGGGCTGAAAGGGATCGGGCGCTGACATGAAAGACGCCGGGTAAAAGCTCCCCCGTCATCTTGTACATGTTGGGAATCATAAGAAGCAACCCCTGGGAGGCGGTGAAAGTACTTGTCAGTGAGCCGGCCTGTAATGAACCATGCATGGCGCCGGCTGCGCCTGCCTCAGACTGCATCTCCACAACCCGGATAGCATCTCCAAAGGCATTTTTTCTTCCATGGGATGTCCACTCATCGACATGCTCAGCCATGGATGATGAAGGTGTTATGGGATAAATTGTAGCAACTTCGGTGAAAGCATAAGCAACATGGGAGGCTGCCATGTTCCCATCCATTGATTTCATCTCTTTTTTCTTGGACATGAATATCTCCTCACTTAACATTTGTATAGGAAAAACTCAGGCAAACGCTTAACTTCCAGAATATAAAAAAGGGATATATACGTCAAGAGATGTTTACAGCTGGTATGATTAATCTTGACAATATTGCTTTTGGGCTTTAATCAATTCTTTTATCCCCGAATCCGCGAGGTTGAGCATATCATCCAGCTCACTTCGAGTATAAGACCTCATTTCACCTGTTCCCTGGAGTTCAATAAACCTGCCGGCATCATCCATAACTACGTTAAGGTCCACGTCCGCTTTTGAATCTTCACTATACTCCAGGTCGAGAAGAAGTTCCCCGTTCAGGTAACCGAGAGATACAGCCGCCACCTGGCCCGTGAGGACATCATCGTGTATCCTGCCCTCCTCTTTCATTCGAGTAAGGGCACGTTTAAGAGCGATAAACCCTCCCGTAATGGAGGCCGTACGGGTTCCACCGTCGGCCTGAAGGACGTCACAATCCACGGTTATGGTAAAACCTTCCAGTTTTTCAAGATCGGCCACACACCTGAGGCTGCGGCCTATAAGCCTTTGAATCTCCACGGAGCGCCCGTCCCTTTTATTCAGTGAGCGACCTTTCCTGGAGGCGGTGGAATAGGGCAACATGGTATACTCGGCTGTTATCCAGCCTGTTCCCCTTATCTTCGCGAAATCGGGAACCTCTTCCGATACCGCCGCCGCGCATATTACGGCCGTGCGGCCTGCCCGGTAAAGGACCGACCCCGGGGCAGCGGGAGCAAAATCAGGCACTATTTCAGGGTACCTCAGTTCTCTGCTGTTCCTTGAGCTTCTCATCGAGCTTTCTGTTCTCCTCCTTGAGTCTAAGCAGTTCCTCCAGGTCACGGATCTTTTCCCGGATGCTCTTGTAATAGGGGTTGTAATCCCGGACACGTTTGAATTCACCCAGGGCCGATTCCACGTCATCGGCCACATAAAGCTTGATTCCCCGCCTGTAATGCTCCTCGGCGTGACGCTTATCCTCAACTGTTACGACCCGGGGAATCAGCTTGAAGGAAGCATTAAAGGTAAACACCGGCCCGAAAACGGATGTCCCGGCGTAACTGGTATCCATGGCAAAGGAAACGTTACCAATAACAAAATTAACGCCCAGCCCGATAGTATAGGTGGGACCGTTATTGAAACTGTACCCGCCCCTGAGATAGAGAATCTCAAGATAGGTGAATTCAACCCCTACATTTAAACGGAAGTTTTCCTCGAAACCGTGTGTAAAGTCAAGCAGGTCATCAAATCGTATCACCGTCTCTGTAACATCAAGATTAAGGCTGAACCATTTTGTCAGTTTGTACATAAAACCGAGACGTATAATGGCAGGAAGTGGGTCATTTTTCGCGTATGTACCGATATTTTGCACAGAAAGTCCGATAAAGAAGTTTCTCAACGGTGCGTCAAAGGGGGAAATCAGGTACATTCCTACAAGAACCCCGAAATCAAAGGCCACGGAGTTGACAAATAGTTCATCTATCTTCTGGTATATCCATTTGACGGAACCTCCCAGGGAGACATCCCCGAAGCTGTAACCATAGGTTGCCTGAAGAGCGCCATTAACAAAATTAACCTTACCCACGGTATTGCCGGAAATATCCACCTTATCGAAGGGAGGAACCCAGAAAAGTGTATGTGAAAAACCGAGTATACCCACGGGAAGATGAAAAGCGCCGGCCACATATTCCAGGCGGGAATCAAGAATCAGTTCCTGGTGCTGAACAGATAGCATAGGATATTTCAGAGTTGCGATACCGGCCGGATTGTAGTACATGGAATGAACGTCATTTATCTGAGCGGTAAAGGCCTCGGCCATGCCCAGAGGACGACTTCCTACACCCAGTTCAAGGAAATCCGCACCGGAGGTTCCGGCTGAACCTGCCGCCATTATTCTCAGGGGAACCATGGATATAAGCAGGGCGAATAAAACAATTCCGATGCGAAAGATAAGGGTCATTGATTCTGCATCATTTCCGGTTTTTGTTAAAAATCCATGCTGTAACTGATAATAATACCAGCAACGGAGATTTTCAACCTGTAATTATACGGTCAGTTAAAGTATCGTCGCAAAAGACGTTGTGTGCGCCTGATTTCTTCTATGGGATACTCTTCCAGAGTAAAATTCAGTCCAGAGAATTCATTCATTTCTCGCACCAGATTCCCAAGCTTTTCTCCCTTTTCACTACCTGTCAGTACACAGAGGGCATCCATACCCAGTTGAAGAATCTTTGATTCCCTTCCCAGCATTGACGTAATCCGGCTGACCATATACGAAAAGAGGGCCTGAACTTCAGGTTTGATAAATTCCGGTTCAAAGACCATGTATCCCTTTGTATCTCCCTTGCTTTCCGCCAGTGACAGAATATGCTCAAGTTTATCAACGACATCCACCCTCCCCTCATGTTCAATCAGCTTCTCTTTTGAACCTATCCAGGACAGAAGGAACCAGGCCACGGTTTTTCTCAGTCTTTCAGAAATATGCTTCATCTCCCTGTCTGTGCGAATGACCAGTATCCCATCTTCAGGCAGGAGGGATGGGACGTACCCGAGGTTCCCGGCCATTTGATCATTAACCCCGGCGAGGACTCTGGAAAACAGAGTTAAATACACAACCTGTTCCTCCGATTGGAGCAGATGAAGGAACCTTTCGGAAAGATAATCGTCTTCTGATATTTCATCTCGCGCAAGGGAGATATCTTCATTCTTTAACTGACGGAAAAAGGGGTCTTTCAGGTGAATATGACACCTCTCCATTAGATCATTCATGAGCGTGCCGGCCATGACCCGGAAAGAGTGATTATGGATATCGTAGGAGAGCAGAGCAAAATCGGGATAGCCGGCGGTCTGGAAGGCTGCCTCGAGAAGAAAATCAGAATTCAGGGGGATGCCGCCTCTGTCCATGGTGCCGGTCCAGAAACGAGTCCCTGAAGCCTGATATTTTGTGGCGTAGAATAACCTGTGCAGGGCAAGGAAAAGCCGGTCTTGAGTAGAGACATCCTGTTTTCGGAACCAGTCAATCAGGGAAAAGCCTTCTGTATACTCGGTGCAGGGATAGTTTTCCCTCTCTTCATTATCCGTTATGCGGTTAACCAGGCCCCTGAGCTCTTCATTAAATGTCTTTTCCCTGAGGATGTTTCTCTCTTCACCGGAGGATTCAACACCTCCATCAGGGGACTCTTCATCAGGATACTGTCTCTTTTCATCATCCATGGAAACCTCAGGAAAGCTCAAGCATCCGCTCCAGGGACTTCTGAACCCTTTCAGCTATTTCAGAGGAGACTGTTATCCTGTTCTTCTCCCCGTCAAGAACGTCACGAACATGAGCCAGAGTAATCTTTTTCATATCATCGCAAATAAAACCCTTCCGTATAGGAATAAACGTAATATCCGGACGTTCTTTTTTCAAAGGATACAACATCCCCTCCTCTGTTCCCACAATGATCTGACGACTCGTGGTCTCCTTTACAAACCTGAGCATCTCACCCGTGGAAAAAACATGGTCGGCCTTTTCTGAAACAACGGGAGGAGATTCCGGATGTACCATGATCACGGCGTCAGGATACTCTTCACGGATGGCTTTCAGATCTTCCAGGTCCGTGTCGTTATGGCAGGGACAGTATCCTGAGAACAGATGAATTGTCTTATCGGAATTTCGGACCACCCATCCGCCCAGATTTTTATCTGGAAGGAATAGTATCTCATCCTCATCCAGAGTATTTACGATTTTGATCGCATTGGCAGATGTGCAGACAACATCACTTTCCGCCTTCACGTCAGCCGTTGAATTTATGTAGGTCACAACAGCTGCTCCGGGATATTTATCTCTCAGAATACGAACGTCCTGCGCTGTTATCATATCCGCCATGGCGCATCCGGCTGTATCTTCCGGCAGAAGGACCTTTTTTTCCGGTGCCAGAATGGAGGCTGATTCTGCCATGAAACGGACACCGCAGAAAACCAGGATATCTGAGTCGCTGTCGGCGGCCATCCGTGCCAGTTCAAGTGAATCACCCGTTATATGCGCCATTTCCTGAATCTCAGCTGGTTGATAATTATGTGCAAGTATCAGAGCATTTTTACTTTTCGCCAGCTCTTGTATTTCCTGTATCATTATTTGATGATTCATATGATTAATAACCCGGTTTATAATAAAACTTTCAGGCTAACGGCGTGAACCATGGTGTCAAGTACTTGAACAGATGGAAACATGTAATCATTCTTAATACTTTTTACCAGAATTCTTTTCCCCCGGGACATAATTTTTTTAAAATACTATTGACACAAACTGGTCATGGATTAATAGGTATCCAGCCTGAATATCAGTATCATTTTTTCAGACATTCCCCTGTAGCTCAGTTGGTAGAGCGATTGGCTGTTAACCAATTTGTCGCAGGTTCGAGTCCTGCCGGGGGAGCATTTACAAGAGAGTCCCGTTAAACCGGGACTCTTCGTGTTTTGGCAGGGTGGTAGAGTCCCGATGAAGTCGGTATTCCAAAAGGCTTTTAGCAGTTGTATTACTCGCATTCTCCGAAATTGTATTCAATGTCGAAAAGCGCTACCTGAAGGAGTAATAAAAATCTTCGAATTCTTTTATAAATGGTTTAACGATCTCATAATAGCGGGGATCAGATGTAACTGATATCTTATTCTCTTTCATGCAGATATCACGAAGCTCTTTCTTAACGACAGCCTTGAAAGCTGCCGCCTTTTGATCACAGAAATGATGCTCTTCCTTTACGAGTTTAATCACAGATATCTTATCCTGATTTTTCTTGTACAACTCGTTGAGGAGAACCATTTTTATCACATAGAGGTTTTCTGGCCTGGATAAATAGCTGTACCTGGAAACAAACATGACCAGCATACTGATGAAGTCCATACGTTCATGAGCGTCACTGAGTGTATCTACATAGTTCAACAACATCTCATTTAAACCGTCCAGCTCAAATAGCATAGTTTTATAATACCTGCTTTCAAGTTCAGGATTGATTCTTGTTAACTCAGATGATATTGGTTCTCGTATGATGGGATGTGACCTCATTATGTAATCACTTATACCACGATGACGACATACGGCATGCGTAGTTCATATTTTAATCGTGTTGAATATACTACTGGCATAGACCTTTCAATATATAATATTACCCGATAGAAAATACGCCTGAAAAGGATCAATGAATACTTTATTCGTTAACGTTTACTATTACAATTAAAATTTCCCGCAGGCATACCCGCCTTTTCCAGGTGACAATTATATATATGAGGACCAGATATCATGAATAAGATAACTTCTTCGATTCAGGAGTTCAAGTATAGTCCAAAACCGGAGAACAAATAATTTCTCCTACCGTATAGAAAGTAAATAATTATTTCCACTCTGATTTCGGCCGCACCTGACCGCAGATCCTGGACCGGTCACTCAGGGCCTCAATCACCATCTCCATGTTCATCTCTCCATCAAAGGGCGAGGTACCATGTTGTTCTTCGATACAGGGAAGTAGGCGGGTAAAAAAGCTGGTACACGGTATTGGATATGTGGTTCCACCGGTTAGAAAGTGAAAAGGAATTTGAGTCTACGGGGCTTGCGCCCCGGGACAAGAGAACAACTGATAAAATCATGGAAAAACCGAAAATCTATCGAACAACTCATCGCCAGGTGACATGGCTGTCAGATTCCAGAGAAAATCATCATTGACTACTGGAAACTGTCCGGATAAGGTACCTGAACAGAGCCGTCCGTCACGCTCCGAAAAGATGCGCCCTTCACAGTGCCGGACCAACACGCAGGGGTCGGCGTCGAAAATGTATGTCCCGCACTAAGGTGAACTGTGTCAAAAAGAGGCACCCGACCACCGGGAGACGGTGACTGATATCCAGGAAATCGCGTCAACCTTGCGATATATTCGGCGAAAACCCCTGCAGGAAACAAACAGGAGGCATTTAAAGTATGGTAAAAACGATATCGGGTATCGAAATCGCGTGCATCAGAGGAGATATTGCTTCGCAAACGGGGATCACCGCTGTTGTCAATGCCGCAAACGCTCAACTTATGATGGGTGGAGGCGTGGCCGGCGCTATTCACCGGTCCGCAGGTCCCGGACTTGCCGAGGAATGTCGTCCATTAGCGCCCATTAAACCTGGTGAGGCGGTTATTACGAAAGGACATAATCTGCCCAACCAGTATGTCATCCACTGTCTTGGGCCTGTTTACGGTGTGGACAAGCCTGAGGACACAGTATTGGCGAATTGCTATCGCAATGCATTACGGCTCGCTGAAGAACATAAAGTAGAATCGATCGCGTTTCCGGCAATCTCTACCGGAGCTTTCGGGTATCCTATTAAAGAGGCGGCTGATGTGGCATTCGGAACCATCATTGAATATATACCAAAACTGGAATCCGTTAAGAGAGTTCGATTCGTATTGTATAGCGGGAGTGATCTGGAAGTTCACGAAAGAATCCTCGAAAAGAAAACCTGACAATACGAATTATATCAAATAGATATACCTGTTCATCTATCAGGAGGCGTATTCTGCTCCATCCCTGTAGCCCGAAATCGGTATCATCAGGGACGCAGGATCTCTTCTCCATGACTTGAAATCGGCCCGATCAATGAATATCTTGTTCATCATGAAACGAGGCATCCATCTTATAATCATACTCGTTCTCGCCCTGCCCCTCTGCTCCGGAGACAGGATGGACTACGAGGCTCGCCGAAAGGCCATGGTACGCCACCAGCTGGCCTCCCGGGAGATTACGGAAAAAGATATCCTCAGAACCATGAGCGAGATCCCCAGGCATAAATTCGTTCCTCAAGACGTCCAGCATCTGGCTTACGAAGACCATCCCCTTCCCATAGGCCACGGTCAGACCATCTCCCAGCCGTACATCGTGGCCCTCATGACTCAGCTCCTTGAGCTTTCAGGAGATGAGAAGGTTCTGGAGATCGGCACGGGGAGCGGGTACCAGGCGGCCGTACTCTCAAAGCTGGCCGGTCAGGTCTATACCATTGAGATCGTACCGGAGCTGGGCCGCCGAAGTAAAAAGCTCCTCTCCGAACTGGGATACAGGAACGTGACGGTCCGCATCGGTGACGGGTACAAAGGCTGGCCGGAGAAGGCTCCCTTTGACCGGATAATCTTAACGGCCAGCCCTCCCAGAATACCCCGGGCGCTTCTCAATCAACTTTCTCGAGAAAAAGGCGTACTGGTCGCCCCAGAAGGTGATTATACGCAGGAACTAATCACCATTACGAGAACGGGGAATACCTATGAACGGGAACGTCACGGATTTGTCCGCTTCGTTCCGATGGTTCCGGGAAGATAGGGTGCAGGATACCTCTCAGCGCTCCATGTAGGGTTTGAGGACGTCCGGGACATCGATGGTCCCGTCTATCTTCTGAAAGTTTTCCATGATGGCGGCCAGCGTACGACCCGCGGCAAGGCCGGAGCCGTTCAGTGTATGAAGGTACTGCGGTCTCTCTCCTTTTGCCGGCCGGTACCGGATACCGGCCCGCCTGGCCTGGTAGTCCCTGAAATTGGAACAGGAGCTTATCTCCAGGTACCGGTCCAGCCCCGGCATCCAGACCTCGATATCGTAGGTTTTCGAGGAAGCGGCAGAGACGTCTCCAGAACACAGGAGGACCACCCGGTAATGAAGGCCGAGCCGCTTCAAAACCTCCTCGGCCGCGGCCAGTAGGCTTTCCAGCTCATCATTTGACGTTCCGGGCTCCACGAACTTGACCAGCTCAACCTTCTGGAACTGATGTACTCGTACCAGTCCCCGGGTATCTTTCCCGGCCGCGCCCGCCTCTCTCCGAAAACAGGATGACTGCATGGTGACCTTTATCGGAAGGTCTTCTGATTCCAGTATCTCGTCCCGGAAGAGATTGGTGAGCGGCACCTCTGCCGTGGGGATAAGGGAAAGAGCGTCACGTTCCATGCGGTAGTACTCGTCCATGAACTTCGGATACTGCCCGGTGCCGATCATGCTTTCATCATTAACGGTTAAAGGACCGAAAACCTCCCGATAACCATGTTCTCCTGTATGCAGGTCGAGCATAAAATTGATCAGGGCCCTCTCCAGACGCGCGGCCATATCCCAGTAGACATAGAATCGCGCCCCGGCCAGTTTCACTCCCCGTTCAAAATCGAGGATTCCGGTTTCCGTGCCCAGATCGTAGTGCGGTTTAGGGGTGAAATCAAATTCAGGCTTCTCTCCATGGACCCGGATCTCAAGATTATCACTTTCGTCAGCCCCATCCGGCACCGAATCATCAAGTATATTTGGAATGGCCAGATGGAGTTCCCGGAATCTTTCATCAAGTCCGCTAACCTCACCCGCAAGGTTCTTTACATCATCGGAAATCCCCTGAACCCGGGCCATCACTTCCGTGGCGTCGCCTCCCTTTGACTTGATGTTTCCGATCTCCTTCGAAAGACGATTACGCTGTTCACGCAGTTCATCAGACCTGGTCACAACCTCCCTACGCCGGGCTTCCACCCGGGTCAGTTCGTCGAGGTCCACGGCACCTTCCATGCGCCGCCGTTTCAGGAGTTCCCTCAGGGTATCAATCTCCTCGCGTATGATTTTTGGATCTATCATAAGTTCTTCCCCGGATTCTCAGTATGACTTCCCGTGAACGCTATGTCCGTTCCCATTGATGTCAAGTGGTAAAATTCTGTTTGATCCCGACGGTTCAGGACGATGAATATACCAGAGGATAAAGATATGTCCCGGCAACTGAATGAAAATAATGAAAGGAAGGTGTGATGTGGTCAGGGACGGAATCGAACCGCCGACACGAGGATTTTCAGTCCTCTGCTCTACCGACTGAGCTACCTGACCTCTCGCTTCAAGAGTGTACACATCTATTCCCTATGCAAAAATTGTCAATAATATTTAGCCTCTTTTACCTTCTGCTTCTTCTCGTCTTCCCCGTTGACAGGGTTCTGGGTGAAGAGAATCGCGTAAGCCTGATACAGCAATCCTGGGATTACTACTATAAAAAGGGAGAGCTGCAGTTCCGTGCGGAGATGTATGATTACGCCATTGAGAACATGACCCGGGTAATTGAAGCGAAACCGGACCACTTTCCCGCGGCCAATTACCTGGGACGTATCTATCTGATCAAGAACGACAAAGAGAAGGCCCGGGAATGGTTTCGCCGTTCCCTGAAAATAAATGGCCGCCAGCCGGAAATCCATTACCAGACCGGTAAACTTGAGGATTTCTTCTTCGACCGTGAGGCAGCCTTGAACCATTACCTCCGTGCCATCGAGCTTGACCCGGCCAGCGACGAGGCCCGGGCCGCCTCGGTCCGCCATCTTCTCCGCATGGGGGACGACCAGAGGGCAAAAGAGACCTACCGCGAGGCCTACAATATCGGACTCAGAGAATCGGCGGCCGAACTTGAACGGGCAAGGGCTCTGTCCGAAAGGGGCAGGAAGACAGAAGCTCTTACCCTGTATAATATTATTATTAAAAAAAGCCCGGCCCTTGAGGAGGCCTATTTCGATGCCTTCAGAATCGAAACGGCCGCAGGCAGGCATTTCAAGGCGGCTGAACTGCTGGAGCGGCTCATCCATATAAAACCGGACCATAAAGTGGCCCTGACCTACCTGGGCAACCATTACTACTCCCGCATCATACCCCGGAAACAGTCCCTGACCCGAACCGGGGACATGGGCCGTTCAAGAAAATACTTCCTGGATCGGGCTCTATGGTGCATGAAAGAGGTCACTCGCCTGGACCCGGACGACGCCCAGGCCTGGTTCACCCTCTCCGATATCTATCGTCTCCTGGGCCGGGACCAGGCCGCGCAAAAGGCCCAGAGGAAAGGGTTGGAACTGGAGAAATGATTTTTTAATTTTTCCTTTTTATACTCCAGGTAGCCGGTGAGTACCGACAACGTCGAGAAAGAATCCCGACAGATCATTCATCCCTACTCTATCAAAACCTTCCGGTCCCCGGAATACCAGGAATAAAAAGTATCAAAAAGTCAGTTCTTACTATTTGCAACAATAGC
>CAZYBU010000041.1:0-27375 GCA_964645775.1 uncultured Leptospirales bacterium | reverse complement strand
CAATCCGATCATCCGCATGAAGCGGTCCATGACAAAGGCGGCCCGGGCCATGTAACCGGTATTCTCAAGAAGGGTAAGCATAAAATACATTACAAAGACGACAGGAATGAAAGATGACACAGCCTGAATACCGGAACCGATTCCCGAAGAGACAATCCTTACGACAGGCCCCGGGGCCTCCACGGAACGGAGCAGGATTGCGCTGCCATCGATAAAGAGGACTCCGGAGAGTTTTTCGAAAAACTCAATGAAAGACCCGCCGAAACTCATAACGCTCCAGAAGACAAGAAACATTAAACCCAGAAAAATAGGGATTCCGGCGAAACGGTTCATGACAAGGTCGTCCACCCGGTCGGATAAACGTCCCCTTTTCTGATGATTCACGCAGCGGGCCGTGATCTCTTCTATGCGCGAGTAAATGGAATCGGCAACAACCACGTCCGGATTTTCTTCCAGTTCTACTTTTATATCAGCAAGGAGGGGTTCCACGTCTTCCCGATCCAGGCTCCCCAGAAGCAGGGCCTTACGCGTGAACCAGAGATCACCTTCTATGATCCTTGTGGCCAGCCATCGGACATGGACGCCTGTCTGGTCCGACATGTCCTTCAATTCCAGTGAAAATTCGCGGATGGTTCTCTCAATCGATTCCGGATAACCGACCGTAAAGGAAGAGACCCTTTTCAGCTTAAGACATCCTTCAAGAAAACCTCGCAGGCGCAGGATGTCATTGTGGTCGATGGCCGAGATACCGGTCACGGGAAGATCCAGGCAGGAGGAGAGTTTATCAATGTCAATGGAAAGACCATCCTGCTTTGCCAGATCCATCATATTCAGAACCAGCACCATGGGGACCTTCATCTCAATAAGGTGCAGGGTGAGAAACATGTTCCTTTCGAAGTTCGTGGCATCGGCGATGTTAAGGACCAGGTCGTAGTCCCGATTCATGATATAATCACGGGCCAAAACCTCATCCTCGGAGGAAGAAGTAAAGGAATAGACACCGGGAAGATCAACCATCTCCACTTCCGTTTTCCCCATGGTCGCTGAACCGCTCCACTTCTCAACGGAGACCCCGGCCCAGTTCCCCGTTTTCTGACGAGCGCCGGTCAGTCCGTTGAACAGGGTCGTTTTACCAGAATTGGGGTTCCCGATAACGGCTATCTTTCGAGGTTTCAATCCTGATCCTCTACGGTAAACTCGATAATCCCGGCTTCACTCTCTCTAAGAAAAATTCTGAATCCCCTGAGTTCAATCTCCACCGGATCACCGAGAGGAGCTCTGCGGATTACGGAGAACCGGGTATTGCGGGTAAGCCCCATGGCCAGAAGCTTTTTACGCAGGTATCCATCCGCCCCCCGGTAACCACGCACCACTCCTTTATCGCCTTCCCTTAGATACCTGAATTGTGTTACCATACTCCTCCTGAGCAGAAGCCCTCCGGGCTTCAAGATTCGTTTTTTACTCGATAATTCTAATATTATTTGCAAAAAAAAAGAATAATCAGCGGCCTCAGAAATCCTTCAGGTACTCATCGGGAAAACTGCCATCCTGGGAGAAAGGAATTTCGTTATCGGCACAGAATTTCTTGAACTCCTCGATCCAGGCCGGATCGTCCCCATTCAGGTGATAGATATATCGTACGAACTGGACAAAGCGATGAAAGGTCTCCTGGTCCAGGGCGTGTTCGATGCTGCAGGATGCCTCTTCGGCCCGCCGGCCATCGATACCGAGTATTTTCATTAAGAATTTTTTGATGAACCTGTGACGTTCCGTAAGCTGCCGGGCCCGAAGATTCCCTTTACGGGTAAGGGATATTATCCCGTAGGGTTCGTAGTTAATGTACCCGTTCTTCTCCAGGGAGCGCAGGGCAACCGTTACCGTGGAGCTTTTTACTCCCATTCCCCGGGCTATGTCCTTTACCCTGACACCATTTTTATTCATGATTATGGTGTAGATGCTTTCCAGGTAATTTTCAAGAGTCTCTGTAAGCTCGTAGGTCATGGCATCACCTTTTAGATGTCTCTAACATTTTCAGGCTTGTCAAATATGTCAAACATTTTTCTGTCAAAAATAAGGACTCATGCTGAATTTTTTTCATATTCAGAAATACCGGTCCTCTTTTGGACGACCAAACCGGTATCGGCCGTCGCACCTGACGGCAGAAGATCCGGGATAGTAAAAACCTGAATAAGAATAAACTTTTTTTGCCTCTTCCATACAGTCAGAGTAAACTGATTTTAATCCACTGACCGAATAATCTGTTTTTCTATCAATAAATAAAGCGAGTATTTATTACCAAACTCTATTTTGCACTGCCTCAGGTATCTCCGCCGCCGCGGGCGGCTGAGATAACAATTCATCATGCGAACTCTGATATCCCCGCCGCGGGCGGCTGAGATAACAATTCATCATGCGAACTCTGATATCCCCGCCGCGGGCGGCGGCGGGGATGAAAATTCACGATTTGCGCACTCAAAAGTATCTTTTTCAAAAAAATATCTGGGAAAAATGAATTTTTATGAAACTTTTTTCGCATTTTCGGTTTCCAAGATATGTGAGACTCGTAAAGTGTTCTTCTTGAGAGAGAGGAGACACAGTTTAAGGCCCTGTCATACAGCAGGGCCTTTTTATGACCTCAGTCCGTATCGTAGATTCCGAGGATCATCTCAAGGTACGATCTTCTCTCGAAGTCCCTGAGTCCCAGTTCATCGGCCAGACCGAAAAGCTCATTTTCGATAGCTTCCCTGTCCTCCCCTTTTTTTTCGATCTCCACGTAATCACCCAGGCCTTCCACCCGGTCGATGGTGATCTCCACGTCATCCATACTGTAGATACTCCGGGTCTTGGTAACATGGCCTGAAGCCACGAAACCGAGAGATATGAGTATTCCTGTCATGATTTCAAGATTCTCGACGTAGACCTCCCGTTCAACGCGGCTCTTGGCCCGCCCCCCCAGTTTCGGACCCTTATATGTCAGAATATTTTTACTGTTCACCTTTCGAATTCTCAGGGCCTCGTCCGTTGAAGAGAAGTCTCTGGAGGGATGATTGAAATAGATATCCTCTTCCACCCGGGTCTCGGTGAACTCGAATCCCATGAGCGATATTTTCTTCAGTACGTCCTTGTAATCACGGGTGGGCGACTTGATCTCGATCTCAAGCATATTGTCTCTCCTGCTAACGTCTGATAGGCCCGCCTATGGCTATCCCATCACTTCCCAGGGTCTTTTTGACCCTGCCGTTAATGGTAATCTGAACGGCGTCAATACCCTTGAACTGGGTCGCGGTATAGACGATCTGATCGACGCGCGAGATCATGATCTGGGCTCCGCCGCCATATTCCGCGGCCTCGTTCAGGTCCACGTAAGCCACGTTACCCCGGACCTTTACGCTGCGAATCCTGAGTTCCCCGGGAAGGGCCGTAAGAAGCCCCCGTCTTTTCTCCGAGGATGAGGGCCCGCGGGTCAATAATTCCATGGTCTCCTTCAAGGGAGACTTTTTGTCCGCCAAACGTGTCGTTGTGGCCAGAGAGACCTTGCCGCTTTCCGGTTCTACGCGTAAAAAGTAGAGACGTACCTTCCGGGTACCGGCTTCCTTTCCGGGTACACGTTGATCCTGTTCTCTTTCATCGATCGTTTCAGTGGTCCTCTTCTCTTCAGCGGGAGGTTTCTCCGGTTCCTTTTCACTGTCGATCTTACCTTCCTCAGGAGAAGTTTTCTTTATGGCGGGCGTTTCGTCTGGAAGTTCCGGTTCTCTTTCAAAGAGGCTTTCGACTCCTTTTTTACCGGAATCGATCAGGGCCCAGAGGTCTTTCCCCTCCGGTTTATCCTCACGGTTCCGGCTGTTGACAAGGAGAAGAATAACAGTAAGCAGAACCATAATCAGGAGGATATAAAATGGATGTCCACCTGAGGATTTTATCTGTTTCCTGGGCGTTTTTTTCGTGGTTTTTTTCGGAGCAGCCAAGACAGCCTCCTGACTCCGGTAACATAATACAGGCAACAGGCCCATTTCAAGTGCACATCAGGCCAGCGCAAGCATTTTTTCAGGTCACAGAATCAGCCGTCTTTTCATTATTGTATTGACAAAAGCAAAATTTCTCTGCTAGAATAGATTATTCCATGAATACGGGAAAACGATGCCTTCCTCTCACGAAGCGAATGATCGATATCCATTTCTTCACAGTCACATCGCCCGGGAACCCCACCTGGTCGAGGTCCTGGATGAGATATACTCTTACCAGAAAGATGTGGCAGAGGGAAGATCGACATCCCTGGCCAATCTCGATACCCTCAGGCACTCGAGAAAAATAACGATTCCCTTCACGCCGGGACGGAACAAGAACATATCTTACATCCTGGACCTTCTGATCAAGAATTATCCCCAGGAGTTCCGCCCCATTATCACCTTCCGGTTCAAACTGGACGAGAACCGGAAGCTCTCCATTGACGAAACCTATGAAATGACAGTGTTGATGACCAGCGACATCTATAACAAGATACAGAGGAGCCGTGACGAGGAGAGTATGAAGAGCCTCCTCGATCTTCTGAAACAGTTCCGGCTCTTTAACCTGACCAAGCTCGCGAAACACGCCCGGAGCCGTAAAGAGCTTTCCCGGCTCATCAAAACCGAGATCGGAAAAACGATCTTCACGTTTAAGAATTACAGCACGGACAAGAACGGTATAGAGACCAGCGATGATTTCTGTTTCCACAGGGACAATTACGAAGCGGTCAAGAAGGGCCTTTCCATGGAGACCCTGGAGGCTATCATACAGACCCATGAGGAGCCGGTGAAACGAAGGCTGAAACGTTTCGGTATCCTGACCCCCACTTTCAGCGATTACCGGGACTCCAAGCTCGACTATATCCTGAGTATTCTGCTGGAGGAGATCGCACCCTCCCTGGGCCCGAAAGACCTGGCAGAGGTGAAGAACTTCCACGCCACGAGGGAGTGTCTCAGGAAGGTGGACCAGGTCATGGATCCGGTCGTAACAAAGACATCGGACATCATCAACCTCATAAGCGAACAGCAGGTCTGCCGGGCCTCAGACATTATCTCCCTGGTGGAGGAGATGAACGAAGATCTGTTAAAACAATGGACTGAAAAGGTGATGGACAGGGATAAGATAACCATGGCCACGGACGCCACGGGGAGCCCCTGTTATGTGAGTAATCCCCATTTTATACCTTTATTAAAAGATCTCTACGACCAGATCCTGGTTAACAGAGAAAGATTGGCCGCCCTTGACGCCTCGACCCGTCAGCAGAAGAAACGGAACCTGGAATTCCTTTACGCCACGGGGAAAGGTATTCTTCAGGGAAGCATTCCGGCCGGAGGTGTTCTCGCGGAGGATGAGAAAAAGACCGAGTTATCGAGGCTTATCCACGACATTGACCGGGAATACGGCCGCAGCGAGGTCCCGGTGAAGGTTCACCACCAGGAGAGGAAACCCTCCATCATCGAACGCTTCATCGGGTTCTTTTCCTCACTCTTCGGGGGAAAACCGAAGGTCCCGGGACACCCGGCTGCGGGAGGAACGGCATCCTCCCGGGGAACAGGTTCTTCCCCGGTAAAACGGGCCTCTCTCTCGAAAGAGACCCGGAACCTGGTTAAGGAGATCCAGAGCAATCCCGCTCCCCTTATACCTCTCTCCGATCTTGTGGATGTCACTGAAACCGGGGAAGGGAACCTCTCCAGGATCATATCTGAACTTCGAACCAGCAATTTCAAGATCGTAATCCCCATGTACAACGCGCGGAAGAATCTCTATCCCAATAGAAGCTCACGCTATCTCATGGCCGATGTTGAATACCTCCTGGTGGACCCCCAGGTGGCCGAGAGCATGGAATCGGTGAACCAGTTCATCGACACCATTACCGGGACCAAAATTAAGGACGAGACCATTCCCGTACCGGCCATCCTGGGAATTGAAAAATACCTGACTACCCAGTACAGGCAGAAGCGTTCCAGGAAAAAGCTGTAAGGAGCTTCTACACCTTCGGTTTCAGCATGACAGGCGTTCTCTCACGGACACTTTTTCCGCCTGTAAGGGCTTTAGAAGTAATACTTCAGGCGAAGGAAACCTCCCGCTCCCATCCTTCCCACCTGGCTCTTCTCCTTGCCGAGCGGAACGCTTCCCATGACCGAAAGCCTGAGTCCCGGGTACAGGTTCACATCCAGCCAGGGCATCAGCCAGGCGCCGGCGTCATTTATCCCCACCAGGGAATAGAGGGAAAGGTCCACCAGGTCGTGGACCGGGTACGAGACACCTGCGTAGATGGTGTCCGAGACCATGGTAAGGGTCTCCCCGGAGAACCAGGCGATGCGGTCATTGAGGGTGATGTCCCCGGCAGAGGCTGCGGCCCGGCCGATCCTCATGTATTCAACCATGACATAGAGCTGAAACCGGAAGGTGTAGTCAAGGCCCAGAAGAAAGCGCTCGTGGTCCCGGTCCGCCCGGGTGAGGTTCCCCTGGCCCTTTTCCGGCCGCACAAAGGCGTAGCCTCCCTCACCGTAGATGTGAACTCCGAAAAATTCCCCCGAGAACTCGGCGGCCACGAAGTCCCAGACAAAGGAATATTCAAAGGCGGAGAGGGGAATATTTCCCGCAAGTATATCATCGGGTACTGACGGCGATCCAGGAGTATTTATGCTTATCCAGTCATACCGGCTCTTCGTGGCGTGGGCATACTGCACGGCCAGGTCCCAGCTGCCGAAACTGGCCGAGACACGGGCCAGGTAGTCGGTGGTGGAGAAGTTCTCCCCGAAACGGACCACCCCCTGGATACGCCACTCTTTCG
Organism: uncultured Leptospirales bacterium; assembly: GCA_964645775.1. GTDB lineage: Bacteria > Spirochaetota > UBA4802 > UBA4802 > UBA5550 > CAZYBU01. The sequence goes on along the minus strand of CAZYBU010000041.1, from coordinate 20,573 downwards.
GCAGTTCGAAAGAGACCAGGAGAGCGTCGATACCGTCGATCTCGTAGGTGGGGTCCAGGGGGTTCTTCCGGTTGAATATGTCGATGGGATTGAAGGCGTACCCGGTACCGGTATAGAAACGGTGCCTTCCGATACGCAGGCGGAACCAGCCGGCGTAGAGGGTGCCGAAGGCCTCCTGGAGATAGATCTCGCTGGAAAAATTGTATGCGAAGATATTCTCCACATTGGAAGCGAGAACCGTGTCTGACGGCAGGTAGCTGGTCATCTCCACCGTTGTCCGGCCCGTGTAGAGGTTTCCTACAACACCGATTCCATAGTCCAGGTGTTTGTTCGGCTCGCCTGAAAGGAGCAGCTTCGCCCGTGTCTGGTTCAGCAGGGCCTCCCGATCACCCTTTATATACTCGACGTTCAGGGTGTTCTCCACGTAACCGGAGAGATTGAATGCCTTTGCCGAGAGCATCCCTTTCTCCCCTGTGCCGGTTGAACCGGTTTCATCCCCCGGCAGGGGTATCTCCCGGCCCCAGGCCGGCAAGGCGAGTGTCACTGCGATCAGCAGGATACCGATGCGTGACATGGATGTTCACCGTTCCAGGTTTCTCGATTCAAAGACCGAGGAGGGTATGGAGACCCCCAGGTTGACCCGGGTAAGCTCGTTCACGGTCTTCGTATCATCAACCAGGTTGGTCATGACCATCCTGTGGGCCACCTTCTTTGAGCCCGCCTGCCGTATATCGCTCATGATAAGTCTCTTATGGGGCGAGGATTCCCCTTCATCGTAAAAATCGACCCTGCGGGTCAGGTAGTCGCTCGTACCCACCCAGGCCACCAGCTTCCGGTAGCTCGGTCCCTCAGGCGTGGGTTTCAACTCGAGCACATAACATTCGGTCCCGTCCATGCTTTCACTTCTCAGATACCGGGGATCGTACTTAATCGTGTACCGCCCGCCCGCCTGATCCTCGTAGGTGAAGTCCGTCCCCATGACCCTGCGCCGTTTCATGTGACTGCCCAGCTTCCGGGTCCGGCGGGTCTCGGCGTTGTACATCCAGATATTGTCTCCAAAATCGGTCATGAGGATCTTCTGTCCCTTGATCTCGGGAGGATAGGTATACTCGGCCAGCTGCTTCTGGCCGTTATTCACGGCCCACATACGCATCACAAGTTTTCGCCGGGAACCGCTCGTGGTGGTGATGTACTGGTTCATCTCTGAATACATGCTGTCAAACCCCTCGGCCCGGTCCGCCCTGACCAGAATCGCAGAGGCGGAAGGAACAGCGCCGCCCGTTACGGTCATAACAAGGAGAACAAGAAGTCCCGGGAGAAGCATACGGCCCGCGCATCTTCTTCTCTTTCTATTCATCTCTTTCATTAGATCTCCTCCTTTACCGTTTTTTTCTTTCATAGAATCTTTCAATGACAGCCGGTATAAAGGTTACGGTAACGATGTAACACATGGCCACGCCGACAAACAGGACAAAGCCCATAGAGGCCATGCCCCGCATCAGATAGAACATCAGGCTCCCGAAACCGATCATGGTCGTGACAGAGGTCATCATCATGGCCCGTCCCACGCTTACCACGGAACGGCGCAGGTCCCTTTCATCCAGGTACCTGTGTACCAGGTGGACTCCGTCGTCCACACCGATTCCCAGAATCACAGGCAGCCCTATCATGTTAATAAAATTGAACTTTTCTCCGAAGATCCACATGATACCGAGGGTGAGACTCACTCCCACGACAACCGGCAGGATGGTCATGCCGACGGCCAGGGGCCTTCGAAAATCGGCCATGAGTATTATGATTATCACGATCATGGCCGCAACCATGGCCTTGCCTCCCTCCTTCAGGGTTGAGGTATTCATGGCCAGAATCAGCTGAGGGATACCGGTCACATGTTCGTTCACCCTCTCCACTGCGGACTGGAAGGTCTCCAGGGCTTCCTTTGTGTAGAGGTTCTTCGTGGGCATAAGCTGCATGAGAAAATGCCCGTTCTTGCCCTGGAACTGAGCCCGCATGTCATCAGGAACATCGGAGAGAGCTACCGGCTCCCTGTCCCGGGTCATAACCTGAACCCGGTTATTCATCTCCCGGTCGAATAAGCGGGCAAACTCGTCCACGCTCTTCCACTCCACGTCGCCCTCCATGAAGCGGTCCGCCAGGACCCGGAGCTTACCGGAATCCCGATTCTTGCGCCGGGCCACGATCTGTTCTGTCTTGGCAACAACGCGGTCCTGCCCGCCGGTGATACTCAGGGCCTGGAGCTCCACCATGTTGGCCCAGAGACGATCCAGCTCGTCGGCCATACCGGCCCGGGTCTCTTTCCTGTTCCAGTCGTGGGAGGGCCTGTTCACGCGTATCCTTTCGGAAAGGGTGAGCAGATGGGCCCGGCTCTCCGGGTAGTCGGGACGGCTTACCCACTGAGATATATCGTTCACCTCTCCCACGACCCGGAGGTCCCTGAATACCTTCCGGAGCCGCCTGGACTCGTCCACGCTCTCCACGGTCAAAAGCGAGGGCGTGGCAGACAGCTTGAACCTGTCCACGATCTCGGTCTGCAACTCGATGGAACGCAGGTTGGGCGGCTCAAGTTTCATCCAGTTCCATTCCCACTGGATTTGTGTGCCGGCGAAGATACCGCCCAGTGTCAGGGCCAGGAAGATGACCATCACAGCAACAGGTCTGCGTCCCACCGTGGCGGCGTACCGGCCCAGGAAGGAGAACTGCGAGGACTCCTTCTCCCGCTTGCCTGTCTTTTCCAGTCTCCTGGCCCGGGAGGCGAGCAGGGCCGGCAGCAGCCACATGGTTGCGGCCAGGGTCATGAGAACACCGGTACCGGCGCAGAAACCGAACTGGAAGATAGCCTTCGCGTCCGCGATCATGATAGCCAGGAAGGCGATGGAAGTGGTTACGGCCCCGGTTACCACTCCCTTACCGGTACTGGCAATGGTTTGACGCAGGGCCTCTTCAATATCGCTTCCCCGGACCATCTCCTCGTGGAAACGACTGGTAATATGTACGGTAAAGTCGATCCCCAGTCCGAGAAGCACGACCATCATCATAGAGGTAATAAGGTTCAGCGTACCCAGGGTAAGGCCGATCAGTCCCATGGACCAGATGATACCGATAACTATCGGGGTCAACGCCAGCAGGGGTATGAGAAAACTTCGATAATTCCAGCTTAAGGCCAGGAAAATGAGAAGCAGGGCACCCACGGTTATAGCCAGGGTATAGGGACCCACGGAATCCATCTCATCCCGCGCGATGGCGGTCATGCCTGTCCTTTCTATGGCATACTGCGGGTATTTCTCCTGAAGGGGTTGTAACAGTTCTTCGATTCGATAATCCATCCTGACCATCCCTTCCGCGTCATCGCTCGGAAGGGCGGAGGCAACCATGACGAGAGAGATAGAGTTATCCAGGGAGAAGGAGTATGGCCGGCCCACGGTCAGGTTCCGAACCACCCTCCTGACATCCTCATGATTAACTTCCCCGTCCGCTGCCTTTCCCAGGTAATGGACAAAACGCTGGATGCCGTCCAGAGACTGAACAATCTGACGTTCCTGGTTCTTCACTCTCCTGGAATCGGTGTATTCCCGTTCCAGGTCGTCATTAAGGTGAATCGCAAAGGGGAGTATCCGTCCATCGCGATAGAGATCGCTCATCCGCCGGGCGTCCTCAGGTTTAATGATCTTCAGTATGTTCCGATTCAACCATTCCTCCGGGAGCTTTCCGTAGACATGGCGTGCGTACCTTTCACTTTTTCGGATCTCTTCCTGGCTCATGCCGGGGCGGACCAGCATCTTATCCTTTAAGCGCGCCTCGACCTGGTCCGTGATCTTCTCCAGTTTCACGGGATCATCGCCCCGGATCGCCACGATCATGTTCTGAGGCTGCAGGAAATTATCATCGATTTTACGGAACTCCTTCGCCACAGGCATCTTCTCCGGAAGCAGCTCGGTCCACCGGGTGTCCATTTTAAGCAATCCCGAAGCGGCTCCCAGAAGCAGGGTCAGCAGGATGGTCACTCCGTAGATGACCTTTCTGTGACGGGTCGCCATGATGATAATCCATTTCAGAATCAGTTCTCTCACGACCTTCCTCCTTTTATTCGAGCATCAATAACGGCCGACCGGTCGGTCATTATCTTTGGATAATAATTTTGTATATTATTCATTTCCAACCTCACGTTTATCGGAAGCCAGGATCCCCCTGAACAGGTATTCCCGGAAATCCTGGGATACCTTCCGCACATCGAAGCTCCCCTTATCCAGCAGGTAATGAAAGGCGATGCCGTCCAGGGTTGCGACAAATCCCTTGGCGAAACTGTCCGGGTCCAGGTCCTGTCGGAAAAGGCCTCTCTCCATGCCGACCCGGGCCATGCGGAGAATGGCCATCCTGTATTGCGCCAGGGCCTCTTTTAACATCATCATTGAGACGCTGTACCGGCTGGATCGAAGATACATGAGCCATATCTCCATGTAGACCGTGAAGAAGTCCTCCGTGGCGTCGACCATGGAGGCGGTGGAATCGACCAGCCAGGAGAGCCACTGACCCGGGTCCATCTGCTCCGGGTCAAAGGCGGCCAGCATCTGTGAGATCTCTGCGATGATCTCCATGGCCGCCTTGAGTATTATCTCTTCCTTAGAATCAAAGTACTGGTATACGGTCCCTTTCCCTATTCCCGCAGAATCCGCGATTTCCTGGATGGTTGTGTTCTCGAAACCGTTGCGGGCAAAGAGGGCGATGGAGGCCCGGGCTATTTCCGATTTTTTCTGCTCCTTATCGACGATCTTCGGCATGGGACCATCCTCTCTTTTTATGACCGAATGGTCGGTCATAAAAAATGTAGCGATACGCACCCGGAGGGTCAAGAAAAAATTGTAAAATTGTATTGAACAGACACAAAAACATTCGTAACATGGAATGTCCCTTCAGAGGGAGAAACGATGTCTGTCCCGATACGACCGGATAAGAAATATACGTATGCGGATTATCTCAAATGATCGGAGGATCAGATCTGGGAGATCATTGAAGGTATCCCCTATGCAATGACTCCTGCGCCTGAAAGGATTCATCAAAAAGTCTCAGGTATCATTTTCAATGCCATTTTTAACTTTCTTTCAGAACCGGTGACAGTTTAAAGGCGGCGTGCAGCTTAGATCAACGTGCCGGAGGTCTGACAACTTCACCCGGCTGGAAATCGACTTCTGCTCTAACAGTTTTCACCGCAGGTCGCGCAGGGACTCTCCGCCGGAACGGACTTTTCCGTGGAAGCCGGCTTCTCCGATGAAGGAGAGCCTTTTTTATAATCGTTCACGTAGAACCCGGAACCTTTGAAGATAATACCGGCTGTTCCGAATAGACGCCTGACTTCCGCTCCGCAGGCCTCGCAGGTCCGAAGAGGTTCATCTTTTATCGACTGGAACTTTTCAAAGGAATGCCCACAGGAATCACATTTATACTCATAGGTCGGCATATCATCTACCTCAATAATCGATGTATGGAATCAGCAGACTAAATAATATCTGCTAATAATAGATATATGCACAATTGTGAAACGTCAAGGGGAGTCAATAAAAAAAGAATACCTCTTTTCATTTTTGCTTGCCCGGATAGAGAAAGGTGAGGGAGTGAGACCTGTCATGAAAAGCCATATGATCATACCCCTTTTCATTCCCCATCGGGGCTGCCCCCACCGATGCTCCTTCTGCGACCAGCGCCGGATTACCGGCCGCAATGAGGTACCGGACCCGACTGATATACCGGACCTTCTCCAGACCTGGCTATCGACGGCCGGTCCGGAGGTCAAGACGAGGGAACTCTCCTTTTTCGGTGGAAGCTTCACCCTCCTCCCCCGTGGACGCATTGAAGCCTACCTGAAAGCGGCCCGTCCTTTTCTCGATTCGGGTGACCTTACGGGACTCAGGTGCTCCACCCGGCCTGACGCCCTGGGACCCGATGTTCTGGATATTTTAAAAACTGGCGGCGTAACCACCGTGGAAATGGGTGTCCAGTCTCTCCATGACGATATTCTGGAGAGAGCCCGGAGGGGTCATGACAGCCGGTCCGCGCGGGAAGCGGACCGGCGCCTGCAAGAAGCCGGGTTCAGGCGTGTCATCCAGCTCATGGTCGGCCTCCCGGGAGACACGCCCGAAAGGGCCAGAAACACGGCCCGGCAGGTATCCCGGTTAAAACCGGAAGGGGTGCGCCTTTACCCGGCCATCGCTCTTGAGAACACCGGGCTCGGGGAGATCTTTCTCCGGGGAGAGTGGTCTCCCCTCTCGATCGATGAGGCGGTGGAATGGTGCGCCGACATGACCGATATCCTTACCGGGGCCGATGTTCCCGTCATTCGGACGGGACTTCATCCGATGAGGCCGGGAGAGGAATCCGGCATCCTGGCCGGCCCTTATCACGCATCTTTCGGTTTCCTGGTCAGGAGCAGACTTGCGCGAAGGAATCTCTCAGAGAAGATCAGATCGTTCCTTAAAGATAAACCGGCGGTTAAGGAGATAACAATCACCCTGCCGGCCAGGCGGCAGGCGGAATATATCGGGCCCGGCCGCCGGAACCTTCTTGAAATAGAAGAGTTCTGGCCGGAATATCTGTTTCGATGGTCGTATACCGAAGAATCCGAGTCTCCTTTGCTCCATGCTTGACGAATGGAGCGTCGATGTTTCTTATGGTATTATTCAAGTCAATCCAGCGAGGAGAACCATGGAGAAGAGAGAGGGAAGGGGAAATCACGGCAAATAAATCCAGTTCTTTTTATTATTCCCTAAACTTCTAAATATACACCTAACTTTATTCGATCAGACTATATCGTGCGTTGAGTGACACTAAATAATCATTAGTGCTCCCTCAGTGACATGTTGTCTGCAACAAATATTAACATAGTCTTTTTTATGTCTAAACAAATTAAAATTTGTTTGACACGTATCCCCTCTGGGGGGCTAATAAAGATACTTACATAGTTTATGAGTTAAGCAATAAGAATAATGTTTTTTGCGCTTAACTAAATTAGCCTCAACAAAAAAATGGCCACAGGCCGACTTCAAAAACACTGGAGGTATTCTATGGGTTTGGAAAAAGGAGGACTTCTTAATTCTCCGCTTACTCGTAAGGAGTTCATTCAAGCCTGCGTAATGGCCACTGCTGCCATGGGACTTCCCCACAGCAAGGTCATGGAAGTAGTCGAAGCCGCGGAAAACAGGGACAATCGTCCTTCAGTTATATGGCTTCACTTCCAGGAATGCACTGGGGATTCCGAATCCCTGCTTCGAGCCACTCACCCAACTTTAAGCAAGCTGATTCTCGATCTGGTCTCTCTGGATTACCACGAGACCCTGATGAGTGCCGCTGGTCATCAGGCCGAGAAGAACTGGCACGATGCCGTTAAGAAGGGCGGGTATATTGTTGTTGTTGAAGGATCCATCCCAACCAAGGATCCCAACTTCTGTAAAATCGCGGGCAAAACAGCTCTCGATATGCTCAAGGAGACCGCTAAGGGAGCCGCGGCCATTATCGCTGTCGGCAACTGCGCGACCTATGGCGGACCCCAGGCCGCCGGACCCAACCCGACCGGAGCCAAGGGGGTACGGGAGATCATAAAGGACAAACCGGTCATTGACATTCCCGGCTGCCCGATCAATCCGTACAACTTCCTGTCCACGGTACTCTATTACCTGACATGGAACAAGCTTCCCAAACTTGACAACAAGGGTCGTCCGACTTTCGCCTTCGGCAAACTCATTCACGAGCATTGCGAGCGCCGTCCTCATTTTGACGCCGGCCGATTCGTACGCTCATGGGGAGATGAAGGTCATCAGAGCGGCTGGTGCCTCTTCGAGATGGGCTGCAAGGGTCCGGTCACCTACGCTAACTGCTCTACACTCCGTTTCAATGACGCCGAAGTATGGCCCATCGGAATCGGATCACCCTGCGCAGGCTGTACTGAAGAAGGCGTGGCCTTCATTACCGGTATTAACGAAAAGGCCGTACCCTATCAGTACCCCGCTGCAGAACGTACCGATCAGTTCCGCGGTAAAGGTGGAGCACTTGCAGCCGGTGTAGCTGGCGCCGCTATTGGTGTAGCAGCCGGTGTCGCGGCTACTCTCTCAAGCAAGGTTTCCGATAAGGAGGACGCATAATGAGTGAGACCAGGCAAAAGACTGCCCACATCGATCGACGTAGTTTCCTGAAAGGATTGCTTGCGGCTCCGATCGTTGCGTCTCCTCTTGCTTCATCCTACGCGGCCGGAAAGGGGACCGATTATTCCCCTGATCAGGCCAAGGATTTCCATAGCTATCTCTATGACGAGACCAAATGTATCGGCTGTAAAGCATGTGTGAACAACTGTATCACTGTGAACTCGCTGCCCCAAGCCCTTGAGCTTTCTTCCGAGAAGAAAGACAAATGGCAGAAATCAGCCGAGGTCGTAAGAAACCAGGTCACTCCTCCTGAAACCAAAATGGTAAAAGAGGAACTTCCTGAGCTTTCGGAGGAAATTGCCCTTACCGACATTAACACGTCCACGGGCGTGAAAGGGTTCTACGTAAAGGAACAGTGCATGCACTGCCTTCACCCCTCCTGCGTCTCGGCCTGTCCCGTCTCAGCCATGATCAAGGATCCGAAGACCGGTGCCGTGTACAACGATCCCGACAAGTGTATCGGTTGTCGTTACTGCATGGTGGCCTGCCCCTTCAACATTATTAAATTTGAATGGAGCAAGGTCTTCCCAAAGATCCGCAAGTGTACCATGTGCCGCGAAACAAACCTGAAGGACGGAAAAGGTATCCCCGCGTGCGTCACCGCGTGCCCCGGTGGAGCCCTCCTCTTCGGAAAACGCGACCAGGTACTTAAAATCGCCAAACGACGGGTAAAACAGAACCCCGGCACATACCTTCAGGACAAGGTTTACGGTGAAACAGAAGGTGGCGGAACGTCAGTATTCGTTCTGGCTGACTCAAGCATCAAGAGCTTCAAGAACATCAATCTGCCTGATCCCAAAACATTCCAGAAGTCTCCCGCTGAGACCACGGAGAAGATACAGGGTATCTACACGTACGGGATCGCACCGGTTGTTGTCTATGCCGCTTTTGCTGTTGCCGCCTTTATAAACAACAAAAAGAGTGAGGAGGAATAACACGTATGGAAAAGTTCAAAAGTGCAAAAGTCTCCTCGCAGCTGTTTAAGATCCTCCTCCCCTTCGTAGCTGCATTCGTGGTTTTCGTCGTCATTCGACTGGTTTTTGGCCTCGGACCGACGACGAACATGAACGACGGCTATCCATGGGGATTATGGATTACCTATGACGTAGTTGTGGGTACGGCCCTTGGTACGGGTGGATACATGATGGCTTTTCTCATCTACCTTTTCAACAAAGGTGAGTACCATCCCCTTATCAGGTCAGCTGTTATGACCAGTGCCTTCGGTTACACGCTGGCCGGTCTCTCCGTTATCATTGACCTGGGCCGTTGGTGGAACTTCATGAGTATCCTTACTCCTTCGCACTTCAACGCCACGTCCGTGCTTCTTGAAGTCGCGCTGTGTATTATTGGATACACCGTTGTTACCTGGATCGAGCTGGTCCCGGTATTTCTGGAAAAAGCTAAAGAGAAGAACGTACTTACCAGGCTTGCCAACAACTACATGAACAACAAGAAGACCTGGCATAAAGTGCTGCTTCTAATCATAGCGCTCGGTATGCTGCTGCCTACCATGCACCAGTCTTCTCTGGGAACGATGATGGTCATCGCCGCTCACAAGCTTCATCCGCTGTGGCAGACCCCGTTCCTGCCTCTGCTGTTCCTGATCTCTGTATTCTTTATGGGATACAGTGTTGTTGTAGCTGAGTCCTTTGCTTCTTCTTACATGCTGGGACGACCCTACGAAACCGGGATGATCAAAAAGCTGGCTCCTGTCATCAGCGTTCTCGGTCTGATCTGGGTCGCTCTCAGACTGGTAGTTCTGGCAATAGAAGGAAAGATCGGACTGGTATTTACTTCGGGAGGATACTCCGTTCTTTTCCTGATTGAAGTGATCATGGTGCTCTACGCATCGATCATGATAAGACGGAAAAGCTGTGCGAGTCCCCGTTGCCTGACAACCAACGCGATGCTGTTCCTGGCGGCCGGTTCCATTTACCGGTTCAGCGCCTACCTCATCGCTTATAATCCGGGCAAGGGCTTCACCTACTTCCCGAGTCTGATTGAACTCTTCGTGACCATGGGTATAATCGCGATCGAGTTCACGCTTTACGCGGTTTTCGTCAAATATCTGCCGGTCCTGCCGGAAGAAGAATAACACAGGAGGATTAACGTGGGAAAAAGAATCGTTGTTGACCCTATTACCCGAATTGAGGGCCACCTCAGAATAGAAGTTGAAGTTGACGGGGGGAAGGTTAAAAATTCCTGGTCCTCCGGTCAGATGTGGCGGGGACTCGAGGTAATACTTCAGGGCCGCGATCCCGAGGACGCCTGGTTTATCACCCAGCGTTCCTGCGGTGTCTGTACAACGGTACACGCCATCGCTTCGGTTCGTGCCGTAGAAAACGCCCTGGGTATAGGAGTGCCCCTGACCGCTCAGTATATCCGCAATATGATCATTCTCGCTCACACACTGCACGATCATGTTGTTCACTTTTATCACCTGTCTGCCGTTGACTGGGTAGATGTTGTTTCCGCCCTTAAGGCCGATCCGAAGAAGGCTTCCGCGATCGCGGAGAGTCTCTCCGACTGGCCTCACAACGGCGTTAAAGACTTTGAAGCCGTTCAGGCTCGCCTCAAGGGTTTTGTCGAGAAAGGCAAACTCGGGATTTTCAATAACGGCTACTGGGGACACCCGGCCATGAAACTCTCTCCCGAGATTAACCTGATCGCCGTCGCCCACTACCTGCAGGCCCTGGAGTATCAGCGATACGCGACCAAGGCTGCCGGTATACTGGGTGGGAAAAACCCGCACCTTCAGAATGTTACCATCGGCGGCGTCAAGAACGGCGTTAACAAGGACGATGACTCCACCCTGAACATGGAGCGTCTTTACTACGTCAAGACCCTGCTCGACAAGGTCAAGGCATTCGTTCAGAAGGTCTATCTCCCGGACATCGCTGCCGTTGCCGTTCACTATCCCGAATGGCTCAAGTACGGTGGCGGCGTGCCCAACTACCTTGCTGCACCCGACCTTCCCCTTGATGAGAAGGGTGACAAGTGTGACCTGCCGGGCGGTACCGTTGTGAATAACGACCTGAAGAGCATTAAAAAGATCAACTCTTTCAGGGACAAGTACTTTGAGGAAGGCGTTGCCGAGACCGCGGCCCATGCCTGGTATTCCGACAAGGGGATGCTTCATCCTTACGATGGAAAAACCGTACCCAAGTACTCCGAGTGGAAAGACGACGGAGACTACACATGGGTCAAGGCTCCCCGATTCAAGATTGGCGAAAAGTACCTCCCCATGGAAGTGGGACCGGCTGCCCAGGTAATCGTAGGGTTCGCTCAGAACCATCCCCTTACCGTCAAGTGGGCGAAAGCCGCTCTTAACCTCGTTAACGGGGTTTACAAGAAGCTCTTCGGTAAAGACCCCCAACTGGGACCGGAGATCCTCATGTCTACCCTCGGCCGCCACGCAGCCCGTTGTATCCGCGCCCAGATGTGCGCCGACCTGGTCGACAAGCACTGGGGCCTCCTGCATGAGCAGGTAGGTAAAGGCAACAACCAGGTTGCGACTCCCTTCGAGTACCCCAAGGGTATTATCAAGGGTTACGGCATTCATGAAGCGCCGAGAGGTATTCTGAGCCACTGGACCGTAATCGAGAACGGTAAGATCAAGAACTACCAGCAGGTGGTTCCCTCTACCTGGAACGCAGGCCCCAGGGACGACAAGGACCAGCGTGGTCCCTACGAGGAGTCCCTGATCAAGAATCCTGTTGCCGATCCGGAAAGGCCTCTCGAAGTTCTGCGGACCATCCACTCCTTCGATCCCTGTCTGGCATGCGCCATTCACGTGTTCGATCCGGAAGGAGAGGAGATATCGAAGGTCAAGGTTCTGTAAGAATCTTTACATTGAAACCGGAAGAGGGTGTCCTTCAGGGGCACCCTCTTTTTTTATCCCATCACTCCCGGGTTCCGGCAATCCCGATAAAACCGGGGTTGGAACCGAATGGACAACAAAGTCGGGTATCACTCAGCATGTCTCATTCATAGTCAAAAAAGCATTTACACGAATGACCTCTCCAGTCTCACTGTACCTATGTTTGAACACGCTTCTCCCACAATACAGATTATCACGAACTTCTCCTGGGCCCTCCTGGCGGGCATACTTCTAATCGCTCTTGCCGGACGTCTCAGAATATCATCCATCGTTCTTCTTCTGCTGGGAGGCATTCTCCTGGGACCTCAGGCCATCGGTTTAATCGAGCCCGGGAAACTGGGGGAGGGCCTCAAGGCCATTATACAGCTTGCCGTGGCCCTGGTTCTCTTCGAGGGAGGATTGACCCTCAATATTCGGGATTACAAACAGGTATCCACGGAAATACGGAGAAGCCTGACCATAGGGGTGCTCATCACCTGGGCCGGTTCAACAGCCGCCATCTACCTCATCTTCGGGTATCCCCTCCCCTTTTCAGCCCTGGCGGCCAGTCTTATAATCGTTACCGGACCCACTGTCATCGGCCCTCTGCTGAAACGGGTGAACGTTAAACGACAACTGCACAGCTTTCTCCACTGGGAAGGCATACTGATCGATCCCATAGGAGTGTTCATCGCCCTCCTCAGTTACGAGTGGATCGTGGGTATGGACGCCTTTTCCCTCTTTGGACTGAGACTACTCACGGGAATAGGTGCCGGACTGGCCGCCGGCTTTATTATAAGTTTCATTATTCGAAAAAAGATAATCGGTGAAGATCTTCTTAATGTTTTTGTTCTATCGTCAGCCCTGGGTGCCTTTGCCCTGGCTGACATGATTGTGCCTGAAAGCGGGCTCATGAGCGCGGTTATCGCCGGACTGGTTGTAGGATACCAGGACATCCCCGAGGTTGAGAACCTGAAGAACTACAAGTCTCAGCTGAATGAACTCTTAATCGGTCTCCTTTTTGTCCTCCTTGCCGCGAACCTGGACCTCCAGTCCCTCAAAGAACTTTACGATTTTCGCATGCTCATCGTTATCGTTGTCATAATTTTCCTGATCCGCCCGCTGAATATTTTCTTTTCGACCCTCGGCACGGAACGGTTAACGATCCGTGACAGGCTGTTCCTTAGCTGGATAGCGCCCCGGGGAATTGTTGCCGCTTCCATGGCCTCCCTCTTTACCCTGAACCTGAGGGCGGCCGGCATGGCCGGCGACGTGCCGGAGATACGCTTCCTGGAGGCCTTCACCTACGGCGTGATCATCGTAACCGTTGTATTCCAGGGTTTCTCGGGCAAATTCGTTGGAAAACTGCTCGGTGTCCTGGAACCGGCCAGGACCGGCTGGCTCGTGGTGGGGGCCCACCGTCTCGCGCGGGAAACAGCCGCTTTTATTCGGAACCAGGGTTTCCACGTCGTTGTCGTGGACACGAACATCCACCTTATCCGTCAGGCCCGAAGGGAGGACCTGCCGGCCCTGGCGGTAAACGCTCTTACCGTGGACCCGCAGGAGTATACCGCTTTCCATTCCATAGGCAATGTTCTGGCGGTGACCACTAACGCGAACCTGAACGAGCTTATCTGCCAGAGATGGAAAAAAGTCCTGGATAAGCCTAATCTGTATAAATGGGGCAGTCATCATAACGGAGAGACCGGCGCATCCACAAAATCGATCGAGACAGGAAGGCCTGTCTGGAGCTCCCTCAGGTCATCATCCCTCACCACCCTGGAGGAGACCCCCACCGCTGTCACAACCCTTGAATGCCGCATTGAAGATATACCGGGCGAACTTCTGATATGCCAGAGCGGCAAAAAAATGACTCCCCTGCCCGGAGATGAAGCGACGGGAGAATGCAACTGTCTCTATTACCGGCCCGTGAAGAGCGAGACCGATCTGTATATAAAATCGAACCGGGTACTCTATATCGAAGCGAAGGGTATTCCTGAGGCAATGGAGCAGATTCTGCAGAATGTAATTGAGGAATTTCCCGCTGCGGATATCAACTCCCTGAGGAAGCATTTCAGCCAGTCGGAGCGGGAGTTCTTCAGCGTCATCGGCTACGGAACGGCCCTGCCCCACGCCTACCTTTCAGGTCTTGAAAAAACCGTGGTCTACATGGCCCGCCTTATTCGTCCCATAAAGCCTGAATACGCCAGCGACGCCATTGAAAACATATTTCTCGTGCTCAGCCCAACGGGTAAGCCGAGGGAACATATCGACATCCTCTCCCGTATTTCACGTTTTCTGATCCGGGACGACAACCGGCGCCTCCTTGAGGAGGCCGAAAATCGGGAAGATCTGGTCCGGGTATTCGCCCGCTATAACAGGTACTGACCCTGAGAATATGAAATCGTGAAAAAGCAAACCCTCATACGGTATATCCTTTTTCAGTTACCCGGCCTGCTCCTGGCCGTTACCGCGGCAACGACCCTGAAGGTACTGGACATTATCCCTCTCTGGCTCGCCCTGACGATTCTACCCCTGTGGATCACGAAAGACGCCCTTCTCTTTCCCCTTACGTGGCGGGCGTACGAGAGGCAGGATGACGGCCATCCCATGACCGGACGTGAGGGTGTGACAGAGAGCGTGTTGAATCCGGCAGGATGGGGCCGCTTCGGCCAGGAACGATGGCTGATTACAAAGGAAGACGGCCAGGAGGATATCCCGGCCGGGGTCAGGGTCCGTGTCACCGGCGGAGGCGGTCTGACCCTCACCGTGCGGAGGGAGAAGGAAGGATGAGACTCCTTGAGAGTCTTACGGTCCCTGAAGAGGATAAGGATCTCCGGCTCACCGATTTCGGTCTGAAGAACTTCCGGATGATAACCTCCCGTAACGGCATCAAGAAGGCCGTCAAGAGAAACCTTGTTCACGTAAACGGGGAGATCGGCAGGACCGCCACCCGGGTCCGGCCGGGTCAATCCGTTGAGGTCTACACCGATTCCACCGGCCCGGCCGTTCCGCCAGAGATCGAACTGGATATCCTGTACGAGGATGACGACCTGGCCGTTGTATTCAAACCGCCCGGTCTTCCCGTGAGGGGAAACCGGTACCGTACCCTGGAGAACGCGCTCCCGGCGCACCTGGAACCATCCTCCCTGCCCGACGCTTTACCGGAACCGCAGCCTGTCCACAGACTCGACGCCCGGACCCGGGGCCTGGTTCTATGCGCGAAGACGGTCTTTTCCCTGAAGGATTTGAGCGGCCGGTTCCAGAGACGGGAGGTCCGTAAGACCTACCGGGCGATAACTATCGGTATGCCGGCCCCATCCGGCCAGGTCAGCCGGGAATTGGACGGAAGGCCCTCTCTTACGCGGTGGTTACGGCTAAAGACCGTCCCATCCTGCCGATACGGGTGTCTCTCCCTGGTGGAACTCTATCCGATCACGGGCCGGACCCATCAGCTTCGCAGGCACCTGGGGAAGATGAACAGCCCCGTCCTGGGAGATGACCTATACGGCCCGCAGCGGACCCTGTTAAAAAGCAAGGGGCTTTTCCTGGCCGCCCTGGGCCTCTCATTTATTCACCCCCGTTCAGGTGAAGAATGTTCCCTGAGCCTGGCCGCGCCGGAAAAGTTTACCCGCATGCTGGAGAGGGAGCGGCGGCGTTTCATGAGCTGTAATCACTCCTGAACCTGTCGTTCCTTACCCTCGACTTCTTTACCCGGGCTCTTTCCGATCCTGATACGTATGACATGAAGAAGCGGCACCAGTAAAAGCATGACATCCGAGGCCGTGGCCAGGGCGACCCCTATCCAGAAAAGGACCGTCCAGGCCCCATGTGCCGATAACGGCCGTTTTGTACACCGCCTTTTTCAATACCTCGGCCATGGTCACATCGTCTGCCGGCAGGGGACGCTGTCCCTCAGGGATGATCTCTTCGTTACCCCGAATGGAGGCGTGGCCCGTGTGAAGGCCGGTTAAAAGACCGCAGCGTGAGGGAGCGCAGACCGGGGCCGCGGCGTAGTGGTCCGTGAAGAGCATACCTTCGCCGGCCAGGGCGTCTATCTCCGGGGTCTTGATCTTCTCCTGGCCGTAGCAGCCGAAGTCGCCGTAGCCGGCGTCATCAGCCAAAATCAGTATGATATTCGGTTTGCCGGTTTTTGCTGCCTTCCTGGCCCGGGCGTCTTTGTAATAGAGAATTGTTACGGAAAGAATAATGAAAAGAGTGAGTATAGCGGATAGGGAATAGCGCCTGGTACGATACATGGAGGACTCCTTCCGGACCGGGATGGGCATACAGGGAAATTTTTTCAGCATGAATATCCCTGGTGCGTGACTATTGAGGTATCACAACAACATAGAATGACAAGGAAAATTCGTGCCAGTGAGGTTTTCTCTATTTCATCGGGAATATTACAAAAAAGACATGATCCAATTTAAAAGGAGGGTCCCTCGGCTGTGCCTCAGGAACGTTCTTGGTGAGTAAGGTCTCACAGAAAAGGTACAGGTGCCAGAGTAATATCCCGGAACAGCCTGATATCTAATCTTCGCAACAATAGCGAAGCAAAAAGGATGCTGCCCGGAACGGATTCCGTAATGTCCAGCGCCGACAGGAGGTTCTCAGCAAGGATGCTGTAATGTCGACGCCAGCCAGGAGGGCTAAAAAGGCGTCGACCCAAATTGCGCTGGACTGAGCTGCGAGTGGCCCAAGCTGCATCAGGATGATGCAGTGGTCAGCAGTTTATTACATCCTGTAATCTGCTGACAGGTGGATGTCCTATCCACACCCCGACGTCGCGCAGGATGCGCAAAAAAGTCCCGACTATGTCGGGACTTCGCCCTTCGGGATCAGCAAAAACTACTAAAACAGTAAAAAGTCAGTTTTTAATCTCCGCAACTATAGCGAGTCATGGAAGACGAGCTGCGAGTGGCCGCAGTTCAGGAGGAACCCCGGCCACGAAAGGTAGACCTTCCATGTTAGGTCTTTCAGGCCAGAAGGAGTTATTGTACAGCAACATAAGCTGGACCGCTGGTATCATTCAGTAGAAGAAATATTACTTCCATAGAAAGAAGAAAAAAGTTCATTAAAACCAGAAGAGACTGAGGCCAGGAGGGCCGAAGGAAACGAGGGGATGTAGGCAGGATGCCGCACATCCCCGGTGGAATGGATTCATGAAAGCAATGACAGCCCTCCGCAGGAGCGGCGCTTTTTGGTCCTTTTTTCGCCGCGGAAAAAAGGACATAAATATTCCCATTGGGAGAGCAAAAAAATATTTTCTGAAGAGTTCTTTTTCAAAGGAGGGTCCCTCGGCTGTGCCTCCCGACATAAGTCCCAACGAAGTCGGGGTCAGAGACGTTCCTGAGCGCAGCGGAACAAATGCTTGAAAAAATTTATTTACTTCAAATTAAACCCGTACCCCACGGCAAAGGTGATGCGGTGGCTGTAGAAGCGGAGGTTCTGGCCAAAGGGGTTGAAGGAAGCTCCCGGAATATCACTTTCAAAAGAAAGATTGTAGACCATGAACTGGTACCCCGCTTCCAGGGAGAGGTTGCCGAATAGAAAGGCGCTGAACGTGATTGAGACTCCGGGCAATGAACGCTTTTGTGTAAATACCAGGTGGGTGTTCGCAAAGTACACACTACGATAGGCACTCTCACCCCTGAAGGGTATAGCAAGGTCCAAGGCCAGGCGGAACCGTTCGAGAAAACGCCAGGTGATACCAGTAAGGACGGCCTGGTAGAGAATATTCGAGTACTCAGAACCTATTGAACCTGGATTATGGGTCCTGATCCAGTCGATACGATGATACAGTATCCCCAGAGTGATACCGAGATTCAGGTCGAACACGCGGAAGGGATAACCGGTCAGGGCAAACCGGACAAACTCACTCTCCGATTCAGGGTTAGACAGCATCTCACCAATATGATATTTATCAACATTATCATAGCTCTGCCAGAGCCGGGGCAGGCCCGGGACCCAGGTCAGGTCCGCCTCGAACCAGCGGCCGTAGTAGTAGAGCTGTATGGAGGCCATCTCCAGATTCCAGGTCTTCTCGGGCGATACCGCGGCCGGCATGTCCGTGGCCTGCATGGCAAGGCCGAGACGGAAGCCGAGGTTCCTGTCAAAGGGAGACACATCTCTATCCGAATCTTTTCCAAAAACCGGTGAAACAATGACCGCGAGCGCCAGCCATACCAGGGCTGTACAAATAGCATTTCGAGTATGTTTACCTCTATAGATCAAAACCGTACCCCGCGGCAAAGGTTATTCTGTGACTGTAGACCCGGAGACCCTGTCCAAAGGGGTTGTTGCCTCCAGTATCCTGAACCATCCTGTCTAATTCAAAATCGTAGACCAGGAACTGGTAGCCCGCCTCCAGGGAGAGGTTGTCAAAGAGAAAGGCTGTAAAGGTGAAGGCGGCTCCGGGCAGGGGCTTCCCCAGCTTGAAACGGACCCAGGTGGCGATAGTGAGAGGGGCCTGAGAATCCTTGTAATCGAGTTCCAATCGATAGGGTATAACCAGGTCCAGTTCAAGGCGAAAACGTTCCAGAAACCTCCATGTGACGCCCGCCAAAAGGGCCTGATACCGGAGGCTTGAGTAGAGAGGCGTTGTGGGCAACGAGGGGTCTGTTGAGTGATACTTCTCGACCCGGTGATGAAGGTGGCCCAGGGTGACACCGAGGTTCAGGTTGAACATACGGAAGGGATAGCCGGTGACCGCGGCCCGGGAATAATCGGAGAGGGACCGGTTGAGATCATTGCTGCCTGGCTCTATTTGTACTTCTTCAATGGGGGTATAGTCCTGCCAGTACCTGCGGGCCCTCGGCATCCAGGTCAGGTCAATTTCGAACCACCGGCTGTAGTAGTAGAGCTGAAACCAGACCGGCTCCAGGTTCCAGGTCACCTCGGGCGTTATGTTGCCCGGCATATCGACGGACTGGAAGGAGAGCCCCGCCCGGAAGCCCAGCTCTCTTTCGTTGCCGGCGCGAAGGTCAGCGGAAAGATCTTCACGCTTCTGCTCCGACAGGGAAACTACCGCCGATTTCCTGATATTCCTCTCCCTCCGCTTCTCCAGCTTTCTCCGGACGATATAGTGCTCCCGGGTCTCACCCACGATATGGACATGGAGGGGAGGCCCGGCTCCCCGGTAGATATACATCTTTTTCCGATACCGGTCATCGTAGCGGACCCGGAGCAGCTGTTGCTTTGAAAAGGTCTGCCTCTTTCCATCACTCCAGATGATTACCCGGTCCCTGCCCTCCCGGATGATCTTACCCGGGACCACACTGCCGTCCTTTAAAAAAACACCGTCCGCCATAAGTATGACCGGCACAGATACCGTCAGCAGTACCCATCCTGCCAGGGCGAGCATCATCCTATGTCCCGGCCTAAAGATCAAATCCGTACCCCGCTGAAAAGGTTATTCTGTGGCTGAACATTCTAAGATGCTGTCCAAATGGATTTACAGGCCCTGACCCTGTTTCCCTTTTATATTCTACATCCGTAATGATAAACTGATACCCTGCCTCAATTGTGAGGTTATCAACAATAAAGCCTGCAAAATTTATTGAAAAGCCTGGGAGCGGATTATCTCGGGTAAAAACTAAATGGGTTGTTGTTCCTCCTCCAGCAGTAGTAAAATCTCTATAAGTAAAACCTGTGTCGTAAGGAATAAGTACATTTACAGAGCCCCGGAAACGGTTTAAGAACCGCCAGGTTATCCCCAGAACAACAGACTGGTAATGAACGCTCGAATACTCGATTTGCCCTGACGATGGATTGTTCGTTCGAAACCAGTCGACCCGGTGGTGGAGAATCCCCAGGGTAATACCGAGGTTCAGGTTGAACATGCGGAAGGGATAGCCGGTGACGGCAACGTGAAAATAGTCATTACTGGATTCACCATTTCGATTTGTATAATGGTGTACATCTTCGACCCGGGCGTAATTCTGCCAGAAACGCTTGACGCGGGGCATGTAAGCGAGGTCCAGGTCGAACCACCGGTCATAGAAATAGAGCTGAAAGAAGAGAGGTTCCAGGCCCCAGCTCTTCTCGGGCGAGACCGAGACCGGCATGTCCGTGGACTGCATGGAGAGGCCGAGGCGGAAACCGAGATGGCGGTAGAAGTGACCTGTTTTTTCCCCAACCCTGTCTCCGGATGCGCCGGCTGGCCTCCTGGATATGGAGAGGACGTTATTCCGGTAGACCCGCTCTTCCCGGGCCTTGTCAAGATCCCGGCGAATGATATAGTAGGCGGGCCTTTCTTCAACGATGTGGCCGTGGAGGGTGCGGCCGTCCTTTCTCTGGATATAAACTTTCCGTTTGTACCTGTCATCCCGGGCCACACGAATGACCCTCGCGCGGGGGATATTCTCGACCTTTCTGCCGGAGCGGATAACTATACGGGCGTCGTTCCATTGCTGAATTTTCCCTTCTATGATACGGCCGTTATTGAGGAAAACGGCGTCGGCCAACAGGGCCGAAGGCAACAGCAATAAAATGCCGGTTATAAT
>CAZYBU010000040.1:0-29477 GCA_964645775.1 uncultured Leptospirales bacterium | reverse complement strand
AGGATGCTGTAATGTCGACGCCAGCCAGGAGGGCTAAAAAGGCGTCGACCCAAATCGCGCTGGACCGTCCTTTCTTTGGTACTTTCTTTGGACAAGCAAAGAAAGTACAATAAGGATACCCGGAGAGCAATGCCTCGCAGAAAAGATTTCAGGAGAGCAAGAATAACATAACATAGACGTAGTGGGTGAACAAGATCTCACAGAAAAGTTTAATTGAAAAAGAACAAATACAAATATAGAATACGAACATGAAAAACAAGCCCTGTCCATTCTGCGAAAAAGCAAAAACGAACAGGGGTCTGACCCTGGCCGGAGACCTGGCCGCGGCCTTTCCCGACGCTTTCCCTGTCACGGCAGAACATCACCTTATCATTCCCAGGAGACATGTTCCCGACTTTTTTGATCTTACCAACGCGGAACACCTGGCCCTGCTGGAACTTGCCAGGGAACTTCAGGCAAAGCTGCTTCAGGATGACAGCTCGATTAAAGGATTCAATCTGGGAGTTAACATCGGCGTGATCGCGGGACAGACAGTCTTTCACTGTCACCTGCACCTTATACCGCGGCGCGAAGGTGACGTGGAAGACCCAAGCGGGGGCGTCCGTTCGGTGATACCCGAAAAACGGACCTACCCCCGGTAAGATACATTAATGATCGCAGGCGTTCTCTCCCGTGACCAGATTCCCCTCGAGCCAGGCCTCGGCCACCCTTTCCGGTTCTTCCCCCGGGGCGCCGGTAACGACCTGGATGCCGTATTGTTCGAACATTCCCTTTGCCCGTCCGCCCATTCCTCCGGAGATGATAATGCCGGCTCCGTAGTCCTTCAGCCAGCGGGGCAGGACACCCGGCTCATGAGGGGGAGGGGTTTCCATCTCCACCCCCGTGATCTTTTTCGAAGCGTCGTCCACATTCACTATGGCGAACTGTTCGCAGTGGCCGAAATGCATGGCCAGTTTTCCCTTTACCGTAGGTATAGCTATCTTCATTTCACGAATCCTCCTTCTGTCATTATGTTGTCCAGTATCTTCTGGAACGTCTGGAATGACTGATCGTTTTCCTGTTCAGCGAAAGGCTTGCCCTCGTCCCCGTAGTCCAAAATGGAGCGGGCCAGGGGGAGGACACCGAGGAATGGGACTTCCATCTCGCCCGCCATCTTCTCCCCTCCGCCGATTTTAAAGACGTCGATTGTCTCTCCACAGTGGGGACAGACCAGCCCGCTCATGTTCTCCACGACCCCGAGAACCGGAAGGTTCAGCTTGCGGCAAAAGTTGACCGACTTGCGCACGTCCAGGAGGGCCACATCCTGGGGCGTAGTAACGATCACCGCGCCGTCCGGGTCCTCCAGGAGCTGTACGATGGAGAGGGGCTCATCCCCGGTCCCGGGAGGCGAATCGATGACAAGAAAATCGAGGTCTTCCCAGAGAACATCCTTTAAAAACTGACGGATAACGCCATGCTTGAGGGCCGCCCTCCAGATGATGGCGTCTTCCCTGTTCTGGCTCAGAAAACCGACGGACATGACCTTCAGGTTTCTGCTGTACTGGGCGGGCACCAGTTTGTCGTCGGGCGTCGATCCAATCTGAGCTTCTTCAAGGCCCAGCATCTTGGGAACACTCGGACCGTGCATGTCGATATCCAGGAGACCCACCTGATATCCTCGGGCGGCAAGGCCAACAGCCAGGTTGACCGCAACGGTACTTTTTCCCACGCCTCCCTTACCGGAGAGAACCACGATCTCGTGCTTGATCCGTTCCCGGGCCAGCCGCAGTTCCTCCTCTTCTTTCTGCTGCTCAGCGTTCATGTTGGGCGCCATGTTCAGGTTCTGCCGTTTATCACTCATCGGATTTCTCCTTCTCTGTATCTTCCGTGTTTTCGTGAAGCCATTCCTCGCGACTGGTCACGGTCCGGTCAAAGGTATTATCATTTCCCAGACGTCCCATCCAGCCGATACGCGTGCCGGATACGTGGTCCATTTCCGGGTTGTAGGGTTTTATGTCGAGAAGGGGCGTGCCGTTAAGCATGTCCACCCCTTTTATGTGCAGGATCGATCCCTCTATTCCGGCAAGTTCAACCAGGGTGATACCGATATGATTCGGCCTGTGAGGCGAGCGGATGGAAAAGATACCCCGTTCTGTCGGATCGGCGTAGGGCCGGGCCCGAAGCTTTGTTTCCTGACACCTGTGGAAAAGGTAGATGCAGATAATATGGGAAAATTCCTCCAGACCCTCCAGTGCCGGCAGGTACTCATCCTTCAGAATGATCTTTCCCCCGATCTCGGGCCTGAGCCTTCCCTGGATAGGAACCCCGTCCGATACATCGGAAAAAGGGGTCTCTATGTGACCGATGGGGCTCACTTCATATTTCCAGTCTTTCACGAATCACCTCCCATGCCTTCCGTACCTGCCGGGCCGCTTCTCCGTCGGAATATTCCACCAGGGGCACAGCCTCCACCTGAGAGCGGGTAAAATCCTGATCAAAGCCTATCCGACCCACGACCGGCACCTCCCCGGAACGGCAGAACTCCTCAATTTCCGTTGTTTTTTCCTCATTAATGTCATATTTATTAATGAGGACCGCCGGTTTCACGTGGAAATGCCGGGCCAGCTCAAGCACCCGCTTCAGGTCATGGAGACCAGAAACCGAAGGCTCGGTCACCACAAGGACCATACCGGCCCCGGAAAGGCTCGATATGACCGGGCATCCCACACCCGGAGGGCCGTCCACGATAACCAGGGAACGTCCTTCCTCCCGGGCTATACGCCGGGCTTCCTTTTTTACCTCGGTCACCAGCTTGCCGGAATTATCCTCCGCGATGTTTAGACGGGCGTGGACCAGGGTACCCTTCTCCGTGGATGAGACATACCATTTGCCCGCCATCTTCTTCTCCATGGTCACGGCGTCTACCGGGCAGACATAGTGACAGACCCCGCATCCCTCGCAGGATACCCGGTCCACATGAAAATCAGGGGATATCGCATCAAACCGGCAGTTCTCGATACATTCTCCGCAGGAGGTGCAAAGAAGGGGATCGACGCGGGCCACCTCCCCGCTCCAGAAATCGGTCTCTCTCTGGACCTTCGGGTCGAGCATGAGATGAAGGTCCGCGGCGTCCACGTCGCAGTCAGCAAGCAATACCGGCGCCGCGAGAGAGGCCAGAGAGGCGGTGATACTTGTCTTTCCGGTACCGCCCTTACCTGAAAGAATTACCAGTTCTTTCATAGGGCGCCTCCTCCCACCCCGGCCGCTTCCAATATGGATTCAAGCTGGGGAGAATATTCCCTGACGAAAAACTCGATAAACTCACCACGGGAATAGCGGGCGGCCACTTCCCGGGACATGGGTATCTCCGCGAGGATATCGATGGTTCGTTCCCGGCAAAAATCCTGGACCTTATCATCACCCAGGCCGGCCCGGTTGATCACAACCCCGTAACGGAGGCCCAGCTCGTCGGCCATGTCAACGGCCAGACGAAGGTCATTGAGGCCGAAAGGGGTCGGTTCCGTTACCATTACGGTGTAGTCAGCCTTACGGATCGATTCAATGACGGGGCAGGATGTTCCCGGCGGAGCGTCTATGACGCGGACGGTCCCCTCGCAGGCATGATCAAGGACGTTCTCGATAAGGGGAGGGACAACGGCGTCACCAATGTTCAGCAGACCTCCCGAGTAGCGGATGTTCCCTGCGTTACCCCATTCCCTCCGGCCGATAACACGATCCACTTCGGTGATGGCCTTCTCCGGGCAGACCAGTGAGCATCCTCCGCAGGAGTGGCACATCTCCGGGAAAAGGAGGGGCTTATCCTTCACCATGACGACGGCGTTAAATCGGCAGATATCGGCGCATTCCCCGCATCCGTTGCAGAGGTCCTCGTTTACCTGGGGGACCTTCAGGGCGAAGGGTACGGTCTCTTCAATATCAGCCTTCAAAAAGAGGTTCCCGTTCGGTTCCTCAACATCGGTATCATAGAGACAGACCCGGTGTCCCATTGTCTCCAGGAACCGGGCCAGGGCCAGGGAGATAGTCGTCTTGCCTGTCCCGCCCTTGCCGCTGGCCACGGCCAGGGTGGGTATACGTTTATCTTCAGAATTCATATCTCTTTCCCGCGTACGCGTATTCACTCTGTATGGAAGGGCAGAGCCGGGCCAGGGCCAGGGTCCCTTCCATTCCAGTGCAATGATTGGCTGCCACGAATCGGACACCGTGATCCATAAGGGACGTGGCCGCCTTTCTCAGGAGAGGCCTGTCAGCCCCTGCCAGGTGGGTACCTCCCAGCAGGAAGACAGGAGAGGTTCCGTCCGTTGCCTCAACAGCTTTCTCCATAATAGCACTCAGGCCGCAGTGGGCGCATCCCACCAGAAGAAGGGGGCCCTCGTCGGTATCCATGAGCAGGGAAATTTCATCCCTGAAATCATCCGGTTCAAGGACCCCGTCCCTTTTTCTCTGAAGCCGGTCATCAGGTTCCGCGGACCGGGATAGTCCGCCGACAATGCGGAGACCGGGAAAAATCTCTTCACCTCCCCCGCATTCAACGCTCTCCCCTCCCCTCTCATTTATCTGCTGCGGCGAAAGGGGGCTCCCGATAAAGGGCGGTTCACCTGTTCCCACAAGAGCGAAGCGGGGATCGAAGAAATCCGGGCCATGGTAAATTTTAAGCGGACTCTTTCGCATCTCCAGAAGGATGGGGAGACCTCCCGCGTGGTCATAGTGGCCATGGCTCAGAACCAGGGCGTCGATGCTCTCAGGATCAACTCCGAAGAAATCCATGTTCCGGGCCAGGGCCCTTCCCTGCCCCGTATCGAAAAGGATTCGCCATCGGTCATTCTCCAGAAGCACGGAGAGACCGTGTTCCGAAAGGAGGGGAAGGCCGCTTCCCGGTTCCACGGCGTTATCCACCAGGATGGTCAGTTGTGTCGACAAGGTTTACCTGCCTCCTCCGGATCCGTCCCGGCCGCCTCGTCGGCCCTGACCGGAACCCTCTCCACGGCCGGTCCCCTCTTTTCTTCGGCCTGCGCCTCTTCTCTCCTGATCATCTTTATAACCGGCTTCATCACTTCCGCTGCAGAAACCCCGCTTTCTTCCTGTTGCCGGACCTTTTCCTTCCGGTCCCGTTTTATCTCCTCGTGGCATAGCAATCTCCTAATGATTTTTTTACCAGTGGCCTTCAACATCCGCCCCATCAAGACGGTTCAGGGCGCCTGACCGATAACTATCGATGACCCCGGCGACCGTATTACCCGCAGGGGCCTGATAGATCTCAATTCCCGCGGCCGAAAGGGTGGCAAAGGCCTTGGGACCCACGTGACCCGATATCAGGACACCAGCCCCGGAGTCTATGATAGTCTTTGCCGCCTGGATGCCGGCGCCCTGAGGTGAATCCAGGGCCTGAGTGTTTTCCAGGTAGCTGTTATCACCTGTATCTGTGTCCACAACAATAAAACCTTCCGCCCTTCCAAACCTGTCATCCATAGGGGAATCTATTGTATTGCCCCGTGCGGTAACCGCGCATTTCATATAATCGACCTCCTTTCCTGTGCTGACGGGTATCTCTCGATAACCGGGACATCTTTTTCCACGGTATCGCCCTTTCCATCCACAACCGGGCATGATAAACGTATCACCCACCAGAAGGTCGCGGGCATAGGCTTCGATAACCTCGACCGCGTCTCCGATAATATGGGGTATAAGTTCAACACCCCGGCCGCTCAGGACCTCCGCTTCCCTGCGGCTAACAGCGCCGCATATAAGGGTCGTGGCACCGGTCGTCCTCAGAAGTTCAAGATGTCCCCTCTGGTCAGGGCTCGCGGCTTCAATCTCTTCCCGGTGCGTAATACGGCCTTCCTGAAGCTCAGCGAGCATAAACCTTCCCGCCACGTCAAGGAGCGGCGAAATTCTGCCCAGATAGACCGGTATGAGTACCCGTTCAGTCATACTAATATATTATGCGAAAATCATGCCAGTTATTCCAAAAGAGGCAGTCTGAGATAATTTTTTTGCGCAGCTGACAATTTTTTCAAAAAAGGTACCCCAGGATACCGGATACGGGGATACTATAACAGATTTTAGCAAAAAAGGGAAGAGGTATCACCGCAAAAATTTGCATTTTGCAACATTACAGACCAGCAAATTGGTGCATTATGCAATTACTAAAGGGATGAATAATCGATACGACCCGGTATCCGCGCCCCCATCCGGGCAACCACCATGGAGGAGGCGTAACTGGCGATTCGCCCCGCTTTTTCCGGCGAGTATCCCCGGGCAATGCCGTACAGGATACCGGCAGCGTACATGTCTCCGGCCCCGTTGGTATTGATAACATCCGTAGCAAAGGCAGGCACCTCGTAAAACATCTCCTGGTGCATGATAAGGCTTCCCTGCGCACCGAGCTTAACGACAGCGTAATCGGACTCCAGGGCGAGGGAGTGAAGGGCCTCCTGGTGCTCTCTTCCGGTGAAGGCCCGGGCCTCCAGTTCATTCACGAATACGATATCGACATATTCCGAAACAACATGACGAAAGGTGTCATAAATCCGTTCGATGAGGGCCGGATCAGAGAGATCAAGGGAGACAAGCACATTATTGCGTTTTGCAATATCCATGGCCTTCAGAGCCGCTTCCCGGAGATTTTCCGGTTCCAGGAGGTAGCCTTCCAGATGAAGTATACGGGCCCGGGCAATCTCTTCCTGACGAACATCGTCCGCGGAGAGGGATAGGGCTGCGCCCAGGTGCGTAGCAAATGTGCGTTCCGTATCCGGGGTGATAAAGGTTATGGCGTGGCCTGTTATTCCTTCGTGACGAACAAGGACCGGCTCCACACCGTTGACACGGGTCTCCATGATATAGAGGTCACCGTATTCATCCACTCCCAGTGATCCGATAAGCATGGCAGATCCACCGAAATTTGCAACGCCCGCAAGGGTATTGGCCGCGCTTCCCCCGGGGACCTTGCTTCTCGGCATCTCACCAATGCGATCAAATATGGCCCTGCTCTCATCCGCCTCGATTAATTTCATCTCACCATGGGAAAGTCCCATGCTATCGAGAAGTTCAGGCTCCACGTTAATGATAATATCGAGCAGGGCTGATCCAATGCCGACAACATCATAATCCGCCTGCCGGTTGAGGTTAAATCGTTCAGAAAGCATGGGTCAATCACTCTCCCGTATCCATTTTTTCATCTTCCTCCACAGGGTGGAAGGGTTGATCCCGAGTTCACTGGCAGTCTTATTCCTGTTATATCCATTTTTTGCCAGAACTTTTTTTATGTGCCGTTTTTCAATCTCTTCAAGGCTCAGGGAGGATGGGTCATCCTTTCCAAAATTTCTGAAATAGGCTGGAAGGTGTTCGATCTCAATATAGGAAGATCGGCAGAGGATAACGGCGTGCTCTACGATGTTCTCAAGCTCCCGGATATTGCCCGGAAAATCATAATCGAGAAGAACGTCCAGGACCCGGTCCGAAAAGCCGGCTATCTCCTTTTTCTGCACCAGGTTCTGCCGGGCAAGAAAGTATTCCATAAGGAGGGGAATATCCTCCCGTCTGTGACGAAGAGACGGGAGATGGATATTCATGACATTGAGACGATAGTAAAAATCGCGACGGAACCGCCCCTCCTCCACCTCCAGGTTCAAATCGCTGTTCGTGGCAGCTATGATCCGGACACTGGCCTGCATGACGCGATTGGATCCCAGGGGCTCATAGGTGCGTTCCTGAAGGAACCTGAGAAGCTTGACCTGAACCGGCGGAGAGAGATCACCGATCTCATCCAAAAAGAGGGAACCCCCCTCCGCCTTCGCAATCCTTCCCTGCCTGTCTCTCCGGGCGTCGGTGAAGGCCCCTGCCACATGGCCGAAAAGTTCCGATTCTATGAGCTGATCCGGCAGGGCCGCGCAGTTGACCGTGACGAAGGGCATCGTACTCCTGTCGCTAAGACGATGAAGTGCCCGGGCCACCAGTTCTTTTCCGGTTCCGCTCTCACCGGTAATAAGTACCGTGGCATCACTGAAGGCTATGTCCGGCAGGAGAGAAAAGATATGCCTCATGGCCCCGTTTATGCTGACCATATCCTCGAAACGGGAATCGGACCGGCCTTGATCCCGGAGCATTTCAATCTCGGATATATCCCTGAAGGTCTCCACTCCACCGCTCACCTCTCCCGCCTCGTTTCTAAGAAGAGCGGTGCTGACGCTTACGGGGATACGCTCACCTCCGGGCCGGACGATAAAGACCGTCCGATTCACGATCGGTTCTCCCGTGGCCATGGTTTCGGCCAGCACGCAGGAATGTTCGCAGATACTGGCGTGCATAAGATCGCTGCATCTCATGCCCTTTGCCTCGTCTTCCCGGACACCGAGTATCTTCCGGGCGGCCCGGTTCAGGTAGGTTATGCGGAAGTCCCTGTCTACCGTAAAGACTCCGTCCGCGATGCTGTCCAGTATGATTGTGGAGAGATCGTCCACGTCCTATTTCTGTCTGTAATACTGTCTGAGTCCGGGATACTTTAACCGGTACCGGACAACAGCGCTGTCATCCTGCATAACATATTCCATAACCTTTCCATTCCGGTCCGGGGCAATGGACCGGGTGAAATCCTGCCGGATGATGTGATAGGCGTTCAGGAGGGCGGCCCGCTTCGCGCTTTCCATGCGCGCCACACCGGTGGTATCCTTCTTCGGGTATCCCCGGACCACCACCTCGTAGGTGGTATCGTCCACAAAGGAGCGGGAGATAATCATACCTTTCTTCTCTTCACAGGCCGTAAAGAGAAGAGGGATTGCTGCCGCAAGCAGTAACAGGCGGGTTTTCATGATAGCTGTCCTCCACCAGACAAAGGTACAGAGGCAAATGACAGGGGTCAAGCATTACCTCTCACCGTCATAGTATTCCCGGGGTAGCGATAACTATAGCATTCCCTGGATTGAAACCGGGGAGAACAGCTATCGAGTGCCCTGATTACTCCGATCAGCAAGCAGGATACCCATGTCCGATCAAGGAAACGGGTACGGCTTTTCCAGTAAACAAATCAAAATATGGGGCAAGCAGGTTATATTTGACTTTACCCCTTTCTGTTCAGGGTTATACTGAGCCAAAGAGGATAATTATCTCCATGATGGTGAAGATACATAAAAGCCGGCAAAGACCTGTCAGTTATTCCTCCTGTTCCGGCGCTTTGTCGGCGAAAGGGAGTCGAAATGCCTCCAGGGAATATCTGTGGATCCCTTTCGGACCGGCCTTCGATTATGAGACAATCGAAACCGGGCCGGATGGCTCCGGGGTATCCCTACTCAAAAAGCACGTTTCTCAGAAACTATTGAAGCAGTCTCTCCTTATCCATGAAAATTGCTGCGGATACCCCTTATGCCGGTAAAAAAAGACCGGCCCCGGGAAGAGATCAGGAAGCTGGAGAACCTTCGGCGTGAAGCTGAAAGAGCGGGCAGACGTCAGGGAGAACTCTACAATTACCTGGAGAGGGGTGGACCCGATTCAAAAGAGAAGGGTGAGGCAGGGAGGGAAATCGATGCTCTTGAAATAATAAGGTCCCGGACCAGAGACCATCTTCTTGAGTACCATGATAAGCTTTCAAAAGACCGGGGCACCTTGCTTCAAAAATGGTTCGAGCTTCATATATCTACATGCCTTACCATTATAGACGACACTCCGGCCGGCCATCCTCCCGGCTCCTTTGAACAGGTGAGAAGAGCCGAGGCGGATGAAACCCGGAAAGCCTGGAAAAGATGGTGGAAGGGGAAAGGGGATCTTCCTGTCGATATCAACAGTTATTTCCTAAGGGATTATAACAACTTTTTTGATAAACTGCTGGAGATGGAAGAAAACCGGTGAACCTGTCCCTGATGAGCGGAAAACTCCAGAAAGAGCGATAACTATCACCACCTACCGGATATAATAAAAACATAGTTTTATTTATTGCCAAAATTTGAAACATTGTTTTATTTTGATCTTGACATTTCCCGAAGATTGTCCATGGTATATCTCCAAAACTTCAAATTCGGGAAATAACAATGGAACTCGATCCCGGTCTTGTCGGCACGACCCTGAAAGATCTTGAAATCACCGTCAGCTGGCGTGATACAATGAACTACGCCGCTGCCCTTAACTACACTAACGAAATCTATTTCGATGACCTGGATGAATCTCGTCTCATGGCTCCTCCCATGTTCAGCGTGGCCCTGACATGGAAAATTCTGGGAAGGATATGGGAGTACGTTGACCCTGACCTCTTCCCCATGGAGATCATCTCCCGCCAGGTACATCACAGCGAGTATCTGGAATTTCATCGCCCCATCCAGCCGGGACAGAATCTTATTATCCGTGGACGGGTGGCGGCTATCCTGCCCCATAGAGCCGGTACACGGATTGTCATCCGTTTCGATGCCCTTGACAGGGATAAAGGGCCGGTTTTCACGGAGTTCATGGGAGGGCTGATAAGGGGCGTTCAATGCGCCGGGGAAGGTGGGGGAGAAGAGAACCTTCCGGTTATCCCTGAAAAACCGGGTGAGAGTGACGACTGGAGATCCACGCTCTCCATATCGTCCCACCTCCCCTACATCTATGACGGCTGCTCGGACATATTTTTCCCCATCCATACTTCGAGAAAATTCGCCCGGCAGGTGGGACTGCCCGACATCATACTCCAGGGGACTGCCACACTGGCGCTGGCGGTCCGGGAGATTATCGACAGGGAATGGGGAGGGGACCCGAATCCTCTCAGGAAGATACATTCCCGGTTCACCGGGATGGTCTATCCCGGAACAGATATTCAGGTTCAAAAGACCCGATCCTGCGAGACCGGAGAGACGAAACAGATTTTCTTCGATGTGCTGAACCACGAAGGGAAAAAAGCCCTAAGCGACGGCTTTATTGAGATAGCACACCCCTAAAGGAGGAAGCAATGAATTCACAAGCCCCGGAAGAGAGATTGCCCCTTGTCAATTCCTACGTGGAAAAGTGGGCCACAGCGACACCCGATACTCTTGCGATGATTCAGCATGAGGATGATAAGAGAGTCACCTACAAACAGTTCGTTTCTCTGATCGATTTTTTCGCCCTCAGGCTCCTGGATATGGGTATACGTAAAGGAGACACCGTGGCCACGTTGCTGGTCCTTTTACCGGAACACATGATGCTCATGTATGCCTGTTTCAAGATCGGGGCCATCATCGCGCCTCTGGACGTCCGCCTCCAGGACCATGAGGTGGTCCGTGACATCGATAAGATCAGGGCAAAAGCCTTCTTCTTCCTGGGGCATACCCCTGTCCGCGATTTTCGCACTGCCGGCGATGCCGTACGTGAGAAATGTCCCTATGTCGAACACCTCATTCAGTTCACTCCTGACCCAAAACCGGGGGATATCATTGAAGGCGGAATGAGTATCACGGCCATGATGGATAAAAAACGGCTCATCTGGCTCAAGCTGAAAGATCTGTTCACCGGAAATCTAAAGAGGGCGCGGAGCAGGATCGACACGCGCACCCCGGCCCTTATTATCTATACAACGGGAACCACGGGAGAACCCAAACCGGCCCTTCTCTGTCACGAGAACATTATCGTGCAAAACCAGATCCTTGCCCATGGATCGCAGATGAGTAAGGGACGGGTCCTGGTCAACCTGCCTCCCAGTCATGTCGGATGCGTCACCGAGCTTTTCATGACAACCATGTTCATGGGAGGCACGGCTGTCCTTCTACGTATCTTTGACGTTAAGCTGAGTCTTGAGGCCATCGAAAACCAGAGTGTCACCGTACTGGGTCAGATCCCCACCCAGTTCAGGATGATGTGGGCCCATCCTGACTATGAGAAATACGATCTCTCGAGCCTTGAACTTGCCGCCTACGCAGGATCATCCGTGGATCTCCCCTTTCTAAAAAAACTTTCGACCATGGCGCCGGCTATCGGTACCGGAATCGGAATGACGGAGAACGCGGGTTTCGCCACCTTTACTCCCCCCGGCATAAGCCTCGAGGAGATGGCGGGACAGGTAGGCAGGGCCTTCCCGGAACTCGCGGAGGTAACCATCCGTAAACCTATGAACCCGGACGGAACGGCAGGCGACGAGCTGCCTGACGGGGAGACCGGTGAAATATGCTATCATCCACCCATTGTTTTTCTCGGCTATTACAATCAGCCGGAAGCCACGGCACGAACCATTTCAAAGGAAGGCATTCTCTACACCGGAGATATCGGGTATTTCAAGGATATGGGAAGCTACCGGGCCCTGTATCTCTCCGGCCGGGAGACTTTTATGATCAAGCAGAAGGGCTACCGGGTCTTTCCCGGCGAAGTGGAAGAACATATAGCGGAGCTTGAAGGTATTGATGTTGTCGATGTAATCGGCATGAAACACAGCGTTTACGACGATGGAATATTAGCCTTTGTCCGGCCCCTTAAGGGATCGAACCTCGTCGCGGATGATGTCCTGAAGCATTGCGAGAAGATAGCATCCTACAAGAGGCCCCTTCACGTGGAAATCTGGCCGGAGGACAAAGACTTTCCCCTCACGAGAAGCGCCAAAGTAGACAAGATGGCCCTTAAGGAGATCGCGGTCTCAATCATTGACAGGCTTAGAGAGGAAGGAGGTTGGGACGCCGATCAGTCACAATAACCGGTGATACAATCTTCTGTGGATATACACTTTGAAAATTCCGGATAAAATCAGGGACCGGCTCTATCCAGCTGTTCTTGAACTCTTTTCCGAGAGGGACTTCCACAGGGTCAACCTCAGGGAGATATCGAGACGTTCAGGAGTCAGCACCGGGACCATCTACAAGTATTTCTCATCAAAAGAAGATCTTCTTTTTACGCTTCTGGATGAGAGAATCGGGGAGATAAGCCAACTTGTGAGAGAACATCTCGCAGGCATTGAGAGTACGCGGGAAGTGTTTCGCAAGGCTTTTTACGTGGTCATGGACTACTATGACAGGGACCCGGGAGTGGCGATAACAGCCTTTATCACGGTTCCCATGCGGACATGGATGGAAGAGAAATCATACAGGAGAGAAGAAGAGATTGATCTATTACGTGGAGTTCTGGAGCAGGCACGGCAGAGAGAAGATTTCAACACTTCAATAACAGACCGGCAGGTTTCGGACCTCTTTTACATGTTCTGCTATCGCCACATTCACTCATGGTACTATCACGGGATGAGGTGGAGCCTGGCGGAAAGAATCTCTGATTTCTTTGACCTTTTCTGGAAGATTTTACAACGGCAAAGATGAGATCCGGCCGACCAAAGTTATTCCCGTCAGCCGGATTAATGCAATTTTACATGCGGGATGTCATTTTCTTTGCCGTAAAGAAAACTTTTGTTTGATCTGTCTCACAAAGGGTATTATTATCAACACAGGATGAGAATACATATCAGGATACAGACATGCGATACAACATGAGATGGGACCCGGAATATTCAGTAGGCTACGATGAAATCGATCGTCAACATCAGGACCTTATAGCCCTCACCAACAAACTCTTCATGGATATGGCCCAGGGCATGGGCATGATTTCCCTCGATTACGTCATGGCCCGCCTGGAATCATTTGTGAGAGACCATTTTGATTCAGAGGAAAAACTCATGTTGATGTACGATTACCCTGAAAAAGAGACGCACAGGGAACGCCACCAGGAATTCATGGATAAGTTTTATACCTACAGGGAAGAGCTGGAAGTCGGTAATTACCGGTTCGCCCTGGACCTGTACCGGTTCCTCAGAAGCTGGCTGCATGAACACTTTCTGAAAGAAGACCAGAAACTGGGTTCCTTTTTAAAAACCCGTGCCACCGGAGAGCAGGACTCTGGTGATAAATTCGATTATAATTATTGAAGCCCATTCTCCCTGAAGCACTGAATATACTCCTGGTCCGTCCCCATAATGTGCTTCACCAGCCAATCTTTTATGTAGTTGGTCACTTCCGGTGAAACAACCATCTTTCCCTCGTCATAGCGTTTTTTTACGTCGTGTACCTTCTCAATAAAGGCTGCGTGTTCCTGTCTATGGTTTTCATAACCATCAAAATTGAACTTTTTCATGTAGTTCTCTTCTGTTGTGAAATGAAAGTCTGTGTATTCCAGCAGTCCATCAAGGAGCTTCCCAAGCTTTTCCTTTACACTACCATCCTGAAGCTCTGTGTAAAAACCGTTAAGAAGTAAAATCAGCCTCTTATGCTGATCATCTATCTCCTGTATCTGTACTGACATCGAATCATCCCATTTCAAAATTTCCATTTCATCCTCCGTATATTACATAGTAACGCAACATTACCGGAAGGCGGGATTAATTTCAACCTTTTCTATAGTATTTACTATACTTTCTGGCATATCTAAACCAACTCTTCTCCTGAAAATGAAAATGGAATGATAGTTATCGCTTCTTCGAACTACCACCTTTGCCTGACTGCTTTCTGTTGGAACTCTGATCGGATTTTTTACCCTTTTTCGAGCCCTTGTTTTGACTGACTGCAGTTCCGATTATTTCCTGGATCTCATCCACATCAAGGGATTCACGGTTTAGCAACTCATCTGCAAGTTTTTCCAGTGTTTTCCTGTTTTGGGAAAGAATTCCATAGGAGGTTCTCTCCCTTTCATCAATAATTGTCTGTATCTCCTGGTCTATGACCTGGTTGGTATGTTCACTGAAATGTTTCGGTTTAGAGATATCCTTACCGAGAAAAACTTGTTCCTCATCCATGGAAAAGGTTGCGGCACCAAGCCTTTCGCTCATACCAAAACGGGTAACCATATGCCGGGCGGTTCTCGTCGCCTGCTGGAGATCGTTTGCCGCACCGGTGGTAACATCCTTGAAAATGAGTTTTTCCGCTGACCGTCCCCCCAGCATTACGGCAATGCGACCAAGAAGATAATCCCTGCTCAGGTTATACCGGTCCTGTTCCGGTATCTGCTCCGTGGCCCCCAGGGCCTTCCCCCGGGGAATGATGGAGACCTTTTGGAGGGGGTCCGCTTCCGGTATCATGGCAGCGACCAGGGTGTGCCCCGCCTCGTGGTAGGCTATGATCTTTCTGTCTTCATCAGTGATCCGTTCTTCTCGCCGTGTCCCCATCATTATCTTATCTCTGGCCTGATAGAAATCTTCTTTGACCACCCTTTCCCTGTCATGCCGTCCCGCCATGAGGGCCGCTTCATTAACAAGATTCTGGAGATCAGCTCCGGAAAACCCGACCGTCATGGCCGCGATCTCCTTCAAATCGACTTCCTTGTCCAGGGGAACATCCTTCGAATGAATGGCGAGAATCTTCTCCCTGGCCTTTTTCCATGGCAAATCGAGTGTAATCCTTCTGTCAAAACGTCCCGGACGGGTCAGGGCCGCGTCAAGAACATCCGGACGGTTCGTAGCAGCCATGACCACCACCGATTCATGGGGAGAAAAACCATCCATCTCGGCCAGAATCTGATTGAGGGTCTGTTCACGCTCATCATGCCCCCCTCCCAGGCCGGTGCCGCGGGCCCGTCCAATGGAGTCCAGCTCATCAATAAAGATAATGGAAGGAGCTTCCTTTTTGGCCGTCTTGAACATGTCCCTGACACGGGAAGCCCCCACCCCCACGAACATCTCTATGAATTCTGAACCGCTTATGGAGAAGAAAGGCACACCCGCTTCTCCGGCTGTTGCCCGGGCCAGCAGAGTCTTACCCGTTCCGGGAGGACCCACGAGTAGAAGTCCCCTGGGCATTGACGCACCAAGTCGCTCATATTTCTTCGGTTCCTTGAGGTAATCTACTACCTCCTTAAGTTCTTTCTTGCTGTTTTCAAGGCCCGCAACATCATCATAGGATTCGTTGGAAGTCGACTTATCGAACCGTTTCGCCCGTGACTGTCCTATACCGAAGAAGCCTCCACCTCCCATGCCTCCCTGCATCTGGTTTTGCATGCGTCGTCTCATGTAGATAAAAAACCCGATTATGAGAATCCAGGGGAGAACAAGCCACAGAATGCTTCCCCAACCGGAATCACGGGAAGGTTGGGCTTCCACTGTAACATCATGTTTTTCAAGAAGATTTAGAAGTTCTTTGTCAGAGATGGGAGGTTTTACTGTCTTGAATTTCTCGTAGGTTTCAGCTTCTTTCTCTTCACTCTTCTTTTTTGACATAGTATAGGGAGTGCGAAACTCTCCATTTATTCTCTGCCCCTTCATGAGGATATCTGAAACGTTGTCTTCTTTAACTTGCTGTTTAAATGTGGAATATGAGATGTCAGCGATATTACCGCCTCGATACATCTGAAAAAGATTATATGCAATCAATGCAATAAGTAACACCCAGAGGATTCTTATCCATTTGAAGCCTGTGTTATTGTAGGATCGGTTTTTCCCATCCTTTTTCGGTTGTTGTAGCATGCCTCTTCCTGTTTTCAGAATTTACGGTATCTTCCATGAGTATGCAGAAAGGATGCCATCCTCCCTTAATACAGATAACAGATCCGCATGTATTCCATGATATAGAGAATTCAACAGAGATTCAACTGCCAGATCCAGGCAGAATAGCCCCGATTATTATCATAGCTGAATTACTATATTAATTTTCCCATCCATAGTGTTTAATTATTGATAATTCATCCTCCAGGGATTTACTCAATGAAATTATTTTTCGTCAGGGTATTTCATCCGGCAATCCCCAGTACAGTAACCAGCATATCTGACCTTTCCCTGTAAGAGTTCTGACTATGGAATAACAGGTGAATAGATAGTTATCTCTCCAATTCTCTTTTCCCTGAAATCCTTCCAGTAACCTGTCCAGAAGCATTTCGACAGCAAGGTGAAGGAAGAGAGAAAAGGACATTTTAAAGAACTTTCTGACATCGTGAAGAAGTTCATATTCCCTTTCATCAAGCGCAATATGAAATCTTCTCCATGAACCTTTTCCCATTCTACCTCTGTATTGCAACCTTTTGAACGATGAGGTTCTGCTTATCATGCTTTCCATTGCTTCCCGCGTAATCAATCTTATAATTCTATTACTGGACATGCCGGTTCGACTTGCGGCTTTCTCAAGTCTTTCTCTTACAGATGTTTCCAGGCAAATAGTTGTTTTAATCATGCCGCTACCCTCCCGTGGCTTCAGTAGGTACACGAATGATTAATGATATTTAGAAAAAAAATTGGGAAATTTTTGTAAGATTTAACGGGAATACGAAATCCTGTAGATCGCTCCTGCATCATCATCCGAAACAAGCAGTGAACCATCAGACATTTGAATGATATCTCCTGCACAGGTTTGACAAAATCAGAGCATATGATAGTTATCGCTCCCTCCGGAAGACTCCACGGTCAACATTATGCAAATCAAAGATCCCCGGATTAGCGTAGAGTTTAACCGTCATCCCTTCCTCTGTATTTGAACCTCCGATACCCACCGGTACATGGAAGAAGGTACCTGCTACGATTTCTCCATCCTGCGAAAGTAAAGCCATATGAAATGTTCGACTATCACTCGAAAGTCTCCCTCTGAGGAGTACCTCAGCTTCCAGTGTAACAATGGGGGATTCTGAAGGCTTCCAGGACGCCTCTTTTAATCGACAGGATTCGGCAACAAATGCATCATCGTAGTGTTCCTGCTCCACGGGGATAACTATGCCCCTGTTTATCTCTCTGTATAATTTCCGAAGAGCAGAATTTTTCAATTCACGAATCTTTCTATCAATGGATAGTATCTGTTTCTGGAGACGGACAAACTCATCATCGTCTCCATTTTCGAGAGCAATCCTCGCTTTCTTTTCAAGCAGAATCCGTTTATCTAGCCATTCTCTTTTTTCGACACTGGCAGATTCTGTGATCTCGATAAGATCTTTAAATATCCCATCAGATGCTGCAAAAACAAACAGCATAAAGGCACAAATATACACCGGAGTCAAAAGGATACGTTTTTTCATGCAATTCTCTCTGATTAAATTAACTATCAGTCTTCAAGAAACCAGATATCATTTATCTTAATAAAAATCATTTCTTTGTTAATCTTTGGATCTTTGAAAATAACCTGGCCCTTCTCCTTATCCACTTTCGGATCCGATTTCACATAGACTTTCAACGCCTTAAGTAAATAATCTGATTTTCCACCGGCAAAGCTATCAGCTATGGATTGTAAACGTCCGTTTTCTCTGAATTTCTCAATCGTAGTCGGTTTGGCGTATCTGAAAAGTACCTGCCGGCCATGACCGTTTTTCAGTAAAAGTATCATGGAACGCATAACCTGTTTCACTTCTTCAGCATGATTCACTTTTTCTGCGCTATCTTTTTTGGTTTCCTCAGCGACAACACCTGCCACAAGAATCATCATAAGGGAAAGAGCGATAACTATCCTGTTCATGTGGTATACCTCCTGTACATTATCATCTCTATCTTGCCACAATCTGCCAAACTGTCCAGTTTATTACCCCTATCGGTAAAGAAAAAAAACCGTTGAAGAATGAACTGAACCTGCGCAACTGGTCTCCGTGAAACTGATACTTTTCGACATAGATGGCACGCTACTGAACTGTCATGGAGCTGGCCGGGAAGCACTCAGCCGGGCTTCCCATGATGTCTTTGGCACCGACGGAATGATGGATTCCATAACATTCCAGGGCAGAACAGACCCATCCATTCTCCACGACTCACTACTCACAGCCGGAATAAATCCAGAGGAGCTGGAAAGGAGGATGAATGAATTGCAGTTACGTTTTTTCAGCCATCTTTCAGAAATATTGCCAGATTTTCGCCCTACACTTCTTCCAGGAGTCCGGGAAATACTGAAATATCTTCAAAGCAGGGAGGATATTCTCACAGGTCTTCTGACCGGAAATTTTCACAAGAGCGCAAGGATCAAGCTGGAGTATCACAGTCTCAACTCATTCTTCGATACCGGAGCTTTCGGAGATGACGCAACCATGAGAGACCAGCTTCCACCTGTTGCCCAGGAACGTATTCGCAATTATTATGGTAGTATTGTTCCCATGGAGGATGTCATTATCGTGGGAGATACGGTTCATGATGTCCGATGTGCCCGTGCGAACGGTGCCCAATCTCTGGCGGTTGGGACAGGTTTTGGCATTGTTCAGGAGGTCATAGACGAACACCCTGACTGGTTCGTTGAGGATCTCGGCGACCCAAAAATCAGGCATATTCTAACCGGAGGGGAGGCCCCATGTGAGTGATCGTAATGAGCTTGAAAAAGCGCGTCAACTCCTGGGTCTAAAGAAGATTTTTTCACTCAATGAACTCAAGCAGGCTTACAGAGAACGGGCCAGGGAACTCCATCCTGACAGCGCTGACGAAAATGACTCCGGAGAATTCCATGAAACGACGGAGGCCTACACCCTTCTTCTCGATTTCATATCCGGCTATCCTGTCTCCCTGGAACGAAAAAATGGCGCCCCTCCCACAGCAGATGATGAGTATAGAGAACATATGATGAGATTCTACGACGGTTGGCTTGGAGACCTGGATATGTAATCATCGTTTTACGATTCTGCGAAAGAGTTCCCTTGCTTCATCGAGTCGAAGCAGGAGAACGCCAGAGGCATAAATAACTAATCCTCCGAAGACCAGCAGAAAGAGCATCCCTATTCTCGGACCGATGCCCGCCTCAAGCCAGTTCAATTGCTCCGCCCCCTTCCATACAGCTATTCCCATTATGATGGATATTCCTGTTACTTTTCCCAGGGCCAAAAAGAAATCACGGTTGAATATTTTTCCCATCCTTCTTCGCAGAACAAGCAGAAGAATCCCGCCCTGGATACTCACGGAAATAACGTTAGCCAGGGCCAGGCCCGCGTGAAGGAGGGGTGTTTTCATAAGAATATATCCCAGGGAGATGTTCACCACAAAGGCCACGGCTGCTGCGCGAACCGGAGTTTTCGTGTCCTCCAGTGAATAAAATGTGGGAGTGGTAATACGAAGCAGGGCCACGGGAATAATTCCGAAGCAGGCGAAGGATAGCGCCCGGTTGGTCAGGATAGCGTCAACAGGGGTAAAGGCGCCCCGTAAAAAAATCACGGATATCACGGGCAGGCCAATAGCAAAAAGGCCGATGGCGGCCGGTATCGCCAGAAAAAGGGCCGCGCGCATGGCGGAACGATACATCCTGCCGAGAGCCGCCATCTCTTTCTGTGCCGTTATTCTCGACATATGCGGCAGGATAACGTTTCCAATGGAAACGATAAAGATACCCAGGACCATTTCCGTCAATCGGTCCGTATAGTAAAGAAATGAGATACTCCCTTCAGGCAACATGGAAGCCAGAAT
This sequence comes from uncultured Leptospirales bacterium, assembly GCA_964645775.1. Lineage (GTDB taxonomy): Bacteria > Spirochaetota > UBA4802 > UBA4802 > UBA5550 > CAZYBU01. The sequence goes on along the minus strand of CAZYBU010000040.1, from coordinate 9,238 downwards.
TGTGCTCATCAAAATGTTGACCTGGTAGACGGCAATCCCGAACACGGCAGGAGCCATGAGCCGGAATATCCGTTGAATTCCCGGATGCTTAATATCAAACATGATTTTCATGCGGAAACCGGTTTTAATAAGGTAAGGAATTTGCATGAATACCTGGAGGACACCTCCCGCCAGCACCCCCATAGCCACACCGTAGAGAGGTTTATCAAAAAAAGGGGTGAAAAATATGATACCGGAAATAATACCTATATTCAGCAGAACCGGCGAAAAAGCGGGAGCAAAGAAACGGTCATGGGAATTCAGAACACCCATGGAGAAAGCTACAAAACCGACGAAGATAAGATAGGGGAAGAGAATCCTGTTAAGTTCAACCGCCAGTGTTATGTCGGAGGTCGATGTAAAACCGAGAGCGAAGAGCCGAACGATCCATGGAGAAAAGACCTCACCTGCCAGCACGAGAATGATTATGAAAGTCATCAGGAGAGTCAGTGTCCGCCTGGCAAGCTGAAGTGCCTCCTCCTCCCCCCTGTTAACAAGATAATCAGAATAGACCGGTATGAAGGAAACAGTCAGAGCTCCTTCCGCTACCAGTCGACGCAGAAGGTTCGGTATTCTGAAGGCCACGAAAAAGGCATCCGTGGAGCCGGTGGCCCCGAAAAAGGCGGCAAAGAGCATCTCCCGGACAAAACCGAGTATACGGCTTGCCAGGGTGGAAAGGGCAATAATACCCGTGGACCGTAACATAGATGACATGTATGAAACCTCTAAGTGAATACCGGCAGATTCTGTCCATTTTTGACGTAGTCAATGATTAATTAGAGTGGTAAAAAATCTTGACATTACATCCATGTTTGCGGAAAACCCTCTTACCCCTTTGGGAGATCCTCAAACCATGAAACGTCCATACATCAACATATTCCTTGTTATCCTTCTCATCTTCTCCTGGACAACCGGACTCCTGGCCTCGGAGTATTACCGCCTTGGAAGAAAATACTATATATCCAGGAACTACGATAAGGCCCGTAAGATGTTCCAGGAAGATATAAAACAATACAAACGGGGCAATTCATACTATTTCCTGGGAGAGATCGAGAAAATTACAGGTAACTACAGGAAAGCTGAAGAGTATTTTCTGGAGAGCCTGGACCATCCTACCTCTTCCCAGTACCGTAAAAACGCTTACTGGAACCTGATAGTTATCGCTGAACAGAGAGTCGATTACAGGGCATTGATCAGGTACTGCCGACTCATGGAAGAAGGTATGCCCGGTTCCGGAGCCCGACAAAAAGCGGAAAGTATTATCAACAAGAGTTTGTGGAGTAACGACAGTGAAGCAATTTCTCATTATCGAAAGGCCATGAATCTTAAGTCTCAGGGAAAGAAAGACGAAGCTGAAGAAGAGTTCCATGAGGCCCTGCGGGAAGACTCATCTTTCAGGGCCCCCCGGTTTGAACTGGGAATTATTGCTTACGAGAGAGAAGAGTACGACCGGGCCATGAGACAGATGAGCCGCGTAATTGACGCCATTCCTTTTTACGCTGAGGCCCATATGATTATGGCCGACATTCAGTATCGGAGGAGAAATTACCGATCCGCCCTGGATCACCTTTCAGGCGCCGTCAAATACGGTTTCTTCGGGAAATCGACCCGTGTCATGCTGATCAAGAAAAGGGGAATCTCCGCCTACAGGCTGGGAGAACACCGGCAGGCGGAGGAAGACTTCCGCAAGCTCATAAAAATGGGATACGGGAGTCGATCCATCAGAAGTCTACTCTCGGCAACCCTTGTCAGGCAGGAGAAATATTCCGAAGCCATCCCTCTGCTGACCGCTATCTACAAGGAAGACCAGCAAAACCTCTCTCTTATCTACCAGATAGGCAGCCTGTATTACAAAATCGAGGATGAACGGTACAGCCACTATTTTACGCGGCTCTGGGAACTGACGAAAACTGACCCGGAGCAGAGGGAGAAGTACCACAGAGCATATGGAATCCTGATCGATCATCATTACCGGAAAAAGAATTTCCAGCAGATAACCAGAATATACGCATCACTCCCTGATAATATCAGGAATCACAGGCTCATGAGAATGGCGGCTATCTCCCACTACAGGCAAAAGGAATATGACAGGTCCATTGAACTGCTGGATCAGCTCTCCCTGGACAGAGAGGACAGATTTATCCTGGCCCGGGCCTGCGCTCTCTCCAACCGGAAGGAGAGGGCCCGGGAACTGGTCAGTGATCTGGCCGAATACCCGGAAATGGAAGAGAAAATTGAGAAAGATCCTTCTCTTGGTCCCATTTTATTATCCATCGTCAGGGAACGTCAGAAGAAGGAAGAGGAAAGAAAGCAGAAGGAAACCGGTTCTGAAGAGACAAAACCCGGTGATAATCCGACAACCGGGAACAACGATGATCCGGGAAAAGAATGAAGAGAGCCGAATAGCGCGCGTCAGGTATCTGACCCCTCTGCTTGCCCTGTCAGCCCTGGTAATCACGATCTGGAATTTCTACACTACTTCTGACACATGGATAGTTATCGCCCCCCTGGGGGGTACGCTCCTTTACCTGGCTTATACAACCCTTATCCGGATGACCGGCTTTCCAGAAACGGACCTTTATCATAATGGCGACGCCCCCGTAGTCCTGATTATTATCATCTTTACAGCGACCCTCTTCCCTGCTTTCCCCCTGCTCTGGCTCATATCCGCCATGATCACTCAGTGGGGTTACGGAACGCTCATGGGCAGGATACATCCCCGCAATCGAAGTATGATACCTTTTGTTTCCACTACTGGCTACCTGGTGTTTCTGGTTTTGCTGCTTTACCTCTTTCAGTCAGGTGAAGTGAATAATCCGGTCCTCGACCTTCTCAATTCCCGATCCGGGCATCTCGACCACCCTCATCTGCTGACTCTGACCCTGATCCCGATTTTTCTGATTCCACTGTTCAGACGACCCATCACGCTTGCGGGATACGGCAACGCCTATCTCTCCCGGGGAGGATACCCTCTACGCACCGTTACCATGTTTATTTATCTGCTGCGGGCATTTCTGGCTTCAGCCGCCATCCTGCTTAACGGGTTCCGGGGAGGATTCGCCTGGTACCTGCTCTCGAATTGGCGATCTCCCGGATCGTGGTTTCTGACAGCATCATTGGCCCTGCTCCATTCACAGTTAATGATACTTCTTACCCGGTTTATCCCCGGTATTTACATTACGGCGGCTTCCCTGTTGCTCTCCTTCGGGGTCTTCGCCCTTTATCTGCATTTCAGGAGGTATCCACATGATCGCCTGTGACTCTGTTTCCCTTGTGAAACGCGACAAAGACATTCTTAAAAATATTACTCTTGAGGTGGAGGATGGAGAATTCCTGGCCCTCATCGGTCCCTCCTCATCCGGGAAAACCACACTTCTTGGAGTTCTCTCCGGCAGAATAGAACCCGGATCAGGAACCCTGAGGGGAGTGAATTCCGGTCAGTGCAGATACGACCGTTTTGTCGAACCTGAGAACAGGGACGAGAGAGTACTCCCTTTTCTTTTCTCATCGAGAACAGTGGGCCGGGGGCTGATGAAACCGAGGGAAGAAGAAGATTCCATCATCGTATCCCGAATCATGGACCTCATGGATCTTAACGACAGAGACGAGTATCCGCTCAGGGATCTTTCCGGCTCCCTGCTTCGCCGGGTCCTTCTTGCCCACGCTTTGATATCACCGGCCCATCTCCTCTGCCTGGATAACCCCACAGATACCCTGGACCTTGCGGGCCATACCGGCTTTAGCCGGGCCATCACCTGGAGCCTGACGAAGGGTAACCGCTCGATAGTTATCGCTACTCATGACCTGAATTTCGTTCTTCAAAGATGTGACCGTATCGGTATCATGCAGGAGGGTAGACTGGTTGAATTATTACAGCCTGAAGAAGTAACGGCGAGCATAATTTCCAGATATTTCGACCAGAAGGTCCTGGTATCAAAGAACATCTACAATGGAAGGCCTGAAGTACATATCTTCCCGGAGAACTGAATTCAGGTATAGTGTCGAATCTTTGTCTCACCTTCTTCCGGGCTTTCCGCGAAAATAAGCAGGTGGTAGCTGTCGGCTGTTTCCGCGAGACTTCTCAAGTCTTCCCCGGGATAGAGGATAATTATCCTCTGTCCCATGTCCCGCGCCTCTATGGAAAGTTCCACAAGATATCTCAGTCCTCCACTTGTGACTATAATCACCCCGCTCACATCGATCATCAAGCTTTCCCGCTCAATGATCCGAAGAACGATCTCCTCCAGGCCCTGGCCGGAGGTCTCAGTCAGATCACCGGTCAGCTCCAGAATCCTTATGGCGGAAAATTCCCTTAGATTATAGCGGAGCAGCATCAGATAAACCTTATATTCATATGATCAGAGACCCTTTCCAGGGCCTGACGGATTGTTTCATGACTCACTTCAACGCCGTGGAGTGGACGACCCGGTGAGTCCAGGAGTACGAATCTCATTTTGCCCCCGGACGCCTTCTTGTCAAAACGCATATGGCCGATTATTTCATCCGCGGGAAATTCTCCTTTCAGGAAAAGAAGCCCCATTTTCTCGAGTATGGATAGCAGTCTCCCCTTCTCCTCCTGTTTAAGATTTCCTGCCAGGAGAGATAATTCAATCGCGGCCACCATGCCTGTTACTACAGCCTCTCCATGACTCATGTTACGGTATCCCAGCCAGGACTCGAGGGCATGACCCACGGTATGACCGAAATTGAGTATGGTCCTCAGCCCCTTCTCTTTTTCGTCCTCTTCCACTACGGCAGTTTTAAACCTGGCCGAGGCCAGGACAAGATCACCTCTTCTGCCGGGGGTTAGAATCTCTTCCCGGGAACAGCTCTCCAGAAGGGAAAGGGTTTTCCCGTCCCCGATGAAACCATGCTTGCATATTTCGGCCAGACCATTAGAGAGCTCCCCCGGAGGAAGAGTATCAAGAAATGAGGTATCAGCCAACACAGCCGAAGGTTGATGGAAGGCACCTGCAATGTTTTTCCCCCGCCCCAGGTTGACAGCTACTTTTCCCCCCAGGCTGGAATCGACCATGGACAAGAGGGTTGTCGGGACCTGGACAACCGGGATTCCCCGCATAAAAAGAGCCGCCAGAAAACCGGCGAAATCTCCCACCACCCCTCCTCCCAGAGCAATTACCATGGAACGTCGGCTGCAGTTTTCCTCAATCATTACTCGAAGGAATGACCCGGCACGGGAGTAGTCCTTCTCCTCTTCCCCGTCCTCCATCTCCAGTAACAGGGGAGCAGTCAGACTTCGGCAAAGGGCGTCGATACGGTCCCGGTAAAGAGTGTGAAGTCTGCGGCTGACGACAAGGACCTGCCTGTCACTCTCACCGCAGGTATCCAGTCCGGAAAGCATTTCCAGGGCCCCTTCACCACAGAACACAGGGTACTCTGATCCCCCGGCCCGGGCTCGAAACTCTTTTACTCCTTCCAACGGCTACCTCTGTGTATCTGTCCCGGATTACCAGCAAGCATCTCATCCAACAGGTCCTGAACAGGAGGGAAAAAATCGCAGTCCATGATTTCTTCTTTCGACAGGAAGGCAAAACCGCTTACCCTCGGGTCCTCCCCGACTTTCAGGGTCCCTTCCCGGCGGAGACATTCAAAACAGATATTAATAACATGACGGCTCCCCTCAGGATCAATGGAATCGAAAATGAAGCGAATGTCGCCCGCCAGGATTTCTATACCGACCTCTTCGACAAACTCCCTTATCAGGGCCTCTTCCATCGACTCTCCATAGTTCACCCCTCCGCCGGGCAGCAACCAGTATTCCTGACCGTTCTTATAATGGGAGACCGCGAGAACCCGTCCATTTTCTATGCAGATACCGGCAACACGAACCCTGGGAAGATGCCCGTTTTCCATTGTCAGCCCAGACCTTCCCCCTGTTCGATTTCCCGCAGGGCCTCGGTGGCGGCGTTAGTCTCCGCCTTACGTTTACTGCTCCCCTCTCCGCGGGCAATTTCCTGATCATTAACCAGGAGGGCCACGATAAAATGTTTCAGGTGATCGGGTCCCGATTCCTTAATGACCTGATATTCTGGACGGGACTTGTATTTCTTCTGGACATATTCCTGAAGGGTTGTCTTGGGGTCACGAAGGTAGGTTTTCTTATCTATGAGTTCGATGTCCTGCTTAATCAGGGGCAAAATGAATTTTCGTACCTCTTTAAATCCTGCGTCCAGGTATATAGCACCGATCAGGGCTTCCAGGGTATTGGCAAGGATGGAAGGGCGTTCCCGGCCGCCGCTCTGTTCTTCTCCTTTTCCCATGAGAATAAAGCTTCCCAGGTTAAGGGAGCGTGAGACCTTGGCCAGCTCTCTTTCCGATACGATAGCAGACTTTATCTTCGCCAGGTTTCCCTCGGGATAGGAATCAAAATGTTTGAAAAGATATTCATTAACAACCAGGGCGAGCACGGAATCACCCAGGTATTCCAGCCTTTCATTGTCCCGGACCTCGGTCCTGCCGGACTCGTTGACAAAGGAGCGATGAGTCATTGCCCGGTTAAGAAGACTTTTATCTCGAAACTTTATGCGGGTGATTTTCTGAAGAGCTTCCAGCTGACGATATCGCCGTTTGCGCTCAGAGGATCTGCTTTCCCTTTCTCCAGAAGTCATCGGGAATGTCCTATCCTGTCTTTTTATTCAGGTATTCGACCAGGTCAGATACTCTCTGCATGTTTTCCGATTCCTCTTCCGTGATTTCAATGCCATAATAGGATTCAAAGGCCATGACCAGGTCGATGGTATCTATGGAATCCGCCCGGAGATCATCATTGAACAGGGCGTCTTCACTAATACGCTCGGGAGGAATATTCAACTGTTCTGAAATAATCTTCCGGACTTCTTCAAAATCTACGGACATAAGCGCATTCCTGTGAAAGGCTCGGTGGATTCTGTCACATACAGCTTGCGACCCTCAAGCCTTTCTGTCAAGATGAATACAGGGACTCTGATTCACCCTGTAACAAAAAAAGGATGCCATGGGCACCCTTCCTGTTTCAATATTCTATGAAGATCAGTCACGAATTTTGACTTTCTTCTCCATGATAAGCTCACCCTTGTAATAATGACACTCAGGGCATACTCGATGCGGAAGAGTATAGGCTCCGCACTTCGGACAGGGCCTCAGGTTTGGAACGCCGATAGCGTGATGGGACCTGCGCATCCTTACTTTCGATTTCGATTTCTTTCTCTTTGGTACCGCCACCTTATTTCACCACCTTATTCAGCTGTGTTGAAGTTTTGGATTCTCCGGCCAGGGGGCTTCGGATGTCAAGGTTTTTTTACGGTTTTATCCTGCGAGGAGCCCATTTCCATAAGGACAAGCATTTTCCGTGAATAATCGGCGAAAGGGGACTGAGAGTATTCGTTTATGACCAGGGTGAAATACCTGCGGGCCTCCTGGCTGTTATTGAGCCTGGAATGCATCTGTCCCATGTGAAAATATATCTGGTCAGCGATAATGGAGTCCGCGTATTTTTCATTAAGCTCTGTCAGCGTTTCAAGGGCCCCGCGAATATTACCCCCTTCCGATTTTGCCAGGGCCATCTTCTGCCAGGCCAGCATATGAAAAAGAGGTTTTGTGGGATTTTCGATGAAGTCCTCGAACCATTTAACGGACGTATCATATTCTCCGTTATCATAGTATAGATTCCCGAGATAATACCGGGACATCTTGCGGGCAAAACCGAAGGGCGTGGAATCATGTAGCGAATGTAATGACGCAATCGCCTCACTTCTCGCTTCCGGCGTGGCCCCCTTTTCCGTGTAGGTATCGATGATTCGGCCCAGTTCTCTTGAACCGCCTCGAATCACACTGTCATAGTAAACGACTCCCCCTATAACAAGGACAACCGCGACTAATAGGGTGATAATTATACCAAAGAAAATATGTCTGTTACGTAAAACAGTATCCCGCGCTTCCATTACCGCCCGGGTCAGGGGGTTTCTTTGTATTTCAATATCATGCCGTTCAGGCTGTTCAACCGTTGTTCGGCGTTTGTGTCTTCGTGCCATTAACTTTCCCCGGAATCTTTTTTCTTATCATCCTTAAAGTCGATGTTGATCATATCACCCAGGGTGACCGTACTGGGACTGTTTTTCTTAAGAATCCGGTCAAGTTCTTCCTTCTCGGAGATCATGTCAAAGCCTTTTATGCTGAGGGAAAGTCGTTTCTTCTCCACATCCACACCCAGTACAAGGGCATTGACACGATCGCCCGGGGAAAAATGGTCTTCAAGGTTTTCGATATGCTTTCTTGAGACCTCGGAGATATGAACCAGGCCCTCAACATCTTCTTCAAGTTTAAGAAATATACCGAAAGGAGTTATACCGGATACTGTTCCCTCCACCCTGGTTCTGGGCGGATACTTTTCACGGATTGTTTCCCAGGGTGATTTCTTCAGCTGTTTCATTCCGCATGAGATCTTCTGCTCTTCCGGGTTTACCGAAAGAATCTTGAATTCGACCTCGTCTCCCACGGAATAGTGTCTGTTATAATCAAACCTGTCATCCCAGCTGATATCAGATACATGGATCAGACCGTCAATCCCTTCCTCCAGTTCCACAAACATTCCAAATTTCACCATTTTCTTTATGGGCCGTTTATGCACGGAATCGACCGGATACCTCTCCTCGATCGTTTTCCAGGGGTTATCCAGCAGGAGTCTCCGGCTCAGGTTAATCTTACGCTCATCGAAATCGACATCCAGTATCTCAAGCTCGATTGTATCACCTTTTTTAAGTATATCATTGACGCTCACATTCTTCCGCGTCCACGAGAGCTCATTGTTGCTCAGAAACCCTTCTATACCTTCTTCGAGTTCGACAAAGGCGCCGAAGTTCGTCAGGGTAACCACGACTCCCGATACGCGTCCCCCGGGACTATATCGGTCCGGCGCCGTATTCCAGGGATCTTCCCTCAGCTGCTTAAGTCCCAGGGAGATTTTATGCTCATCCCGGTTTATGGAAAGTATTACGAACTCCCGCTCTTCATTGAGTTTCAGGAGCTTTCTCTGTTTAAAGACCTTTCGCCAGGTCATATCATTCCTGTGAAGCAGCGCGTCGATACCCTCAATCCGGACAAAGGCCCCGAATTCAACAAACTTGACCACCTTGCCGGTGACCCGGTCACCTTCCGAGTATTTCTCGAGGAAAGAGTCCCATTGTTTCTGCTGATATTCATC